>BDTR01000053.1 GCA_002897775.1 bacterium BMS3Bbin08 | reverse complement strand
GAGATGAGCAAGGAAGTTATTTCGGCTATAAGCCATTCCTATGAACTCGCAACTTATTCTACACCGGAATTAAGGGGTATCTTTGACGATTGGTTAAGCGAGATTGAAAAAGAAGTGCTTGAGTTTTTAAAAGACAAAAACAGGGTCGACTATGACGAGATTGCCCGGCAGTTCAGGCTGAAGCATGAGAGTATTATTTTTATCCTGGGCAAATTAGCCCGGGAAGGCAAGATAAACATGCAGGCATCGGGGAATTAAACATGGGCAGAGAAAGAGCAGGAGGAGGAAAATAATAATGAGAAGGAAAATATGGGTTGTAATTGTATTAGTGACGCTGGCGGCATTTGCAAATATTAGCATTATAGACAGCTCCGCAGATGACCTGCCGGGGACTATCACAGGCAAGGACGGAGCAGAGATGGTATTGATCCCGGCAGGAGAGTTTCTCATGGGTTCTACGGAAAAAGACGCGGATGATGCCATGAGGATGTGTGAGGAGACAAAGGCATTCAATCCCGAGACACAATGTGACAGAGAGAACTTTTATAAAGATGAGATGCCCCGGCATAAGGTCTACCTTGATGCCTACTATATTGACAAGTATGAGGTAACGAATGCCCGGTTTGAAAAGTTTGTTGAGGAGACAGGCTATGTAACCGATGCAGAAAAAAGCAGGACAGCGCTTGCCTGGATATGGTCGGGGTTTTATAAAATAACCGGGGTCACAAAAACAGACGGCTCTATGAACTGGCAACATCCTAATGGTTCAGATTATAAAGGAAAATGGAGCGGCATCGAGGATAAGTGGAGCAACCCTGTGGCTCAAATGAGCTGGAATGATGCTGGCGCCTATTGTCAATGGGCAGGGAAGCAGCTGCCCACTGAGGCAGAGTGGGAAAAGGCGGCAAGGGGCACTGATGGAAGAATATTCCCGTGGGGCAATGTATACCCTGATGTCGGAGGGAAAATTCGAGCCAATTATGGCAAGGGAGCAGACGGTATGCTGGACGGCTATGAGTATAGCGCTCCTGTGGGAAGTTTTCCCCTTGGTGTTTCTCCATATGGTGCAATGGATATGGCAGGAAATCAGTGGGAGTGGGTTTCAGATTGGTATAACGTGGACTATTACAAACAAAGTCCTTACAAAAATCCGAAGGGGCCTGATAATGGCGCTTCCAGAATTGTCCGCGGTGGTTCGTGGAGTAAACACCCTGAGCTCCTCCGCACGGCAAATAAGGAACACGTAGATCAGGCAGCACATTTTAATTGATTCAGCTTTCGCTGTGCCCAAGGTGTGGGCGCTGATTAGTCTTATAGTATTAAGGAATTAAATAAAATTAAATAATTCACTTCTCCCCTGCGGGAGAGGTGAGGGGTATGTAAACTTATTTTTTGCTTTTACTATAGTCATAAGATATTTATCTTTTCCTTCATTTTCAAATTCTATGAAAAATTTAGTCAATTTAGCCATCTCTCTGTAAAAAGGCAGTTCTGCCCAGGTGATAACTTTGTCACAAAATATGGGAATCCATTTTAGAAGATGTTCCTCGATAAATTTCTTCTCCATCTTCAGGCAATAAAGCGCTCCTCTTCGGTTATCGGCAGCAGCGAATACATCCCCGGGGTGTCGATTATCTCGAATTCTTTATCTCCGGATTATTATAGTTGAATAGTTATTCAACTATTTGTTAGAATATCAAACAGGATAACTTTTGTCAAGATCATTGCGGAGAAACAACCGGTATTGTATCATTGTCAACGATATTGTTGTTCCGGAATCAGGCACATGAAGATTCCTTCAATTCATGTAAAATAGCCTGTCAAAACGACAGGTGATCTATTATGTAAAAACAGGTGAGGACACTCATGGAAGAAATTGGAGTAGTTAAGAGTATTGATGGAGTAAATGCCAGGGTAATAATGGGAAAGAAAAGCGGTTGTTGCGACCACTGCGAAAAAGAGACATGTGACATCACATATAATGGCGTTGAAATAGAAGCTATAAATGCAGCAAGAGCAAAGGTTGGACAGAAGGTAAAGATTGTAATGAAACCTTCCACTTACTTAAAAGGGGCGCTGCTTTTATATGTTTTGCCGCTTTTTGCGTTATTCGCGGGAGCATTTATCGGAAAATCTTACCTCCCTGTTTATATTAATGGAGTTGATTCCGAGCTTCTTGCCGCCTTTGGAGGACTTCTTGCGTTTTTTACATCACTGATATTCATCAAAATTTCATCAGGTAGAATGAACAGGAAAACAGAAAATCAATCTATTATTGAAGAGATTCTTGAATAAATTCTGTATTATTAATGTACCCGGGCGCCACAATTGCAGGAAGAGAGAGATTTATAGAGACCTGAAAATTATTAAAATTAAGGAATTTTATGTCCTGACCTGGTTAGCTCTTCATGTCAAATAACGTATTGTATTCTCTAATGGAGACCTATTTATTTCTTTTTTTTCTCTCATACATTGGCATTGTACTTTTTGGCTATTGGCTAAAGGCGCTTAATCTCGGGCATCTGAAGAAATACGGTGCTGAGGTCCCCCCTGAATTTGAGGGTCGGATTGATACGGATTTATTAAAAAGAACGTGTGATTACACTATAGAAAACAGTAAGTTCTCGTTTGCGGCATCTATATTTAACAACATAGTCCTGCTGGTATTTTTATTCGGTGGTCTGCTGAATTTATATAATTCATGGGTAATGTCAATGAACTGGCACTTCGTTGTCTCCGGCCTGGCATTCTTTCTGTTTCTGATATATGCTGAAAATATCATTTCCATACCATTCAGCTTATACCGAAATTTTAAGATAGAAAAGAAATACGGATTTAACACATTGACCCCCGGGCTGTGGCTGGCGGATTTTTTTAAATCCATTCTGGTTTCTACGATCCTTATCGGCATTCTCATCTCGGTTGGTTTATGGCTGGTCTCTTACAGCCCTGAGTTCTGGTGGCTATGGGTTTGGGGGTTCTTTCTTCTGTTTAGCCTGTTCATCATGTACATATCGCCCTATGTGATTGAGCCTCTTTTTAATAAATTCACGCCTGTTGATGACAGGGAGATGGAAGACAGGATAAAGGATATGGCTGAAAAAGCAGGTATAAGGGTCAGCAGTATTTTTAAAATGGATGCTTCGAAAAGGAGCAGGCATACTAATGCTTATTTTACCGGTATAGGAAAAGTCAAACGGATAATACTATATGATACTCTTCTTGCGAAAATGGACAGGGATGAAGTAATTGCCGTACTCGCCCATGAGCTCGGCCACTGGAAGAAAAAACATGTCCTGAAGCGCATTATAGTTTCAGAAGTTATGGCGTTTGCAGTGCTTTATGCGGCTTTTTACATTCTCCAGTCGGATTTCCTGTTGCAGGTCTTTTCAATTGAAGCAGACTCTTTTTTCGCGAAAGTTATGATACTGGGCTTTATTGGCAGTATCATCGGCTTTCCTCTTGGACCGTTATCCAGTTACTTCTCCAGGCGGCATGAAAGGCAGGCTGACCGCTTTGCCTGCGAACTCACGGGCAATCCCAATAGTCTGGCAAGCTCACTTATTAAACTCTCAAAGGACAATCTCTCTAACCTCCATCCCCATCCGCTATACGCGGCTTTCTATTATTCCCATCCTCCGGTTGTTCAGAGGGTCAGGGACATACAGGGGTTTTGAATTTTTGATACTTTGACGGCGCTCAAAACCCGCCATTTATGGCAGGGACAAAAAGCGCTGCTCAGTATGGCTTCGACTGAGCTCAGCCGAATGTCCAACCCTGAGCCCTTCAACTGCGTTCAGGATAAGCTCTGTCGAAGGGTTAAGCCGGGGATAGCCGAATGGGTTGATTTCTGACTTTTGATTCTTTTAATGTTTTGCTATACTGATTAGAGATAAACTTTATTGGATATATAGAGGTTTTTTAAAAGCAAAAAGGGAGGAGTAAAATGCCGCAGTTTTACAATAAGCAGGAATATGAAGAGTGGAAGGCAAAAAAACTGCTGAACAGGTCCTCAGGTGTTCTACCCGCGAAAAACAGGGAAATGTCCAGGTTGGCGGGCACAAAAGAGAAAGTAGGTTTATTTGGCGTGATCGCGGTTTCAATTGGTGTATTCCTTCCTTTTTTTAAATCCCCGGTCATCGGGGGTGTAACTTATTTCGGCAATGGTGAGGGAGATGCTGTCATGTTACTGGTTGCTTCTGTTATCTCTCTGGTGTTGATCTTAATAAATAGAATGAAATGGATATGGTTATCCGGTGGATGGGGCCTGGTTACTTTTACGCTGTCGCTTTATAATTTTCAAACCAAGATGACAGAGATACAGGGCGGTTTAAGCATCAGGCTTACGGATAATCCGGTCAAGCAATATGCTGATGCCATGGGCGACGCTATTCAGCTTGAAGTAGGGGTGCCGGTATTAATAATAGGTATTTCAATGATCCTTCTTTCCGCTTACCTTAACAGCAAGAACTATTAGCAGCCAATAAATGTTATTTATCAATTATATGAACTGAAAAAGACTTAACCCTGAATGGGCTAAGTCTTTTTTTTAGTATGGGGGGCCGCCGGGGATTCGAACCCCGGACCCGCTGATTAAGAGTCAGCTGCTCTGCCAACTGAGCTAGCGGCCCGAAAAATTTGAGAAACAAATTTTTAGCTCATAGTATTCAGCTAATAGCTTACGGCAAAAGACTTATAGCAAAGAACTATAAACTACCTGCTACCGGACTGAAAATGACCGTTATTCGTTATTAGTAAAAAAATATAAGAAAACCTTAAGTCAAGCCGGTTCACCTATAACGAGTAACCATTAACTAATAACGACATTTTTCACTTCAGTGAAAAATGTATGGCGCGCCTGGGAGGACTCGAACCTCCGACACTCGGCTCCGGAGGCCGATGCTCTAATCCACTGAGCTACAGGCGCAATCCACTAAAGTAGCAAGTAGCGGGTAGAAAGTAGCAAGATTTATTACTGAAGTTTTTTTCAACTTTTCCCCCCCGTGCTTTTTCTCTCTACTCGGAACTCTCTACCTGGAACTTTTGTATTTGGGGTGAGTGACGGGGATTGAACCCGCGACCCTCTGAGCCACAGTCAGATGCTCTGCCAACTGAGCTACACTCACCGTTTTTTGAAAAGTTTTTCGTTAATAGCTACAGGTTACCTGCCTGCCGGTTTACCGGCCTTGTAGTGTGGCGGGCAGGCAGGTTTGTATTAAAATAGTAACGCATAAGTCAACTTCTTGTCTAATAACAAATAGCCGATAAACCTATAACTAAAAATTTCACTATGTGAAATTTTATGGCGCGCCTGAAGGGATTCGAACCCCTGACCCACTGCTTAGAAGGCAGTTGCTCTATCCAACTGAGCTACAGGCGCAATTTAGCTGATAGCTTTTAGCTCATGGCTCATGGCTAATAATTAATTTACTATGAACTATCAACTACGAGCTATCAGCTAAATTGGTCGGGGCGAGAGGATTCGAACCTCCGGCATCCTGCTCCCAAAGCAGGCGCGCTACCAGGCTGCGCTACGCCCCGTTCAGAACTAAAATAATACCATTTTTTAATGTCTTAAGTCCAAGTCATGAAAATGAAGTTTAATTGACTTCCCATCTGAAATACTTTAATCTTTTCATTATGAAGTCATCGGTAAAAACAGTGGATTTTCTTGTGATAGGCGGGGGTGTCGCGGGGCTCAGGGCCGCGATTGAGCTTGCCCCAGGAGGAAGCGTCGCGGTTCTCACAAAGGCCGCACCCACGGAAAGCGGCACAGAATACGCGCAGGGCGGCATTGCCGCGGCCCTGAGTGACGAAGATGAGGTATGCATCCATTATGAAGATACGATAAACGCCGGTGATGGACTTTGCGACGAGGAGGCTGTAGGAGTTTTAGTGGAGGAGGGTCCGGGATTTACACTCGAGCTTATATCCTGGGGTGCTGAATTTGATAAGGAGGAAAGCAGGCTCGACTTTACGAGAGAAGCCGCGCATTCGAGAAAAAGGATCCTGCACGCTCGAGGCGATTCCACGGGGAAAGAGATCGAGCGCGTGCTTATTAATAAAGTACGGACATTCTCTTCGGTCTCAAGGTATGATTTTGCTTTTACCAAAGACCTGATCATGCTGGATAACAGATGTATTGGAGCCTCTGTGCTAAGAGGCGACGAATTAATAAATTTTTACGCGAAAGCGGTTATCCTTGCCACAGGAGGGGCCGGCCAGCTTTTCTCAAGAACTACGAATCCTTTAATTTCAACAGGCGATGGTATGGCAATTGCCTACAGGGCCGGGGCCATTCTGGAGGATATGGAATTTATCCAGTTTCACCCGACCAGTTTTTATTCCCCTTCCGCGCCGCAGTTCCTGCTGAGCGAGAGCATGAGGGGCGAAGGCGCGGTCTTAAGAAATGTACATAAGGAGCGGTTTATGCCCGGGTACCACAGGATGGCTGACCTTGCGCCCAGGGATGCTGTTGCAAGGGCAATTGTTTCGGAAATGGTCAAAACAGGGGTAAAACATGTCTACCTGGATGCTACCGGCCTTAAGAAAGATTTTATTATGAAACGTTTTCCACTTATTTATTCAACATGTCTCCAGTTTGATATTGATATAACTGAAAACATGATCCCTGTTTCACCCGCTGCTCACTATATCATGGGAGGGGTCAAAACCGACCTCAACGGAGAAACCAGTGTAAAAGGACTGTTTGCCGCGGGCGAGGTCGCGTGCACAGGTGTCCATGGGGCAAACCGCCTTGCCTCGAACAGCCTGCTGGAAGGCCTTGTCTTTGGAGCAAGGACAGGGAGAAGCGCTGTCAGATACGCGGCAGGTATTATGAGCGAAGATAAGCCGCAGGTCACGGATCAAAAGATATCCGGGATCGGGTCTTTTGATCTGAAAGAGATCAGGAGTTCCCTGCGGCGGCTAATGTGGGGAAAGGCCGGTATTATAAGATGCGGGGAGTCATTAAGCGCCGCAAAAGAGAAGCTTAAAGAATGGGATGTCATGCTCAAAGCTGATTTTTTTAACACTGAAGAGCTTGAATTAAAAAATATGCTCACCGGAGCTAATTTGATCACTGACGCCGCGCTTCTCAGAGAAGGAAGCATCGGCGCTCATTATCGTTCTGATTTTACGGTTAGAGGCGAAAACTGGCACAGACATACCTTGTCTCACAGGGACAAGGGAACGATATGGATCAACAGGGAAGAAGACAAAAAAATATGCGCAAAGTAAAGATAATATGCACCATAGGGCCTGCAACCAATAAAAGGGAAGTGATTCATAAGATGGTAAAGAGCGGTATGGATGTCGCGCGTCTGAATTTTTCTCATGGAACGCATAGTGAGCATAAAAGAGCCGTGGAATATATAAGGCAGGCTTCTCAGAAATACAATACGCCTGTTGCCATACTGCAGGACCTGAGGGGCCTGAAGATAAGGGTCGGCTCTCTTAAGAACGGCGCGGTCATGCTTAAAAAGAACTCAACCGTGGTCCTTACCACAAAGAATATCGAAGGTGATAACAAGCAGATACCGATCGCGTATTCTCGTCTTAATAAAGATGTTAAGGCCGGGGACAGGATACTGATGGACGACGGCCTGCTTCAGTTGAAGGTTACGGCCAGAAAAAAGACAGGATTAGTTGCCAGGGTGATTGAGGGCGGTGTTTTAAAGGAAAAAAAGGGCGTCAATCTTCCTGGCGCTAAAATATCCGGCGCGGTCTTCACAAGAAAAGACATGAAAGACCTTGAATTCGGCCTGAAGCTGGGAATTGACTATGTTGCTATGTCCTTCGTGAGCTCAAAAGATGATATCATCCAGGTCAAAAAATGGCTAAAAAAGTTCAGGGCGGATGTTCCTGTCATAGCAAAAATAGAAAGGCCCCAGGCCCTGAAAAATATAGATGAGATAGTCGAAGTATCTGACGGACTTATGATCGCCAGGGGCGACCTTGGGGTTGAGGTTTCTCCGGAAAAGGTTCCTTTGATCCAGAAGCACCTGATAGCAAAATGCAACCGCGCGATGAAGCCGGTTATAACAGCTACCCAGATGCTTGAGTCAATGACAGAGCACATGAGACCCACAAGGGCAGAGGCGGCTGACGTTGCGAACGCGGTTATAGACGGGACCGACGCCCTGATGCTCTCGGCAGAGACATCTGTCGGCAAATATCCTGTTGAAGTTCTGAAAATGATGGACAGGATCGTCCGTTTTACAGAAACCCACGAGCCTGAAAGTTCGCATTATCACAACGTTGTTTCAACCACTTTTGCCCAGGCTATCGCGGAATCAGCGTGTTTTTCAGCTATGGACATAAAAGCAAAGGCGATCGTTTGTTTCAGCAGGACCGGGTTTACCGCGCTTCTCGTGTCAAAGTTCAGGCCGCAAGTCCCGATTGTCGGGTTTACAGTGAAAACAGAGGTCCGCCGAAGAATGAACCTCTACTGGGGGATATCACCCCAGATAATGAAGTTCCCTCACGGCACTGACGAGATGATATCAGGAACGGAAAAGGCCCTTCTTCAAAAAAGGATCGTTAAAAAAGGTGATTCGATCGTGATAATCGCTACTTCTCCTTTTACTTTGGGCGCAAAGACCAATATCATGAAACTTCATAAGGTCGGGTTATAGTCCACTTTTTTATTTCCAGGGTGGAACCCTGTTCCGGCAATTTTTTTCGGGCAATATAATGTTGAATTTATCAATTGAAAAAACCCGGTCGATATGTTATATAACCTATAACGTATATTATTAACCTTTAAACTTATAAGAGTTAATTCCTTAAGTCTGCACGTTTAACCCCTGAGAAATTGATTATGGACGGGAAAGTACTTTCTTTAAATAATAACGTTACTCATTCTGATACCCTGCCGGTCAGAGACAGGAGCAGGGATGTTCTTTCTCTCGCAAGAGACTTTATCAAGCGCTCTGAAGAACAGCTAAAGACCGGGCCAAAGGAGCTGTCAAAGGATGCTGAGGAGTATCTTCTGGCAGGTGACTGGCTTGGCAGGGAGAAAGATCTGGAAACAGACGTGAAAAGGGCATGTATCCTGTCAGACGGTAATGTTTTGCAGAAAGAAGATTTTGATCTCAGCCACAGGCAGGTGAAATCCATTGGTATATTTATTGAAGAAAGGCTTAAGGGGTTTATGCGCAACATTAAAAGCCTGGAGGAGTTCAATCTTTACGAAACTGTCCTGCCGGAGGTTGAGCGGGCCTTGATACTGATGGTGATGAAAGAGACAAAAGGTAACCAGATAAAGGCGGCAAAACTTCTTGGGATAAACCGCAACACATTAAGAAGCAAGATAAAAAAGCTTAAAATAAAAGTAAAACCTTGACTGCCTGAATATTTATCCTGTTTAACCAGTTGTAATTCTTACAGTTTGAGCTGTTTATCCCGAATCATCGGGATAAACAGTTTTACATGGTCTCCTGTTCCTTTACAGTTTAAACGGCTTAAACTATTAATTATATTTCACTGATTGCATATTCCTTTGAAACCCTTGACGGAGCTGTTGGGATAGCAGCCGGATAGCCGACCGGCGCGATAGCTATGGGCCGCAGGTTATCAGGCAGATCAAGGCTACTGGATACTGCATCTTCATCAAATGCACCGACCCACGCGCTTCCAAGACCTGCCTCATGCGCCACCAGCATCATCCCCATGATACTGGCTGCCGCGTCCTGGATCGAATAAAGGAACACGCCCCTTTCCCTGTAATGCAGCCTTATCTGGCTGTCAGCGCAGGCTACGATCGCAAGAGGGGCTTTCGCTATAAAGTCCTGGTTTAAGGCGGCTTTAACTATCTTTTCTTTGGTCTTTTGGTCATATATGAAAAAGAACTTTCTTGATTGGAGGTTTCCCGCGCTGGGCGCCCATATCAGGGCCTCTTTAAGGCTGTCTATAATGTTTTCAGGTATTTCTTTTTTTAGGAATTTTCTTATGCTTCTTCGCTCTTTTACAGCTTCAAGGATAGTCATGTCCACCTCCAACAAAGCCAGTCATTAAGTCAATAAGTAATTAAGTCATTAAAAAAAATAACTAAATGACTCAATAACTTAATTACTATAATTTGAGTAAAGCAATACCTGACACAGGGTCAAGCTCTCTTTCAGCCTTAATGCCTTCTATCTCTATGATCACCGTTTCAAGCACAAGAAATGTCTCTGACTGTTCTCTGAGGCAGCCCACAGTTACCCGGTCTTTCTTGCCGAACGCCCCGTGAAAGTGTATCTTCGGGTCGTCTTTTTGCCAGAAGATCGTTCCAAGTCCTATTACCTCGTGGCTTTCGCCAAGCTGTTTCCAGACCGGCTTGGGCGGCATTTCATCGGTTTCAGGGCCCACTACGATCCTGCCTTCACGCATTCCGCCCACAACGTAAACGATCCCGGCCCTGATGTTCTCCTTCTTAGCTATGCTGACGAGGTTCTCAATAACATCATCTCCGTCCTCCAGCCTGGCTACAATGATCCTGCCCGGCCTGCCAACCTGGTATTTCATATATCCTCCTGGTATAAAGCAGATAATCTATCTGTGCAATCAGAGGTGAATATCTTCACCCCGTTAGAATACCTTCGCCCTTCTAACGGGGTTCACCTTATTGACGCAGATACCTGTCAGGTGATAACTTATCTAAAATATGGCACAGAGTCAAGCGATAAGGGCTAATGTCTTATATACTGCAATTGGATAAAGTGAAATAATATGGCAATTCTTACTGGACTGGAGAAGATCGACAGAAAATGGCCGAAGGCTCTGAAAGATGCACGAGTCGGCCTGCTTGTGAGCCCGGCATCTGTAAACAGGCGGCTTGAACACGCTATCGATATTTTTTCCGGTTCTAAAAAATTCAGGCTAAAAGTCCTTTTTGGTCCCCAGCATGGGATTCGCGGACAAACACAGGACAATATGGTGGAGTGGAAGGGTTTTAAGGACAAAAAAACCGGTCTTCCTGTTTACAGCCTTTACAGCCGCACAAGAAAGCCAGAGCCTGCCATGCTGAAAGATATTGACGCACTTGTTATAGACGTCCAGGATGTCGGCTCGCGCTATTATACATTTATCTGGACAATGGAGCTCTGCATGCAGGCATGCCTTGCAAATGGCAGGTCAGTGGTGGTTCTTGACAGGCCGAACCCCATAGGGGGCCATATTGTCGAAGGACCTGTACTTGACAAAGACTTTGCTTCTTTTGTGGGTCAGCGTCCAGTGCCGGTGCGTCATGGAATGACAATAGGAGAGATCGCTGTCTATTTAAAGGAGGAATTTTATCCGTCCCTTGACCTCCATGTTATTCCAATGAGCGGATGGGACAGAAAGATGTGGTTTAGTGACACAGGATTGCCCTGGGTCATGCCGTCTCCTAATATGCCTTCTCTTGAAACAGCCACAGTGTATCCGGGCATGTGTCTTGTTGAAGGGACCAACCTCAGCGAGGGCAGGGGCACAACAAGGCCTTTTGAGATATTAGGCGCGCCTTTTATAGATGCTGACAAGCTGGTAAAACATCTTAAAAAATTCCGGCTTCCCGGTATTGTGTTCAGGCCGGTGTATTTTCAGCCCGCCTTTCAAAAACACGCGGGCAGACTGTGCGGAGGCGCGCAGATACATGTAAACGACAGAGAAAAGTTCAAGTCATTTAAAACAGGCGTTGCCGTGTTAAAGGTAGTGCATGACCTTTATCCAGCACACTTCAAATGGAAGAAACCTCCTTATGAGTATGAAACAAAAAAAATGCCGATCGATATCCTTGCAGGTACGGACAAATTGAGAAAGGATATCGAAAACGGCAGGTCACTTGGTTATATGGAAAAGTGGTGGCAGGAGCAGAGCCATCAATTCAAAAGAAAAAAGCGAAGAAAATGTTTGATTTATGGATAAACTAAATATTTTCATCCTGGCTGCAGGATTAGGCGAAAGGCTTCAGCCCATTACAAACCATATCCCCAAGCCCCTTATGCCTGTCCTGGGCAGGCCGGTATTACAGTCTGTCCTTGAGAGAGTATCTGCCCTGTCCGTTGATAAAATTGGAATTAACCTTTATCACAAAAAAGATCTGATCGAGAGATGGGTGAAGAACTCTGACTTCGACGACAAGGTTCAGCTCTTTCATGAAGAATCTATTTTAGGTACAGGCGGCGCAATAAAAAACGCAGAGGCATTTTTAGGTAACTGCACGTTTCTTGTTCATAATTCAGACATATTGTCTGATATTGATCTGGCAAAACTGCTTGAAACTCATCATTCATCAAAAAACCTTGTTACCTTAGCTGTGCATGACTATCCTGAGTTTAACTGTCTTGACCTTGATGAAAAGGGTTATCTTAAAGATATTGTAAAAATCGGGAATAGATTCACCCCGTTAGAAAATTCAGGTCAAAGACCTTTTCTAATGGGGTTCACAGGCATTGCTGTTTATTCGCCTAAATTCATGAAATATCTGCCTTTAGGCGCGTCAGGTGTTGTGGATGCGTGGCTGTATGCGATTGCCGACAACCAGAGGATAGGGATCCTGGATGTAACCGGATGTTATTGGAATGATATAGGTACCCCGTCAGCGTATTCATCAGCTGTTTTTGACGCATTAAAGGCTGAAGCAGAGACTTTATATGTTCACCCCTCTGTTCAAGGCTGTCAAGATGTCCGCCTGCAGGGACTGGTTGTAATTGAAGAAGAGAATACACTTAAAAAGGGGATGTCTTTAAAAAACTGTATCCTGCTTCCCGGAAGCCGGATGGAAGGCGGCACGCATTATGAGGACTGCATCCTGGGCCCCGGCATTAAAATAGACCTGGCCATATCCGGGCCTGGTGAGAGATCCCTTATCGGCACAGGGGGCTCGGACAGAAAATATTACAGAATAAAAAAAGATAAAAAAACAGCGGTGCTGATGCAGTGCGCCCGGAATGATCCTGATTTTGAACGGCAGATAGAATACACGCGTTTTTTCCTTGATCATTCGGTTCCTGTGCCCGAGTTGATGGAAATAAACCGGGAAAATATGTCAGCTGTGTTTGAGGACCTTGGTGACCTTTCGCTTTACAGCTGGCTGAAATGTCCACGGGGAAAAAAGCAGATGGAAGAGATTTATAAAAACATCATAGATATATTGATCCTGATCCACACAATTACTGCTGAACATATTGCAGACTGCCAGCCTCTTCAGGAAAGGATATTTGACCAGGAACATTTTCTCTGGGAGACCGCATATTTTATGGAAAGGTTTGTAAAGGGCATAAGAAAAAAGGGTGTGAAAAACCCCTTTGTCCTGCAAAAAGAATTACAGTGTCTTGCGTTAAAGGCGGATTCATTTCGCAAAACCATAATACACCGTGACTTTCAGTCTCAGAACATAATGATCACGGATAATGCGGTTCCCTGTCTGATCGATTACCAGGGGGCAAGGATCGGACCGCCTGCCTATGACGTGGTCTCAATATTGTGGGACCCGTATGTGCGTCTTGAGGACAGCATGAGAGAAGGTTTTATAAATTATTACATTAGCAAAAGGAAAGATATTGAAGGCGAAGGATTCATGGAAGAGGAATTCAGGGGAACCCTTATCTCATGCAGGCTTCAAAGGCATATGCAGGCGCTGGGTGCCTATGGTTTCCTTTCCGCGGTTAAAGCGAAGAAATATTTTCTAAAGTATGTACCGGAAGGATTAAGGCTGTTAAAGCAGGACCTGTCTGTTTCAGGTGACGGATATCCGGTATTGCGTGAACTGGTTATGGAACTGTAAGAGAAACAGGGCTGAGTGGTTATTGCTCCAGATAATCCAGTATATTTACCTTTATCCAGTGCGGGTCCCACCAGTAGAGCGGGGATATCTCAATGCCGTGTAAAAGGATTCCGAAATGAAGATGATCGCCGCCGGCAAGGCCCGTAGAGCCTGTCTGCGCGATAATATCTCCTTTTTCAACTGACTGCCCCTGCCTTACTGTTACTGTTGAAAGGTGTCCGTAAAGGCTCATAAGCCCCATACCGTGGTCTATTATCACGGTATTCCCGTATATGCCGAGGTCTCCGGAGAACCTGACAACGCCTGAATTGGCAGCTTCAACAGGCGAGTTTGATACAGAGGCAAGGTCATAGCCCAGATGAACGCTCCTGCTGATCGCTTTTCCATTGTACAGATAGACCCTCCTGTCCCCGTATTTGGCCATTACCTTGCTGTTCCTGAGCTGCAGAAATCTTCCGTCCCACAGGATATCCGGGTCAGTTGTCTGACCAAGCTCAAAAACCTTTGTCATGCTCTCTTTTCTCCAGTCCTCGTTTACCTTTTTAAAGCTACTAACCGGATCGGAAATACTTGTTTCATTCAATAAAGGGGATATAACCGAATTCATGAAAGAGTCGTCAATAGTTATTGAGGATTCCGTGTACTTCTTATCCTTAAATTTTGTCGGAAGAGAACGTACTGTCTGATTTCCGGCAGTATCTTTCGCTACTACGTAAAATACAGCCTTGTCTTTAATATCAAGAGGAGCAGGAAAAAAAACATAATATATTGACTCGGTTTCCGGACCACTCCGGAACGCCCTGAACATATGTTCATCAAGCTTAACAAATACGGAATCAGCGTCAGAGGCCCTGAACGAGGCGGCTCCGGCGCTGCCCCTGTCTATATAGGGGGACGCCTTCAGAACCTCAAGCTTCGGCGGTATTGTATCAATTGTTGAACTGACCTCATATTTAATGTCCTTTAAGATGCCTGACCTTGCCCTTATTACCACTGTTGCAGGGCCGTCCGTCAGTCCCATGTCTTTTGGTTTTACCTGCAGTGTATATGTCTTTTCACCGGTCTCAGGTATATCTTTTAACAACTCGATCTTCTTTTCGCCCTGAATGATAGTGATATCAATTGATCTGAGGTTTTTCCCTTTAAGAGTTATGGTTTTATCAAGGGGCAGGGAGTTAAAGGCCTCTTTGCCTTCAATGATCGGAGCCGGGATAAAGAACAGTTTATATACGCCATAACCAGCGCCAAAAACTATAAAAATAACTACCAGGAGAAGTCCGACGTTCTTAATACTAAAGGTGCTTTTTCTTCTATATCCGTATCTATTCATTGAACCTCCATGTTATCAAAATATCTCACGCCCTTTATTTTACTTTATACCCCGGGCATCCCTCAAATCCAACGCATCCTTTTTTCCTGAGCTTGCAGTCCGCGTTCGAACATATTGAAGGCCCCCTTTTTTTCTTTGCCGGCCCGGCCAGCGGGCTTTTTGTTCTGGAATAAGTCCTCTTCGCCATTTTTTGCTATTATAACAGACAGGCGGGAATTGACCATGCCCGCTTATCCGCCTTCGCAGAAGACCACGGGCCTGCCCGCCTTTGGCGAGGCTTGCCCCTGGATGCCTGTCCTCCGCAGAGACAGGGCGTCTACTTCGGAGGATGGAAATGCGAAAAAAAGCTTCGGCGAGATTCCGCCCCGCCGAGCAAACCCGTGGGGCTCCATGATAAGGGTAGTGGAGACATCTATGTCATATAAGACAGATCTGAACTTATCAATTGATTGTATTGATAAGAACGAGCTTTTAAATTTAATAAATAAAGGGTCAAACTGTGTAATTGTTGATACTATCGGCAAATATGACGGAAACAAATTTAAGATCAGGGGAGCATACACAATACCTTATCCTGAAGTAGTGGACAGGAGAAAAGAACTGGTCCCCTATGACGAGATCATAATATATTGCAGGAATAAGAGATGTAAAGCGTCTAAAAAAGCTGCCCTTGGCCTGAAACTCCTTAATATCCCGAATGTAAAAATATATGAAGGAGGGATAGATGAATGGGTGGAGAGCGGTCTGCCGGTTGAAGAGGAGTAATCATAAACAATTGACCATTGACGAATGACAATTGGACAATCATCAATCAACGATCGACAATTAATTGGGGCGGCCTTTAAACAATAAAAGAATAATATTACTTATAGTGCCCGTACACGGCCTGGCCTAAAGATATCCCCCCGTCATTAGCAGGGACAAGCTGGTGTATCAGAGGAGTAAATCCCTTTTCTCCAAGTTTGCTGAAGGCTTTTTCAAGAAGTACCGCGTTTTGAAAAACCCCTCCGGACAGGGCAACCGTTGATAACCCGGTTTCTTTTCTCAATGACTCTGAGACAGATATAATGATATCCACAACTGTATTGTGAAATTTTTTTGCTATCGCTTCTCCAGGGACTCCTGATCTCAGATCATTCACTATTTTTTTAATCAAAGGCCTGTGTTCAATAACATTTTTTTCAATTATGAACGGATATGAGCCGTTATCATCTGACCTTAATGCCAATTGTTCAAGCGCTATCGCGGCCTGAGCATTGTATGATACTTTATGTTTTAGTCCTATTAATGACGCGACGCCGTCAAAAAGCCTCCCCATGCTTGTCGCAACAGGTGAATTGATATTTTTCCTGATCATATTCAAAAAAAACAACTTTTTTTTCTCTGATACAGGCAGGATGTCAATATCCACGGCCTTTTCGCCGAAAGTTTCATATAAAAGTGAGAAAGCGGTTCTTACCGGTTCTTTTACAGCCTTTTCTCCTCCGGGCAATTTAAAAGGGCCCAGATGAAAGGCCCTTTTAAACCCTTTGTAAGACGCGATCAGCACTTCACCGCCCCACACTGTTTTGTCCAGACCATATCCTGTGCCGTCAAAGGCAAACCCGATAACCTCGGCGTCTTGAGGCATGTCATTTTCAGCCATGCAGGATAATATGTGCGCGAAATGGTGCTGGACCTTAACGAGCCTGTCTTTAAAATGTTTTTCACCGAATTTTGTGCTGTAATATCCGGGATGCATGTCCGAGACCACAACCCCGGGTTCCACATCGAACAGCCTGAGGAAGTCGTTTATTGTTTCTTCATAGAAACCCATTGAAAGCGGTGTATCAAGGTCTCCTATGTGCTGGGATATAAATATCTTATCGTCAATGCCAATGGCAATGGTATTGTTCATATACGGCCCAAGCGCGAGCACAGGTTCTTTTAGCCTGAACGGCAGGGCAACAGGCAAAGGAGAAAACCCCCTTGAACGTCTTATTGGCACCTGTCTTTCAGCCACTATCCTGACAACAGAATCATCGCACCTTCTGGCTATATCCCTGTTATGTGATAGAACATGATCCGCTATTTTTGACAGCCGCTTAAAAGCGTCTGTTTCATCCTTTACTATGGGTTCGTCTGTCATGTTAGCGCTTGTGGCTATGACAGGTTTTTTCAGCCTTTGCAGGATTATATGGTGCAGGGGCGTATATGGCAGAAAAATACCGGTCGTGCTGTTATCAGGAGAAACTGAGCCGGCAAGAACCGTGTCCGGTCTTTTTTTCAGTATGATAATGGGTCTTTCTATTGAGTTTAACGCCCGTTCTTCCAGCAGGTCGATATGCGCCTCTTTTTTTGCTGATTCCAGGTCAGGAAACATGACGGCCATTGGTTTTTCCTCTCGGAATTTTCTTTTTCTCAGCCTGTCCACAGCCTGCTCGCTCGTAGCATCGCATACAAGGTGAAACCCTCCTATACCCTTGATCGCGATTATGTTGCCGCTGTTTATGAGTTCTACGGCTTTATCAACGGCTTCCTGTTTTTCGCAGATCAGGTCGCCTTTGCTGTCATAAAGGCTTACAAAAGGGCCGCATAAAGGGCACGCGTCAGGCTGGGCGTGAAACCTTCTGTCAGAAGGGAGGTTATATTCCGCCTCACAGTCAGGGCACATCTTAAAGGCCTTCATGGTAGTGTTCTTTCTGTCATAGGGCAGGGCGCGTATAATGGTGAACCTCGGCCCGCAGTTTGTGCAGTTAGTAAAAGGGTACATATATCTTCTGTCTTTTTGGTTCTGAATATCGTTTACGCATTCGCTGCATGTAGCGATGTCAGGAAGGATGAAGGCCTTTTTGTCTCCTGTTTCTTCACTTTTTCTTATTTCAAAATCTTTAAAACCTGCGTCTTTAAGGAATGTATGCTGGAGGCTGTAGATCTTTGCAAGAGGGGGTTTTTCCTTATCTATCTTTACGAGGAACTCATCCAGTTTTTCTTTTTCAGCCTCTGCCTCAATGGTAACGCCGAGCGGGTCATTCAATACATACCCTCTGAGCCCGAGTTCGTTTGCCAGCCTGTAGATGAACGGCCTGAAACCTACTCCCTGCACAAGGCCTGTGATCCTGATCTTAAGTCTCATAATTTCAATGATTTGTAAAAGAAAACACGTTTATTTGAATAAGTTGAGCTGAGGATATTTTTCATCCAGGAATTTTTTTACTTTCTTATAAAACCCCCTAGCGGTTCTTAAGGCATTTTTAGCTTCTGTCAAACTCAGAGGCAGCATCGGGTCATAGGTGAATTGATTCCTCTTTTTCCGCATCCTGTCAAATTTATCTATTAGTTCCCTGAATTCTTTGCCAAGTATTTTCCCGGCAGCCTCAACTGTTGTCTTGTGCTGCCGACCGTCTGAAGGCCGATAATTATGAAGAAAAACCACAGCCCTTGCTATCTTTAACATTGCATTGTACGCGAGCGTATAGCAGGCCTCCTCGTCAATGGAGAGGTTTTTCTCCGAGGCGATAATATTCCTGGACGCGCCTGCCAGCAGGGCTTTTACCTGATCAGTGCCGACCTTCTCTTTTTTAAGAAGGCCTTTAGCCTCAAGCGCGTTTAAGTAGTTTTGTAAGCTCATTTTTATCACCTTTCACTATTATGAGGTTTTTTATTATGTTTTTTGCGAATGAGCTTGTTTGAAGTTTTCTCTTAAATTCTTTTAGAGAATAGATATGATAATTTATTTCCCTTTCTATTACTTTTTCAACTTCTCTGATGGCTTTTATTAAATGATTTTCACTTACGTTCCCGATAACAACGATATCAATATCTGATCCCGGCTTAAATTCATTTTTTGCGTATGACCCAAAAATAAAGGCATAAATAATGTCTTTTATTCCATTCAGTGCCCTGGCGAGAACAGCTTCGATCCCTATGGTTTTTTGAATTATTGCGCTGAACTCTTTATATAGCCCGTATTCTTTGTTAACTTTGTAATACCGCAGGTTCCCCTCCCGTGATGTTGTTAATATTCCCATATCAATGAGCCTGTTCAGCTCCCGCCTGCATGTTCCCTGAGTTGTGCCGACAAGTCTGGCCATTTCATTAATATAATACTTTTTGCTTTCGTCGGCAAAAAACTTTGCGAGAATTTTCTGGCGTATCTTTGATCTGAATAAGATGTTTGCTATATTCACAGGTTGTATTCAATCCTGAATACAATTGTATTCAGGATTGAATACAAAGTCAAGCTATGACTGCTTAAGTTACTGAAAAATTTTGAGGAGTGGCATGCTAACCTATTCTAAGTCTTCAGGCTTACTGATAATTTCGAGCTTTATTAGGTATGCCCTATAAAATTGAGCCGTTTATTCTATGCTGGTACAATTCAGTTAGTTTTATACCAGATATTGCAGGCCCCTTCAAAAGAGACCATGCAGGGGCCTTTGGGGTTTCTAGGACTGCAGACCTTTTTAAATAATTTGCATTCGGAAGGATAGGCCTTGCCCAGGACCACGTTGCCGCAGATGCATCCGGGTATCCTGTCTTCTTTGATCTCTTGAAGTTCAAAGACCTTTTTCGCGTCCTTGCCCGCATACTCATCTCTTAATTCCAGGCCTGAGGCAGGCACATTCCCGATCCCCCGCCAGTTGGCATCAGACACCTTCAGGTATTTATCCATGAGTCTTTGAGCCTGCAGATTTCCTTCCGGCTTAACAACACTGCTGTAAACGTTGGAGGTTCTTGCTTTTCCGTCTTTAAGCTGCCAGAGGACATCCATTATTCCCATCAGCAGGTTATCAGGTTCAAACCCGGCAACAACCGTGGGGATATTATATTTTTCAGAAAAAACATTCCACGCGTTTGAGCCCACGATCGCGGAAACGTGTCCCGGCGCTATAAAACCGTCAATGCCGATCTCCGCGTCTTTAACAAGCACTTCCATTATTGTAGGTGTCAACCTGTGGGAACTGAGTATGTACAGATTGTCCGGGACCCCCATCTCCAGCAGGGCAACAGTAGGTGCTGTAGTAGTCTCAAAGCCAACGGAAAAAAAGACTATTTTTTTGTCGGGATTTGAGGAAGCGGTCTGCAGGCATTCAAAAGGAGAAGTTATCATCTTGTAATTTCCGCCTTCAGCCCGTATCGACCCGTTTTTTGTCGGGACCCTCAACATATCTCCGTATGTAACCAGGATCACATCATCTCTGTTGGAAAGGTCTATCGCGTTTAAAATATCGCTTTCAGGGCAGACGCATACAGGGCATCCCGGACCTGGTACTATCTCAAGGTTTTCTGGTATCAGACTTCTTATTCCTGAAAAAGCAATTGTATGTTCATGAGAGCCGCAGACATTCATTATCTTGATCTTCCTGTCGGAAGGAACAAGAGACGAAATGTGCTGTACCAGTTTTTTTATTTTATCCATTGTTGGAGAAACAAGTTATTAAGTAATTAAGTTATTGAGTCATTCTTTTTGATCGAGGCAATATAGGAATTCAGAATCTTCGACTGTATCAGTATATTATGTTTTAACATATCCGGGGCAGCAGCTCTTCTTCAAGCAAATCCAGGACCCTTTCGCCTCCTATCCGGGTCCTTAATCTAACACCCTTGAACGCGGACGTAATATTACCTATGATCTCAGCGTTTTTCCCGAGGGTATGTTCTTTTAAGGTCATGATCACGTTATCAGCAGAGTCGGAAGATGTGATAATAAGGGCCTTGCCTTCATTGGCAAGATAAAGAGGATCATAGCCAAGCATATCAGATATGAAGCGGACATCCTCTCTTACCGGCACCTTATCCTCGAAGATCTCTATCCCAAGGCCCGAATGTCCTGAAAGCTCGGCAAGTACGGTCGCTACTCCCCCGCGCGTCGGGTCTCTCATCCACTTGAGGCCATCTATTTTTAAGACGGGCATGAGCAGCTCACCAAGGGGAGAACAGTCGCTTATAACGGGAGAATCGATATTAAACTCTTCCCTTGCAATGGCAACCGCTATTCCATGGTCTCCAACAGTTCCTGTCACAATAACAGAATCGCCTTCTGAAATTCCTCCGACAACAAGGGGTTTAATGACATTACCCACGCCGGTTGTATTGATAAAGATACCGTCACACTTATTTTTTTCAACAACCTTGGTATCGCCTGTTACTATCCTGACCCCGGCGTTTTTTGCCGTATCGCCGATACTCTTAAGGATCTCTTCGAGACTTTCGAGAGAGAACCCTTCTTCCATGATAAAACCCAGTGAAAGGTACCTTGGCCTCGCGCCGCTGACAACAAGGTCATTTACCGCGCCGCAGACGCACAGTTTTCCAATATTTCCACCGGGAAAGAAAATCGGGCGGACAACATAGGAATCAGTTGTAATGGCAGACCTGTGACCTTCAAGGTCAATATAAGAGGCGTCCTCAAGAGGTTTTAATTCATCGCAGGTCAGGTATTTTAAGAACAGGCCTTCTATAAGGTCTTTCGTAAGCCTTCCGCCGCTTCCATGTCCTATTTCAATCTTTGCCATTTTTTATAATTATTCAGCCACTGACTTTTCCGCCAGAGGCGGATCAGCCGAGGCTGACACTAACTAAAGTATTCTTGAATTTAACCCTTCTTTAGTCTGTGTAAATCTGTGGCTAAGTGCTCCTTCTTCAAAAATTCGAACCACTCGTCTAACCCTTCTCCGGTCTTTGCGGATAGAACAAAGACCTTTAATGACGGGTTCAGGGATAGAGCGGCTTTTTTTACACTTTCGACATCAAAGTCAAAATGAGGGACAAGGTCTGATTTAGTGATAATAAATACCTGAGATGTTTTAAAAGCTTTGGGATATTTCAGGGGTTTGTCAGGACCCTCTGGAACTGACACAAGCACAACCCTTATGTGTTCTCCAAGCTCGAAAAATGAGGGGCACACAAGATTACCGACGTTTTCTATGAACAGGAGATCCAGTTTTTTGTTATTCAACTGGTGCTCCAGCTTATGAAACCCCTTGTGAATAAGTGAGGATTCCAGATGACATGCCCCGCCTGTTGTCAGCTGTACAGCCGGCACCCCTTTTTTTCTTATCCTTTCGGCGTCTATCTCGGTCTCAATGTCTCCCTCCAGCACGGCCATGCTGATATCGTCCTTCAGTGCTTCAGCAGTCTGCTCAAGAAGTGTGGTCTTGCCTGAGCCCGGGGAGCTTATTAGATTTAAAGCGAGAATGCCTTTTTCGTCAAAGTGTTTTTTATTGGCCAGGGCAGCGTTCTCATTGGACTTGAGCAGGCTCTGGTTTATGTCAACTATCTTTGTTTCTTTGGTATGAACGCTGTCTTCACAACCGCAAACGTCACACATCAGTACCTCCCAGTATAATAGTCATTATACTTGATTACACTGATATAGAAGATGATTACACCGATTATTTTTTTATGTCCCCTTCGGAAACCTAATGTAGGGAATTTACTAATTTAATCTTCCCTACGGAAATCTAATGTAAGGATTTTTCTATTTATTCATATTAGTTCACTAACGCTCACTATGCATTTATTTATATTCGCTCATTAACACTCGCTATTGCATTTTAATCTGTGGAATCTATGAGTTAAATCTGTGTAATCAGACATACTGATTTTTTCAGGATGTCATGTCTCCACTTCCAGGTTCGCGATGTTCATTTCCTCGCCTGACAGTATTTTTAAATTAAAAGATCCGCAGTCCGGGCAGGACGGGAAATGCATGTCATCCTTCTGAAACTTATTCCCGCAATCGTTGCATTCATAGACCAGCGGTATTTCCTCTATTTCGATCGTTGTTGAGGACAGGAGCGGATATTCCAGTTTTACGGCGTCAAAGGCGAATTTAAGGGAATCAGTTACAAGCCCGCTCATTTTCCCTATTTTCAGGTTTACTGTGAGGACCTTTTTGGCATTATTCTCATTAGCTATTCTCATTAGCTCGTCTACCATACCAATTGCAACAGATACTTCATGCATCTTCTTCCTCTTGGTCCGCTATACTGAGCATCTCGTCCAGCATGTTCCATATCTCATCAGCCTGTTTCCTGTCAAGCTTCTCTATCGCGAATCCCACGTGTACTATCACGTAATCGCCTATTTGGATATCTTCCTCAGGAATAAGCTGCAGGCCTATCCGCCTTGTGACCCCTTTGGCTTCCGCGGTCCCGGCAGGGTAGTTAATATCTATCATTTTCATGGGTACGCCAACACACATCTCAGGCCTCCGTCTTAATCAGTTATTGAGTCAATAAGTTATTAAGTCATTAAGAAGTATCATATATTCTAAAAAATAAGACTGGAAAAATGCTATTGATTATCCGGGAGCCGGGACCCCGTTAGAAAGCCCCGCTGCTTTCAACGTGAGTAAAAAAACTCCTTTTAAAGTGAATACGGGGTTTAATACGCCTAAGGCGTGGTCAAAGTTCTTCTAACTGGGCTTACTCCCCATTCTTCTAATTTCTGAAGCACCCTGCTTAAAAGCGGTTCGAGCCGGTTTTTTATCTCTTCTGTCAGTTCTATACTGGTTTCCATGGATCTGGGTTGTATTCCGATCAGGCACATCTCGGCAGGCGTGATCTCCATCAATCTGGCGGCAAAAAGCATGTCAGGCAGCCCTATCTGGTGCACGGACAGCTTGGAGCTTAGAAAGGCCGGGATCTTGTCGCCTTCCACAATGTCGATCGTGCCCGGCTCTTTTTTAAAATTGGCCGCGTCAATTATTAAGACCTTATCCTGCTTTTCAAACAGCGGCAAAAGGTCAAGGCCCTTTGTGCCGCCGTCGATCAATCGCACGTACTCGGGGAATTCGTAATCGTTCTTTAATCTATTGAGCGCGTGAACGCCGACACCGTCGTCGCTTAGAAGCAGATTGCCTATTCCCAGTACCGTTATCTTCAATAGACCTCCCCAAAAAACAAGCCCCGGAAACCCATGATAATATTGAGGTCCCGGGGCTGTTGTTACTTATGATATCTGTCTGTCCTCTATTCCCGGCCTTTTATATGTCCTGCTCTTTTCCAGTTACGAACTTGTACCCGCTAAGGATCGAGGCCATCAGCCCGTTCTTTTCGCTACTCGTGGAATACCAGACAATATAGATATGAACAAGGGTAAATGCCAGTATCACGTACATAAGGAGATGATGGTACAACCTAATAGTAGGAAGGTACATTATACCTACAAGCCATCCGCCCAGTATTGTCCACACAGCCCCTGAATGTGTCACCGAGTAGAGCGCGAATCCTGAGATTATCTCGAAGATAAAGATAACCCACACGATAAGCATAGTGAGTCCACCTAAAGCTGTATGACCAGTGATAGAAGGAGGTTTTCTGCTGATCAGGAGATAGAATTTTAATTCTTCCAGCATATCGCCTAACTTCCTGATCGAGAATGGGAAAAAGATCTTAAAGCTCGCATACCTGTTACCCATGAGAGACCAGTAGCTTCTGATTATTATGCTCATCATAAAGGTGTAGGCAGCGATAAAGTGGACAAGCCTCATCCAGCCCATTATGTACTGGTCAGGCGATGTGGCATGGATAAAAGGCATACCGATGTAGAGTCCGGTGAACGAGAGCGCAAGAATACTCAGGGCGTTTATCCAGTGGGTAAGTCTGACGGGGAATTCCCAGACGTATTTTCTTGTTCTTTGTTCTTCCATATCCGTTCCCCCTTTATTTTACCTTTATCCTTATTACCTCGTTTCCATCAGGGTCAACCACATGAACGGCACATGCCATGCAGGGGTCAAATGAATGAATGGTCCTGAGTATCTCAAGCGGCTGTTCGATGTTAGCCACAGGAGTTCCTATAAGGGCGGACTCATACGGCCCTCTCTGGTCTTTTGCATCCCTTGGCGAACCGTTCCATGTTCCGGGCACGACGATCTGATAATTAGCTATCTTTTTGTTTTTGATGTTGATCCAGTGGCCGAGCGCGCCCCTTGGGGCCTCATGAAATCCGTAACCCTTTGCCTCAGCTGGCCATTCAGAAGGATCCCATTTCTCGCCGCTGTGGATCTTAAGGTCGCCTTTTTTCATATTGGCAGTGAGCTGACCCAGCCAGACAGGTATCATTTCAGCAGTGATTTGTGTTTCAATTGCCCGTGCGGCAATCCTTCCGAGTGTTGAGAACAGGACCGTTGCCGGCAGGTTCCCAAGAGTCTTCAGCACATGATTGACTGCTTCCTGAACTCTCTTGTGCCCGGAAGCATATGCAACAAGCATTCTTGACAGCGGACCGACCTCCATTGCCTTGTTGTCATAACGCGGGGCCTTAAGCCATGTATACTTTTTGTCAGTATCCAGGAATTTGTATGGAGGTTTTGGTCCTGAGTACTTATAGTTAGTCTCACCATCATACGGATGCTTTGCCTTGCCGTCGCCGTCAGAATATTCATACCAGGAATGGGTAACGTACTCAGTTACCTTTGACTGGTCAACCTTATGGACCTTTGACAGGTCCTTATTCAGGATAATGCCGCTGGGAAGCCACATCTTTTCCGTATTGCTGACATTGTCTTCGGGAAATTCACCATAGGACATGTAGTTGCCGACGCCCGCACCGTGACCGGCCCAGTCTAAATAGAAAGGAGCAACCGCAAGAACATCAGGAATGTAGACCTGGTCAACAAACTCCTGTGCCTTTTTGGCCAAGCCGGATATAAAAGCAATGCTTCCGGCGTTAAGCGCGTTCTGGCTGTCCGGATCAACAGGAATTGACATGCCGCCAACAATGTAAGTCTGCGCGTGAGGGTTTTTAGCTCCAAGAAGAGCTTGTATCTTTATGACATCTCTCTGCCAGTCAAGCGCTTCAAGGTAATGGGCTACAGCCATGAGATTTGCTTCAGGCGGAAGTTTGTACGCTGGATGTCCCCAATAACCGTTGGCAAAAGGACCCAACTGTCCGTTATCAACAAAGGATTTAAGCTTGTCCCGGACACTCTTGAAATAATCCGTGCTTGATTTGGGCCAGTCTGATATTGACTGTGTTAGAGATGATGTCTTGGCCGGATCTGCACTTAAAGCGCTTACTATGTCGACCCAGTCAAGCGCATGGAGATGATAGAAGTGTATTACATGGTCCTGAACATACTGGATCCCTGTAATAAGATTTCTTATGATCCTTGCGTTATCAGGGATTGTGATTCCTAAAGCATTTTCGACCGCTCTCACCGAGGCGGTTGCGTGAACCGTAGTTCAGACGCCTCATATTCGCTGAGTGAATGCCCAGGCATCTCTGGGGTCTCTGCCTTTAAGAATGAGCTCGATCCCTCTGAACATTGTGCTTGAGCTCCACGCGTCAACGATCTTGCCGTTCTCAACCTTGGCCTCGATCCTCAGATGTCCTTCAATCCTTGTAATAGGGTCAACAACTATTTTCTTTGCCAATTCTATTCACCTCCCTCTTCTTTCCTGGGTTTTATCGCTCTTCCTATTCCATGAGCAAGAATGCCGGCAGCTGTTGCCGCGGCAAGTCCGGCGCCGACCTTATCAGCCGTGCTTTCAACACCAAATCCGGGAACTTTAGGAAGCCGTTTATAGAACGGGCTCATTGTATCCCAGAAACTTGGTTCTGAACAGCCTATACAGCCGTGTCCTGCCTGTACCGGCCAGCTTGTGCCTTCATTGTATTTAATGGTCGGGCAGTTATGAAAGGTTTCAGGCCCTTTACATCCCATCTCATAAAGGCACCATCCCTGTCTATGCCCTTCATCTCCCCACTGCCTTGCGAACTGTCCGGCATCAAAATGCCCCCTTCTTTCGCAGTTGTCGTGGATCCTTTTGCCGTAAGCAAAATAAGGCCTGCCGAGTTTGTCTGTGCTTGGAAGTTTGCCGAATGTAAGATAATGAACAATAGTGGCAGAAATATTCTCCGCGTTCGCAGGGCATCCCGGTAGATTAATAACCGTGGCATTAGGTACGGCTTCCTTAACACCTACAGCACCTGTGGGATTGGGAGATGCGGCCGGTATTCCGCCATAAGTGGCACAGGTTCCTACGGCTATAGTAGCAAGGGCATTGCCGCATACCTCTCTGGCAAGGTCAACAGCAGACCTGCCGCCAATACAGCAGTAAACACCATCATCTTTCATGGGGATGGAACCCTCTACAACTACGAGATAGTTTCCCTTATGGTTTTCAACTACATCCCTGAGTGACTTTTCAGCCTGAAATCCTGAAGGCGCCATTATCGTCTCGTGATAGTCCACAGACAGGATATCAAGTATAAGCTGTCCCACCGTGGGTTTTGTCACCCTGAGCAGGGCTTCAGTATCACCGGCGCAGTCCTGATATTCAAGCCATACGAGAATTGGCTTTTTCCCTCCGGTTACTGCCTCGGCTATTTTTGGAATGAAAGAGGCTGGTAAAGCAAGTAATGCGGCCATTCCGGTACAGAACTTCATGAAGTCCCTGCGGGATACCCCCTTTTTCGCAAGAGACTCCAGCGTTTCTGTCATTTCATGCAGAACGTCGTCAGATGAAGATTTCATCCGGTCACCCCCTTTTTTTGAGTGAGAAAAAATGAAGCTGTTTTTATATATTTAGACATATATATGAGGAATGATGCTTCATAAAGGAATATCAAATATGCGGGCATATGTCAAGAAATAAAAGGGGTCAGGTCTTCAAACTTGACACAAAAAATATTTTATAGTAAAAACAACTTATGGCAAGACCACTAAGAATTGAGTATGACGGCGCCCTCTATCATATAACCTCAAGAGGGAATGAAAAAAAACCAATATACAGAAAAGATGGAGATTGCAGGAAATTCCTTAAAATTTTATCTGAGCTTCCAGCTCGATACCAAGTTGTAATTCATGGATATGTGTTGATGGAGAATCATTATCATCTATTAATAGAGACCCCCAAAGGTAATATTACGAGAGTGATGCATTACCTGAATACAGCTTATACAGTCTACTTTAACAAGAAGCATCAAAGGGTTGGGCATCTCTTTCAGGGCAGGTATAAGGGGTTGTTAATAGAAAAGGAGCGATACTTGCTCTCTGTAAGTCGTTATATTCATTTAAATCCAGTTCGAGCGTTAATAGTTAAAAGGCCGGAAGAATATAAATGGAGCAGTTATCTTGACTATATAGGCAGATCGATAAAAGAAAAATGGTTGACTAGTGAATGGATACTTGGGCAGTACAGCACAAGAGAGACTCAGGCAAAAAATCTATATAAAATATTTATTGAGGAGGGATTAACGGCTGCCGAAGATGATCCCTTTAATCATGTTAAAGCAGGTCCGGTAATCGGGAATGAAGACTTTATAGAGAAGATAAAGAAAAAATTAGATTTAAAGGAACACAGAGAAATACCCGAGAGCAGAAGGCTTGCAAGAGACATTTCATGTAAGAGAGTAATAGAAGAAGTAGCAAAAAGGCTTAGACTAAGTGAGCAGGAGATTAGATCGGTTGGGAAACGAGGCAATTTTGCAAGAAAAATCACTTTTTATCTTTTAAGAAAATTAACAGATATCAGCAATGAAGAAATTGGTAGATATTTTGGAGTAGGGTATACGGCAGTAAGTCAGGGAGCGTCAAGAGCAAGAAAAGAACTGGTGGCAAACAGAAAGTACAGGAAAGTTGTGCGAGAACTAGATGCCAAATTAAGTGAAGAATGAAGACCTGACCCCGGCCGCATTACGGAAAGTTTTTATGATATAGTATCGCACATTTAGACTTAATATAGCGTTTACATTTAAAAGCACGAAAACCGACGCTATCAAAAACAGTTTCAATATTTCCAGCAGGGTCAGAGAATAAATGCAGCATGGACTTTTAAATAAGGGTAGGCATACATGAAGAAAAAAGCTGACCCGATTCTTACTGAATGGAAATTGTCTGAATGGTTTAGCGCAGCCTTTGACCACATTCCTGACCTGGTTTCGATCTGTGATAGTGACTACCGGATCGTGAAGGTAAATAAGGCTTTTGCTGATGCCGTAAAAATGTTGCCTGATGAGGCTATCGGCAAGACCTGTTATGAATTACTGCATAAGACAGATAAGCCCCCGTTGAACTGTCCTCATAAACAAACACTGAAGAAAAAAGAGACAGTTCGCGTTGAGATATTCGAACCGCAATCGGGGAGTTATTTCGAGGTATCCACGTCGCCTATATCAAACGGTAAAGGCGAAGTTATCGCATCCATTCACATTGCCAGAGATATCACCGAACGCAGGAAAGTGGAGAAGGCACTGCAGGAGAGCGAAACAAGATTCAGGGAATTGATCAATAACATGAGCAGCGGAGCAGCGGTGTATGAGGCTACCGCGGATGGAGAGGACTTTGTATTCAGGGATTTCAACAGGGCGGGAGAAAATATAGATTCCATCAAAAAAGAAAACGTCATAGGGAAGAAAGTAACAGAAGTCTTTCCCGGGGTCAGCGAGTTCGGGCTTCTCGACGTATTCCAGCGTGTATGGAAGACAGGGAAACCCCAACATCACCCTGTTGCTTTATATAAAGATAACAGGATAGCGGGCTGGCGGGAAAACTATGTCTATAAACTGCTTTCAGGAGAGATAGTTGCTGTCTATGATGATATTACCGAACGCAAGAAATTGGATAAGGCATTGAAAGAGTCAGAACAAAAATTCCGTGATCTATATGACAATGCCCCGGATATGTATTACTCGATCGATAAGGACGGGACAATAATTGACTGTAACAGGACATTTGGGAAAATGCTCGGTTACAAAAGAGAGGATGTCATAGGAAAACATCTCACCACTTTCTTCACAAAAAGGTCAAAAAAACTTTTTGAGGAAATTTTCCCGAAAATAACCGTTGATAGCGCCTTATTGAACCTGGGGAGGGAATTTGTCAGAAAAGACGGCAGGGTGCTCAACGTTATTTTAAATATCTATGTTGAAAGAAACAGGAAAGGTGACTTTGTCGGGACCAGGGCCATCGCAAGGGACGTCACCGGGCTTAAAGGTATAAAGGAAGAATTAAAAAGCATAGCCAGATTTCCTTCAGAAAGTCCCTATCCTGTGCTTCGTATAGATAAAGACGGTTATATTCTCTATTGCAACGAGGCAGGTAAACCCATGCTGGATAAATGGGAATGTAAGGTCGGTGAGCGAGCGCCAAGAACGTGGCGAAAAATAATTAAAGATACCCTTGGCGCGGACGCAAAAAAGCATATCCAGATCAAATATTCTGATACTATCATTTTACTTACAGTAGTGCCTTTTACCGGACCCGGCTATGTCAATTTATATGGTCAGGATGTTACCAGTATTAAAATAGCAGAAGAAGAATTGAGCGCGGCCTATCAGGAGCTCAAGGATACGCAGGAGCAGCTTATCCAGTCCGGAAAAATGGCGGCAATGGGCCAGCTTGCCGCGGGCATCTCGCATGAGCTCAACCAGCCCCTTACAGGCATAAAGGGTTTTGCCCAGGCAGTGCTCATGGACCTGGATGATGATAACCCGTTGAGAACAGACCTGAACAAAATTGTGGAGCAGGCTGACAGGATGGATAAGATCATACGGCATGTGCGTTTCTTTGCCAGAAAGTCTGACTTCTTCAAGGAAGATATAGATATAAGCCGGCCCATAGAGGATGCCCTTATGCTTTTAAACGAACAGTTAAGGCTACACAATATCAAAGTGAAAAAGTCTTTGCCCCGGCGTCTTCCAGGGATCCGCGGAGACCATAACCAGCTTGAGCAGGCTTTTATTAATATAATTACCAATGCGAAGGATGCCATTGACAGTTTGAACGATCCCGGTGGCGGCGTCATTAAGATAAAAGGCGCGGTTAGTAAGGACAAAAAACATGTAGAACTTACTTTTTCTGATACAGGGTGCGGTATCGCTAAAGCAGAAGCAACGAGTATCTTTAATCCTTTTTTTACGACCAAATCACCTGACGGCGGTATGGGCCTGGGACTGTCCATAGTGTACCGGATCGTGGAAAACCACGGCGGCAGTATAGATGCTCAGAGCCAGGCCGGCATGGGAACTACGTTCAAGATCATGCTTCCAGTAAATCAACCTGTGCAGTAACGATTTTCCGCAAAACCTGCCGGATATTTAAAAAACATTTGACAGACTTTGATAATGAGTGTAAAATTGCCGGAGGGAGGATAATTATAAGCAGTAATGCGTATGAACATTACTGGAACGATACAGTTTAAACAATACAGAGGTACAAATTTGACTGAAAGCTGATTTTTTTCAGATCCGTCGGTCTATAATTAAATGTAAGACACCTCTGCGGATGGCAAAAAAATATCTGGGACGTTGCAAAACCAGATAAAATAATATACAATATTATATAATACAACTACAGGCAGGACGGCAAAGGCCCCTGGAAAGGAATAATTTCATGGAAGCGAATTTAATGGACATTAAGCAAGTGGCGGAATTCCTGCAAATGAACAAAATGACTATCTACAAGCTTGCCAGGGAAGGCAGGATCCCCGCATTCAAGGTGGCAAGCGAGTGGCGGTTCAGAAAGGACCTCATAGACAGGTGGCTTATGGGCCAGCTCCAGGGAAAGCCTGGAATTGAAGGGCTTGCACTTGAGATGAAGCCTGAGGCAGGCAAAACCGTTTTGATAGTTGACGATGAGGAGATCATACGGGACTTTTTCGCGCGTACCTTTAAGGACTACAGGGTCATTACCGCGTCAGGCGGTGAAGAGGCGCTCGGTATAATAAGGAAAGACAGGCCTGACCTGGTACTGCTTGATATCAAAATGCCGGGGATAGACGGGCTTGAGACCTTGAAGCGGATCAAGCAGATAGATGAAAGTATTGTTGTTGTGATGCTGAGCGCGTATGGAACACTTGAGACCAATCTTGAGGCAGCCCGTTCGGGGGCATACACATCAATTGCCAAGCCTTTTGATTCATCTTATATGGACTCAGTGATCAAGGACGCTATTTCAAGCGGAGCCGGGTTTGGGGAGGCCGCTCCTCCAGTGAGAAAACCCAGGAAGAGAAAAAAGGCCGGCGTTAGCGGATCATCCCAATAACCCTGTCTGTTCCAATAGTCCGCAACGTGTGGACCCTTACAATCAAGGCCCGCACCTGTGAAAACCCCTATCTAAAAACACAATATTTACAGACAGTTATGCCTGTTTTGTTGTTTGCCGCGAAATGATAATCCAGCATCATCGATTGCCAAAGGCCTGACTGGCTGGAAAGTTCCCCGCCAGGACAGATTGCCCCGCAAAAAAAAATATCTTTTCAAATTGCTTTATATTCCACTTGACAGGCTCGATATTATGTAATATTATTAAAAAATACAGGACATGCTTGCACTAAAATTATGTTATTTTGACTAATATTATATCAAATTACACCCAAAGCTTGTCATGTAAAAAATAAAAAGCAACATGAATGATAAAAACTTAACCTGCGTAACATGTTCAGTATCTGAGCAGAAGCCCGGCTTTTTTATCGACAATGCAGATCAGCACGGGAAATAAATGAAGCTGGAAAAATAAACACTCGTATATCCACGGCTGTTGTGATACGAAATAAGACATTCTAATGAATAAGTCATGAAAATAATTTATAAACTGATAGGCGGGTTTCTGGCAGTGTCGCTGCTGATATGCCTGACCGGGTATCTTGCAGTTAATGCCAGCAAAAAAATAATGCAGAGCGTTTTCACGGATAATGTAAGCAATATGGCCTTGAGGATAATGGATGAGATAGACAGGGATATGAATTACAAGATCGAAACAATTCGAGCCTATAGCGCAGACCCTGATCTGCATGAAACGGTTACAAGATCAAATCAGGACTTTGAAAAACTGGATGACATCCAGGCTTACATTAACAATAAAGACAGGGAATGGGTTTCCGCGGCAAAAGATGAAGTAACGCCATTTATGCGGGACCTGATTGACAGCAACTTATCAGGGGAATTGCGGGGAAAGTTGGACTTCTACAGGAAAAAATACGGCTACAGGGTATTTGGTGAGGTGTTTGTAACTAATAAATACGGCGCTAATGTTGCACAGACCAATAAAACAAGCGACTACAGGCAGGATGATGAAGAATGGTGGCAAAAGGCAAAAGCACAGGGTTTATATGTAACTGATGTTGGATATGATGAGAGCTCAAAGGTGTATTCCACTAATATCGGATTAAGAATAGATGATAATAATGGGAATTTTATCGGTGTAATAAAGGCTGTTTTGAATATTGAGGAAATCATTAACATCATAAAAGACATGAAGGCCTACGGGATGCATAAAAAGCATGTATATATGGAATACATGTTAATTACCAAAGGAGGGAAAATAATTTATTCAACCAGGGAGAGCAAAAAACTCTCTGATGATATTTCCACTTTGTTTGTGCATGATTCTCAAGATGAGCCAAAAGGGGAATTTATAGATTCAGAGCAAGGTAAAATATTGCGTGTCTATGTTCATTCAACCGGATTCAGGGACTTTAAGGGCCTGGACTGGGTCCTGATCATCGATCATTATTCAGAAGAAATATTCGCTCCTGTTTCAAGATTAAAAAACCGCATATTATTTTCTTCCCTGATCGTGACGACATTTGCCATTCTGCTGGGCGCAATTATTTCACGTTCCATTGCCCGGCCTGTCTCAATACTGAGAGACGCTGCAAATAAGATAGGCAAAGGCGACCTTGATACACGGATCGAGGTCAGGACAAAAGATGAGATCGGCCAGCTGGCACACTCTTTCAGACAGATGACCGCAGACCTGAAGAAAACGACTACATCAGTACATGAGCTGAACAGAGAGATCGCCGAGCGCAAGAAATGGGAAAAAGCCCTTATTCGCTCAAATGAGTTCTCCAGGGTCATCCTTGACAGTATGGGCGACGCTATCTCGATCATTGACGTTTCTAATTTCAGGATACTTGAATGCAATGAAGCCTTTCTGAAAGAAGCCGGCCTGGAAAAAGAAAAGGTTATCGGGAAAACCTGTTATGAGGTAACCCATAACAGGTCCAAACCCTGTGCCTCTGCAGACATCATGTGCCCCCTTTCGGACAGTCTTTTGACCGGAGAAAAGTCAACTTCAGAACATCTGCACTACACCAGGCACAGCGGAAGTATCTTCGCAGAGATTTCGACTTTTCCGATCAAAGACGAATCAGGGAAGATCGTGCAGGTCGTTCATGTATCAAAAGACATTACTGTACGTAAAAAGGCGGAAGAAGAATTAAAGACATTCAAATTTATCAGCGATTATTCAAATGAAGGCCAATATTTAGTGGATAGAAAGGGGAGATTCCTGTATGTGAATGACGCCGCCTGTAAAATGCTGCAATATTCACGGGATGAGCTCCTGGAACTTGGCATTTCTCATGTAGATGCGCGTTATGATGAAACAAGATACAGGACACTTTTTGATCTGGTGCAAACAGAGAAAGTCGCGCCTTTTGAGACTATTAACAGGAGAAAAGACGGGACGACTTATCCTGTTGATATCAGTGTTACCGCGATTAAAGTTAACGGCAAGCCGTATCTGTTCGCGGTCACGCGCGACATCTCAGAGCGCAAGAAGGCGGAGGAGGCCCTTGCCGGAAGAACAGAGGAACTGACCCGCTCAAACGCGGAGCTCCAGCAGTTCGCGTATGTGGCGTCGCACGATCTGCAGGAGCCTCTGCGCATGGTGTCAAGCTATGTGCAGCTGCTTGGAAGGAAGTACAAAGGCCGTCTTGACAAAGACGCTGATGAGTTCATTCATTTCGCTGTTGACGGAGCAGAGAGGATGCAAAGGCTGATAAACGACCTGCTGGCCTACTCAAGGGTCGATACCCGGGGCAAACCTTTTGAGTCTGCAAACTGTGAAGCGGTTCTCAGGCAGGTCCTTATGTATATGCAGGAAACTGTCAGGGAGAATAATGCCGAGGTTACTTATGAATCCCTGCCCGAGGTTATGGCTGACAGTGTCCAGATAGCCCGGCTGTTCCAGAACCTTATAAGCAATGCGATTAAGTTTCACGGCAAAGACCATCCGAGGGTTCATGTCTCAGCCAGACAGGAGAACGACAACTGGGTCTTCTCTGTAAAAGACAATGGTATCGGTATAGAACAGAAGTTTAAAGGCAGGATTTTCCAGATATTCCAGCGCCTGCATCCAAGGTCAGAGTATTCAGGTACAGGCATAGGGTTGGCTGTCTGCAAGAAGATCGTGGAACGGCACGGCGGCAGGATATGGGTAGAGTCAGAGCCTGGGAAAGGCTCCACTTTTTATTTCACGATACCTGTGAAAAAAGAGGTAACCCCGTTAGATTCTGCACCCACAGTTTCCAGGCAAGCGAAACTGGACGGGGGTGTTAAAAAAAGAATCTGGACAACGGGGTAAAAAACGAGTAGAGAGAAAGGATAAAGAAGTAGAAAGCCCCATTAGAAATCTATGATTTCTATAACAACGGGATTAAAAAAAATGTATATACGATATAGAGGGACGAAGCTATGGAAGAGAGCATGAGGCCGTTTAATATACTGCTTGTCGAAGACAACGCCGGTGATATACGTCTGGTAAAGGAGGGTCTGAAAGAGGGAAAGCTTTATCATAATCTTCACGTGGTTGAGGACGGTGAAAAGGCAATGGAGTTCCTGCGGCAGGAGGCTGAGTTTTCCGGAGCGCCGCGTCCTGATATTGTATTGCTTGACCTGAACCTGCCCAGAAAAGACGGCCGGGAGGTGCTGGCTGAGATCAAGAACGACATGAAATTGAAAAATATACCAATAATTGTCCTGACGACGTCAGACGCGGAACAGGATATCACGAAGACTTATGAGCACCACGCTAACTGCTATGTCACAAAACCGGTGGATTTCGAGCAGTTTAACAGGGTAATAACAGCAATTGAAAAATTCTGGTTTACAATTGCCAAACTGCCTGGCGCCAGATGAGAGAACAGGAAATATAAAAAAAACGGTTTACGAGGTGGGACGTGAGACAAGCAATAGCTTTTCTTGCAGTACTGACAGGCTGTGTGCTTATTTTTGATACAGCCTATTCTGACCAGATACTTACAGCCCAAAAAGTTGAGATTCCGCCGGTCATTGACGGAATTGGCGCTGACAAGGTATGGGCGGAGGCAGAGAAGATCACCACACATGACGATACAGCTGATATTGATATTACCCTGAAAGCAGTCTATACCGGCAAAGAGATATTCTTTCTGGTCAGTTTTCCCGACCCTGATGAGTCCAGGACCCATAAGAGCTGGGTGTGGGATAAAGGCAGAAAGCTTTACAGGGGCGGAAAGGACAGGGAAGATGTTTTTGTTTTCAAATGGAATATGGGACCGGAGCCTGTTGATTTAAGTATCCATGCGGACAATTCATATAAAGCAGATATCTGGTTCTGGAAGGCCGGAAGGACCGACCCGGTGGGCTATTCCGACGATAAAATTCAGAGCTTAAGTCTTAACTATATAGAAGGTACTACCGAATTAACCAGCAAGACCGGAAAAAAGATTTATTTGCTCCGCAAGGAGGATTCCGGGACAGCCGCATACAGGACAGAACTCCAGATAGAGTACAAAGGCGATGTATTCCCGAGATTTGCCAATCAGATACCAACAGGCAGCCGCGCGGATGTGAGGGCCAAAGGGGTCTGGAATAAAGGAAGATGGACAATAGAATTTGGCAGGGCGCTGGATACCGGAAATAACGATGACGTCCGGTTTGATCGGCAAAAGAGCTTCTGGTTCGGGGTATCGCGTTACGAGATAGCGGGCAGGAAGGAGAACAGAGAATTGTCCCAGCCGCTTTACGGCATCGGCGATATCAGCGAGAGTTTAACCTTAATTTTTGCCAAATAGAGAATACGAAAACATGAAAATAAAAATATGCATAGTAACGGTTTTTTACATGATTATGCCTGGTCCGGCGGACATTGCGGGTCATGTCAGCTCACTGGGAGATTTTACGATCCTGAACGTCTCGCAGGTATGCGCGGATGAGGGCTTTCCAACCGATGTTAAAACACAGAAAGAGGTTGTCCGGCCCCGTGTAAAAAAGTTCAGGAAAGGAGATAAATTTGTTATTGTCCTTATACCTGAAAAGAATGTTTTTGACCAGAGGAACCAATATAAACACATCACCAATTATCTTTCTAAAAAGCTTGATCTGGACGTCCAGGCAGAAATCCTGCCGAGTTATGGAGATATATGCCGGGCTTTTCTGAGAGGTGAGGCGGACGCGGGATTTTTTGGCGGCTTCAGTTATATCATGACCCGCAATAAAGTCGCGATAGAGCCTGTTGCGCGGCCGGTATGGCTGGACAACAGTTCTACATACAGCGGCTATATATTTGTACGCAGGGACAGCGGTATCAGGACTGTGGAAGATATGGAGGGGAAAAGCATAGCTTTAGTCCATAGGGCCACAACAGCCGGCTACATCTTTCCACGGGCATATTTCAAAAGACACGGTATCAGTGATATGGAGAATTACTTTTCTAAAATATATTTTGCCGGCAGCCATGACACTTCTGCGTGGGCAGTGTATACAGGAGAGGCTGATATCGGCAGCTGTAAAAACCGTATCTTTAACGCGTTGGCACGGGAAGACCAGGATTTCAGGAACCAGATGGTCGTTCTTGCGGAATCACAGGAAATGCCGTCAAACGGACTGGCGGTCAGCAGGTATCTGGATCCTGCCCTGAAAAGCCGGATAAAAAATTTACTGCTGAACCTCGACAAGAGCAGGGAAGGAAGATTAGTGCTCAAAAATTTCGGGGCCGTCAGATTCATAGAAACCAGAGATGAAGATTATGCCTTACAGGACCAGATGATTAAAGAAGCCGGCGTAGATATAGAGACTAACGCGTGTGGATACATGATCCGGGGAGGCCGTTAATTTTGTCATTTAGGACCGTACGTAACCTTGGGCTGGGGATTCTGCTTTTAATTGTTGTCGCAGTGAGTATTCTGTCTTACGCGGTTATGTCCAGCAGCGCGGAAAGACTTGAAAATATCATAACCGTTGAAGAAGCGAAAATGAAAAAATGGCACGCTCTGTTTGAGGTAACTACCGATGCCAAGGACAGCCTTTATGATTATTACTTAGGCAGGAGTGAGCTTATAGCGCCTGTAAGCCTGCTTATCAAAAAGGCACTCAGCGAGATTGAAGATGTTAAAAATTTGTCTTCCGATGAAAATGATCTGGCTGAAACAGACCTCGTGGTTAAGGAGCTAAAGACTTTCAGGCAGGCTGTATATGCATACGGATTGGAAGTAAGGGAGGGTTATATTGGAGGCACATCAACAAAAGAGATGGAAGATGAAGCGCTGCAGGCAGCGCACAGAATTGTTCACTTAACCCGGGAAGCCCTGGATGGAATAACATTAAAAATCGAAAATAAGAACATGGCCATCCTTAAAGTAACGGAAATGTCCAGGAAGGTATTAGGCGTAGCCCTGGTTACTTCTATATTCTTTACCGTTATGGTTGCTTTTTTTATGGGCAGGGCGCTGGCCAGGCCGATCCATGAATTAGTAGAGGGGACAAGACGTGTTGCTCAAGGCGATCTGTCACAGGAAATAAGGGTTAAGTCAGATGATGAAATCGGAGAATTGTCCGGTTCTTTCAACCGGATGGTCAGGGACCTGAGGGAACAGAGGTCAAAACTGGTGGATAAGAACTATGTGGATTCAATCTTCGCCAATATGAGCGACGCCCTGATTGTGACGACCCCTGACAAAAAAATCAGGACGGTCAACAGGGCGGCCTGCGGCCTGCTGGGGTATGGAGAGAAGGAATTGATTGGGAAAAACTTTAATTTCCTGTTTCCTGGAGAAGAAAAGGTTTTTCGTGAAGGAACAATTTTTGACCGGCTTGCAAAAGACGGCCGGGTATCGAGTTATGAGACGAATTATAAAACAAAAGACGGGAAGACGATACCCGTGCTCTTCAGCGGTTCTGTGATGAAAGACAAAAGCGGCGGTATAACGAACCTGATCTGCACGGCAAGGGACATTACCGGCATAAAGGAATCGGAAAAAACCCTTATCAGACAATCTCAGGAACTGATACGGGCGCATACAGAACTGCAGCGTATTATTTTTGTGGCATCACACGACCTGCAGGAGCCCCTCCGGACAGTATCGAGCTATGTACAGCTGCTTGCGAAAAAACATGAGGAAAATCTTGATACGGATACCCGTGATTTTATCGGTTTTATTGTTGAAGGCACAAAAAGAATGCAGATGCTGATCAAGGGACTGCTGGCTTATTCAAGGGTAAGTATGGCAGGAAGGGCGTTCAAACAGATCGACTGTGAAGCGGTCCTCACACAGGTCCTCACAGACCTCGCGCCATTTATACAAAGCAACAGGGCAAAAGTAACGCATGACCCCCTGCCTGAGGTCATGGCTGATGATGTTCAGCTAACCCAGTTATTGCAAAGCCTTATAGGCAACGCGATCAAATTTCGCGGCGAAGAACCGCCTCGCGTGCATGTTTCAGCCAAAAATGACAATGAAACGTGGATCTTTTCCGTGAGAGACAACGGGACAGGAATAGAGCAGAAGTACAGGGAAAAGATCTTTCAGATATTCCAGCGCTTGCATAGCAAGCCCGGATATTCCGAGCCGAGTATCGCGCTGGCGGTATGCAAAAAGATCGTGGAGCGTCACGGCGGGCAGATCTGGGTCGAGTCAGAGCATGGAAAGGGCTCAACGTTTTATTTCACGATACCTGTAAAAAAAGAAAGAAGGACGAGCCTGCCTGCCGGCAGGGGAGGAGGGAGGAAGGACGAGAGAAGAAAGTAGAGAGCAAAGAAGAAACGCATCACGTATAGCAAATGTTAGCTCTGTTCAGACTCGTCTGATCCGCTCTCCATGGCGAGTTTTCGACCGGGGCGGAAAAATCCTGAAGGATCAGGACCATCCCGCACTACGGGACAGGCAGGGGTAAAGGGGGATACTGCATGTGGGAACCTGTAAAGGAGTAAAGTTATGCGAGAGAATATGAGACCGTTTAATATACTGCTTGTCGAAGACAATGCAGGCGATGTACGCCTGGTAAAGGAAGGTTTGAATGAGGGTAAGCTGTATCACCGTCTGCATGTGGTTGAGGACGGTGAGAAAGCTATGGAGTTCCTGCGCAGGCAGGGTGCATACTCCGAAGCGCCTTATCCGGACATTATACTTCTTGATCTGAACCTGCCCAGAAAGGACGGCCGGGAAGTACTGGCTGAAGTAAAAAACGATCCCGCACTGAAGAACATCCCTGTAGTTATTCTGACAACGTCGGACGCGGAGCAGGATGTTCTGAAGACTTATGAATATCACGCGAACTGTTACATCACAAAGCCGGTTGACCTTGAGCAGTTCATTAAGGTAGTGAAATCAATTGAAAACTTCTGGTTTACGATAGTGAAGCTTCCTTTAAAGGAAGCCCCGTAAATCGTGAACAGAGAATTGAGAATGGAGAATCGTAAAAGATAACTAAAGACAGTGCCCCGTTAGATTCTGCACCCGCGGTTTTGTGTTAGCAAAACCAGACGCGGGAGTTATAAAACGAATCTGGACAATCCCGAACTACGGGACAGGCAGGGGTAAATAGCAAATTGCTGATGGATAAGAGGAAGGCATGAAAGAGACTAAAGCAGTTGTCAGGCCCATTAATATCCTTCTTGTTGAGGACAATCCCGGAGACGCGCGTCTGTTAAAGGAAATGCTCAACGAGATAAAAAACGAAAAATTTGAGCTAAAGTGGGCGGGCAGTCTTTCAGAAGGGACGGAACACTTGTTAACAGGCGATGTGGACATCGTTCTTCTTGACCTTTCCCTGCCGGACAGCCAGGGGATCAAGACCTTCACCAGTATGCGCAACCGGGCCCCAATGGTTCCGATCGTTATCCTGAGCGGCCTGGCTGACGAGGAGTTCGCGATCAGGGCAGTGAAGGCCGGCGCCCAGGACTATCTGGTCAAAGGACAGGTTGAAAGCGGCCTGCTGGCGCGCGCTGTACGTTACGCCATTGAGCGTAAGCAGGCGGAAGAAAAGATACAGAGAAACTCTCAGATCCAGGACATCCTTAATAAAATACTGCATCTGCCGTTTCAGGACATTCCCCTTCCGGAGATCCTGAAGCAGGTAATAGATCTGATAATTTATGCCCCTTTCCCCTGGCTTACCCTTGAGCCAAAGGGCGCTATTTTTCTGGTTGAAGATGAACCTGAAGTGCTGGTGCTCAAAGCGCAAATAGGACTGGCAGAACCGTTACTGAATTTATGCGCCAGGGTCCCGTTCGGCAGGTGTCTTTGCGGCCGCGCCGCGTTGTCAGGAAAAATAGAATTTTCAGACTGTATTGATGAGCGCCATGAGAACAGGTTTGATGGTATCGCCCCTCATGGTCATTACTGTGTCCCTGTCATGTCCAAGGACAAGGTGGTGGGATTAATTAATCTGTATTCAAAAGAGGGTCATGCCCGCAGTCAGGAGGAAGAAGAATTTTTGACCGCAGTGGCTACTACCCTCGCAGGGGTAATAGAACGAAAAAAACTGGAAAAAGAGCTGTTTAACGCCTCTGAAAAATGGAGTAAAACCTTTGACAGCATAGCTGACCTGATATTTATTCAGGATGAGAATAACACCATAACTAAAGTGAACAGGTCCTTTGCCGAGGCAATGAAGTCAAGACCTGAGGACCTTATAGGTAAAAAATGCTATAAATTGCTCCATAATCAGGACGCGCCGTGGAATAATTGTCCATTTGAAGACACAAAGTCTGACATGAAACCGCATACAGAAGAGGTGGATGACCCGAATATCGGCGTACCTCTCCTGGTCACTACATCTCCCATCCTGGACGATAACGGCAAGCTTAAAGGGTGTGTTCACATTTCCAAGGATATCACTGAACGTAAAAAACTGATGAAGGAACTGGAAGAAAGCAAGGACAACTTCATGTCCATTGTACAGAAAAGCCCCGGCGGCGTAGTGATCGTAAACAGTGAAGGGACAGTTGATTTTGTTAATAATTCCGCGGAAGATCTTTTCGGCAGAAAAGCGGATGATCTTGTAGGCAGTGAGTTCGGGTTCCCGGTTTCAGAGGGCAAAGCCGAGGTCGACATAATCCGCGGTAGCTGTGAAAAGGGTATCGCGGAGATGTATGTGGTCGAGACCAGCTGGGAAGGCAAAAAAAATTTTTTAATATCTTTTTTTGATATCACTACCATCAAGATGGCAGAGGACACACTGAAAGAAGTGAACAGAAGGCTCCACAAACTTAACCAGATGAAGTCTGAGTTCGTTTCCGTTGTTTCGCATGATCTGAGGACGCCTCTTACTTCCATAAAAAACGCTATCCAGCTCATGATAACCGGGAAAACAGGCGCGCTTAATGACACGCAAAAGCGTTTTATGTCCATGGCGGAGCGTAATATAGACAGGCTGGCCAGATTGATCAATGACCTTCTTGATCTTTCCAGGCTGGAGGCCGGCAAAATAGAGCTCAGGTTCTCAGGGGTTGATATAAAGCACCTCATGCAGTACGCGGTTGAAACATTCAAGCCGCGCGCCAGTGAGAGGTCTGTACAGCTTGGAACGGATCTTCCCGAGGACCTTCCCGCTGTCCGCGCGGATTCCGACAGGATCGAACAGGTCCTGTTCAATCTCATGGACAATGCCCTGAAATTTACGCCTGAAAAAGGACAGATAACCGTGTCCGCCGAGAACATGGGGGATAAAGTCGGTGTTAAGGTCAAAGACACCGGGGTCGGCATTCCTGCGGATGATCAGAGGCATATATTTGACCAGTTCTATCAGGTCGAGGATTCCCTGTCGCGAAAGACACAGGGTTCAGGCCTTGGCCTTGCTATTGTAAAGCAGATGGTCGAAGCGCACGGCGGGGAGATCTCGGTGACCAGCCAGGTAAATAAAGGAAGCAGTTTTTTCTTTACGCTTCCTGTCTTTTCTCAAAAGCCGCCTGAAACAGAGGTGTTCGAAAAGGAGATCCAGCAGTTAATGGGGAATCCGGCGTTCTCTCTGATTGGCGTAAAGCCCGGGCAGGACGGAATGACCGGAGCGAAAAGCCCGGGAGGTCCGGGTATCTGGCACGCGAATCAGATAGTAGAGATCATACGCAAAGTTATTACGCGCTCCTCTGACCGTATTATCTATCACCCGGATTTTGACCTCCTGATAATAGCGTTGATAGGGACCTCGAAAAAAGACGCGGAGGACATAAAAGAGAGAATAGTACAGATGTTCATGCAAAACCCGGTCAGCGGGGGAGCGTTTCCGGCTGTGCTCGGGCCTGTCTGTTACCCGGATGACGGCGCCAAAGCAGGGGAACTCTTCAAAAAGATCCATAACAGCGCCGTGAAAACATAGGAGGTCACATGGAAAAGCCAAGAGTGTTAATTGTGGATGACGAGCCTGATATAGTGGAATCCATTAAATTCAGGCTTGAGATCGAAGATATTGTCTGTCTTACAGCGTTTGACGGAGAGGACGCTCTAATGAAAGCGAAAAGGGAAAAGCCTGACCTGATCCTGCTGGATGTTATGCTTCCTAAAATAAACGGTTATAAGATAGCCAGGATGCTCAAATTTGACGAGAATTACAGGAATACTCCGATCATAATGCTTACAGCCAGAACTCAGTTAAAGGATGTAAAACTGGGGAAAGAGACCGGAGCGGATGAGTATGTTACAAAACCTTTTGACATGGAATCGCTTGTTGAGCTGGTCATGAAGCATCTCGGTGACCGCGCGCAGAAAGCAGCGGACAGGTAAGCCCGGTTGATGGATGTCCGCGGTATACGGCGCCGGGCAAGATGATAAATCAAAGGGAGGTATGACCTTATGTGCAGCCCTATAACAACTAAGGGAGATATTGTTAACAGCAGGACTCTTGACAGGTTTAAACAGGCCATGGTTATTGATAACCTGATCACCGCGGAGAAGCTCAGGGCCGCGGAGGATATTGCTCAGCAAAAAAACAAGCCTTTAATCAATGTCCTTGTTGAAATGGGCCTTTTGACAAAAGAAAAGATCATAAGTTTTTTAGGAGAAAAATTTCACATCCCTTACGTGAATATAACTGATTACACCATAGACCGCGAAACGCTGGATTACATACCTGAAAAGATCGCGCGCCGCTATAACGTTATACCTCTTTTTATCATAGAAAATATCCTGACCGTAGCTGTATCCGATCCAATGGATATTATCGCGCTTGATGAAATATCCGCGGTCGCGAATCGGAAGATCGAGCCTGTCATTGCTGCCGCTGAGGGCATAGGCGTTGCCATTGATCAATGGTACGGCGTCGGAAATACAAGAAAGGAGCTTATCGAGCAGCTCGCGAAAGAACTTCAGGAAACAGAGCGGGAAAAACAGCCGAAATATACCGGCGTGGCCGAGATACGCCTTAAAAAGGAGGCATCCGAGCCGCCGGTGGTGCAGCTTGTCAACAGCTTTATCGCCCAGGCGATACTGGAGGGTGTAAGCGACATCCACCTGGAACCCAGGAGAAATTTTATGGCTGTGCGTTTTCGCATTGACGGACTGCTTTACGACAGGCACAAAATACCGGCCAGATTTATCGCGCCGATCACTTCCAGGATAAAGATCATGTCAGCAATGGATATATCCCTGAGAAGGGTACCGCAGGACGGAAGGATGAGCCTTAATATAAGGGACAAACGTATCGATGTCCGGACATCCAACTTTCCTTCCATGTTTGGAGAGAATATTGTTTTAAGGCTCCTGGACAAGAACAAAGGCGTTCCCGCGCTTTCCGAGCTCGGCATGTCCGGCAGGGACCTGGATTCCTTCGGGAAAATGGTCAAGGCAAAAAAAGGGATAATTCTTATCACAGGCCCGACCGGAAGCGGGAAGACCACCACGATCTATTCGGCCATTAATACCATGCAAAAAGAGAGCAGGAACATCATAACTATTGAGGACCCGGTCGAGTATGAGATCGAAGGGCTGGTCCAGGGACAGGTAGACCCCAAAGTGGGCGTGACCTTTGCTTCGGCTTTAAGGTCCATACTGCGCCAGGACCCGGATATTATCTACGTCGGCGAGATAAGGGACCATGAAACCGCGGAGATATCAGTAAGGTCCGCGTTAACAGGGCACCTGGTTATCAGCACTCTTCATACGAATGACGCCGCCGGAACAATAATAAGGCTTATGGACATAGGGATCGATCCGGGTTTAATTGCATCAGTGCTGAATTGTTCAATGGCTCAGCGCCTTATCAGGAGAGTATGTCCAAGATGCAAAAAGCAGTATGGACCGGACAGCGGCCTTTTAAAGGAACTGGACCTCCCTGCTGACGCAAAGTATTACAGGTCGGAAGGCTGTGACTATTGCAATGGCATCGGATACAAGGGAAGGATAGGTATTTATGAGATACTGGTCATCAGCAGGGAGGTCAGGAAACTGATAGACGGGAAGTCCTCTGAGAATGAAATAATTAAGATGGCCAGGTCGCAGGGAATGAGGTCCATGTTCGAGGATGGACTGCGGAAAGCGCTTAAAGGAATTACCACGATCGATGAAGTGCGGAGGGCAACAGAGGAATGAGTTTTTTGTCGCTGTTACTTAAGGACATCTGACATTCATTAACGGATATAAAAGGGGGATATGTTTGTGGAGAAGATCGTTCTTAAATTGTATATATCGGGAAAAACATTGAGGTCTGATTCAGCTATCAGAGACCTGACGGCCCTTTGCGAGGAATTGCCCGCGCATGATATAGCCATTATAGATGTCCTTGATCATCAGGAGCTGGCGGATAAGGTCGATATCATGATCACACCGACACTGATCAAGGAATCGCCGAAACCCGGGCGCAGGATCATAGGAGACCTGTCTGACAGGGAGAAGGTTCTGTCAGGGCTAGGGATAGAAAAGAGGTAGCCCTGTAAATCGTGAACAGAGAATTGAGAATGGAGAATCGTAAAAGATAACTAAAGACCGTGCCCCGTTAGATTCTGCACCCACAGTTTTGTGTTAGCAAAACTGGACGTGGGAGTTATTAAAAGAATCTGGACAATCCCGTATAACGGGATACCCCACGTTTCCACATGGGGAATGGAGGATACTACAGTCGCCTGTAGAGGGAAAAAGATGGAAAACATTAAACCGATCAAGGTGCTTCTTGTTGAAGACAACTCCGGTGACGCCCGGTTGATAGGGGAAATGCTTGATAGTCCGGGAAGTCATATTTTTAGTCTGAAGCGGGTCAACAGCCTGTCAAAAGGATTAAGATCATTATTCCCGGATGATATTGATATTGTTCTTCTTGACCTTTCCCTGCCGGACAGTCACGGGCTTGAGACTTTCAACCGCCTGTATTCCCGCGCGCCGGGTGTGCCGATAGTCATCCTGAGCGGTCAGGATGATGAATCAATGGCAATAAGGGCCGTGCATGAAGGCGCCCAGGACTATCTGGTTAAGGGGCGGATAGACAGCGGTCTGCTGATACGCGCCATACACTATGCTATTGAGCGCAAGAATGCCGAGAGGGAACTTCATGGCGCCTATCAAAAACTCAAGACGGCCCAGGAACAGCTTATCCAGGCGGGCAAGATGGCGGCAATGGGCCAGCTTGCCGCCGGCATATCACATGAACTCAACCAGCCCCTGACAGGCATCAAGGGCTTTGCCCAGACAGCGCTTATGGACCTGGAAGCAAACAGCCCTTTAAGAGATGACCTGAACAAGATAGTGGAGCAGGCCGACAGAATGGACAGAATAATCCGGCATGTCCGGTTTTTCGCGAGAAAATCTGATTTTCACCTGCGGGAAATGGATATGAACGGTCCTGTCAATGACGCCCTGATGCTGCTGAGCGAGCAGTTAAAGGTCCATAATATACGGGTTAAAAAGTCTCTTTCCGGAGATCTTCCAGGAGTACTGGGCGACCCGAACCAGCTTGAACAGGTGTTTCTTAATCTGATAACCAATGCAAGGGACGCCATTGACATTCTGCAGAGGCCCGAAGGCGGAGAGATAAAGATAAAAAGCGGGACCAGCGGAGACAGAAAACACATTGAATTGACATTTGAAGACACAGGGTGCGGCATATCAGAAAAGGCGCTGGAGCACATATTCAATCCTTTTTTCACGACAAAGTCACCGGACGGGGGTATGGGGCTCGGGTTATCGATAGTGTACCGGATCATTGAGAACCATAAAGGCAGAATAGAGGTTAAAAGCCGGACCGGCAGGGGAACCATGTTCAGGATCTTCCTGCCGGTTTATAAAGAAGTAGCCCCGTTAAATTCTGCACCCGCAGTTTTGTGTTAGCAAAACTGGACGCGGGAGTTATAAAACGAATCTGGACAACGGGGCAGGCAAGTAGAGGGTAGAGAGTAGATAGAAGGAAAAGACGAAGGACGATGGATGAGGGACGAAGGACGAAGGACGAGACAAAAAGAGAAGAGAATCGCAGATGGGATAAACACAAATGAAGATAGCAAATAAAATAAGTTTTTCTTTTCTTATAACAGCGCTGGTACTTACATTTGTTGGAACGTCCAGTTTTTATATCTCTGCCAAAAGCGCCCTGAAAGACTCAATATCCGCGCATTTACAAACAACCGCCCAGTCAAGAGCGCATCATATAGAAACCTTTCTGGAAGAACACAAAGGTCACATGCAAATGTTGTCCGAGCTTGAACTGACACAGGATCTTTTCAGTCCAGGACAACAAATGGAAAGTTTAAACGGACTGCTGAAAAAACTCCATGAACATGCAAAAACCAAATATATCAATACCTTATTCGCTATAAGCCCCGAAGGGACAATTATTGCCTCTTCCAGTAAAGGAGATACCGGGAAGGACGGAAGTGTGCATGTCGATATCGCAAGAACAGGAGAAGATATTCATGTGACAGATGTCCGTATTGCGGGAAACAACAAAGGGGTGATCGATATATCCGCGCTGATCAGAGCCCGCAAAACAGGAAGATTTTCAGGCTTTCTGTCGGCTGAGATCGATCTTGGGAAGCTGGATGAGATCACCACTGACAGAACGGGCCTGGGTAAAACAGGCGAGATCTATCTGGTGAATAAAGACGGTTTTATGATAACCCCTTCAAGGTTTCAAAAAAATACTTTTCTAAAGCAGAAGGTAGATTCGTGGAATTTTAAAACAGCCCGGATAAACAGAGGAAAAAATCTCACGGATGAAATAAAAGCAGCTATATTTCCTGATTACAGGGGAGTAAAGGTTCTGGGAACATATCAATATATACCGCAAATGGACTGGGTCCTTCTTGCGGAGATCGAGGAATCCGAGGCATTCGCACCAATGAAAAGGCTAAAAGCCATCTTCGTTATTTTAATGTTATTTATTCCATTGACAGCCTGGCTGACCGGTGCTTTTGTTGCAAAAAAGATCACCAGGCCTGTCCATGAACTGCATAAAGGAACCGAGATAATAGGTATGGGAAATCTGGAGTATAAGGTGGGGACTCAGGCAAAAGACGAAATCGGCCAGCTTTCAAGGGCATTTAATGAAATGACAAGAAAATTGCAGGAGAAAACCACCTCAATAGACAATCTTAACAGAGAGGTTACGGAACGCATAGCAAAAGAGGAGGAGATCACAAGACAGAAACAATTTATAGAGAAAGTAATAAATGGTCTAAATGACCCTTTTTATGTGATAAACAGGGATCATACCGTAGTGCTTGCTAATGAGGCGGCAATAAAGCGGGGCATAACCAAAGGAACGCGCTGCTACAAGGTAACGCATGGGGAAGAGAAACCCTGTGAAGGTAAGCATGCATGCCCCATGCGTGAAGTTCTTCGCACCAGAAGACCTGTTACTCTGGAACATGTCCATTATGACAACAAAGGCGGTCCAAGAATAATGGAGGTGCATGGAGACCCTATTTTCGATAAAAATGGTGATGTAGTCCAGATGATAGAGTATTCCATTGATATCACTGAACGGAAACAGATGGAGGAAAAGCTGAAGGAATCAGAGGAAAAATACAGAACACAGTTCAATGAGGCCCTGGACGGTATGGTTATCGCGGACGCTTCAACAGGCGTGATCCTTGACTGTAATCCCGCGGCGGCCAAACTTGTCGGCAGGGAAAGGGCGGAACTGATCGGTCAGCATCAGAAGATCCTCCATCCTCCTGAGGAGAATAACGGACAATACAGCTTGACTTTCAAAGAGCACCTTAAGGGGAAAGAAGGAGAAAGCCTTGACGCAAAGGTTATTACAAAAGACGGCAAATTAAAAGACGTTTCAATAAAGGCAAATTTGTTGGAAATTGGAGGGAGGAAGTTCCTTCATGGCATATTCCGGGATATAACAGAGCGCAAGAAGGCGGAGCAGAAGATCAAGAGGAGTGAAACCAGTCTTGCCGAGGCTCAGCAGATCGCTCATATCGGGAATTGGGACTGGGATATTGTTCATAACGAATTGAGATGGTCGGATGAAATATACCGTATTTTTGGCCTTGTTCCGCGGCAGGTTCGTGCTACGTATGAAGCATTTTTGAATTCTATCCATCCTGATGACAGGGAGAACGTCAGGCAGGCTGTTAATAACGCTTTATATAAAAAAGCGACATACAGCATCGAGCATCACGTTGTTCAGCAAGATGGCACAGAACGCGTGGTTCAGGAACAGGGGAAAGTTATATTTGACGGGAATGGTAAGCCGGTCAGAATGATGGGAACTGTCCAGGACATCACCGAGCGCAAGAGAACAGACAGGGAGCTCCATGACGCTTATAAAAAAATCAAAGAAGCGCAGGAACAGCTCATCCAGGCAGGCAAGATGGCGGCCATGGGCCAGCTCGCGGCCGGCATATCGCATGAACTGAACCAGCCCCTGACAGGGGTCAAAGGGTTTGCCCAGACTGTGCTGATGGACCTGGAGGAGAACAGCCCCTTTAAAAGGGATATGGAAAAAATAGTGGAACAGGCCGACAGGATGGATAACATTATACGGCATATCCGGTTTTTCGCGAGAAAATCCGAATTCAGGATGAAAGAACTCAATGTGAACGAGCCGATAGAGGACTCCCTGACGCTTTTAAGCGAGCAGTTAAAGATCCACAATATAAGGGTCAAAAAATCCCTGACAGAAGGGCTGCCTATGATACTGGGTGACCCGAACCAGCTTGAGCAGGTGTTTCTTAATTTCGTGACAAACGCGAGAGACGCGATCGACGGCCTGAAAAACCCTGATGGAGGGGAGATCATCATTAAGACATTTCCGTCAGATGACAGGCAGAATGTGGAGATAGTTTTTGGTGATACAGGAGGCGGGGTTCCTGAAAAAGACCAGGAACATATATTCAATCCCTTTTTCACGACTAAATCTCCCAATGGAGGCATGGGGCTTGGCCTGTCCATAGTGTACCGGATAATCGAGGACCATAAGGGAACTATCACGGTTGATAACCAGCCTGGAAAAGGCGTGACATTTAAGATAACACTGCCGGTTTATAAAGAAGTAGCCCCGTTAGATTCTGCACCCGCAGTTTTGTGTTAGCAAAACTGGACGCGGGAGTTATAAAACGAATCTGGACAACGGGGTAAAAGGAGCACAGGGTTTGAAAGACAGGGACAAGACAAAAGAATACCTGATGGGTGAACTGGTCAGTATGCGGCAGCAGCTTGCCAGGCTGGAAAAGGCCGTCGCCGAGCGCAGGACCGCGGAGGAGGGACTGCGGAAAAGCGAGGAGAAATTCAGGTCTTTTATGGAGAGCGCGCCTGACCATATTGTTCAGCTTGATCGTGTCGGAACGATCCTTTACGCGAACAAGACATATGAAGGTATACGGATGGATAAACTGATCGGCACTTCCATTTATAGCTGGATGCCTGAAAAGTACCGCTCAAAGATCAGGTCAGCATTGCTGAAGGTCTTTGAAACAGCCGGGCCTCTGACAGTTGAGTATCCGGTCAGGAGCCTTAAAGGTGAAGTTATGTGGTATCTGGGACACATGGGACCCATAAAAGTGAATGATCAGGTAGACAGCGTTATTTTCATAAGCCGTGATATCACCGGGCGCAGGCAAATGGAGACAGACCTGTATGTGAGTGAAGATCGCTACAGGATGTCGACCAGGGCCGCGAAAACAGGTGTCTGGGACTGGGACATGAGCACCAACAAATTTTATATTGACCCGCTTGTTAAGGAATTTCTGGGATACAGGGAGGAGGAGATCCAAAACGATCAGGATGCCTGGGCAGCCCACATGCATCCTGATGACAGAGTATCAGCAATGAAGGCAACTCAGGCATGCATCGAAGGAAAGATGCCTGAGTATATGTTTGAGCACCGCATGGCGCATAAGGATGGCTCTGTACGCTGGATCCTTACACGAGGAACAGTGATACGCGACCTGAAAGGAGATCCGATCAGAATGATCGGTACGGCAACAGACATTACCGAACGAAAACAGACAGAAAAGGCGCTGATAAGATCAGAAGAAAAATACCGGAAGCTGTATGACAATGCTCCGGATATGTACCACACGCTTGACAGGGACGGAATAATAACCGACTGCAACAGGACATGGGAAATAATGCTCGGTTACAAAAAAGAAGAAATTATCGGCAGACCGTTCGCTGATTTCCTGACCGACGGGTCCAAAAAACTTTTCAGGAAGATATTCCCGAAGTCAGTTAAAGAGGCGAACCTGTTGAATGTGGAAAGGGAGTTTGTCCGGAAAGACGGGTCTGTTCTGCCCGTAATTTTGAACATTACCATTGAATCAGACGAAAATGGCGAACTTGTGAGGACCGGTGCGATCGCAAGAGACATAACGAACCTCAAAAAAGCGGAAAGGCAATTGAGCGACGCCTATCAAAAACTCAAAGCAACCCAGGAACAGCTTATACAGGCGGGCAAGATGGCGGCTATGGGCCAGCTCGCGGCCGGCATTTCACATGAACTTAACCAGCCTTTAACAGGCATCAAGGGTTTTGCCCAGGCGGCGCTGATGGATATAGGCAACGGCGACCCCCTGAAAAAGGACCTGGAAAAGATAGTGGAACAGGCTGACAGAATGGACAGGATCATACAGCACGTACGTTTTTTTGCCAGGAAATCGGATTTTGAAATAAAGGAACAGGACGTGAACAGCCCGATAGAGGACGCCCTGTCGCTGTTAAGTGAACAGTTAAGGGTGCACAATATACGCGTGCAAAAGTCTCTTGTAAGTGGTCTGCCGAAGATCATGGGCGATCAGAACCAGCTTGAACAGGTATTTCTCAATCTGATAACCAATGCCAGGGACGCCATTGACAGCCGGGAGAACGGGGATGGTGGGGTGATAACCTTGCGGAGCGCTCTGAGCAAGGACAGGGAACATGTGGAAGTGATCTGCCAGGATACCGGATGCGGTATCTCTGAACATGACTTTGAGCATATATATAATCCTTTTTTCACGACCAAATCACCGGACGGCGGCATGGGGCTTGGTCTGTCCATCGTGTACCGGATAATCGAGGACCACAGGGGAAGCATTAAGGCAGAGAGCCGGAAAGGGGAGGGTACGACCTTTAAGATCACCCTGCCGGTAATTAAAGAAGTAGCCCCGTTAGATTCTGCACCCGCAGTTTTGTGTTAGCAAAACTGGACGCGGGAGTTATAAAACGAATCTGGACAACGGGGCAGGCAAGTAGAGAGTAGCGAGTAGATAGAAGGAAAAGACGAAGGACGATGGATGATGGACGAGAGCAGAAAAAATCGAAGATAAAAATATTTTTTACATTTAGAGTCTCTCTACTGTCTACTTGCTACTTTTTTTGGAGTTAAAATGAAGAAACTCAGAGTTCTGGTTGCTGATGATGAACAGGTTATAAGGGAGCTGTTTGAAAAGCTCCTCTGTAGGCAGGGTTATGTGGTAAATACTGCCGTAGATGGGGTAGACGCGCTTGAAAAGGTAAAAAGATCCCATTATGACATGCTGATCCTGGACCTCAAAATGCCCAGAATGAACGGTATGGAAGTATTGTACAAAACAAAGGAACTGAAAAAAGATTTCATCATTATTATTATAACCGGCTACGCGACCATAGAAACAGCCAAGGAAGCAATAAAGCTGGGATGTTTCGATTATATAACAAAGCCCTTTGACGCTGAATATATAGATATTGTTATTAAAAGGGCAGTGGAGATGCACGCGCTTGCCGAGAGAAAAAGGAAGTTGCGGGAGCAGATCCGTGTAGCGGAAAAACTGAACGCGTTGGCGCATATGGGGGCCGGCGTGGCCCATGAAGTAAATACCGTGCTGACAGGGGTGAAACTCTTTCTTGAAATGCTTAAACCCGAACTTTCCACAATGAAAAAAGGCAGGAATATTACCCTTGTCCTGGAGGAAGTGGAACGCGCCGAAACACTGATCAGAAGATTCCTCACATTCAGCAAGCCTGACAAAAGTGAATTTCTCAGATCAGACATAAATAAAGTTCTGAACAGGAGCCTGGAACTGCTTAAATACAGGTTCAAAAAACAGAAGATAAAGGTATCAAACATGTCAGGCAGGGAACTGCCCCGGATCGCCTGCGACCCGGCCAAGATCGAAGAGGTTTTCCTGAACGTCATCTCAAACAGTATCGACTCCATGAATAAAGGAGGAGAGCTTGTCATCAGGAGCGAGGTCTCAAACGGAAACGCGGCAATCGTTATCTCGGATACAGGCACGGGAATACCCGCTGAAAACATGCCAAAGCTGTCCGATCCTTTTTTTACTACCAGGCCGCATGGCATAGGACTGGGGTTATCAATAGTTTACAGGATCATCGAGGACCATAAAGGCACTATATCAGTAACAAGTAAAAAGGGTAAAGGAACTGTGGTGAGAGTAGAACTCCCCATAGAACACCCCACGTTTCCACGTGGAGAATAGGAAGCCTGTAGAGGAAGAAATATGCGGAAGCCTGAGATCTTAATAGTCGACGACTCAAAGACCATTCTCGCCATAATGAGAGACTTTCTGGAAGAGGAGGGTTATAGCGTTAAACTGTCCCTGTCAGCAGAGGAAGCATTGCCCCTGATAATGAAGAAGGACCCTGACCTTGTGATCATGGATGTCAAGATGCCCGGGATGAAGGGGCTTGACGCGCTGCTGGAAATAAAAAAGATAGCCCCGAAACTGTCGGTCATTATAATGACCGCGCACGGGACCACCCAGACCGCTATCGAAGCGATGAAAAAGGGAGCGTATGACTACATAACCAAGCCTTTTAAGAACAAGGAGTTCAAGGCGCTGATCAGAAAGGCGCTTGAGGCAGGCAGGCTGATGAAGGAGTCAGTTACGTATCAGACCGAAAAGAGCGGGAAGTTTGTCGAAGGTACATATATGGTTGGCAGCAGTCCGGAGATGCTCGAGATATACAAGACCATAGGGAAGGTCGCTGATTCCAACGCAACGGTCCTCATCAGGGGTGAGAGCGGAACCGGCAAAGAGCTTGTAGCACGGGCGGTATATCAAAATTCGTCAAGATCTGATAAGCCGTTCCTGGCGGTTAACTGCGCGGCGATCCCGGAATCGCTTCTTGAGAGTGAACTGTTCGGTCATGAGAAGGGAGCATTTACCGGAGCTGTGAACAGGAGGATCGGGAAGTTCGAACAGTGCAACGGAGGCACGATATTCCTGGATGAGATAGGTGACATGACCTTATCCACGCAGACCAAGATCCTGAGAGTGCTCCAGGAGCATACCTTTGAGCCCGTGGGAAGCGAGAAGACCATGAAGATGGATGTCCGGGTGATAGCCTCTACCAACAGGGACCTGTGGAAAGCCATTGAAAAGGGCCAGTTCAGGGAAGATCTTTACTACAGGTTAAAGGTCATAACCATCTATATGCCGCCGTTAAGACACAGGCGGGAAGATATATCACTGCTTGTAGATTACTTTATTCAGAAGTTCAACAGGGAGTTCAATAAAAATATCAAAAAGGTCTCGCCGGATGTCATGGAGCACCTGAGAGACTATAAATGGCCGGGGAATATCAGGGAGCTTGAAAATGCCGTGCAGGCGGCTGTGGTAATGAGCAAAAAAGATGTTTTGCTTCCTGACAATTTTTCCCTGTTTACCGCTGGAGAGCCGGATTCGGTTCAGGAAACCCGAAAACCGGACAGCGCTTACGAAGATATATTATCTGACATGGTGGACCCTGTATTTGAAGGCGCTATGGGTGAAGACAACGATCTTCACAGGCGCGTCATGGGAAAATTTGAAAAGTCTTTGATCGACATGGTACTGAACAGAGTTGGGAAAAGTCAGACAAGGGCCGCAAAGGTCCTTGGCATAAGCAGAAATACCCTTCGCGCCAGGATGAAAGAATTCGGACTTATGGGGTAAAACAATAGAAAGCCCCATTAGAAATTAATACTCCTTAGGCGCATTTATAATTTCTATACAACAGGGTAAGACAACACCCCCGTTTCCACACGGGGAATGGAGGCTTAAGATGAAAACGAAAAGGAGACAGGAGAGACGCAGGCCGGTCATCTGTCCTTATTGCGCTACTGAAATGAAATGTATGAACCGTTTTGAGTCGGTTTATCAGAGGATCGATGGTTTTTATGTATGGTATGTATGTCCACGCAGGAGAGGAGAGAACGGCTGCGGCCACTCGGTTTTACTGGAGATCTCGCCGAAAACAAAAAGCCCCGGCAGGACCGTCAGTGAGATCAAGTTTAAAGAGAAAGGATCGAAAGGCAGGGCCAGGAAATAGTTTTTACAAACCTTATTTATCCAGCACTCTCTTACCTTTATTAAAAGGTCATACGACAAAACAGGTTTTGGGATGAAGTTTATTCCCTCTGCGAGTATTTTTTTCTTATGCATAACATTAGCAGTATAGCCGCTTATAAAAATTGTCTTAATGGCTGGTTTTATTTTCTGGATCTCGTTATGGACCTTCTGCCCGTTCATTTTAGGCATTATTACATCGAGCAGAAGCAGGTCGATAAGGTCCTTATTGTCAGCTCTTTTTTTAGGCGGTTACCTGGTCAAATTCTACGGTCTTAAATCCTTGTTTTATCTGGCCTCCGCTGTGATCGCGCTCTCGACATCGCTCCTGTTCTTTATGAAAGAAAGCGCGCGCGACCAGTGACGGCATTCTATGTTTCCTGCCTGAATGTGTAGTTCATCGTTGCTCTGATCCTGAGCAAAAACACCTCTTTTATCTGATCGGTCCCAGGGCGTTCCGCGCTCAAATATTGCTCAATTTTTTGCTCATATCTTACGCAAGAGCATAATAGTCCCGCGCTTTTTTGTTGGATCACTGAGGGAGACCCCCTCTTTTTTTCTTTATAAAACAGCCGGTTATGTGAAATGGCCGGCTGTTTTTTGTTGCCCGGCCTGTTCAGGCACGCTTCTTCCTAATCAGAGGATGAAAGGGGGCGGCAAACATGAAACCGCTGAGAATAATAATAGCCGGATTCATAATCGCGGCAATGAACACGCTACCGGCCAGCCCGCTTTACAGCGAGGCAGGCGCAGCGGAAAGTGTTTACCCTGTTAGCGCTTCGACTTCACTCAGCATAAAAGTAGCTGTTCTGGACTCCGGCTCTAACACAGCATATAAAGAGGGCATCAGCCTTATAGACAGCACTCCCGGCGATCATAACGGCCATGGCACATTAATGGCCCGGATCATAGAAGAGGTCTACCCCGGCGCTGAGCTCTATATTGTCAAGGTCATAGGAGATAACGGCCTGGCACTAAATGAAAAGGCCGTGATCCTTGGACTGGAATGGGCAATATCCAGAGATGTAGATATCATCAACATCTCCTTAAGGCTTAAAGGATCTTCAGAGCTTTATCAGGCAATAAGAGAAGCATACCGGAAGGGAATAGTAATAGTCGCGGCCGCGGGCAACAGGCGAACCAATAAGGCTGGTGTACGTTATGCAACTGATACGGTCGCGTATCCTGCCAGATACGACGAGGTTATCGCGGTCGGCGCCCTGGACAGGTCCGGAAAAGTATATAGCGGCTCGATCGAAGGAGATGAGGTCACTCTCCGTATCAGAGGATATAGAGGAAACAGGGCAGGAACATCGATTGCGTCGGCGTACGCGGCCGGTCTTGCGGCAAAGATAATGTCAGAGAATCAGGATAAAGACATACATGAAATAAAAAACATTTTGATCCGGGCGGCACAAGGCCGATGATCTTTCCGCGATCCAGAGAAAACAGAGGGGTGAATTCAGATGATAGACCGTAAAAAAATAATAGACTATAAGATAAGAGCGCTTGATGATTTCGACCGCATCAAAAGCATTGAACTGCTGAACAAACTTTACTGGTGGTGGTTCACCGGCACATGGTACAAAGAAGGGACCCTCAAATAATTAAACGCGTTTATTTGTTTCCTGCCCGTATTTTTTCCTACATTTTCACACCAAAAAGCGATAAAATCTTATAATATATAATATTATCTGATAGCATAATTTACTTGACAAGCATTAAAATATCCGATAATATTATATTAAATAATATCATTTATTTAGTCGGGAGATATTTTACCGCCTGGCTATAATATCTGTCCTTTTCATTTTGTTACTTGAAGCTTGCCATAACCATTACGGAGAACTTGACAGCAGATCACAAAGTCAGAACTCAGAGGAACCTATTGTCTGAACTGCCGTGATAACTCAAATGGATAAGCCAAAGATCCTGGTCATTGATGATGAGCAAACCGTGCGGCAGCTTTTAAAGCAGACCCTGGAGGCAAAAAAATATGACGTTGAGACCGCTGAGGATGGGAAGATCGCGATCGAAAAGATAAAAAGTAATTTTTTTAATCTTCTGATCACAGATCTGAGAATGCCTAAAGTTGGCGGTGTGGACGTCGTAAAAGAGGTAAAGAAAGTGAATCCCTACACAGAGGCGATAGTACTTACCGGCTATCCATCGATAAGCACGGCTGTAGAGGCGATAAAGACAGGGGCTTCTGATTATTTGTGTAAGCCTTTTGATATGAGCGAGATGCTGGCCACAGTGGACAGGTGCCTGGATAACCAGAAGGTTAACGTCAATTATGTTGAACTGAGCGAACTAATGACGCTTCTGGAGGTCAGCAAGGCAATTGCCACTGCCCCGGACTTTGATTCCATTCTGGAGCAGATCCTGGACTCTGCCCTGAAACTGGTCAAGGCACGGAGAGGCTCTATTATGCTTCTTGACGAGAAGACCGAGGAATTAACCATAAAAGTAGCGCGCGGATTGAGCGACGAAGTTGTGAAAAACACCAGGATAAAACTTGATCAAAGTATCTGCGGCAAAGTCTTAAAGAACGGGAAGCCGCTGATGGTCGTTGATATCGAGCAGGACAGGAGGGTCAGGCGGAAAAGCAGGTCGGAATATAAAACCAAGTCATTCATATCTCTTCGTCTGATGATCAAGCACCTGGAAAAGAACGCTCTTGGCGTGATCAACATAACCGACAAGGTCTCCGGAGAAAGTTTTAACAAAAGAGAACAGATCCTGCTGTCTCTTCTCGCGGGCCAGGCCGGCGCTGTTGTGGAAAATTACAGGCTGTACAGTCAGCTGCAGAACAAGATAACAGACCTCAAGAATACTATAAGGGAATTAAATGAGACACAGAACCAGCTTATTCAGATCGAAAAAATGGCGGCCGTGGGCCGGCTGTTATTTGATATAGCCCATGAGATCAGGAACCCCCTTGCGATCATCCTGGGAGGGGTCGAGTTTCTTAGAAACAACATGACCTATAAAGATGATCTGATCAGCGGATCCATGGACAGGATAATAAATTCTGTGAACAGGGCAAACAATATTATTATCGATTTTCTGAAATTCTCAAGGGTGTCCAAGCTTGACCTGGACATGATAAATATCTGTGAACTGATGGATGAGGTGTTGTCCATGATCAAAGATCAGGCAAAACTGAAGAACGTGACAATAACCAGAGAATATTTCAGCGAACTGATCGGTGTGATGGCGGACCCGGCAATGCTGCGGCAGGTATTTTTTAATCTCTGCTCGAACGCGATGGACGCAATGTCTGCCGGGGGACGTCTTACATTAAGGATATATCCGGACCAGGCAGGCAAAGATCAGGATAAGCGCGTAGCCATAGAGATAGAGGATACAGGCAGCGGGATCCCGCGGGACATATTATCAAAAGTGTTTGATCCGTTTTTTACCACAAAAGAACCCGGGAAAGGGACGGGACTGGGCCTGAGCATTGTACGTACCATACTCGACCGTCATAAGGGGATCATAGACGTTAAGAGTGAAGCGGGTAAAGGAACAACATTCATAATGAAACTGCCGGCGGCCAAAGCAACGGCGCAGTCAAAGGAGAAAATGACATGTCAGACAGGAAAAGAATACTCCTAATCGATGATGAGAAGGATTTCTGTTTTTTTATGGGAAGGAACCTGGAGCAGACAGGAGAGTTTGAGGTCATGACCGCCAGTCAGGGCAGGGAAGGGATCAACCTGGCCAGGGAGAAGAACCCTGACCTGATCCTGCTGGACATTAATATGCCCCAGATGTCCGGTCCGGAGATCGCTGAGATCCTGTTCCATGATCAGAGGACAAAACACATACCTGTTATTTTTCTGACAGCCGTGGTTACCAGGGAAGAGGTCGGTATTGAAGCGATCAAAAAGATAGGGGGGCGCAGTTTTATAGCCAAACCTGTTGATACCGGGAAACTGGCCGGCTGCATAAAAAGCGTACTGAACGAAAAAAAAGAATCCGTAGAAATATAGCGGTAGTCATTAAAAAATTTATTTGTTCCGGGCTGACAGGAACTTATTTGGATATTATTGAGATCAGACTTTGACCGGTCGGGAGCTTAAAGGTCCGGCTGTTGTTGTCAGTGCCGGTTGAGTGAACATTTCTCTGTTTTCCTACTCCAGAGGGCGGAGCTTTGCCTGCGGTATGACAAATAAAAAACTTACAGAACTGCCTGAGCGATCTACGTCACAGACCGTTATGGTCGTGGATGATGAAAGAGTTGTCAGGGATGTTTTATGTATGTTCCTGGAAAGAAAGGGATATAAGACAGTGGCCCTGAAAGATGGCCATAGCGCTATCTCTATGGCCGGGAAACAGAAGCCTGATGTGATCTTCCTGGATATGAAAATGCCCGGCCTGGACGGCATTAAGACCTGTCGCAGGCTGAAGCGCGTACTGCGGTCCTCTCCGGGCACGGGGATAATCATGATAACCGGCTATGATCCAGGAATGGACCTTGAAAGTTTGCACGCTTCCGGGGCCATAGACGTCATAAGTAAGCCTTTTGATCTGAAGGATATCAGCGGGCGGATAAATATATGGTTTGAGGTAAGAGATATCAAGAGTAAGGCAATACGCGCGAGGAAGTACTCGGAAAAACTGGACCGGCATTTGAAATTGGGACTGGTAAAATGAGACCGGGAATATCAAAGGCGTGGCTGACCTTATATCTTGCCTTTGCCGCGTTTTTTCAGACAGCGAACGCAGTGGCTGTTATCAATGACCACACCTGTACCGTCAAAATAACAAAACCTGATGGAATGGTCCTGACGGTCGATATTAAAAAAGACAGGCCTTTGCCGGAAATTTCTTCAGGATCAACAGTGGAGATCCTGGCTGGAAGTATGGAAGTTGCGCCGGCAGAGGGGGTTGTTCAGGTTATTGCCCGCGATATGGTAACAGCTGTTGAGGCCGGCGACAGAATTACGGTTATGGTGGATACTGAAACAGGGATGGCGGAATACAGTGTGTCAGCGGGCGGGCTAGAGGTGATCGCTGGAAATACGACAATAACGGTGGGGAAAGCTCAGAGTGTTCAGGTCAGATCAGACAATATGACAGGGATAGCAGAGGTCAGGAGTATAAAGGGCGCGATCAGGACTGATACGGTCTGTGTCAGGGCTTTAATTCCGGAGCACATGGCAGCGGAGATAAGCATTGATGATGCGACAGGTGAGGTAAATGTTAAGTCAGCAGACGGGTCTATTGAAGTTTCGTCTGTCGACGGCAGTGTAAGAAAAAAATTGTCTGAAGGAGAGACATTCCATATGACGGGATGCGTTCCTGCCGGGATCCAGACGTTTACCAATATGACCCCTGAGGTTGACGCGCCCGATGAAGATGAGGGACCGGATGAGTTCAGGAGAAAAAGGTATTACAGGTTCTGGCCGTTGTTCCCTTAAAGATGCGGCGGCAACAGAGATCTCGCGGTGAAAAGAGCTTGAATATAAGAATGTTGCAAGATACACGAAGGGAGACGGACAGTGACGGTGGACGCGGGGGGAGGTGTGATTTTGTGAACAAAAGACCCGGATCAGGTCTGCTGCGTATGCCGGAGCAAAAACTTATAATGGTCGTAGACGATGAAGCGGTTGTCAGAGAGGTTTTATGTTCTTTTCTGGAGCTTCATGGTTATAGAACCGTGTCGCGGTCTGATGGACTGAGCGCTATTTCCTGTGCAAAGGAGAATATGCCGGATCTGGTTTTTCTGGATATAAAAATGCCCGGAATGGACGGGATCAAAACCTGCAACATGTTCAAAAAGACCCTGCCGTCGTCTCCGGAAACCGGGATAATCATTATTACCGGCTATGGCTCTCCGGAGAATGTGGAAAAGTCATTTGTTTGCGGCGCCATTGATGTTATTAAAAAACCATTTGACCTGGAAGCTATCAATAAGCGGGTAAATATATGGTTTGAACTGAGAAGCGTTTTCTATGACGAGTTTGCGCGCCGGCTGGTATACCGGGAAAGAGTAATGGAAATATTCAGGACATGAGGCTTAAGGTCACATAATCCATGGCAATAGAGATATATGAGCAGAAAGGAGGATGGATACAGTGTCTAAAACAAAAATGATCATGATAGTAGATGACGAAGCGGTTGTCAGGGATGTTTTATGTTCTTTTCTGGAGCTTAAAGGATATAAAACAGTGGCAAAGTCGAACGGACAGAGCGCTATTTCCTATGCCGAGAAGAAAAAGCCGGATGTAGTTCTTCTTGATATAAAGATGCCGGGAATGAACGGTATTGAGACGTGCTCAAGACTAAAACAGGTACTGCCGTCCTCTCCGGGAACAGGGATAATCATGATAACCGGCCATGATTCAAAGGGGAATTTGGAAAACGCGTATAGTTCAGGAGCTATAGATTTTGTTAAAAAGCCCTTTGACCTGGAGGACGTCAACCAGCGGATCAGGATCTGGTACGAAGTAAGAAATATTGAAGATGAACTGTCGCGTCTAACGAAATACTCGGAAAAAGTGATGAGAAAAGGAGAGCGCTCATAAGCTGAAGGCAGTATGGACCTGGAATGAAAAAATTAATGAGGGGTGAGACAATATGCCGGGACCAAAGCTGATCATGGTAGTGGACGATGAAGCTGCGGTCAGAGATGTTCTATGTTTTTTTCTGGAGCTTAAGGGATATAAAACAGTGGCGCGGTCAAACGGACAGAGCGCTATTTCCTATGCCGAGAAGAAAAAGCCGGATGTAGTTCTTCTTGATATAAAGATGCCGGGAATGAACGGTATTGAGACGTGCTCAAGACTAAAACAGGTACTGCCGTCCTCTCCGGGAACAGGGATAATCATGATAACCGGCCATGATTCAAAGGGGAATTTGGAAAACGCGTACAGTTCAGGAGCTATAGATTTTGTGAGAAAGCCTTTTGAGCTGGAGGACGTTCACAGGCGGATCAATACCTGGTTCGAAGTAAGAAATATCGAAAGCAGGATGGTGCGGTCACTTGTATATTCGGCAAAAGTAAGATGGCTTACGAAGGGATGTCCGGCGTGAAGGTATCGGTCCATCCGATCGTTCCACTTATGTTTCCGGCGCGGGAACAGACCTGATTCCCGGGCCAATAAGTAAACCCCGTTAGAAGACCGTAGGCGTACAAGCTTCTAACGGGAAGGCCTGCCGGCAGGCAGGCCGACTAAACTCCGACTCGCTTCGAGCCACAGTAATTTCTAACGGGGTAAAACTTAAAGGGGGTCCATATGGCAACGAAACCAAAGACTGTTATGGTCGTGGACGATGAGGATGTAATCAGGGATATCCTGTGCACCTATCTGGAGAAAAAGGGATATAAGACAGTGGATCTGCCTGACGGACAGAGCGCTATTTCTTATGTCGAGAAGAAAACACCTGATGTGGTCCTTCTGGATATAAAGATGCCGGGAATGAACGGTATTAAGACCTGCCAGAAATTAAGCCAGGCGCTGAAGCCCTCGTCAAAGACAGGAATAATGATGATAACAGGTTACGGTTCTCCGGAGAATATGGAAAAGTCATTCAGTTCAGGCGCGATCGATGTCATTAAAAAGCCTTTTGACCTGGAGGACGTTAACCAGCGGATCAATATATGGTTTCAGGTCAGGAATATAGAGGACGAGCTTTCGCGGTCACTGCTGTACACGGAAAAAGTGAACTGGTATCTGGGAGGCGGGATAGCATGACGGAGAAAACCTTTAGTACTGAAAACAGCGTTAGAAGAAAGTTTTTCCTTTGGATAACAGGCATGATCGCTGTCGCAGTTCTCTTAATAGGCGGCTGCGAGCGGTTCGGCGGTCAAAAGCCCGGGAAGCAGATCGATAAAGTCACATTGGGAGTGAGCGCTACGAGCCTGCTCCCTTCTATGGTCCATATTGCGAAGGCCAAAGGTTATTTTCTTGAGCAAGGCATAGATATGGAGATAATGGGTTATCCGACCGGGAAACATGCCCTGGCCGCTGTATTAAAAAAAGAGGTCAATATCGGGACAGTGGCTGATACCCCAATTGTTTTTAATAGTTTTGTGCGAGATGATTTCTCTGCCTTTGCGACTATTGTGGATTCTGCCCGGCACGCAAAGGCCCTTGCCAGAAAAGATAGAAACATCGAGACTCCTCAGGACTTGACCGGCAAAAAGATCGCAACTACCAGGGGAACAACAGCACATTTTTTCATGGACGTATTTTTTGTCTTTAATGGCATGGATCCTTCCGCAATTGAGGTGTACGATCTTAAACCAAAGGAAATGGTGAGAGCGATCGTGAATGGTGACGTGGACTCGATCTTTGCCTGGGAGCCGAACATATCAAAAGCTCAAAATATATTAGGCGACAATGCGGTCTTTCTGCCCGCTAATGTTGGGTATATGGCGACATTTAATCTGGTTTCAAAGAACGATTTCATAGAGAATAATCCGGAATTGATAAAAAGGGTCCTCAGGGCTTTGTCTAAAGCGGAAAAATTCATAAAAGAAAACCGCGACGAATCCGTGGACATCATAGCTCAGCACCTGAATGCGGACCACGGGAAGATAAATACCCTATGGGATATGTATGAATTCAGACTTTCTCTATCTCAATCCCTGTTAATAACAATGGAGGATGAGGCGCGATGGGCGATAAAAAACAACCTGACAGATAAAACAGAGGTCCCGAATTATCTTGATTTTATCTATATAGACGCACTGGAAGAGGTCAGACCCGAAGCAGTTAGCATAATCCATTAGGGATAAATCAAGTGAGTATCAAAACCAGACTTAAAATAAACACGATCGCTTCAGTGGCCGCGGTCATCATAACGGGTGTGGTTTTTATTGGGGCCAACTCACAGATGGAAAAAGTAAGCAGGAAAGAAACAAAGACCGCTGTATTGGTCAAGGGGATCACCGAACTGGAAATTTTAACCTATGATTATCTGCTGCATCATGAAAAACGCTCGGAAGAACAATGGAAAATGAGATATGACTCGTTACAGAATTCCCTGTTATCAGGGGAATTCAAAGAACCGGCTGAACTGGCCGTTCTGGAAAGGGTTAATAATAATCTTAAAGGCATCAAATATAACTTCAGTCAACTGACTGAGGGCTACAGAAACGGACAAGATCGACTGTCAAATAAAACCACAATTGAACTGCAAGAGAGATTAATAAGCCAGATGATGTTGAGCTCAAGAGAGGCGGTGTCTGATAGTTTCAAATTAAATGAATTAACTCACAGAGAAAGAGAGAATGTCCGGCAAAAGTCTAACATGCTTACAGGGTTTCTTATAAGCGTTTTGGCAGTGGTTATCACATCAATTTCATTTCTCATAAATAGAACCATTTCCGAACCGCTCAGGAAACTTCGGGAAGGAACAGAAGTTGTAGGGAGCGGCAATCTTGCTTACAGAATCAACATGGATACAAAAGATGAGATCGGCCAACTCTCAAGGTCTTTTGACCAGATGACGGAAAGGTTGAAACGGGTCTCTGTTTCGCGCGATGAACTGGTCAAGGAGAACATTAAACGCAGGCAGATGGGAAACGCGCTGAAGGCCGCAAACAGGGAACTTGAGGCATTTTCATATTCAGTATCACATGACCTGCGCGCGCCGCTCAGGAGTATTGACGGCTTCAGCAGGGCGCTCCTGGAAGACTATCTGGACAGACTTGATGAGAAAGGCAAAGATTATCTTAATCGCGTGTGCAGGGCAAGTCAGCGTATGGGACAGCTTATTGATGACATGTTGATATTATCGAGAGTTGTGCGAGCTGAGATGCATTATGAGGAGGTGGATCTTAGTGCTATGGCGCGTGAAATATCTTCGAACCTCGGGAACTCCCGGTCTGAACACAGGGTTGAGTTCATTATACAGGAAGGACTGACCGCTACCGGCGACGCCAGGCTGTTAAAGATGGCAATGGAAAACCTCCTTGGCAATGCCTGGAAATTCACGGAAAAACATTCAAGCGCAAAAATAGAGTTCGGCGCCAAGAGAGAAAACGGCAAACAGGTGTTTTTTGTCCGTGATGACGGCGCGGGTTTTGACATGGCCTATGTCAACAAGCTCTTTCAGCCGTTCCAGCGCCTGCACGAACTGGCCGAGTTCTCAGGCACAGGTGTCGGCCTTGCCAATGTTAAGCGCATTATCCAGCGGCACGGCGGCGATATTTGGGCAGAGGGAGCGATAGAAAGAGGCGCGGCGTTCTATTTTTCGATCTGATCAGGAGGAGGGGATACTGTGAATGACAGGACAATACTGCTTGTGGAAGACAATCCGGATGATGTGGAGCTTACACTGCGGGCGCTTAAAAAGAATAATATTCTGAACAGTGTAACTGTCGCGCGTGACGGGGTAGAGGCGCTGGACTATCTATTCGCGACCGGCGCGTATTCCGGGCGCGATGTTAAAAAACTTCCAACAGTTGTACTGCTTGACCTCAAGCTCCCCAAAATAGACGGCATGGAAGTTTTGAAGAGCATACGTTCGGATGATCGCACAAAACTGCTTCCTGTAGTTATTCTTACATCATCCAAAGAGGAGAAAGACCTGATAAATGGCTACAAACTGGGCGCGAACAGCTATATTCAAAAACCGGTTGACTTTGAACAGTTCACAGAAGCGGTAAGACAGCTCGGGCTATACTGGCTTCTTTTAAACGAGCCTCCGCCAATAGAAAAGGGATCATTGTGAATAAAACGCTCCGTGTATTGATAGTCGAGGATTCGGAAAACGACGCCCTGTTACTGGTGCGAAAACTGCGTCAGGGAGGATACGAGCCTGTTTTTGAAAGGGTATCGTCTCCGGACGCAATGAACGCCGCTCTGGACAGGCAGGAATGGGATATTGTGATCGCTGACTATGTTATGCCGCGTTTCAGCGGATTCGAAGCGCTGATACTGCATAACGAAAAGGGGATAGATATCCCGTTCATAATTGTGACAGGCAAGATAAGCGAGGAGAACGCGGTGGAGATCATGAAGGCAGGCGCGCATGACTATATCATGAAAAGCAATCTTTCGCGTCTTGTTCCCGCGATCGAGCGTGAACTGCGCGACGCACAGGTCCGAAGGGCGCACAACCGCCTTGTAAATGACCTGACTGCAGCAACAAAACAATGGAAAAACACCTTTGATTCAATAACAGACTTTGTTTCAGTTAATGACAAAGATTTCAGGTTTGTCAAGGTGAACAAGGCATTGTCTGACCTGCTGGGTATGAAACCCGATGATCTGGTTGGAAAACACTGTTACGAGCTATTACATGGTCTCGATCATCCAGACCCTGATTGCCCGCATATAGACGCGTTAAGATCCGGCAAGACCGTTACAAAAGAAACATATAACCCGAAACTTAAGCGGCATTTGACGATAACGGTCTCACCTGTGATTGATGAAAAAGGCGGACTGGAAGGAACTGTTCACTATATCAAGGACATCACAAAACGCAGGATGGCTGAGGAGGCCCTCAGAAAAAGCGAAAGAGGCCTTAAGGAGGCCCAGCGAGTCGCTCAACTGGGCAATTGGCAATTCGATCTTATTAACAATGGACTTACCTGGTCGGACGAGATATATGAGATATTCGGCCTGAAATCCGGGCAATTCAAAGGCACTTATGAGGCATTTTTAAATATGGTTCACCCTGAGGACAGGGAATTCGTCGATAGATCGTATAAAAATTCAGTAATAAACAATACCGCCTATGACATAGTCCACAGAATAGTAAGGCCTGACGGAGAGATACGGTATGTTCATGAAAAGTGTGAGGATATTAAGGATGAGACCGGAAAAAGGATACGCTCAATAGGAACAATTCAGGACATTACCGAACGCAAGAACCTTGAATCGCGATTGATCGATTTACATAAAATGAAGGCCCTGGATCAGATCACAAGGGCGATCGCGCATGATTTTAACAATATCCTGGCCGCCCTGACCGGATATGGAACGCTGTTAAAGATGAAGAGAGGGAAAGACGATGCAATAGCCTGGCACGTCAACCAGATACTCGCTTTGACAGACCAGGCGGCCGGTCTTACGCAAAGCCTCTTTTCATTCGGGAAAAATCAAATATTCACTCCAAAGCAGGAAAACCTGAACGAGATCATCAGAAAAACGGAAAAACTTATCTTAATGCTTGTGGGCAAAGAGATCGAACTGAAATTGAAGTTTACGGATAAAGACCTGTTCGTAACGGCGGACAAGGGACGCCTTGAACAGGTAATGATCAATCTTGTAACAAACGCCAGGGACGCGATGCCGGGCGGCGGCCTTTTAACTATAGAGACATCGCTTGTAAAAATTTGTAATGACCTTTCCAGGCCCCATTGTGTTGGAAAACCCGGCAAGTACGCGCTTGTCTCTGTTAAAGATACAGGCACGGGCATGGATGAAGAAACAAGGGAAAAGATATTTGAGCTTTTCCTTGGCGCCAGGGAGATCGGGAATGGAATAGGTCTTGGACTTTCGATCGCGAATGAAATAATCAGGCAGCATAACGGGTTTATCGACGTCTCCAGCGAACATGGGAAAGGCACGACAATTGATATTTATCTGCCTCTGGTCGAGCAGGCGGTTGAAGAAGGAGCGGTTGCGTCTGTTGGCGAACCGATCGGCGGAACTGAGACTATCCTTGTGGCGGAAGACCAGGCGAATGTCAGAAAAAGCATAAAAACCGTGCTTGAGGAATTCGGCTATGGGGTAATAGAGGCGGTGGACGGAAAGGACGCCCTGGAGAAATTCAGCAGGAACAGGGACAGGGTCCAGCTTGTACTTCTTGATGTTGTTATGCCCGGGAAGAACGGGAAACAGGCATTTGCCGAGATAAAAAAGATCAGACCTGATACGAAGGCGCTTTTTTTAAGCGGCTATTCCCTGGATGATCTCCATGAAAAGGGGATATATGAAGAGGGGATCAAACTACTGCAAAAACCTGTGTCGCCCCAGGATCTTTTAAGAAAGATAAGGGAGGTGCTTGTATCTTGAAACAGGCAAAAAAACACACAGTGCTTGTTGTTGATGACGACCCGTTCGTGCGTGAATCCGTGTCTGCCCTGCTGGATGAATATGATTATTCCACGGTGACCTGTAAGAACGCGAAAGAGGCAATCAACAGGTTCCAGGGAAACACCATTGATATTGTATTGACCGATATCAAGATGCCCGGAATGTCCGGTATCGACCTGCTTGGAAAGATACACGCCCTTGATCCGGATGTGCCGGTGATCCTGATAACAGCTTATTCAGACCTGGACCTGGCTATGGGGGCAATTAAAAGCGGGGCATTCGATTATATACCCAAGCCCTATAAGCCCGAGCATCTCCTGCATACGATCAACAAGGCTGTCAAACATAACAGACTTATACAGATGGAGAAGAATTACAAGCTCATACTTGAAACAAGCGTCAGGAAAAAGACCCAGGAGATAGTCCAACTCAGCAGGGAGGTTATAAAGCGGCTGGTAACAGTAGCTGAATTCAGGGACACTGACACAGGCGCCCATATATCGAGGATAGGACTTTATGCGAACAAGATAGCTGAATACATGAACAAGCCGATAGATTTTATTGACGCGATAACATACGCGAGCCCGCTCCATGATATAGGAAAGATAGGGATACCGGATTCCGTACTGTTAAAACCCGGACCTCTCACTGCCGGGGAGTTCACTGTTATGAAGACCCATAGCGCTGTTGGAGAGAAAATGCTGTCGGGTTCATCTCACCCTGTCATACAAATGGGCGCTATTATCGCGCTGAACCATCATGAGAGATGGGACGGGTCAGGGTATCCGGCCGGGTTAAAAGGCAGTGACATCCCTATCGAGGGCAGGATGGTCCTGATATGCGATCAATATGACGCGTTAATGAGTAAAAGGCCGTATAAGAAGGCGCTCAGTCATCAGGATGTCTATGACATTATAACCAGAGGAGACGGCAGGACAATGCCTCATCATTTTGATCCTGATGTTTTAGATTCGTTTGTTGAGATCGCCCCGATATTTGAGGAAATATTCAATACGCACCAGGATTAACTCCCAGTATTAAACCCCGTTAGAAGAGATTGTCTTTCTAACGGGGTAAAGGACGCCGCCAATAATCCTGCAGGTCTCAGGACCCTTATCAGTGCATTCATATTCCCGCGCGTAAATGATAGAAAAGAGCTTTACATCGAGATTCCTTTTTAAACTGACAGGAACGATCACTGTTGGTTTTGTAATAGCCCTGACGGTTGTTTATTTTATGCTGCCCCGTGTGAATGTCCAGTATTACTTCGAATCTATTTCCGCGCTGACGAAAACGAAAAATGTTCTTATCAATATTTTCATACTTGCCGGCATAGTCGAGGTCATTTATATTACGGCGGTCGTAATATTCATTTCCATTCTCTCTTCCCATAAGATAGCGGGCCCGATCTACAAGCTCGAAAATATCCTGGTAGATCTCGCAAAAGGAGACCTCTCACAGAAGTTGAGGTTCAGGAGCTATGATCCCCTGAAGGATGTTGAACTGACCTTCAACAACGCCCTTAAAGGATTTAACCGGAGGTTCGAACTCATTGACAGGGCGTATGACGGTATGGAACAGGCAAGGAACAGACTGGATGGGAGCGACAGGTCCATTGAAGACTTCAGGGGAAAAGTAGATGACGTGGGTAAAGAGATCAGGAAATTTAAGATTTAGCATATTCATTATAGCCTTCCTTATTCCGGGGTCGGTTTTTTTTTCACTTGCTGAGCTGGAGGTCCATAATTTCGGGGACAGGTGTAATATGTGCCACCTGGTAGATGAGGATAAAAATGTATTTGAGGATATTTTCCTGAAAGATATTGATTCTCTATGCAAGGAATGTCACAGCGACCTTGGTCTGTCCCATCCCACCGGCATGAGGCCGGCCATGGAAATGCCGAAAGGTTTTCCTCTGGACAGCGCCGGCAGACTTACCTGCGCGACATGTCACGGCATTCACGGAGAAGGGCCGTATTTATTGAACTGGAAAGAATCAGGCAGGATATTCTGCTTCTTATGCCACGGAGAAAACATAGAAAATCTGCACGCTGACGCCGGGGAGACCGCGCACTCCTCCGGCAGGTATGTGATCATTGATGAAAGCATATCAATAGATAACCTGTCCATGCAGTGCATGAGCTGTCATGACAGTTCTATAGCCGATGATATCAGTGTCGGGCTGGGAAGGGGCGCATATATTAATGAGCATGGCGGCAAGCATCCGATCGGAGTCGATTTTATGGAGGCTTACGCAAAAGGGGGATATACACATCCTTCGAAGCTGGCAAAGAACATAAGGCTTTTTAACGGGAAGGTCGGCTGCGGCAGCTGCCATAACACCTATTCGAAGGAACCTTATCAGCTGGCTATCAGCAATGAGGGCAGCGCGCTTTGCCTCGCCTGCCACAGGAAATAGACCCAATAGCCGGGGAAAAATAATGGATACAGAAAAAAAACAAATACCGGACAGAAGAAAACAATACATAGTAAAAAAAAGGTTTCAGAGAAACTTTGCCCTCGCTTTTCTTGTTCTCGGACTTATTGTGGGCACAGGAGTTGTTGTGAGCTACTGGTACTTCGGGGTAAAGGCAGTTAAAGCCCACCTTTTTATGACCCACTTCATGCCCGCGGACCCCAGGGATGTTATATTCCCTGTTTTTTTTAAGACCACTTTTATTTTCGTACTTTTGCTGGTCCCGGCTGCTGCCGTACTTACCGGCGTTATTTTCAGACAGCTCTCGCTCAGGTTTATGACTTTTAGTACAGCCATGGAAAGGATCGGCAAAGGAGACCTGATGGTCCCTGTGCCGGAAGAAAGACATAACAGTCTTAATGAAAAACTCGAGGCGGCAAGAAGAAAACTGCATCATATGGTCACTTCCTTACACGGCATACAAAAAGAGATAAGCCATGTGTCGGATTCAGCTTTTTATCATGAGAAGGACATGAAAGAGCTTGAGTACCTGAGTAAAAGTTTTAAAAATAATTTGTCCAGGTTCAAATTTAAGAAGCCGGCCTGACCGCGCCCTATATATAATGTACCGGCCATAGTCACGGCTACAGGTGGTCTTTCGCCGGATCAAGGCCTCAATATACGGTTTCCTTCGATTAACCTCTTAATTTTAAAAAGAAAATTTACCTACTTTTTGGCTCTGGTCGCGGTCTGGCCGGCAAAACATAACAAACACATGGCTTTTCCAAATGTTCGCCGGGAATAACTAGTATAGTTTTATAAAATATTATAAAATTGCACTTGACAGCGATATAAAATTAGGATATATTATCATATAAGATATTATCGCATCTCATATAGTCACTTTGAATTTACTTGGAGTATTGTTTTTTATTATATTGAGCGCCATCATTTTCGCAGACTCATTTCGGGAAGTTTAAAAAGGTAAATTCAGGATCTCATACCAAATGGAGAATCTTTTGACAGGTAACGAAGGGCTTGATATCGAGACACTCTGTGAAGGCCTTATGACCCTTCATCAGAACATTCAAAAACTGAATCAGAAAGACAGGTCAGGATCAAAACATATTTTAATTGTGGATGATGATGAGGCGGTCAGAGATGTCCTGTGTTCTTTTCTGGAGAAAAGAGGATTTACAACAGCGGCAGTACGGGATGGGAAAAGCGCGATCTCCTTTGCCGCGACTCATGTGCTGGACCTGATATTTCTGGATATTAAAATGCCCGGTCTGGACGGTATTGAGACCTGCAAAAAATTAATGCTTAAACGCCGGAAAGAACTCGCGCTAAAACTGTTTCCAAACACGGGAATAATTATTATGACCGGTTATGAATTTCAGGAGAAGGAGAATGATCCATATTTAACAGGCGCCATTGATGTTATCAGAAAACCTTTTGATCTGAAAGATGTTTATCTCAGGGTAAAAACATGGTTTGACCTGGAAAGCATTGAGGATGAAACCGAACGGGCAGTAACGTATTCAGAGAAAATCAGACCGCAACTGGTAAACAGTAAACCATAAACCACAAACAAAATCGGGGGGACAAAGACATGAGAACAAGAGCATTTACAGGGGCGTTTTTTATATTTCTTATTATGACGGTGTTTCTTGAAGCCGCGTACGCGGAGAGAATCATCACGAACCGGACAGGGGCGGTCAGGATCACAAAGCCGGACGGAGCGGTATTGAATATTGGGAAAGATGAGGAATTTCCTGAAATTCCATCCGGCGCCATTATAGAGGTTTTAGGCGGGAGCATGGATATTGCGCCTGCTGAAGGTTTCATCCGGGTCGCCGCGGGTAATTCAACGGCTATTGTGGAAGCCGGGGTCAGCGTGACCGTTATTGTGGATAACAGGTCAGGGACGTCGGAATTCAGCGTAGAAGCTGGTGAAATAGGGATCACCGCTGGCAATACCTCAATAACGGTCGGAACTGCTCAGCGTGCCAGGGTCAAGCTGGACCGTATAACAGGGATAGCAGAGGTCAGGAGTATAAAGGGCCTGATTGGGACCGTAACAGTGGGGATAAGGGTTTTTATTCCTGAGGGTGCAACGGCATGGATAAGCGCGGATCCCGGAACGAGAATGGTCCATATTGAATCCATGGGCGGGACTGTAGAAGTAGTGTCTCTGGATGGAAAAGTCACACAGCTGGCTGAAGGGGACGAGATTGAAGTTTCAGGTTATGTGGTTGGTGAAATACAGACTTTCCCGGGAGGAGAACCGGTAGGTTTTCTGCCGGAAGAGCCCGCGGAACCTGAAAGGCGGGAAGGAAGCCCGTTTATGCCGTAATAACACCGTTAGAATGTTCGGATGAAAATGGCGGAACTTTCTCTCTAACGGGCTAAAGGAGGACATTATGTCACTATCGCATCCAAAAAACCTTTTCAGCTGTATATTAGCGGCGGTGTTCGTGTTGACTTTTGCCGGAAGGGCGTCTTCCGGGGAGGAATCCAATATGCACATAGGCGCCATCGAGTTCCATCCGTTTGCTTCTGTGGAGCAGACCTATGATACCAACATATCCCTTGAGCCTTCAGGCCGGGAGGATGAGGATTTTATTACTGATTTCAGGCTGGGCATGAAAATCAACGCGCCCCTTGCTCCTCAGAGGGAAGAAGATTTTATGATGGAGCTCTCTTATGAAGCGGATGTGGTCAGGTTCTGGGACCATGATGAGCGGGACAGGGTCGATCATTCTGCAAGCGGCCTGCTGGACCTTTCTTTTACCAATGATTTCAGGCTGATGATAGAAGACAATTTTGACAGGACCGAAGACCCGCAGGATTCTGAAAGGGCCGATCTTGACAAGAGATTTAGAAATACGATTGATACATCTCTATCTTATGACAGAGAAAAGATAAGAATTATGGGCGGCTACAGGGCGATAAGAGATGATTACGATGATCTTGAGAATCTGGACAGGACGGACAACATGTTCACAGGCGCCCTGTTTTACCAGCTTGCCCCCAAGACAGCGGTTTTTGCGGAGTATAACTACGGGTTCATTTCATACGATACCAACCGGACGAACAGTAATTCGGAATACCATCAGGCGCGACTGGGCCTGGAAGGAAATCTTCTGCCTAAAGTGAAGGGTATAGTGAAGGCCGGTTACCGGACTGTAGGCTATGACGCGAACAATAAAGAAGATTTCTCAGGTTTTACCCTGCTCGGAAACATCATATATAACGCGACAGAAAGAACCGTTATAAACCTGTCGGCAGAGATGACCTCGGAAGAATCCTCCTATTCAACGAACAGCTATTACGAAGCTAATATCGTGAAGATAGCGCTCGACCATCAGCTGCTGGAGCGTTTCTGGCTTAACGGAGGAGGTTTTTACGGGCGGAACCGGTATCCTGACGCTACTACTGAAAGCTCTGCGGTCAGAAAAAGAAGGGACGACCTGTGGGGCCTGAACGCCGGGATGAAGTACGAGATCAAAAGGTGGTGTTTCATAAGCGCGGATTATGAGTTCAAGGAACGCGATTCGAATTTTGCGGCGTTTGACTATACGGATCATATTGTTTCAGCTGAAATATCGTTCATATTCTGAGAGAAACACAGATTAATAGAGAGTAGCGAGTAGAGGGTAGAGAGAAAAAAGTCCGAAATCTAGTATTCAGGATATTAAATATTGTCTATCAATATCTTTCATCTCTGCTTGTACTTTTTTTATTGGGGGGGTAAATGAAAAAATTCTTACTGTACTGTTTGCTATCCGTGGTCTGCGGTCTGCTGACCGTTGTTTATGCCCAGGATTATCTTTTTGGCCCGGATGACGCCCTGCAGATCACTGTTTACAGGGAAGTGGAGCTTGACAGAACGGTAAGAGTCTCTTCTGGCGGATTTATCTCATTTCCGCTCCTGGGAAAGATCAGGGCTGAGGGTCTTACTATCTCAGAGCTGGAAAATACTATGGCCGAGGGATTAAAAAAATTTCTTAAGAACCCCCAGGTAACTGTTCTGATAACGGAGTACGGCACTATTACAGTGATCGGTCAGGTGAAAAAACCAGGCGCTTATCCGTTAAAAGGAGAGCTTACAGTAATTGAGGCGATCGGCCGGGCAGAGGGATTTACCGAGACTGCCGCTCAAAACGACGTCAAAGTAATGCGTACGGAGAACGGCAAAGAAAAAACCCTTGAAGTGAGGATAGCGGATATAAGCGAGAGAGGGGATAAGTCGAAGGACGTTTCACTGAAACGGGGTGACATAGTTTTTGTGCCTGAGAGCACTATTACAGTGACCGGTCAGGTCAAAAACCCCGGATCTTATCCTCTGAAAGGCGGGCTCACTGTGATCGAGGCAATAGGCATGGCAGGGGGATTCACAAAGTTTGCCTCCAGGAACAAGGTCAAAGTTATGCGCATAGAAAACGGTGAAAAAAAAACCCTCAGGGTAAAAGTAGCTAAAATAAACGAACTGGGCGATAAAACAATGGATGTGACCCTTAGGCGCGGCGATACTATTTTTGTGCCTGAGAGCCTGTTTTAAGATCTTTTTTATTTTTTTTGAAAAAATTCAAATCCTGATATTTACTGATAAAACCGCTTAAAAAGAACGCAGATTAGCACAGATTAAAAAATACAGATTGACACAGATAACGGCGATCATCTGTGTTATTTAAGGAGGGACAGGATGATACAGGCTCAGTTGCATCTTCAAGATTACATGCAGACACTCCTGCGCCGGCGATGGGTTGTGATCACTTTTTTTGTTGTAATTGTTGTAAGTGTACTGATAGGGTCGCTCAAACAGACACCGATCTATGAATCGTCGGCAACCATCCTTATAGAGCGCAGGACCCCGCAGGTCCTGTCAATGCAGGAAGTTGTTCCCATGGGCCTGAATGACTACCATTCGTACAAAGAGTACTACGAGACGCAATATCAACTGATCAAAAGCCGGACCCTTCTGAAAAAGGTAGCTGACTCTCTTGGCCTGGCGCGCGATAACCATGATGTGGAGACCGGCCCGGTCGAGAGGCTTATGAGATCAGTTGACGTGATCCCCGTCAAAAAAAGCCAGTTGGTCAGAATAAGCGTTGAAGATCCGGACCCTGTGCTGGCGGCCGGTATAGCCAACACAGTTGCCACGGAATATATCAGGCAGAACCTTGAGAGGAACATAAGCGTGTCCGGCAATGCCGCCGAATGGCTTACACGAAAGATAGAGGAGCAAAGGCAAAAACTGAAAGAGGCCGAACTGGCGCTTGCAAAATACAGGATGCAGCATAATATCAATATCCTTCCACAGTCAGGAGCGCAGAGCGCGGTTGAGGATATAAAAGCTGAATATGCCAGACTGCAGGCGCTGCTTGCCGGTTATTCCCAGCGGTACACCGATGAGCACCCGAAGGTGATCGAGATCAAGGCACAGATAAGGTCATTAAGAAACAAGATCGACGGCCTGGAAGGTGTTGACAGAGGCAGCACAACAATGGAGTTCAGGGTCCTTGAAAGGGAGGTCCAGGCCAATAAGCATATGTATGAATCTCTTCTGGAACGGCTGAAAGAGATCGATCTGTCAAGCACCCTGAACGTCAATAATATCAGTATCATAGACAGCGCCCAGGTCCCTAACAGGCCTGTCAAGCCGAACATACCACTGAACATGGCCCTTTCGGTAATGGCGGGCCTGGTCATGGGGGCAGGGTTAGGCTTTTTTGTTGACTACCTGGATACAACCATAAAATCACCGCAGGACGTAAAAGATATTCTTGAGTCTTATTTCCTGGGGAGTATTCCCAAAATTACCGGCGGTGACAAGGCAAAAAGGGACAGACTGGTGCACCTTCAGCCCAATTCTCCTATATCCGAAGCTTACAGGGCCATCCGTACGGAAATTCTCCATTTGATGCCAAAGGACAGGAGTCTGGCCATACTTGTTACCAGCGCGGAGCCAAAGGCCGGTAAGACCATAACAACCACAAACCTGGCCCTGGCTCTTTGTCAGATGGGCAATAAAGTTCTGATGGTTGACGGCGATCTAAGGAAACCACAGATCCATAAGATATTCAATGTGGACAGAATGCAGGGTTTCAGCGACTACTTAAAAGGGAAGATATCATTGCCCTTGACCATCAAGGACACGGACGTCGACAACTTTAAGATCGTAACTTCAGGAAAAGTTCCCAGCAATCCGGCGGAAATAATAAGTTCCGCCAGGGCGGAAGAATTTATACGCGAAGCAAAACAGAGATTTGACTATATCCTCTTTGATTCTTCCCCGGTTGCCAGTGTTTCTGACGCGGTTATTTTAGCGGCCAAGGTTGACGCTTCGATCCAGGTAGTGCGAAGCGGTAATGCCCCTGTGCCGGTTGTCTCAAGAGTTAAAGAAAAGCTGGCAAACGCGGGGACAAAATTCCTGGGGGTCATACTTAATGATCTGAAAACCTATCACGGTGATTATTACTCTTACAAGTACTACCGCTACTATGGCGAAGGGGTCAGGGACAGGAGTCTGGTGAGATAAGCGTCTTCTGGTGTGGGATATCTGTAAGCCGTTGAGCGCGAGGGCGATAAGCTGAAAGACAGAATATTGTCAATATCCAAAGCCGCCAGGTACCTGGGTGTTTTCCCCCTGACGTTGAGGAACTGGGAGAAAAAAGGAAAGATCAGGGCCTTTCGTACTCCCGGCGGCCACCGTAGGTTCAGAAAGAGCGATCTGGACGCCCTGTTCGGAATAGAGGATGAAAAAAATAGCGAATGACGCGGGAGCTTATGAGCAACACGGGTAATAAAGGTACCACGGGCTTGCCCGTGGGGTTCCATATGAAGCCTCAATTATATGACAGATTAATTGAGTTCTGTCTTGTCTTTCTTATTGTCTTTACACCGATCGCCTACGGCGCTGTTCAGCCGTGGGCGATCGCGGTTTTTGAAGTAACAGCCGCCTTTATGCTTATGCTCTGGATCGTCAGGATGCTGGCAAGCGGCAGATTTGAAATGGCCGGCAATCCTCTGGTTGTCTTTTTCGGTCTTTTTATCTTTTATGTGTCCATGCAGTTCTTTTTTTCACGGTATCCGATAAATAACAATGCCGGGTACGCGGCCTTTGGCTCGATCTATCCCTGGGCCACCAGGACCGATCTTCTTAAGATCATATCCTATGCCATTATTTTTACAGTTACACTCAATACCGTTAAAAGCAGACGGCAGATCTCCCGTATCTTATCGGTAATTATAGCTGTCGGGTTTTTAATGAGTATTTTTTTTCTGATGCGTTACTTTGGAGTGGACGCGCCGCGCGGCATTATTAATCCAGATCATTACTCCGGATACCTGGGGATCATTATCCCCCTTATTCTGGGATTTCTGTTTGTCAGGCATCAGAGACGCGACATACAGGACGCCATATACGCTAAACAGTTCCTGCTGCTTTTTTGCGCGATCGTAATGAGCGCGGCGCTTTTCTTTACCATGTCGCGGGGCGGCATGTTCAGTTTCATCGCGGCCCTTTTATTTATGGCCGGTCTGACATTGACCAAAGGGTCCATAAGGGGAAAAGGGTGGCTTTTGTCCACGGTCGTGCTTCTCCTGGTGTTGACCATTGCCTGGCTTGGCGCTACGCCGGTGGTTGAAAGGATCCTGAGCACCAGGGTTGAGATCGCGTCGCGTTATTTTGGAGGCAGGCTGCCGATCTGGCAGGGAACAATTGAGATCATAAGAGATTATCCTGTTTCAGGAACAGGGTTCGGGACGTTTGGCTACATTTTCCCAGGATATGAGCCGGAAAGGCTGGCTTATCAGTATGCACACGCTCACAGCGATTTTCTTGAACTCCTGTCCGAGACCGGCATCGCGGGCTTTCTCGTGCCGGGTATCTGCGGCCTGTGGTCAGGGCTCTGGATGTTCCGCCGTTTCCACAGACGCCGTGACCCTTATGTCATAGGCCTTTCCATAGGTTTTTTCGGCTCGCTGACGGCTATTTTTGTCCATTCGCTGGTTGATTTCAACCTGCGCATTCCTTCAAATGCTATCGCGCTTACGATCATTTTATCCCTGTTCATGTCGACCCTTGACCACAAACAGCGCGGTACTTTTCCTGTACGCGGCGCGAAGTACACAATACATAACGCGGGGGCCAGGCTCCTTCTCTGCTGCACGGCATTATTATTTGCGGGTCTGTTCATTACGGCTGCGGTAAGACCGGCCCTCGCGGATCATTATTACAACAGTTCCAGGGCCCGGGAACAGACATTGTCTCCGGGGGACCTGACGTCCGGGATCCGGGGCACAAGACTGGCAATTAAACTTGATCCTATAAACGCTGAATACCACTATCAACTTGGAAAGTTACTGTTTAAAGCGAATAATAATATGGCCGATAGAAATATCCTGGATGCGTACAAGGAGGCTGTCCGGTTAAACCCTGCCAATTCCAGGTACCATCAGTCCCTGGCGTGGACGTACGGAGCGGTCGCTGACGCGGAAAATCACTCTGTCTTTTACTCCCGGCTTGCTGCCGGCAGCGCCCACCGGCATTTTCAGCGGGCAATAGGTCTTGAGCCAAAAAATGCGTATCGCTACCGCGCGTACGCGATATGGTTATTTAATCACCCCACAAAAGAAAATATCGCAAGGGCGGTTAAAGAATACAGAAAAGCTGTTGTTCTTAACCCCCTGCTGGCGGATGAAGCTGAAAAATATCTGTCGAAGTACAAAAATGAACTTGTCCTTACCGGACCAACGGATACTGGATAATGACAACTGAGAACAGACAGCAAAAAAACGCGGTGATCGATCAGGTCCCGGTATCCGGAGACCCGCGGTGGTATGTTCTATACACAAGGTCAAGGCATGAGAAATATGTAGAGACCCATCTGCTCCAGAAAGGATTAGAGGCCTTTACACCTAAAGTGACATTAAAGAAGAAATGGTCGGACAGGACAAGGCTCGTGGAAGAGCCGATCTTTAAAAGCTACTGCTTTGCCAAATTTTCTTTGAGTGACAAGCTGAAGATCGTTACCCAGAGAGGAGTTGTCAACATCGTCCATGTTAACGGTCAGTATCTCCCGATTGAGGATTCGGTAATAAACGCTCTGAAAATACTTGTGGAAAGTAAGCTGAAGATCGACCCATGCCCTTATTTAAAAGAGGGAGACAGGATCGTGATCAGAAAAGGTCCGCTAAAGGGACTTGAAGGATATATAGTGGAAAAAAGGAACAGGAATTCAGTCCTGGTCGTGTCTGTCGATGCCATTGCTTCATCGATCAGGTGTTTTGTAGATATAGACTGTGTTGAACAGGCGTAATCAAGAAAAGAAGTAGAGAGTAGCAAGTAGAAAGTAGAGAGAAAAAACAAAGAAGCAGAGAAGTAGTAGCTCCCCATAGAAATCAAGGATTTCTGGACATGGGGGCAGGCAGGTAGAGAGTAGAGAGAATAAAAAAGACAGATGATAACAGATATTCTTATCTGCGTTAATCTGTATCTTTTTAAATCTGCGCCAATCTGCGTTACTGGAGTGAGAGGGACGGAGTCCGCCCCCCGGTCAGCAACACTGAAAAATAAAGATCACACTTGGACAGGGTGAAAAAATGTTAATTGATATCTGTATCAGGTGTCGGTATGGAGAGCAGAGACCGGATTCAAGCTATTGCCTGAAAGAGGGCTATTATTCCTACCTGACAAAGTGTATCCAGAACAGGGCGCTGGAGAAATTTGTCTGCGAAAATTCAAAAGATGAGACAAATCCATCAGAAGTAATTACAGTGAAAAATGGCGCGATTTAAAAGTCCCGCGGGCGGAGCGGTTTTTTTGATCCTCCGCTGGAAACCGGTGATATAAAATGAGGAACCTGATATTTGGAGTAACAGGCATGCTTGGGCACGCGCTCTGGCTGCGTTTAAGCGGTGACCATGAAACTTTTGGAACTGTTCGCGGCGATGAGTTCGCATTAAGCGAAAAATGCGCGCTATTCAGAAAAAATGTTCAGAATATAATGGGCGGCGTCAATGTCCTGAATGACGATGACCTGAAAAGAGCGATTGATGCCGCTGAGCCGGAGGTTATTGTTAATTGTGCCGGCATCGTTAAACAGTTGCCGGGAGCGAAATATCCTGTTTCTTCCATAGCTGTGAACGCCCTGTTTCCGCATAGACTGGCCGGGGTTTGCGCGGAACGAAATATCCGATTGATCCATATCAGCACTGACTGTGTCTTTTCAGGCAGGAATGGAGGATATATTGAAACCAGTTATCCGGATGCTGATGACCTGTACGGAAGGACAAAATACCTGGGGGAGGTGACCGGCAGCAACTGTTTAACGATAAGGACTTCCCTGGTCGGCAGGCAGTTGTCCGGGGCGGGCGGTCTTTTTGAATGGTTCTTATCGCACAAAGGAAAGGTGCGGGGATACCGCAAAGCAATATTCTCGGGATTGACAGTGTATGCCATGGCTGACGTGATCAAAACGCTTATAGAGAAGCATCCGGCCCTGGAAGGCATGTATCACGTGTCAGGCGAAAAGATCAGCAAGTATGACCTGCTGAACAGGCTCAGAAGGTCTTTAGGCCTGGATATCGGTCTTGTGCCGGACGATACGATTGTCATAGACAGGAGCCTCGACTCAACAAGGTTCAGGCGCTGTACTCGCATATATATACCCACCTGGGAAGAAATGATGGAGGACTTTACCAGGATAGCTTCTGAATATGAAAAATGGCGTTATCAGGAATTGAAACCGGCATACCGGCAGGCAACAAAAAATTATATTACAGAGCCCCCGTTTTTTGACGGGCTGATCTCTTCAACGAAAAGAGGTATTTAGGATGATATTCCAGGACAAAAAAATACTCATAACAGGCGGCACGGGCTCTCTTGGGCAGAAACTCGTCTCCAGGATCCTGACGGGTGAACTCGGGATGCCTTCCAGGATCAGAATTTTTTCGCGTGATGAGGCCAAACAGCACCAGATGCGGCTGAACTGGAAACAAAAACCTGAGTCAACGGATGAGATCATTTACCGCGTGCCGGATGATGTTCTTGAATTTCAGATAGGAGACATACGTGATATACGGTCGGTAAGGAGCGCGTTAAGAGATATGGACATTGTTATCAACGCGGCCGCGATGAAACAGGTGCCGACCTGCGAATATTTTCCGTTCGAAGCGGTCCAGACCAATATTCACGGAGCCAGCAATATAGTATCAGCCATAGCGGACAACGGCTTCAAAGTGGATACGGTTGTCGGTGTATCAACTGACAAGGCATGTAAACCGGTTAATGTAATGGGTATGACCAAATCGATACAGGAACGGATCTTTATCGAGTGGAACCTGAAATGTCCCCGAACACGGTTTGTATGCACAAGGTACGGTAACGTCCTGGCGTCAAGGGGGTCGGTGATCCCGCTGTTTATACAGCAAATTAAACGAGGAGGACCAATAACGATCACCACACCGGAAATGACGAGGTTCCTGATGGGACTGGACGAAGCAATAAACACTATTTTTGCCGCAATAAGAGGCGCTAACCCCGGAGAAACATACATACCCAAAATTCCTTCGGCCCGGATCGCCGACATAGTCGATGTTATGCTCGACGGCAGGAAAATAGAAATACAATATATTGACGTCAGACCCGGCGAAAAAACACATGAGATCCTTATTTCAGAAGAGGAATGTCACCGGACGATCGACATAGGCGGTCACTTTGTCATTGAGCCGATCCTTCCGGAGATCAGGTCGCGCGCAAAAAGCGCTCCCGGTCTTGCCGGCGAATATACGTCCGCTGACAATTTAATGAGCACAGATGAAATAAGGGCCCTGTTGAGGAAGAACAGGCTCTTTCCGGAGGAGCAAACGCTGTCTGACGCGGAACTCGCCGGGTATGTTTCAGGCCCGGGGTTTTCCGGGCGGCCCGTGTTCAAAAATCAGGATATCTGACATGAAAATAATGACTGTTCTCGGTACGCGTCCGGAAATGATCCGGCTGTCCATTATTATCAAAAAACTGGACGGCTGCAGTGAGCATATTCTTGTGCATACAGGCCAGAACTATGACGATTCGCTTAACAGGACATTTCTGGACGATCTGAACATCCGCCAGCCGGATTTTTCACTCGGCGTTCAAAGTGATACCTTTGGAGAGCAGATAGGGAAAATATTGACAGGATCAGAAAAGGTGATCAACAAGGTACGTCCTGACAGGGTCCTTATCCTGGGAGACACGAACAGCGGCCTGGTCAGTATAGTAGCCAGGCGGATGGGGATCCGGGTCTATCATATGGAAGCCGGAAACCGCTGTTTCGACGACCGCGTGCCCGAAGAGGTCAACCGGAGGATCATCGACCATTCAAGCAGTGTTCTTATGCCGTATACGCGCAACAGTAAAGACAACCTGATAAAAGAAGGGATCGGTACGAACAGGATCTATGTTACGGGCAATCCCATTTATGAAGTTATCAATACTTACAAAGATGAGGTGGACAGGAGCGATATCCACAGGCGGTTAAATGTGGAACCGAAAAAGTATTTTCTCGTTACAATGCACAGGGAAGAAAATGTTGATATCCAGGACCGCCTGTCCGGTATTCTGACCGGGCTCGATAAGGTCCAGAAGAAATACGAAATGCCGGTTATATGCAGCCTCCATCCAAGGACCAGGGTCAGGATAAACAGGTTCGGATTAAAGATGGACAACAGGAACGTGTATTTCCTTCCCCCGTTTGGGTTCTTTGATTTTATTGCCCTGGAGCAGAGGGCTTTTTGCGTTATTACCGACAGCGGTACGGTCCAGGAAGAATGCTGTATATTCAGGGTGCCGAACGTGACCATCAGGGATGTGACAGAAAGGCCCGAGACCGTTGAAACAGGCAGTAATATCATCGCGGGCCTTGCGCCGGACAGGATCCTGGACTGTACCGGGACCGCTGTCACGGAAAACACTGACTGGCAGATACCGGAGGAATATTACAGGACAAACGTTTCGTCCACTGTGGTGAAGATCATAACAGGTGGCGGTTAATATGCAGTATCTCCGCGCGAACTTCATTAGTATTGTCACATTGCTCCTTGTGTCCGGCATGGCCTATTTTGGAAGCAGGGTCATCTCGAACAGCCCCGGCATGAGCATAGGCGGATGGATCTTCGGACTTGCGCCTGTTATTGCCGCGGTGCTGATCATTGCTTTTATAAAACTCGGCTCGCAGGCTGGTTGCGATCTTTCGACCTTCTTTGAATTCCCGCGGCACGGCCTGAACCTCAGGGTCCTCCTGATGATCTCTCTCACCGCGGCTGTTACATGCGGTTTTATACTTTTGAACCCCTTTGGTCTTACCATGCCGACTTTTATCGGGATCATTGTCTTTCTGATCGTTATGTCCGTAAGCATGATCACAAAAGATAAAATGGTCGATGCCGTCGGTCTGCTTTTGATCGCGCTGCCTTTTGCCACTTACGCTGAATTTGAGATCGTTAAACTGACCGACTTTGATTCGGGCTGGATCACGATCAAGGTCGCCATTATTTTATTTTTCGCCTTTATCTGGGCAGTGTTCAATTTTATTGTCCTCAAAAAAAATATTAAAAAGGAAAGGTTTCATATCCTCATTTTGATCTTCGCTTCCGCGACCTTATTATCAGCTGTCTTTTCAGCGGATATTATTTACAGTCTCAAGAGATGGTTATTTGAGATAACCTACCCGATCGTTATTTATTTCATTTTAATAAACAGTCTGAAAAGCTGGGGGGATGTCAGGAAGTTCCTGAGTTATCTTATCGGGAGTGTTTTTCTGAACCTGATAATGGTCATGTATTACTTTGTAAAATATGGTTCTGAGGGTGTAGATAACGATTATGTTCTGAACCTGGGTTTTGCCAGCGGCGTCCTGATAGCCGAAGTGCTTATCATGATCATTCCGATAATCTTTGCTTTCCTGGCGACAGAGAAAGAAAAGACACGAAAAATGCTGTATTTCTTCCTGATAATCCTGGGAGTGACCGGGCTTGCGGTGTCCTTTTCCAGGATGCCCCAGATAAGCATGGTCCTGGGGCTTATGGCATTATTTTTTATCAGGGCGACAAGGAAATACGTGATAATAGCTTTGGTCCTGGCCCTGCTTGTGGGCGCTTTTCACGTTAAAAAGCTGACCCCGTTCTACAGTAAATATTATGAATTGACGACATTCAACAGTGTCATATACGCGCCGAGCATGGAGAAACGCTATGGAGGGTGGGAGGCCGCGGCAGCGATGTTCCAGGACCGCCCACTGACCGGCGTCGGCATCGGCAGGTTCAATCAGGAATACGGGAATTACGGCGTTCTTTATTATTCTCCCTGGGCAAGGGGTTATGTGCCGATGATATCAGCCCATAACATGTATATAAATTTCCTCGCGGAGACCGGCATCCCGGGCGTACTGTCACTGTCCGGGGTCTTATTCTACATAATATTAAGTGGTCTTGGATTTATAAGAAGGGCCGGGGAGAAGCGGGTGTTCGCTTACGCTCTGCTGCTTTCCGTTATCATGTTCCTGTGGAATAATCTTGTCAGCGGAACAGTGTTCGCCTATGTCAAGGAAATAGACAAAGGACTGGTCTTCTGGAGCATAACAGCTGTGATCATGAGCTGCGGTGTTATCCGGGAAGATACTGACAGTCCCGGGTCAGCGGGACTGCTTCCGGCCGGATATGGACCAAATGTTTAACGATATCAGAGAACTTGTAAAGTACAGGGAACTGCTGCTCAATATAGCTGTCAGGGAGATCAAGATCCGTTATAAACAGTCTGTGCTGGGAATCTTCTGGACAATACTGCAGCCGCTTCTGATGATGGCGATATTCACCCTGATATTTTCCCGTTTTGCCAGGATACCCAGTGACGGACTCCCTTATCCGGTCTTTTCCTATACAGCACTTCTTCCCTGGACTTTTTTCGCCACGTCATTATCTTTCGCAATACCCAGCCTTGTCACCAATTCCAGCCTGCTCACTAAAATATATTTCCCCAGGGAGATCTTTCCCATGGCTTCGATTCTCGCCGCGACAGTGGATTTCTTTATAGCCGGAGTGGTCTTTTCTGTCATTCTGATCTTCTACGGGATATCCGTTACCCCTTACGCTTTATATATCATACCGATAGTGTTCGTACAGGTGATGTTCACACTGGCGGTCGCATTATTCGCTTCAGCAATGAACGTTTACTACCGGGATATAAGATACGCCCTGCCGTTTTTTATTCAGATATGGATGTTTCTCTGTCCGATAATCTATCCCGTCAGCCTGGTGCCTGAGCGGTTCAGGACACTTTATATGCTTAACCCGATGGCGCCTATTATTGACGGTTACAGAAATGTACTGCTAAAGGGGGCGCCTCCTGAATACGGATATTTAGGTATTGCGGCCGTTATAACACTGGTCATGCTGTTCCTGTCATACAAATACTTTAAGAAAGTAGAGATGTCCTTCGCGGACAAAATTTAAGTGAGTGACGTAACGATAAAGCTCGAGAACGTTTCAAAGCGTTACAGGCTCGGTCAGTCGGGTTATAGTTCACTGAGGGAAGATATCGTGAACATTTTCAGAAAACGCGGTTCCGGGCCGGGTCCTTTCTGGGCCCTTAGAGACGTTTCCTTTGAAGTAAAAAAAGGAGAGGCGGTAGGCATTATCGGGTACAACGGCGCCGGTAAAAGCACTATTTTGAAACTCCTGGCCAATGTTACAGAACCCTCCAGCGGTTCAGTCCTCACAAATGGTAAGATCGGGGCGTTGATCGAACTTTCCGCGGGGTTCCACCCCGAACTTACCGGCCGGGAAAATATTTACCTTTACGGGTCAATTATCGGCATGAAGAGGTCATATATAAAGCAGAGATACAGCGAGATCCTCGAGTTTTCCGGCCTTAAGAAATTTATTGATACGCCGATAAAAAGATATTCATCCGGAATGCTCGCCCGGCTGGGATTTTCTGTGTCCTCGCATCTCGACCCCGACATCCTGCTGGTGGATGAGGTCCTTTCGGTCGGTGACTACATGTTCCAGAACAAGTGCTTAAAAAAAATGATGGAATTCAGGGACACTGACAGGACCATTGTGTATGTATCTCACAATCTTGATTCCGTAAGAAAATTATGCGGCAGGGCCATTTTTATTAATAAAGGCGTGTCTATCTGCGACGGAGATGTGGAAAACTCGATCAGGATGTATTACGAGTCAATGTCAGATAACGGCGGGAACGCGGGATCAGCGGGTTCTGTCACAGTGGCCGGGCAGAGACTTACGGACGGCTCGGGGCGGGAGGCCAGGACCTTTGAGGCGGGAGGAAAGGCCTTGTTCACGGTTGAAGTGATGTTTAATGATCAGGTACACCGGGCGTTTTTCAGTATGTTCATAAGGCACCCGAACGGGCTTGTTGTTTACGATGTCAGCAGTGATCTGCTGACCGGATGTTTTTTCGTCCCTGAAGCGGGCAGGGCAGTGAAAGTAAAGTTTGAGTTTGAGGTTAACCTGCTCAGGGGGGTATATAACCTGGGATATAACATAATGGGTTCGAGCAACGGGGGCCCGATGAAGTATCTGCAATACAGTAACAACGCTTTCACATTTTCCGTCAGGGAAATGGTTTCCCAGCAGGGCATAGCTGATCTAAAGGCCAACTGCGAAATCGAGACCGGATCTCCGGTAAAGGTCCGGTTGAAGGTATGACATAATGCGTATTCTCTTTATCGCTATGGCAAACAGTATCCATACCGCTCGTTGGATCGATCAACTGGCGGGCCGGGGATGGGACATTCACTTGTTCCCTGTGGAGAGCGGGAGGTTACATCCTGACCTGAAGAATTTGACCATTCATGATTTTTTGCCGCATAAACCTTACGGACCAAATCACGGTCTCCGCCTTGCGGGCGCATGGCCTTTCCCAGGGGGCGCCACACTCGCAAGGCATATAATGAAGAGATTAATGCCTTCATGGAGCGACCGCGTACGGCGTTTGGCGCGTACTATCAGCAAGCTAAAACCCGATATTGTTCATTCGTTGGAAATGCAGCATGCAGGTTATCTGACTCTTGACGCCAAAAATCACCTGGACGGTAAATTCCCCCCCTGGATCTTTACCCCCTGGGGAAGTGACATATACCTCTTTGGCCGCCTGTCTGAACACGCGCGAAAAATTAAAGACGTATTGTCTTCCTGTAATTATTATGCCGGTGAATGTCATCGGGATGTCAAGCTGGCACGGGCCTTCGGCTTCGACGGAGAAGTTCTAATGATCTCACCGGTTACCGGAGGTTTTAATACCGAACAACTACGGTTGTTTCGACAGCCGGGACCAACATCTGCCAGACGCCTGATTTTATTAAAAGGGTACCAAAACTGGGCCGGGCGGGCTTTGGTAGGACTACAGGCCATCAGACTGAGCGCCGATGTGCTTAAAGGCTATCGTATCGCAGTTTACCTGGCAAATCAGGATGTCAGGATCGCCGCTGAACTGTTATCCCAATCCACCGGCATTCCCATCGAAATCGTCCCACGCAGTTCCCATGATGAAATGCTGCGTCTGCATGGCCGGGCGCGAGTATCCATTGGACTAAGCATCAGTGACGGCATCAGTGTTTCTATGCTTGAAGCTATGGTAATGGGATCATTTCCGGTCCAGTCGAACACAAGTTGCGGCAATGAATGGATACGCGACGGAGAGACAGGACGGCTCGTGTTCCCGGAGGATCCGGAAAATGTTGCAGGGGCCATCCGGCTGGCTGTAACGGATGATGCTCTTGTCGACAGCGCGTCGGATATCAACGCCCGGCTGGCGGCCGAACGCGCGAATGAATCACTTATTAAACCAGAGGTCGTAAATATGTACAAGAAGGTTTTCAGCCGGGGAAAGAGTCAGTACGTCGTTAAATAACCACCGGCACGGCGCCCGCATCTCTGGTCTTCCGGTTAACAATGGAGAAAAATCCAGAAAAAAGTACAGGTAAAATCCTGCTCGTTTCGGACTGGGCGCCGCCGATGCTGGACGGGCCGTCAGTGATACTGGGAAATATCCTGAGAGAATTCAGCCCGGAAGAACTGGTACTTTTTACAAGAAAGCTCAACAGGCATACAAATATATTCTGTAAAAAGGGTAATGAAGTTGATGTTAAAAGGTATACTGTTTCCGTGCCTTCACCTTATGCCGTCGGTCACAGCGGCTTTCCAAGAAGAATTGTCAGGGTCCTGGAAATTGCTTTTATTCCGTTTACAACTATTAAAGGACTGTTAGTTGCTTTAAGGGAAAAACCCGATTATATTCTGGCGACCTCTGATATACCGCACGGCCACTTTATGATAGCGGCTTTTTTCATTGCCGAGATACTGAGGAAACCCCTGTTCTTTTACCTGTTTGACCCGATTGAAGAGTTCGCCTCAAGCAGGATGCACAAAATGCTGCTTAAATATTTCGAACCCCGGATGTTCAGGTACGCGTCAGGGATAATTACAATGAACAGTCACCTCGCGGAATATTACAGGAAAAAATACGCGGTAGACTGCAAGGTGCTGCATCATTCAGTGAGGTGTCCGGCGTTAGTAAGACCGGCGGTCAGCCGCGGTGTCAACAAAACCTTCAGGATAGTTTTTTCGGGGAATATTTCAAAATATCAACTGGACGCGCTGTTGCATCTGAAGGAGGCGGTCAAACTGATAAACCTGAACGTAAAGCCGGTTATATATACTCCGGTTAATAAGGCAACACTGGACTTTTACGGTCTCACGGGTGACGATATCATGATCTCACATGTAGACCACCGGAAACTGGAAGCAGAGCTTAAAAAAGCTGATATCCTCTTTTTGCCCCTGTCTTTTAAAAACGCGGATTCAATAGTTGTTAAAGCCGCTTTTCCGTCCAAGACCATGGATTATCTGGCTTCAGGAAGACCTGTTATCGTTCACGCGCCGCGGGATTGTTTTATTGCCGAATACGCGAGGGAAAAAAACTTCGCGGAAGTTGTTACGGATAATAACGCCGCCTCTCTGGCAAACGCGATAGAATCCCTGCTGAATAACAGCAGCCGGCAGGAAGAACTGATCAGCAACAGCTTCAAGACCCTTCTTGAGCATGATCCAAAAATAAAACACAGAGAATTAGTCGGTATTTTAGGGAGTTAACAGGTTTTGAAAGTAGCATTTCCGGCTGATATCATAGACGCTGACAACATAAACGGACAAAGAAGATACGCTTACAGCCTTATTACCGGCCTGGCTGACAGAGGTGTGGATGTCACGCTTCTTTATTCCGACCTGCCCGAGAGTTCGATATATAAGAACATCAAAAAAAAGGCGTACCGTGTCGGGCGTCTTCCCTTTATCAATAAATATATAAGAGACAGGTTGATAAATTACAGATCAGGTGATTTTGATGTTTTTCATGACGTGACCAACTACGGTATGGCGCCCGGCAGGTCAAAGGCCAAAAAAATAATAACCCTGCATGATATCGGCACTTTCAGACTGCCTCAGTTTTACAGGGATTACACAATAAAAAGAATGAGTGGAATACAAAAAATATTGAAAAATACCGACGCGATAATAACGGTAAGCCGGTTCCAGAAAAAAGAGATCTCCGAATGGTTCGGGTTTCCGGATAACAGGATATTTGTTGTTTATCACGGAGTAGATACGGAAAGGTTCGGTAAAACCGAAGATGAAAGGATGATCAACTGCGAGTACATCATGTACCTCGGCAATCTTGTTCCCAGAAAGGGAGTGCACTATCTGCTGAGGGCGTTCGCTCTTGTCAAGGACAAAATCCCGCATGACCTGCTTCTGGCGGGCGTAAGGGGCTACAGCTCCGATTCCATCTTCGCGATGATAAATGAACTGGGCCTTAAGACAAGGGTCATTGTCAGGGAAAGCCCTGACGACAGCGAAGTGATAAATTACCTGAGCTACGCGTCGGTGTTCGTGTTCCCCTCATTGTACGAGGGGTTTGGAATGCCGCCCCTGGAGGCAATGGCCTGCGGATGTCCGGTGATAGCTTCGGATAATACGTCGTTAAAAGAGCTTTACACGGGTTCGGCGATACTTATTGACCCTGAAGACGCCGATGAGTTCGGAAACTCCATACTTACACTTGTTAATGATGAGGGATTAAAGAAGGAACTGGTCTCAAAGGGAAATGAGAAAGTACGGGAGTTCCCGTGGGACAATACCATAAAGCACACCCTGAAGGTATATGAAAAGGCAATGGAAAACTGATCACGGTCCTGAACCCAGGAGGCGGCAATGATACCTGCCAATAAATTTCAAAAACTTAAATTTTATCTGAACCTGACAAATCCTCTTATAGACAGAAAAGTACGCGTTTGCCGGACATACGGCAGGACAGTATATGATCACCTTGTTTTTCTGGAACGTTCGCAGTGGTGGACTCCGGAGGAGCTGGAGGTCTTTCAGAACGATAAACTGAAAAGGCTTATACGGCATGTCTATGAAAACATACCCTATTACAGGGAACTCTTTGCCAGGAACAACCTGGCGCCGGGTGATATAAGGACAGCTGAAGACCTCCATAAAATCCCGGTACTTACAAAATACGTGATCAGAAAAAATTTCCCGGACAGGATGCTGGCCGGAGGCGCGGAGGTAACTGAAGACAATGTTCGCCGCACAGGCGCCTCGACCGGCGAACCTCTGGTCTTTTGCGGGGACTATAGGTCGTTTGATATTGCCTGGGCTTCGTTTTTGAGGTTTTATCAATGGATAGGCTATGAATGGGGAGATAAAGAGGCCCGTGTGTGGGGTTTTCCCATAATCACGGACGGCAGGAAAGCGCCGATCCATCAGAGGGCGGCTGACTGGTTATACGGAAGATACGTGCCCAACCGCAGATATTTTGACGCATTTAACATGGATGAAGAAAAGCTCGGTGAATATGCTGCCGAGTTAAGCCGTTATAAACCGCATATTTTAAGAGGCTATGTCAGCGCCGTGACAAGTCTTGCCGACTACTGCAGAAAAAACAATATCAACGGAATAAGACCAAAGGCAATAACAACAACAGCCGAGATGCTTCATTCAAGCGACAGGAAGCTTCTGCAAAAACAGTTCTCGAGCGATGTTTTTGACCAGTACGCGTGCGGAGAATGTCTGGGTGTCGCGTACGAATGCAAAGAGCATAAAGGCATGCATATAACCGCTGAACACTGCGTAGTGGAAATTCTGGATGAACACAAAGACGAGACAATGCCGGCAGGAGAGCGGGGCAGGATCGCTATTACTGATCTGGATAACTATGTGATGCCTTTTATCAGGTATGTCAACGGAGATGTCGGGAGACTGAAAAAAGAAATATGCGGCTGCGGCCGCGGCCTTCCGCTTATGGATTACGCTGAAGGAAGGATAACAGACATGATACGCGGTGCGAATGGCAATGTTGTTCACGGAGAGTTCTTTACGCATTTACTGGAGGAAATGGGTTGGCTTGAGCAGTTTGGAGTGAGGAATTTTGAGGCGGTACAAAAAGATAGAAATGGTATTCACTGGTATCTGGTGTGTGATACCAGGCCGGGTCAACAGGAAATCAGCGAACTAATAAGTCTATGCCGCAGGTATCTCGGAAATATGAATATAGAAGTTCATTTTGTTGAGAATATTCAACCGACCCCTTCAGGCAAGAGAAGGTTTACAAGGTCAGAAGTTACGGCAGGAAGCTAACCGTTTATTGGCAGAGCATTTCTTTATATCTTTCCGGAACAGGTAAATTTCAAAAATGAAAAAAATTAAAGTAATGCACATTATCGGCAGGCTGCCTGTCGGCGGCGCGGAAAATCTGTTACTTACGATCGTCAGAAATACTGACAGGAACAGGTTCAATCTGATAGTTTGCTGTCTTGATAAAGAGGGACAGATAGCAGAAAAGATCAGGCAGGGAGGAATCAAACTGGTCTGCCTGGGAACGACCAGGGTCAGACATTCATACAGAAAAATACGCAGGCTGGTAGAGCTTCTGAGACACGAACAGATAGATATTGTACATACCCATCTGTATAAGGCTGATTTCTGGGGACGTTTGGTTTCATTATTATATGGTGTGCCCGTTATCTGCAAGACGGAACACGGCGACGTCAACAGTTTCAAAAACAAACCGTTTTATTTCAAAGCGGCGGAATATCTCTGTTTCAATAAGATACTGGACAGGCTTAGCGACGGTATTATTTTTATCTCGGAAGCTCAGAAAAAGGAGTTTGAAGGGAAAAGAATAAAGATGAAGAACAGTTTTCTTATCCATAACGGGCTTGACACAAAAAGGTTTTCTTCCAGTAATAAGAGACGGAGTCAGGACCGCAGCGAAAAACTTTCAAAAAATAACATTGTGATCGGGGTTGTGGCCAGATTGTCGGACAGGCAAAAAGGACAAAGCTGTCTGCTCCTTGCCATGCGGAAAATTATTGAGCGATATCCTGAAGCAGGATTACTGGTTATCGGTTCCGGCGAGGACGAGGGCCGCCTCAGAGATCTTTCAGCACAATTAGGCCTGGATGGAAGCGTGTCTTTCCTTGGAGTGAGGGACGATATACCCGAACTTCTGGCAGGCATGGATATTCTGGTCCAGCCCTCTGTTTCCGAGCCGCTGGGAGTGAGCATCCTGGAAGCAATGTATTCAGGCCTTCCGGTAGTTGCTACCAATGTCGGGGGTATACCTGAAATAGTAAGACACGGAGAGACCGGGTTCCTTGTCCCGCCTAAGGAACCGGACGCGCTCGCGGATTCAATAATCAAACTCATTGACGATCCGGCCATGGCGCGTGAGATGGGGGAAAAAGGCAGAGAAACGGTCATGTCCGGGTTCACGGGTGATATATATACAAAAACATTAGAGGATTTGTATGTTTCGTTACTGAAGAGAAAGTGCCGAAACAGAAATTACCGGTATGCGGATCTGTTCGAAATTACCTGAATGGGCGCTTGAGTCAATCTGTTGCCCCGCCTGCAGAAGCGACCTGGAACTCAATAACGGGCTGAAGTGCCTGAATCCGGAGTGCAAAGCTGTTTTCCCCGTGATTAATAATGTACCGGTTCTGCTTGATGAGAAGAAGAGCGTGTTTTTAAAAGATGATTTTATAAATATGTGTGACACATATCATAAACGAAACAGTTTTGTCAGGACAGTCTTCAAACTTATGCCTAAAATAAGCGCAAATATAAAAGCAAAGAGAAATTACTCTAAACTCACTGGACTTCTGCTCAATGATTCAAAAAATCCCAGGGTTCTTGTATTAGGCGGCGGAATACCCGGAAACGGGATAGAAATGCTTTTTGACCCTAAAATTGAATTGCTCGAAACTGACGTTTTTTTTGGTCCTCGAACTGCTGCAATAGTTGACGCGCACTGTATCCCGTTTAAAGATAATACATTTGACGGCGTAGTAATTCAGGCGGTACTTGAGCATGTAGTTGACCCGGCTCTCTGCGTAAAGGAAATTCACAGAGTTCTTAAAGACAATGGATTTGTTTATTCAGAGACAGCATTTATGCAGCAGGTGCATGGCGGCAGCTTTGATTTCACCAGGTTTACACACCTCGGACACCGCCTTCTGTTTAGACAGTTTCAAAAAATTGAAAGCGGAGCAGTATGCGGCACGGGCATGGCATTGGCCTGGTCGTATGAACGATTTCTTGAGAGTCTGTCAGGATCTTCGACACTGCAGATCACGGCAAGGGTGTTTGCGAGGCTTACCGCGTTCTGGCTGAAGTATTTCGACTATCTCACGATAAATAAACCGAAGACCCTGGATAATGCCGCGGCATACTATTTTCTGGGAAGAAAATCCGACAGAAATCTTGCAGACCGCGTAGTGATCCGGTCATATGAAAATTGACGAAAAAGACATGAACAACAACAAAATAGCATATATTCTCGGGGACTACCCGGGCAAAGTCCAGTCGTTCGTTCTGAATGAAATGACGGAACTGAAGCACATGGGCTTCAGTATTTACGCCTGCCCGATTAATTATATTCCGGCCAATGGCAAAGACAGACCTGAATTTGACGCTATATACGCGGAGCCCTCCAACTTGCCCGGGATAGTCCTTTCTCATCTTTTTTTCATATTGTCCAGGCCCGTTCAGTATCTCAGGTGCCTGCTTAAATACAGGTTTTACGGGGGCAAAAGAGTGTTCGTTAAATCACCCTATTTTGCGAGGGTTATCACGAAACTCGGGATCAGGCGCGTTCATTCACACTTTGGCTGGAGCGCGACAGATTCCGCGAGAATAATATCGTGTCTCACCGGGATCCCCTTTAGCTTTACGGTTCATGCGGCAGACATTTACTGGCTTCCGGACAATCTTGAAGCAAAACTTGCTGAAGCGGAATTCGTTCTTACGTGCGTAGAAAACAATAAGAAATATATCACCAGGAATTACGGAAGGTTGTTGGGAGAAAAAGTTCAGGTAGTGTACCACGGTGTAGACATTGATGCGTTCAGCCCGCGGCCTGATACGGCAGAGAAAGATTTCGATGTCCTGTGCGTTGGCAATTTTGTCAAAAAAAAGGGGCATCGCTACCTTGTTGAAGCATGCGCGATATTGAAGCAAATGGGCGTTGAACTGGAATGTCTCCTGCTTGGTGAAGGCCCTGAAAAAGACAACATTGTCAAAATGGTTAAGGAGCTTGGCCTTGAAAATTACGTAAAATTTTCAGGCAGGCGGCCCCGGGATGAGCTCCCTGCTGTGTATGCTGAAAGCAGGATATTCGTCCTGCCGAGCATTATAACTGAATCAGGCGACAGGGACGGTATTCCGAATGTGCTGGCCGAGGCCATGGCCATTGGACTTCCCGTGATCTCAAGTAACGTTCCGAATATTTCCGAATTAATAGAACACGACAATGACGGGATACTCGTCAAACAGAAGGATGCCGCGGCCCTCGCCGGCGCGATCGAAGAACTGTTAAGTAACAGGACAAAGAGCGCTGAATTAGGCAGGAACGCGAGGAAGAAAGTGGAAAAGGCATTTGACTCAAAAAAACATATACAGAAGATCTCCAGGATATTCAGGCAGGAGGAGCATTGGACATGAGCTATACGATCGCGGCTATAACAAATGAATGGGACATATTCATGCGCAGGTACCGCAGTCTTTTTACGGAACTGATCAAGTTTGAAGATATCGATCACATATTCTTTATTGAGTCCCCGTTGACCTTATATTCTTTTATCCGTTTTGTCATGGGCAGGATGAACAGGAGAGATAAGGAGCGGTGGCAGCGTGTTTTAAAAAAAGGCATTATCAGCAGGGAGGGTAACATCTTTATTATTACTCCTGTTGTGCCGTTCCCTTTCCTTTCGATCAGGCCGCTGCTGAAGCTGAACAGGTTCTGTCTTAACAGGTTCCAGCTGTATGTCATAGGCTACCTTAAAAGAAAGTTGAAGGTAAAAGACATGATCCTGTGGATCAACCATCCGTATTTTTCCGCGGAGATAGCAGGGAGTGTCAAGAGTGACCTGTTCTGCTATGACCTGTGCGATGACTATAATACAAAAGAGAAGGACGACTCCGGTGTTTTTGCGAAAGAGGTAAGGAATAATGATCTGTACCTGACAGAACATGCCGATATTATGTTTGTTTCCTCAAAAAAACTTTTTGAGGACCGGTATCCGTTCAATCCGAACATTTACCGCGTGCCTAACGGAGTACACGCTGACCTGCTGAGAGGAAACGGCGAGCCGGCTGATGAGCCCCGTGACCTGAAACAGATATCCCGTCCAAGGCTTGTATACATAGGGAATATCTCCACAACGATCGACCTGGAACTGCTGCGACTGATCGACAGGATCCATCCTGAATGGTCTGTGATCATGGTTGGCCCTGTGCACGGTACAGAGGTGAAAAGGGCACTAAGGGCAATAGACTGCGTTCACCTGCCGGGGGTCAGATCCTTTGAAGAATCCATAGCATACCTTAAGTGCAGTGACGTGGCTATTATTCCATATGTGGTGTCGCCGTGGGCGATCTCAGCGGACTCTCTGAAAATATACAACTTTATCGCGTCCGGTAAACCGGTGGTCTCAACCGGGATAGGCGGTGTGGAGAATTTCCAGGGTATTATTTCTATCGGCAGGGACAGGGAGGATTTTGTTCAAAAAGTAAGCCTGGCGTTAAGCGAGAAAAAAGACGACCGCCAAAAAAGAGAAACTGCCCAGTACAGCATTATTAAAAAACATACGTGGCAGGAACGGGCCGAACGTATTCACAGCCTGATGTTTGAAAGACTCAGGGGCAGTGTGAAATGAAAATATTACTGATAAACCCGCCTTTGACCGGTGTCCAGTCGGAAACAAGACTGCCGCTGGGACTGAGCTATATCGCTTCAGTGCTCCGCAATGACGGGCATGACGTCCGGGTGATCGATGTAAACGCGTTAAAATTGTCATATACGCTTCTGGAAGAGCTTATAAAAGACAATGAGTTCGATGCTGTTGGTTTAACAGGGTTGATCACTCAGTTCAGGCAGATACAAAGGATTACCTCTATAGTAAGAAAAACATCCGGGGTGAAGATCGTTCTTGGAGGCGGGCTCGCAAGCGCGGCGCCTGAGGTTGTCCTGATGAAAACATATGTGGATATAGCTGTTATAGGGGAAGGCGAGGGGACTGTTGTTGAACTGTTTCAGGCGCTTGCGGGTAAAAGGCCGTTGGAAGACGTGGACGGAATTTCTTACAGGAAAGACAATGAGATCTTCAGTACCGGGCAGAGAAAACCGATAGAGGACATTTCGTCATTGCCGTTCCCGGCATGGGACCTTTTCCCCATGGAGCGTTACTTTAATAAAAACGCCATGTGTATGCCGGAAAGGAGGATCAGTCTTGTTACAAGCAGGGGATGTCCTTATCGATGCACTTTCTGCTTTCACGGGATCTTCGGACACCGTTACAGGTCGCGCACCGCTGAGAATATTTTTCTGGAGATGGAGTTTTTGTACAAAAAATACAGGGTCAGGGGTTTTGTATTTGAAGATGATACGTTCGTTCTGAACAGAAAAAGGGTTTACAGATTGTGCGAGCTTATAATTAAAAAGAAACTAAAGGTTTACTGGACCTGCAACGCCAGAATAAACCTGGTCGATAAAGAACTGATCGACAGGATGAAGAAGGCCGGCTGTGTGGAGATATCCTACGGCATTGAATCAGGGAATCAGGCACAGCTTGACAGGATAAAAAAGGATATTACCATCAAAGATGCTTACAGGGTCATTGATATGACCAAAAAAGCCGGGATAATGACCCACGGTTTTATGATGATAGGAATACCCGGAGATACGGTTGATACTGTCAGGGACAGTATTAAGTTCTGTAAGCGGGCGGGCCTGCAGGCAGAGTTTACGATCTTGGCGCCGATCCCCGGATCAAAACTCTTTCAGGACGCGGTTAATATGAGATCGGTAAATGCGACAGCCGAAAACTTTGTCGAAAACTGGGGTTCTTGGCTGGATGAGGTATTGGTGAACTTTACGAACCTGTCGGATGAAAAACTGATCGAGTTAAAGCGAAACGCGGAAAACGAAATTTTCACTTCCTATTATAAAAGGAACACCGTATATATTATCAGGATGCTATTTCTGGAATTTAGAGTTAATGGTCTTTTTGCAGTGTTAACCAGGCTGAAAAGAGGTCTGAAAGCCCTGGTCCGCGCGAGAAAAGGACCGGACCTGAGAGAGAGACCGGATTCTGTATGATCAACGGCTCTGACCTTGTGGTATTTCTTGCGAATGACTGGACCGGCTTTTTCAGGAGGTACCTGTTCATATCAATGGCAAAGACCAACGCGAACTGCAGGATCCTGTGCGTACAGCGGCCAATATGTTTTTTTACGACCTCTTTCCTGAACAGAAGGAAGGTCTTTGCCTGGTTCAAAAAAGAACAGAGGGTGACCAGGCTGCTTCCGAACCTGTTTGTCTATCAGCCTGTTCTTTTTTTAAATGATAATCTCGCCCCTTATGTACCGGGGGCAGTGGAGTTGAACAGAAAAATACTCTCTTACCAGATCATGAAGAAAATTGGCGAACATGGGTTAAGAAAAGACAGGCTGGTTTTGTGGATATCAGACCCGATCCATGAAAGTTATCTCGGAATTATCAATGAAAAGAAGCGCGTATACGATTGTTTTGACGATTACTTCGCAATACCGGGCAATCCCATTATAAAGAATATCGAAAAAAACAGGTTAAGGGAAAAACACATCCTTGAGAATGTTGATCTCGTACTGACCGTCTCTAATAAGCTGTACGAGAGCAAATCAAAGGTCAATAATAACACGTATATGGTCCCTAACGCGGCTGATGTAGAATTATTCGGGAGGACGTCTGACGAATCAACCGCTGTTCACCCTGATATGACCGCTATCCCGCATCCAATAATAGGAATGGTCGGCAACCTGCACCAGCGCATAGATTTCAGACTGATCAGGTATCTGGCTCTTGTTCATCCGGAATGGTCTATCGTGATCGTTGGCGAGTGGTCAGGGGCTGATCCTGACTTTATAAACTCGGACCTAATAAAAGACATGAAAAAAATGCAGAATATCCACTGGATGGGACGCCGGCCCAGTGAGGTTCTTCCAAACTATCTTAAGGCATTTGATGTCTGCATTATTCCTTATTCTCCTGAAGATCGGTTCAATATCAGTTGTTCTCCCCTTAAATTATACGAGTATCTTGCCACAGGCAAACCAATTGTATCCACGAATTTGCCCGCTGTTAACGGATTTTCAGAGGTTGTGCATATCGGGAATAATTATCAGGAGTTTGAAGAGGGGACAAGGCTTGCTCTGACGGAAAAGAACGGGTCCGGGGCCAGGAGAATAAAACTGGCTTATAAGAACTCATGGGATAACAGGGCAAATGAGATATTTTCCATTATGGATAATAACGGAAAATATGAAATTAGTTAAATCTAACAGGAGCGGGGGAAATGGTCACCACTGTCCGGAACAGAATAAAAGAACTCCTCCTTAAGAAGCTGGATATTAAACACATAAACCGGCTAAGAAGGCTGAAATGGTTCATCCTGAATAATTTTGCCGATGACCGGGAGACGATCAAAAAATTTTACTATGAGGAGCTGGAGTTCAGAATTTTGGAGAAAATTATTCCTTATCTGGCCGCAAAGTGTCCATTGCCGCCCACTGTTATTGATATTGGCGCTAACGTCGGAGCGTATTCATATTATCTTGCTGATATTATCAGGGAATTCCATGGACAATGCATCGGGTTCGAACCCAGAAGCGATATTTTTGAAAAACTTGTAAAAAATGTAGAAAAGGATAATTTTATTGGGGAGCGGTCCGCCCTTTCTGACAGAACGGGGTCCGCCGACCTGCACCTGCCGGCAACTCACGAGAGCTCGTCTTTAGTAAGTTTTGATCATTTTGCGGGTTTTAAAACAGAGAGGGTCTCTCTCTCCACCCTTAATAATTATATTTCGTCAAGGCATATACCCTCCAGGTCAATTATATTTATCAAAATAGACGTGGAAGGTCATGAACTGGAGACACTCCGCGGAGGCAGGATGGCGATTTCCGGAGGCAAGCCGCTTATTTTATGCGAGTCTGAGAACAGACATCTGATGCCACAGAATAAAAACGTTGGGATGGTGATAGATTTCATGGAAGATATTGGGTATAGCGGCTATGTGATTTCAAAGAAAAGTTATAGATTATTGCCGATAGCCCGGATATCCATTCCTCACGGCAAATCGACCCATAATGAATATTTCTATAATTTCTGGTTTCTCCCTGACAATATTTCATCAGGAAAACAGAAGATCGAAGATATCCTGAACCAAATACATATGGAGAACCCGCAAACCGTTTCCGGTCTGCCGGAAGACCGACTTGATTAACATCCTTGTAGTCTCTCTTCAGGGGATAGGTAATACTTTGATGACGTTATGCGCGGCTGAGAAGCTCATGGAGCAGTATCCTGTTAACCTGTCTGTTGCTGTTTCGAACAACGGTTCCCAGGAACTGGCGCTGTCGCAATTTCCAAAAGGGCGGGTTTATATATGGGACGAGTCTGATGTCGCCGCGAAGAATGTTATACGGCTCGGCAGAAAGCTGAGGCACATGTGTTTTGACAGGGTCTATCTGGCATATCCTTCCTATAAGAGGGAAGGAGTGGTCGGACTGCTGACAAAGGCCCGGGAGAAAAAAGTGCTTCTGGACGGCGCGGGAGACTGGAAATTCCTTAGAAAAATATATAAATCGAAAATATGGAAACCAGCGAATATGCACGACATAAACGCGAACTATGCCCTTTTTGGAGTAGAGAGTCAGGGGTGCCTTAATCCGGGCGGTATGTTCAGAAGGAAGATCGAAAATGAATACGGGAATTACGCTGACAGTTTCTTTTCTGAAGGCGGCCTGGCGGACAAATTCGTTATTGCCGTTCATCCGGGCGCGAACGGCGACGGGAAACGCTGGGGTACAGATAAGCTCATAAAATTATGCGGGGAACTGCATGATCGCTTTGCCTGCAGGTTTGTTATAGTCGGCGGAAGTGACGAACTGAAGCTGAAACAGACCGTTGCAAAGGGTATCGGCGAAAGCGCTGTTCCGCTTGACTCTGCCACTCTTTTTCAGACAGCCTCAATAATACAAAGATGCAGCCTTTTCATCGGCAATGATTCTGCGCCGATGCATATAAGCGCTGTCCTGGGCGTTCCTGTGGTCGCGTTATGGAGTTACACTGATTTCCATAGGACCTCGCCTTATGGTCCCGGAAATATCATAATCAGGAAAGCCTACCCTTGCAGTCCCTGTTATTCTTTTAACGGTAGCTTCACAGACAATTGTAAATTCGGAATGAAATGCATCAAAAACCTTGAATTGGATGATGTCCTGCCGGTCGTGTCGCACTGCGTGGAGGTCATGCTTGATAAAAAGCGCAGGATAAATGCCGAAGATGTGAACTCGTTGAAGCTCAACGGTATAGAGAAGGTATACGGGCTGGAGCACGGATGTGTTGTAGTGGACTTCAGAGGTTGACAGGCATGATAGAAACTTCCGTAATAGTACCCTGCCGCAATGAAGAAAAATTCATAGCTAAATGCTGTGAGTCCATTGTTTCCCAGGACTATCCAAAGGACAAAATGGAGGTCTTGTTCGTGGACGGCATGAGCGAAGACGGTACGAGGGAAATTATTAAGAATTACGCAGGGCGGTATCCATTTATCAGGCTGATCGATAACAACAAAAAGATAACACCCTGCGCATTGAACGTAGGGATCAGGAACGCGAAAGGAAAAATCATTGTGAGAATGGATGCCCATACGGGATATCCACCGCAATATATTACCAAAGGCATCGGGCATCTGAAGAGGACCGGTGCGGATGTTGTCGGCGGCCCCATTATAACAAAGCCGGGCAATGATACTGTGATCGCAAAGAGCATAGCGCTGGCGACCTCTCATCCTTTTGGTGTCGGGAATTCCAGGTTCAGGACAGTTAAAAAGGAGTGTTATGTTGATACCGTCCCGTTCGGGGTTTACAGGCGCGAGGTATTTGACAGGGTCAGGGTTTTTGACGAGCGTTTGGCCCGAAATCAGGATAATGAACTCTGCAACAGAATTATAAACAGCGGCGGCAAGATATTGCTCACACCTGAATTAACATCTGAATATTATAATCAGCCGACGATCACGGGCCTGATCAGACAGGCATTAAAAACAGGGATGTGGAACGTAGTCACCTTCAGGATCAGTCCGACAGCTTTCAGGTGGAGGCATTTCGCTCCTTTTGCTTTTGTGACCTCTCTGTTGATACTGTTTATCGCCTCATTGATATACCCGTGGGCCGTGCAGGCATTGATCGGCCTGCTTTTATTATATGGAAGCGTAGCGATCTTCAGTACATTCACTGTCTGGCTGAAAGAAAGGACACTTGGCGCACTGCTCCTGCCTCTTGTATTCCCGGCGTATCATATCTCCTATGGTTTTGGAACATTGAGGGGGGTTGTGCAGATGGTTTTGCACAGGAAACCGGAGCCTGCTTCCTAAGCAGGAAAGCAAAAAATACTGATCCCGATACCCAGTCTGTTATTCATCACTGATACATAAGGGAGGTCAGACTTATGAAAGTCATACTTGTCCACGGAAAGTACTTCAACTCATGGGAGGCGCTTGGCCTGGGGTACATCGGCGCTTATCTGAAACATAACATGAAAGATATAGAGATCGGGTTTTATCAGGGATATTTTGATGATGACAGGACAATTGTGAAAGGATGCCTTGACGCGGATATTGTGGCGTTCTCATGCACTACACCCACATTCCCTTATGCGGCGGCCATAGCGCGGGCCATAAAACAGGATAACCCCGGTGTTCGCACGGTTGTGGGCGGCTATCACCCGTCTGCCGCGCCGGGAGACAGCCTGGTCAAAGGGATAGACCAGGTGGTGATCGGTGAAGGTGAGGCGGCAATGCTCGATATTGTCATGGGAAACAGGGAAAAGACCGTATACGGCCGTCCCATGGAATTTGAGGAGCTTCCATGGCCTGACAGGGAACTGATCCGTAACGAACGCAACATTCAGATCGCCTTTAACGATAACATAAAGAACATCACATCGTTTCAGAGTCATCGCGCCTGTCCGTTCAGATGCAAATACTGCGCTGACGGGTTTAACAAGGTCCTGTACCGGGGTCTCAAAAGAGCGCCTGTGCGTCACAGGTCCGCGCAGGACCTGCTGGACGAGATGATGGAAGTGACTGACACGTACAAACTGGACCTCGTAAAGTTCACAGACCCGACATGGAACACTTCTGTTGACCGGGTAATTGAGTTTTGCCGCGAAAAGATCAAAAGAGGTTTTACAGTGCCGTTCTATCCCAATATTCATGCGGGGGTCTGCACTGAAGAGATGTTCCACCTTATGGCGGAAGCCAACTGTTATGAAGTCGCGGTGGGTGTTGAGTCAGGTTCCCCAAAGGTCCTGAAACAGATCGGCAAAGGAACAACGGTCGAAAAAATAAAGCGAACCGTGGGGTGGGCAAAAAAAATGGGAATACTGGTCAGGGGATATTTTATTATCGGAATGCCTGATGAGACCGAGGACGATCTGAAACTGACGGAGAAACTGGCTGATGAGCTTGAACTCGATGAATATGGTTTTACTATTCTTTGTCCGTATCCCGGAACGCAGATGTATGACCAGCAGGAACATGGTTCAACGGACTGGGAGAATACTGACGAATACAGCAATGATTTCTGGCGCTCAGATCACCTGAGTAACAGCCGGTTAAAGGAATGGCAGCAGTATTTGACCGAAAGATACAGGGAAAAACTGACCTGGCATAATAAGACGCTTATACACCAAAAATAATTAAATTGCAGATTTGGGAATTCGGATTATAGACTCGGGATTTTAATTCCGCAATCCACAATCCGCAATCCACAATCTAAAATCCGATGAGCACTCCCGGCAGTAAAAAAAGAATTTTTCTCTCACCTCCCCATATGAGCGGAGAGGAAAAACATTTTATACATGAGGCCTTTGAGAGCAATTATATAGCTCCTGTGGGACCGCAGGTTGACGCGTTTGAAAAAGATTTTGCTCATAAGCTGGGGTTTAAACACGCGGCCGCCGTATCAAGCGGAACAGCAGCCATGCATCTGGTTTTGCGCATACTGGGCGTGGGACATGGAGATGAGGTTATCTCGCCCTCTCTTACATTTATAGGAGGCGTGAGCCCGATAATTTACCAGGGCGCGGTGCCGGCATTTATTGATTCTGAAAGGGAGTCATGGAACATTGACCCTGGACTGCTGAAAGAGGAGATCTACATGCGCGTCAGGACAGGCCGGCTGCCAAAGGCTGTTATTTCAACGGACATATACGGTCAATGCGCGGACCTGGACAGTATCCTTGAGGTCTGCGCCCCGTATAACATCCCTGTTGTGTCTGATTCTGCCGAGGCCCTGGGCGCGACCTATAAAGGGCGCAGCGCGGGAGCCGGGGCAAGGGCGGCGATTTATTCCTTTAACGGCAACAAGATCATTACCACCTCAGGCGGCGGTATGCTGGTCTCTGAAGACAGGGAGCTGGTCAGCAGGGCCAGGTTTCTTTCCAGGCAGGCCATTGATCCCGCGCCTCACTATGAACATTCACAGATAGGTTATAACTACCGGATGAGCAATGTACTTGCGGCCATAGGCCGCGGACAACTGACAATGCTTGATGAACGCGTCAAAGATAAACACAGGGTCTTTGATCATTATAAGAACGTATTTTCCGGCGTGCCTGGAATTGATCTCATGCCTGAAGCGCCTTACGGCCGCCCGAACCGGTGGTTGACCGTTATCCTGATCTCTCCTGAAGATTTCGGGGCTGACAGGGAAGAAGTGCGTATATCATTGGAGAGACATGATATAGAATCACGCCCTCTTTGGAAACCCATGCACCTTCAGCCTGTGTTCAGGGACTGCGCGATGCGCGGCGGGGAAGTTTGCGAGGACCTGTTCGAGCGCGGACTCTGCCTGCCGTCCGGCACGGCAATGACAGAAGACGACCTGGAGAGGGTGGTAAACGCGGTGAAAGAGACCGCGGCCAGTAAAAAAAGGGTGTTCGCGTGAAACGTTTATTTGACATTTTTTTCTCTCTGCCGGGGCTTATTATCCTCCTGCCTCTGTTCATTGCCGTGGCAATCCTGATCAAGTTGACCGGCAAAGGAAAGGTCTTTTACAGGCAGGAGCGGACAGGGAGAAATTTCAGGCCTTTTTACATATATAAGTTCAGGTCAATGGCTGATGATTCCGATAGCAATGGCCCGTTGGTAACTATACATGGAGACAGGAGGGTCACACCTGTTGGCCGGTTCCTGAGAAGAACGAAGATAGACGAACTGCCTCAACTGATAAATGTGTTAAAAGGGGATATGAGTTTTGTCGGGCCGAGGCCTGAAGTGAAAAAATATGTTGATCTGTTCAGACCGGATTATGAAAAGATCCTGACGGTGCGCCCGGGCATAACAGATCCGGCATCAATAAAATTCTCTGACGAGGAAGTTCTGCTTACGTTATCACCGGAATGGGAAGAGAATTACGTGAGCAGGGTCCTGCCGGAAAAGGTCGGGCTCTCGACCGCTTATGTTGATGATCACAGCATATTGCTGGATATATCACTGATATTCAAAACAGTTCTTAGTTTAAAACTGTTTGCCGGCGTCAAAGAAAAGATGACAGGTTTTAGCGGGACATGGCGGGGAAACCTGGTCTTTTTGGCGGATATATTTATGATCGCGTTCTGCTATATTGCCGCGTACTTTATCCGGTTTGACGGAATACCGGATAAAGAGCATCTGACCGTAATGCTGAAAGTACTGCCGGTGGTTTTATTTTCAAGGACCGCCGCTCTGGTTCACTTCAAGCTCCATAAAAGCACATGGCAGTACGCGAGCATCAGGGACCTGACGCAGATATTAAAGGCCGCGATCATAAGTTCGACATTTATTGTTGCAGTGGCCATGGCACTGCACCTCGGTCACTCGCGGTCCATATTCATAATCGACTGGCTTTTGTTCGTGGTGATCCTCAGTGGAGCCAGGTTCATTATCCGTATCACAAGGTCTGTCAGGTGGAAGACCGGAAACGGTAATAACAGGCGCAGGAAGGTGCTGATAGTAGGCGCCGGTGACGCCGGTGAGATGATATTAAGAGAGTTGATCTACCGCTATAGCGATATTTATGAAGTGGCAGGATTGATAGACGATGATCCGGCCAAGCATAAAAAACATATTCACGGAGTAACGGTATTAGGTCCAAGGTCTGACATCCCTGATATTGTCGGAAAAGAGAACGTCAGGGAGATCATTATCGCAATCCCGTCATTAAGGTCGGAGAAGATGCGGGAGATCGTAAATTACTGCATGAAGAGCGGGGTAAAGTACAGGACAGTTCCGCGCATCTCCGACCTTGTTGACGGAAAAGTAAAAGTAAAAGAGCTGCGCGAGGTAAAACTCGAGGACCTCCTGAGAAGGGAAGAGGTCCGCGTGGACCGGCAGAAGATAAGGAGCTATATCTACGGGAAGAGAGTGCTTATTACCGGGGCCGGCGGTTCAATAGGCTCTGAACTATGCAGGCAGGTCGCGAAACTATCGCCCGGGAAAATGATCCTTTTTGAGAAATCCGAGAACGCGCTGTTCTACATTGATATAGAACTCGGACAGGTCTTCGCGGACCTGAAAAAGGTCCCGGTAATTGGCGACATATGCGACAAAAAAAGAGTAAGGCAGGTTTTTTCCGAGTTCAGGCCGGAGATCATTTTTCACGCGGCGGCCCATAAGCACGTTCCCCTGATGGAAGCCAATCCAATGGAGGCGATAAAGAACAATGTTTTCGGAACAAAGTTAATAGCAGGGGAAGCCGTGCGGTGCGGTGTCGACAAGTTCATTATGCTTTCCACGGACAAGACCGTTGACCCGACAAGCGTTATGGGGGTCTCGAAGAAGATCGCGGAAATGTATGTAGCCGCCCTGGCGGAAAAGAAAAAGACCAAATTCATGTGTGTCAGGTTCGGCAATGTCCTTGGCAGTGAAGGAAGCGTTATCCCCACGTTAAAAAGACAGATAGAAAAAGGAGGGCCTGTCACCATAACGCACCCGGATATCAAGAGATATTTCATGACAATACCGGAGGCGGCAGGGCTTGTCATGGAGGCCGGCTTTATGGGAAAAGGCGGAGAGATATTTATCCTTGAGATGGGTACCCAGGTAAAGATAGCGGACCTGGCCAGAAGTCTTATCAGGCTTTCGGGCCTGGAACCTGACAAGGACATAGAAATAGTATTCACCGGGCTGAGGCCGGGTGAAAAGATGTATGAAGCGCTTATTGCCGATGACGAGAGCCTGGAAAAGACCCCTAATGAGAGAATGATGATAGTTAAGCCGTCAGGAAAAAACGGCCGTGATATTTTTGAAGATATCAGCGCGCTTGATGAGATCGTCAAAAATGGAAGCGCAGAAATGCCGGTAAAAAAACTGATGGAGATGGTTCCAGGTTTCAGACCTTATCGGGAAGTAGTTCAGGCCGCGCTAAAAGAGAAATCTGAGGTCAGGGAAACAGGGATCCTGGTTGCCGACGATGAAAGCATAGTCCAGGAGTTATTGCAGAAGTTTCTGGACGGCAAGGGCTATAACACGATCCTGGCTTCAAACGGCAGGAAGGCGCTGGATATCGTCAAGAGCAGGGATGTCAGTATTGCGATTGTAGATATTAAAATGCCGGGTTTAATGGACGGATTCCGGGTGCTGAGAGGCATAAGAGAAATAAACAGGGATATAAAAGTAATACTTATTACAGGGTTTGGCACTGAGAAAACAAAAGTGCTCAGCAGCCGCCTCGGCGCCTATGCCTATCTTGAGAAGCCCCTTGACCTTGTGGACGTCAAAAAATACGTTGAAGAAGCAGTGATAATGCAAAAACCCGCCGGCACAAAATGGACATAAACTCAAGATATGTCCGGTGTATCAAAGATGTTCTCATTCAAAAGTATTTCCAATAGCCTGAACGTACGTGCAAGAGGAGGGTCCGGAACTGGATCTTTTCAGATGACTGATAATGCGAAATATAAAAACCCTGACATTATAAACGCGATAAACCGCAGTGTACGGCTCCTCAACGCGGTTGTGCTGATCATAGTATTCACTCTTCTTTTTGTGAATGTGAAGATCCTCTATGCGGTCCTGGACTATATCCCTTCTTTTTCAGTGGTGGCCATGCTTACTGTCGCGTCATCGCTTGTTGTTATAAGCATGTTTCTGGTCAGGGTCATTTCGGTGAGGGCCATTAAAGAGATTACAGAGTATGACGGGAGGGTAAATGATCTTCTGATGAGCAATCTGCAGGAAATAGATGACCGTATAGCTGCCGAAGAGAAATTGAAAAGATCACACGACGAACTGGAGAACCGGGTCAAAGAACGGACCTCCAAGCTTTTAAAGTCAGTGAGAACCCTGGAAGAACATCTGACCGAACGCAAGAGGGCGGAGAATATGGTGCAATTACAGTTCAGGCGTCTTAACACCCTCCGTTCGATCGAAAGGGCTATTTCCAGCAGTCTTGACCTGCGTGTTTCCCTTGACATCATCCTTGACCAGATTATCACCCAGGTAGGTATAGACGCGGCCGTTGTGCTGCTTTTAAACCAGAACACCCAGACGCTGGAGTATGTCTGCGGCACGGGTTTTCGTACAGGCGCGCTGAAGCATACCCGTTTAAGGCTGGGGGAAGGCAACGCAGGACGCGCGGCTGTTGAGCGGCGCACCTTAAGGATCATGAACCTTAAGGAAACGCCCGCCGGGTTTATACGTTCCAGACAGTTCAGGGAAGAAGGATTTGCAACTTATTTTGCTGTTCCTCTTATCGCAAAAGGCCAGGTAAGGGGGGTTTTGGAGCTTTTTAGCCGGGCTGTTTTGGACCTGGGCCCTGAATGGGTCGAGTTCATCGAAACTGTGGGCAATCAGGCGGCAATTGCCATTGACAGCACAGCCATGTTTGAAGGACTTCAGCGTTCAAATATTGAGCTTACCCTTGCTTATGATACGACAATCGAAGGATGGTCCAGGGCCATGGATCTCAGGGACAAAGAAACAGAGGGCCACACCCGTCGCGTCACTGAGATGACGATCCGCATAGCGCGTGAACTGGGCATGAAAGAGGAGGAGATCGTAAATGTCAGAAGGGGAGCGCTTCTGCATGATATGGGCAAGATGGGTGTGCCTGACAATATACTGCTGAAGCCAGGCCCTCTAAACGAAGAAGAGTGGAAAATAATGAAAATGCACCCTGTGTATGCTTATGAAATGCTGTATCCCATAGAATATCTGCGTCCGGCGCTTGATATACCATACTGCCATCATGAAAAATGGGATGGTACAGGATATCCCAGGGGACTTAAAAAAACCGAGATTCCGTTTGCGGCAAGAATATTCGCGGTGGTCGATGTATTTGACGCGGCATGTTCAGACCGGCCGTACCGGTCTGCTATTTCACAGGAGCAGGCGCTCAGTCATATCCGTTCACTTTCAGGCACTCACTTTGAGCCCAGGGTTGTGGATAAGTTCCTGAAAATAGAGTGGAGAACAGACCTGGTGAAGACGGGCGCTGATAAATGAGGACGATGTCTGACTTTCAGGCGTCCGGCGCTTAATTTCTTCGTACCGGCCTGCAGCCCAGCTCAAGGCCTGTAATGTAGTCGTGCTTTCTGTGGACTTTCACGATCACGGCTATTTCTTTTTCAGGACATTCTGACCTTTCGTGCCACAGACTGCATTCTTCATGTGTTGATTCCCTGGGTTCATCAAGTTTTATTACCTCGCCTTTTTTTGTCACCTCCGCGGGATAGATCCTGATCCCCCCTATTTCCTTATTTTTTTTTATAATATTCTGTCCGTTCATTTCATGATAAGAACATGGTTGATTCTGCAAAGAAAGATATTATTTTTATATTGCTATACGGCGCTTACGCGCTTTTGACCGTACCTGTTTTCTGGGAGCGCAACGCTGTAACAGGACTGCTGTTGATCATCAATTACATCAATCCTTCGGTAATTCACCTGCCCGGCTCATTGACTGTCAATACCCTGCCGTGGTGGCTTTTCTTTGCGTGGGGGTATATTGTTCTTTTATTTGTGCATGTTGCCTACGCTATCGAAAAGATCATGAATGTTTCATTTTCAGACCGCTTCAGGCTGCTTCAGAGGCTGGGAACACTGCTGATATGGATCATTATTGTTACTTATTTCGGCTTTGTTTTTGCAGCGTTAAACATTAAGCTCACCAGATGGTTCCTTATAATTATCATTCCTTTTGTTCTGTTCTGGCGCAGGAACATCGATGTGATCGCGTTCTTTGCGGGCGCACTGCTCGGAACGTTCGGAGAATGGGTATGCATGCACAGCGGAACCTGGGTCTATACGTTGCCTTATTTTAAGAAGGCAGGCATACCTTTGAGTCTTCCTCTGGCATGGGGACTGGTAACTGTTTTACTCAGGCGGTTCTCCCTTCTTTTTGATTTTAAACGCTCAAAAGCATAAGTCTCTTTATCCGCCTTCGCAGAAATGCGAAAATAGTGCTTCGGCGGGATCGGTTATCCGCGTTGTTCCAGTATTTTTTTGATGATGGGGTTTTTTCTTTTTGTGTATTCGTCCGGGTCTTTTACTCCTTCTGTAATTAAAGATTCCTTTACTTCGCAGTATTCCCTGAGAAGGTCGGTATTTTTTCTCAGGCTCTCACGAAATGCAAGGAACCGTTTAACCTCTTTGCTGTCATTGCGTATAACATGTATATAAATGGTGAAAGAGTCTCCGCCAAAATTGTAAATTCCCAGGTACATAGGTCTGTCCTCAGGCCATTTGAATGGAAAATCTTCTCCCTGTTCACAGAAACCAATAGACAGCAGGATCTCTTTTGTTTGCTCAAGCTTGCCCTCAGGGTACAATGCCAGCAGGTCGATAATACCCTTTCCACTGCTTCCCGGGATAGATGTACTGCCGACATGTTCTATGTCGAAAACATCGGTTACTGAAGCTATCTCATTTCTTAATCTTTCAGCGACAACAGGATATCTCTCGTCATATGGCTTGTGTTTAAGCTTACATCTTTTGGATTTCTTTACCGGGTTCATGTTTTTCAACCTTGATATTTATATTCCCCAAAACAGCAGTTATCTTGCATATTTCGGGCTACCCCCCCCAGATTTATTAACTTTTTATCAATCTATAACGTTTTAGTCCCTGTATTATATTATCAAGAACCGTGCCTGACCTCTTTTAATTACCTTTAACCCTTATTTTTCAAGGGGTTAAGGCCTGTTACCTGTTTATTGTCCTATTCGAATAGTTCGGAAAAGTGTTTACATTGTGTATGAAGTACCACAGCGAAGCAGGATGTAACTATGTGAATTTTCACCTATTGACGTGTGTTGTTAACAAAGTTTACTATATGTATACATTGTTTGCTTAAAATGAACAGCGAGTGTACCTGCCTGCCCGCCACACTACCCGGCGGGTAAACCGGCAGGCTGGTACACTGCAGCTCGAAGCGAGTCTCGCGAAGAGTCGCATCGACTTACTGCAGGGAGCTTTAATATCGGAGGTAAGTTCGTGGAGGTTCCTCAGGAAACAGCCCAAAAATTACAGCGCCTGAGAATAAGGCTCGAGCAGGTGAACCATGCCTGGACGGTTCATGACTATGAGGCGATCCTCAGGTTCTTTGTTGATATTGTACCGAAAGTACTGGACGCGGAACGCTGCAGTATTTTTCTTGTAAAACCGGGAACAGACACTATCTGGCTCAAGTTCGGAACAGCCCTGAAGGAGAGGGAGATCAAGGCCCCGCGTGAAGGAAGCTTTGTGGGAAAGGTAATTTCCACGGCCAGGTCTCTTATTGAAAATAACGCGATGAAGGTGCCGGGTTATCATCAGACCGCGGCAAAAAAAACAGGCTTCATGGTCCGCAATCTTATCTGCGCGCCTATTCATAGTACGCTTGGGAAGCGCTGTATAGGCGCGATGCAGGTGCTTAACAGGAAAGGCAGAAAAGTTTTCACCCTGCAGGACAGCATGCTTCTTGAGGAGGTAGCCAGGCATCTTTCAATGGCGATAGAGAACATTATGCTTAACGAGGAGATCCTGCAGGTGTCAAGCCGCCTGAACAGGGAGTTTGAAGAACTCCGGGAAGAAGAGGACGAACTCACGCAGTTTATAGCGGAAAGCCCCGCGATGAAGAGCGTTCTTGAAACCGCGCGGACAGTGAGCAAGACCCCTGTCAATGTACTGATCCACGGAGAGAGCGGCACCGGCAAAGAACACATAGCCCGCCTGATCCACAGGAGAAGCGACCGCGGGGACAGGCCTTTTGTTCCGGTTAATTGCGCTTCCATACCTGAGAATCTCATGGAGAGCGAATTTTTCGGGTATGAAAAAGGCGCGTTCACAGGCGCTGTGTCGACCAGGAAAGGGCGTTTTGAAGAAGCCAGAGGAGGAACACTGTTCCTGGATGAGATAGCGGATATGCCGCTTGTCATGCAGCCCAAATTTCTGCGCGCGATCCAGGAAGGAGAAGGCAGCAGGCTTGGGAACAACCGGGTCATTCGTTATAACATGCGCATTATCAGCGCCACGAATAAAGACCTGCGAAAGCAGGTATCAAAGGGGCACTTCAGAGATGACCTTTTTTTCCGCATCTTTTCAGTAGATATCTTTATTCCTCCTCTGAGAGAAAGAAATGAGGACATTATCCCCCTGACGATGTTCTTTCTCAATAAGGTCTGCAAGCACTTTGACAAAAAAGTGGCTGGCTTCTCCTCTGATGTGCTGAGCCTGTTTGAAGAATACCCGTGGCCGGGCAATGTGAGACAGCTCCACCATGAGATCGAGCGCCTTGTGGCCCTTACCCCGGAAAGAGAACGCGTCACGCTTGAAAACTGCTCTGCTGATATTCTGAACTGGAGACAGACCAGACGTCTTTCGAGCTTTACAGCGCTATCGTCACAGTCCCTGCATGACAGGGTGCGGGAGTTGGAGACCCAGTGCATCAATGAAGCCCTGCGCAAAACAGGCGGCAATAAACTGAGGGCCTCAAAGATCCTCGGTATTTCAAGGGTAGGGCTTGACAAGAAGATCGGACGTTATGCAATATTACTGCCAACTTCAAAAAACAGATAGGCAAGGCGTAAGCCCTGCCCATGCTTCACGGGTATAATTATTAATCAAAGAGGCGCACTGCTTTTGATTAGAAATATTGACATCCTATATTTTATATGTTAAAATTTGTTACATTTTTTGTTGCAACACCGATCGAATCAAAAAGGGCAAAGGAGATAACTAATGATCAAAAAAGAGAAGTTGCTGACGGGTTATGCATCAAAGATATTAATATGCTTTTTATTGGTATTACTTTTTTATGATTTTTATGAATCTTCGTCCGGTTAATGCCGCCCAGACCACTATCCTTTCACAGCCAAGAACCAGCCCCGGCGATCCGTACCCATGCAATTATTGGTATCCTCCGGGCGATCCAGTCTGCGATCCTGTAACCGGGCGCATCGCGCTAAACAATAGAGTGTATGCGTCTGCCTGGTCTGAGATCAGCCAGGACACTTTTGGAATACAGATTCTTGCCGATGATTTTACAATGCCTATGTCCGGTGTTATAAGCGAGGTCAAGGTATGGGGCGGCGCCGCCTGAAACCAATGTACCGTCATGCCGCACACCAATAGACAAGGATTCGTGCACTGAGTATGTCACGCATGACTACCGGTCCGGGACCGGCCGTATGTGCGAATATGAGTTCTCATTGACCCCTGCGGTTCCAGTTCAACTCATCCCGGGTGACTACTGGCTTGAGATCTATAACGATACAGTAGGCAGTACGAACGGTGAATGGATCTGGAGATGGGCGCATCCGGATCCGACAAATGGATTTGAGGGCCTGGCATGGACTGTAAACGGCGCCCCGGGCGGGTGGATATTGGATCCCGATATACTACAGACAAACAACTGTTTTATTGCAACAGCCGCCTACGGCAGTTATATGGAAGATGAAGTAATGGTATTAAGGGAGTTCAGGGACAAATATCTCCTGACAAACGCCGCGGGCAGGGAGTTTGTGAGGTTATATTACAAGTACTCGCCGCCAGTCGCTGATTACATCTCAAAACATGAAACATTAAGAACAGCAACAAGGACCGCGCTGGCACCGGTTGTATACGGGATCAGGTATCCGCTTGCCGCGTTAATGTCTGTGTGCCTGATTCTGCTGAGCATAGCTGTGCTGATCTACAGAAGGCGGAAAATATCAGTATAACCGGTTCCGGATAGAACTTTAAGGGAGGGCGCATTCAGCCCTCCTTTTTTCTTGCCTGGTAGACAAAAACTATATATTGTAATATATTAAAATGACGCCAGGAGGGTATGCTGATGCCAATGTTCAACAGTCGGGAAGAATATGAAAAATGGAAGGCTGAGAGAGACAGGCGGATGAAAGAAATATACAAAAAAGATATAAGATCGCAGGATCTGTTAGAGGAAGCAATGTCGCAGATTAAAGCTAAAAAAGACGCGGAGAAAGAAGCCAAAACAGAATCAGCGTATTCCGGTGATATGTACATGTGTCAGGGCGCGAATTGCGGTTATATTTACAGTTCTGACACAGAGGACGAAAAAGGAGGGATCGCGCCGGGAACCGGCTTTGAAGATTTACCGGACAGCTGGAAATGCCCTAAATGCGGAGCTGGAAAAGGTCTTTTCAAAAACCTTGAGTAAGAACGGTTTTGCTTTGGCAGTGAGCCTGTGTTACTGCAGCGTGTAAATATGCGGGGCCCGTAACGGGCCCTTTTTTGTTGGTTTATTTCGCTGCAGGGATATATTTTGGGAAAATTACCGCCCATATGGGAGGTGTAAATGTCGATCATCATGGACAATACATCAATTGCGACTATATTGCATGAGGATGTATTTGTTAAGCTGTCAGACAAAATTGTGGAACTGATCTCAGGCGATCCTGAAGTCAGATCCAGGGGATCCGGCTATGGGATAGAGGGATTTCAGTTCAGTAATGAAGAGCTTGTACTGGAAAGCTGCTGCCTGTGCGCTTTTCTGGTCACTTTTTCTTTTCAGAGGAGCTTCGCTCATCTTGGCGCTGAAAAGACAGGCCCTATTCTTGACCTGTTCCATAAATTTATTCATAAAGGCTTAGATAAGATCAGTAAGGAACAGCAGGACAGGTTTCCCGATATCTTAAGGGACAGGTTTAAATGTTACTACCCTGCCGTGACAAATGACATGGAAGCCATGACCGGATCTGAAGACGCGCTTGCTTCTTATAAATTAGTTGATATTTTTCTTGATAATTTGTTGTCCGACCCTGTAGATGCTGCAAAAGACCTGATAACCTGGAGATTTCTCCTCAGCAGTGACATAAGCGGCCTGCACCGCGTATTACTGGACACGTACAATAAGATCCTGAAACATAAAATAGCATAAGAAAGCAAAAACAGGGGACGACCTCTTCCGTAGTAAATCTTATAAGTTATTCGTTATACGTTATTTGTTTGCAAAATATTTTAAAGACTTAATATATTTTTTTGCTATTAACCCACTAATAACCCTCCAAACAGACTGGCGGGCAAGCTGATAACGGTTAACTGTCTTTAAAATGGCAGGCGATCCCCGGACATTCACCCCCCACTGATAATCTCCCGGGATATTTTTTATATATAAGTAGCTTCTGCGATGTTTTTTCTTTATCATATAAATAAATGAGACAGATCCTGTTTCGAGCCATCGGAAAATATTATGTGTTTCGATCTTCTGATCTAAAACAACGGGTGCTGTGATGAATATCTTAACTGTAAACACAGGAAGTTCATCGGTCAGGCTGGCTTTATTTGTAAAAAGCGGCATGGAACTGAAACAGAAAGCTGTTTGTTGCTATGGGGTCAATGAAGACACGCCGGAAAGACTGCTCAGGAAGTTCTTAATGGATGATACCCGGCAGGTTAACCTGGTATCTCATCGCGTTGTACACGGAGGGACCAGGTTTACAGATCCATGCGTCATTAATGATGAAGTTGAAGAAGAAATAGGAAGATTATCCCTGCTTGCGCCGCTCCATAATCCCCTTGCCCTCAAATGGATCCGTGCCTGCAGAGCGGTCATCGGAAATGGTGCGCAGCAGATCGCTGTTTTTGATACAGCCTTTTATGCCCGGCTGCCGCAAATTGCCAGGCTATATGCTCTCCCAAAAGACCTGTGCGTCAAACACGGTATCCAGCGGTACGGTTTTCACGGTATTGCCCACAGGGCAATGATGGAGCGCTGGATGGAGCTTCGGCCTGATCTTAAGAAAGGAGGACGAATTATATCCCTCCAGCTCGGTTCAGGCTGTTCTGTCACCGCGGTCAGAGAAGGAATGCCTGTTGACACTTCAATGGGATTTTCTCCTCTTGAAGGGTTGATCATGTCCACCCGTTGTGGTGACCTTGATCCCGGGGTTCTGGTGCATCTTCAAAAATCAGCCGGGCTCTCAATTGATGAGATCGATGAACTGTTAAACAGGTCATCAGGTATCAGGGGAATCTCGGGTATCAGCTCGGATATGCGGGTCCTGCTTGGATCGAAAGAGCCGGATGCCCGCCTGGCGGTTGAGGCCTACTGTTATCGGGCCAGGAAATATATTGGAGCTTATATGGCGGCGCTTGGAGGAGCTGATGCTGTTTTATTTGGGGGAGGAGTCGGAGAGAACGCTCCGTCCATAAGAAAAGGCGTTCTGGAGAATATGCAGTGGTGCGGTATTGAACTTGACGGTCAGGTTAACAATGATACAATTGGAAAAGAAGGGCGTATCAGTTCGGTATCAGGCAGTGTAGATATATGGATAATTCCTGGAGATGAGGCAGTTGTTATGGCACAGGAGGCGATGACAGTGCTGGAATGAACAGCCGTCTTTCAGGAGAAAGCACAGTGGCAGGAGGCTGCAATGAATAAATACCTCGCAAAAGACCAGTTATACAAGATGAACGCTTACTGGCGCGCGGCCAATTATCTGTCTGTCGGGCAGATCTATCTCTATGACAATCCGTTTTTGAGAGAGCCTCTGAAGCTGGAGCATGTTAAACCACGGCTGCTGGGGCACTGGGGCACAACACCCGGTCTTAATTTTATTTATGTCCACCTCAACCGTGTGATCAGGGAGCAGGACCTTAATATGATCTACATCGCCGGCCCTGGTCACGGTGGACCGGCTGTTGTGGCAAACACTTTTCTTGAGGGCACGTACAGTGAGATATACCCTAACATTTCGCAGGATGCGGACGGCGTAAAAAAGCTTTTCAGGCAGTTCTCCTTTCCGGGCGGAATTCCGAGCCATGCCGCTCCTGAGACCCCGGGTTCAATTCATGAAGGAGGCGAACTGGGTTACTCGGTCTCTCACGCGTACGGGGCAGCGTTTGACAACCCTGACCTGATCGTGGCCTGCGTGGTCGGTGACGGTGAAGCAGAGACAGGCCCGCTTGCCGCTTCATGGCATTCGAACAAATTTCTCAATCCGGCGCGAGACGGCGCGGTATTGCCGATTCTGCACCTGAATGGCTACAAGATAGCCAACCCCGCGATTCTCGCAAGGATAAGCCATGAGGAACTTAAAAGCCTTTTTATCGGCTATGGATACAAGCCTCGTTTTGTTGAAGGCTCTGATCCGGAAATGATGCACCACCTTATGGCAGAAACCATGGACACGGTTATTGCCGAGATCAGGGCGATCCAGGACGATGCCCGTAATAACGGGAACACAAAACGCCCGATATGGCCGATGATCATTTTCCGTTCACCAAAGGGCTGGACAGGCCCGAAAGAAGTGGACGGCAAAAAAACAGAGGGTTCCTGGCGCTCTCATCAGGTCCCTTTTTCTGAAATGTCAACAAGGCCCGACCATATAAAACTCCTTGATGACTGGATGAAGAGCTACAGGCCCGAAGAACTCTTTGACGAAAACGGCGCGTTTAAGCGGGAACTGGCTGAGCTGGCTCCAAAGGGAGAAAGACGTATGGGGGCCAATCCCCAGGCCAACGGCGGCATTCTTCTTAAGGGCCTGAAAATGCCTGATTTCAGGGACTATGCCCTGAAGGTTGAAAAACCGGGACAGGTGGTTGGTGAAGCAACCAGGGTGCTCGGCAACTTTTTGCGGGACATTATGAAGCTTAATATGAAAAACAGGAACTTTCGCGTGTTCGGCCCGGATGAAACAGCTTCAAACCGGCTCGGCGCTCTTTTTGAAGTGACAAAAAGGACATGGATGGACGGGACCATTCCTGAAGACGATAATCTCTCGCCTGACGGACGCGTCATGGAAATACTCAGCGAGCACACCTGCCAGGGATGGCTTGAGGATGTGGGGTCAGCCCTTGACATTTTACATTTATCTAATGTTCCGATGTAATTATAAAGTAAATGGTAGGCGATGCCCCGATACATCGGGACGACCTCAGGTTAGAACATCTACCAATTTGTAGGTTTGCTTATGTTTGATCCATCAGGCAGTATTAATGGGTTTGGAAATTGATGACGACGATAAGACTTAAGTTTGATGGAAAAAGATTCGGGTGCAATCCCTACCAATTCTGCATTAGTCCTTCTATAGGGAAATGCGAAAAATATGTGTTTATGCGGATAAAGTCTTTTGCAAGTTCTAATTGCTGGAGCCAGATCTGTGTCACCAGTCATAAGGATTATAGTTTCCGCGTTGTTAGATATACACATTTCAAATAGTCGTGTAGCAATAGCAACATCTGTTTCTTTTTCTTCATGTAGCACTGTGGATGATCTACAATTTGTACAAAAGGCATCTTTAGACTTAAATCTACCAAGTTCGACTACTATTCCAGTTCTTCGGAGGCATTTCATATATAGAGTATGTCTGTTAAGTTTATTTTGAGATCGATGTGTTGGAGGAGCGGAGAAGAAATATATTTGTTCCAGGGATGCCCGTTCAACCGCGATACGGCCAGACACAGGCAGAAAAGACACGCATAGACTTTTTAAATCTAACCATTTGGTGGTTGCGCCTTGTGCGTCTTTTTGCGCATCAATGCAGGAGTGGTAAAGGTTAAATCCGTCAACAAGAAAGATCGTTCGGTTCATTTTGTACAAATAAAAACCTCCGGATCGCAATCCGGAGGTGCCCAACAAACAATCAGTCTATTGGGGATGAATTCTATCTACTTTATATAACATTTACATGATTTTGTCAATTTTACCAAAATATTCCTTTAAATGCAGACAGTTTTGTTGGAGTTTTGAAAGTGAGATCAGGACAAAAAAGGAGAAATTATCGAGTTCCGATCTCGATAATTTCTCCTTTTGCTTCTTTTCTTGCTACTCTCTACTCTTTGCTCGCTACTTTAGTAAATGGTAGGCGATGCCCCGACATTTCGGGACGACCTCGGGGATTATAAAATAAATGGTAGCGCATTTAAAAGCGCTTCAAACTTTATCTCAATAATTCTACCAAATACGATACACAAATGTAAAAAGAGAAATTTAAGGAAATAAGCCCCACCCTCCCGCTGTCTCGGTGCTCAGACTCCAGCCAGCCTATCGGCTGTCTTCCGTTCCCTGCGCTCCGAGCCTGCCTCCCTTATCGGTCTGCCCTGCCTGCAAAGATTATTAAAATGAAATTAAGGTGCAGGCAAGGCAGTTATGCGTCCTCCAACCGAGCAAATATTATTTATATTTTCACATGGGGGCGTCGCTAATAAGGAAGACTGGCTCGGTTTCGTCCGCTTCCCGATAAATCGGGCCTGAGCCGCATTCCCCGCCCTGCCACCCTTTAGAATTGCCACCACCTTAAAATATTCATCACCCTTATGCCTTAGAAAGGCATAAAGGACATAGCACCAAAAGACATCCCGACTTCTTCGGAAGACTTTTGTCCTGGCTATTGCCTGGCTACGTGCTATTTGATGAATATTACCTCCACCCTCCCAGCAGTCACAGCCGGCCGGCTTCAGCCTCTTCGGGTCTTCCGCATCACCCTTTGTGTGACTACCCCCCCCCTTTTTTTTAATAAGCTATGAGCAAAAAAACTTGACAACTGTAAATATTTACAGTATAGTTGTGATGGTTACATAAAGGGTAAAATATATGGGAAATTCAGTACTTACAAAACGCCAACAACAAATATTTGAGTTTATCCTTTCTAATATAGATAAATTCGGATATCCACCCTCTATTCCTGAAATTCAGGAGAATTTTTTTTTTAAATCCCCTAATGCTGTTAAGGATCACCTTGAAGCTCTCGAACGAAAGGGATACATCGCTCGCCGTCCCCATAAATCAAGGGGTCTTGAAATTTTAAAATCCACATCCCTAAGGAATAACAACGATAGCGTTACAGAGGTGCCCATAGTAGGAAGAGTGTCTGCAGGCACGCCAATACTTGCAGAGGAGAATGTAGAGGGTACAATATTTGTCGATAAATCTCTTGCACGAAATAATAGAGGAATGTTTGTTTTGAGAGTAAAAGGCACAAGCATGGTTAATGCCGGGGTTCTTGATGGAGATTTTGTTTTAGTTCGCCAACAACCAACAGCAGAGCAGGGAGAGATGGTAGTTGCATTAATAGAAGATGAAGCAACAGTTAAAAGATTCTACAAAGAAAAAAACAAGATAAGGCTACAACCTGAGAATGACACCATGGAGCCAATAATTGTGGACCCAAGAGAAAGTAATGTTAGCATAATTGGCAAGATAGAAGGTGTGATAAGAAAAATATAAAAGGCAGGGGTTTTTTATGTTATTTATCATAATTTTAGGAACATATTTGATATAATTAAACAATTTAATTACCGGTGAGTCAAAATGACTGATAAAAAAAGCAATGGTTGTTTTACTGTGATAGATTTGTTTTGCGGTGCAGGGGGGTTGTCTTACGGATTTTCCGAGGAAGAATATAAAGTAATGCTAGGCATTGATAATGATTCCGCTGCTTTGAAAACTTTCCAGAAAAACCATCACGATTCAAAAATTATAAACAAAGATGTCACTAAGGTCTCAAAGAGTAAAATTGCAAAAATTATCGGGAAGAAGAAAGTTGATGTTATTATTGGCGGGCCTCCATGTCAAGGCTTTTCACTTTCCGGCCCAAGAAAATTCAATGATCCCAGAAATAGATTGTATGTATCATTTATAAATTATGTAGATTGTTTCCGGCCAAAGGCATTTATAATCGAAAATGTTCCCGGTCTGATATCTCTTTACAAGGGGCAGATTAAGGATAGAATTATTTATGAATTCGAAAAAATCGGGTATAAAGTTACTTATAAAATATTGAATGCGGCTGAATTCGGGGTGCCGCAGTTGCGAAAAAGGGTTGTTTTTGTCGGATTAAGGAAACATTTTTTTGATTTCCCTGTGCCCAAATTACATGAAAAGGATTTTGTAACATGTAAAGATGCTTTGTCCGATCTTCCTTCGTTGATAGATGGTTTGGGAACCGACCCGGCTGTTTATAATACAAAACCATCAAACATTTACCAAAAACGCAGCAGAAGTAAATCTGAAAATATTAGAAACCATATAGGGACAAATCATTCGGAGCAAACCAGAAAAGTTATTTCTATGGTCCCGGAAGGGGGTAATTATAAGAACTTGCCGGACAGTTATAGAAATGTCAGAAATTTTCATGTGGCATTTACCAGATATGATAGTAAAAAACCTGCACTGACTGTTGATACGGGGCACCGGCATCATTTCCATTATAAATATAACAGAGTTTTAACGGTTAGAGAAAACGCGAGAGTACAATCATTCCCGGATACATTTGTTTTTTACGGCAATAAATCAGAGCAGTACAGGCAGGCAGGTAACGCAGTTCCTCCGATATTGGCAAAAGCTATAGCTAGGAAACTTAAGGAGTATTTATAAATATGTATCACACCCCAAAAAGTAATTGCTTCCGCCTCCATCAGCCTAGACCCCGTTTTAAAAACGACATGGAAGATGTCCTTGGATATGTCTCTTTTGCAGTCTCCGAAATAGACAAAGAAGATCCCCGGGAATTTAAGAAAAGGCTGGATGATGCTTTACGGGGCTTTAAGGGTAACGCACTCTCTACTCCAAAGACTATTGCTAACTGGCGCACAGAAATATCCTCTTTATTCGGATTTTTTATTGAGGAGTCCGATATTACTTATGCAACCGATATAGCTCGTTCTTTATCAAGCGATTTGGATTTTGTTCGGTTTTTTAGACAATTTGTTTCATTCTTCCAATATCCTGGTGGCCATTTAAAGTCTCATGAAATTCTAAAAATTGTTGATGCCGGTATTTCCTTTCATCCATGCAGATGGTTAGCCCAGTTTATTCTATATCAAGAAGAAATCAAAGATACGCCAGCCAAAATAAGTGATTTAGAGTTTTGCCACTGTGTTTTAAACGACCTTAGAGTAACCAAAGGGCTAGAATCGATTCAAGATACCTACAAGAGAATCAATAGAAATCGAAGATCATCTGTGGAATATGATAGCACTGGTGACGTAGTTCGTTACGCTAAAGATATTATGGATTATATGGAGTGGGCACGCCTGTTTAGTAAAGATAATGACCGTTACTATTACCCCAGAAAAGATGGCAGAACTTTTCTGGAGAAATTAGCACAATCCAAGCATTTCTTTAAATTGTATGAAAGGTGTTCTGCAAATGAAGAGGTTTCTAACCTACGCCCAAAGTGGTTTGAGTATACAACCATGATAGGAATGAAATTTGTGGGTGAAGATGTAACCGTGCCAATTGGAGATGAAATAATAAGTCAGCAATTAACGTTTCTTGGTAAAAAAGGCAAGGGATTACCTGCGCATACAAAAAAAATTGGTGATGCTGGTGAAGCTTTAGCGCTAGTACATGAAAAACTTCGCATCAAAAAAGAAGGGCGAAGCGACTTACAACACTTAATTAATTTAATACCTAATGTATTAGCTGTCGGTTATGATATTCAATCAGTTGAAGTTGACGAAAGCAAACGATATGTCGAAGTCAAAAGTTCAATTAGCAGATCTTCTTTAACGTTCCAAAGATTTCATCTAACAACAAATGAATGGGTTGCAGCTGAAACTTTGGGTGAAAGATATTATATCTATCGGCTCCAAATAACAGATCAAGCAGGTAAGCAACTTTTTCTGATTCGTGATCCTGTAGGAAAATATAAACAGTCATTGTTGAAAATGGTTCCTAGGGATGGTGCCGATATTATATTTAATGATAATTGTGGAACTTTCGAGGATTTATTAGAATGGAAAAATTAAAACTAGCTTCTTTGTTTTGCGGTTGTGGTGGTACTGATGTTGGAATTGAGGGCGGTTTTACTTTTAATAATACGTATTACACTAGAAATAATGCGGTAGTGGTATATGCTAACGATATTGAAGGGGGCGCTAGGGATATATTTGAAGCAAATTTCAATTTAACAGTTGACCCCCGCGATATAAGAAATATAAGTTCAGACGAAATCCCCGATCATGATATCTTAACTGCAGGATTTCCCTGCCAATCCTTTTCGGTCATAGCCCAGAATCCTCCAAGATTGGGTTGTAGGACCCCATTGGGAAAATTATTTTTTGAGGTTGCCAGGGTTTTAAGAGATAAACAGCCGATATGTTTTATCGCTGAGAATGTAAAGGGACTGTTATCTGCTAATAATAAAAAAGCTTTTCCATTGGTTTTAAAAGAATTCAGAGAATGCGGGTATGAAGTAAACTATAAAATTTTAAATGCGGCCTGGTTTGGAGTACCTCAAAAAAGAGAGCGAGTTTTTATCGTAGGTTTCAGGAACGATTTAGGTATATATCCTGTTTTTCCTGAGTATAATGATAATTCAGATAATTTTGTACCTCTAAAAGGAGCTTTAGAGAATGAAATAGATGGAAAATATTTTTTCTCCAGACGAGCTGTAGATGGAATGATGAGGGTTAGAGAGAAAATGAATAAAGGGCGTGCTCAGGACATTAATCAGCCATGTAATACGGTAAATTCACATCTGGCTAAAATTAGCTTGAACAGTACTGATCCTGTTTTAAAAATCGGAGGGAAATATCGTCGTTTTACCCCTAGAGAAGTAGCAAGGATACAATCTTTCCATGAAGATTTCAAACTGGTTGGAGCTGAGTTCCAGCAGTATAAGGCGCTTGGAAATGCAATTGCGCCTGTCGTAATGTGGCATGTTTTTCGTAGTATTCAGCAGCAGTTAGATGATCGGGAAAAAGGAACAATACGGGGAAAAGATTTAGATTATCAGCTTGCGCTTCAGTTTTAGCGCTAATCTCTGTAAATCTATTATTTCACATTGCCATATAATAATTAATTTCCATCCCTGCCTATGAAGTTCTTTCTGATTTTTTTTATCCCTTTCAACATTCAATTTGAATTTCTTTTTCCAGAAAGCAGTATTTGATTTGGGTGTAGTTGCATCTTTACAGTTTTTGTGCCGGTGCCAGAAACATCCGTGAACAAAAACAACACTTTTATATTTAGGCAGAATAATATCCGGTTTGCCGGACAGTTTTTTACGATGCAGCCTGAATCGGTATCCCATCTGATGGAGCAGTGATCTAACCGTTTTTTCGGGAGTAGTATTTTTTGATTGGATACGTGACATATTCCAGCTTCTCATTTGTGGTGTTAAGTGATCAACCATGTTTTAAGTATAAATAAAAATGTTTATTTATTCCTAATGTGCTTTTTCAACGAATTTTCTACGACGCCCCCATGTGAAAATATAAATAATATTTGCTCGGTTGGAGGACGCATAACTGCCTTGCCTGCACCTTAATTTAGTTTTAATAATCTTTGCAGGCAGGGCAGACCGATAAGGGAGGCAGGCTCGGAGCGCAGGGAACGGAAGACAGCCGATAGGCTGGCTGGAGTCCGAGCACCGAGACAGCGGGAGGGTGGGGCTTATTTCCTTAAATTTCTTTTTTTACATTTGTGTATCGTATTTGGTAGAATTATTGAGATAAAGTTTGAAGCGCTTTTAAATGCGCTACCATTCTGCGAATCACAAACTGCGGCAATAGAGCCGTCGGGGGAAATCCCATCGAGGGGTTTCCCCCGACTCATGTCAGAACGCCCAACAAAATCAGAAGATTTTTGAATGCATAACGAGCGGTAAGTGAGTGAATCTAAATAATAATTATTCCTTTCATTGTGCTTACCCGAAGGGTGACCACTAATGTCAGAACTGATTGAATAATAAAGATTTATTTGAATGTCGGATTTTGAATAAATAATATTTTTGATGAATTTTTTCGCCCAAAGATTTTTTTCAATTCCTTTTCTTTCAGAGATACCTTTTACAAAGAGTTGAAGGGTTTGCCATGCGGAAGTACGTCTAAGAGTTGCCTTACAAAACGGACGTAAAGCAACACTTACCCGTGAATTTTATCCATATCCCCTTGCCCACCCAAGCTGTCAAGACATATCTGTCAAAGTCCTTGCTAAATAATGGCAACGCCGTTGCCAGTTAAGACTTGCCAGCCCCTTCCATCCCCCTGGGGACTCCCTGAGAAAATCGGTATATACTGCATTTCAAAAGCTTAAACTGCCAAGCCTTTGAAAAGCAGGGTATAGATTAACCAATATCAGCCACCCGAACAGTTATCACGTGTAGTGCATTGCAAAACGTGACAGGCAGTCCGTCTCTCAGCGCCCGGCGCCTGTTGTAGCAAAGCGGAAATCCCGACATTTCGGGGCCCCGTATTCCCGCCATTGTCGGAATATTTCGGGGTGTGTCTTCCCATTCGAAGGAATGCGTATTCTTTATTGCGGAATGTTTTCCTCATACCCCAATGCTCTATACGCTTTAAGTCTTCGTTTATACATTCTTGACAGAACAGGGATACTTTCATCTACGTAATCATATATTTTTGTCTCAGTTTTACCTGGATGAAGGCGATGGAGTCTCCCTGCATATTGAATCATTTTCCCACTGAAGGAAAACGGCATTGTCAGAAAGAGCGTATCAAGTCTTGGGTCATCAAATCCTTCGCCAATATATTGACCAGTAGCTAAAATCAATCGTTCTTCCGAATCATGAATATCAGTCAACATTGCTATCATTTCTTTCCTTTTTTTCGCCCTCATTCCGCCATGCAGGATAATGATATTCTTAACAAAATTTTCAAGTTTTTGTTTTAGTATCTCCAGATGCTCTTTTCTTTCCGTTAAGACTATCGGTGATTGCTTATCTTCGAGAGCCTTAAGAATGTCATTGAATATCATTTGGTTTCGCTCTTCATTTACAATTAACTGTGGCCACAGAGTATGAATATTATCCTTATCATTGAATGAACAGGAAAAGGCGGTGATTCTCTTAATGAGTTTGTGTTGTAAAGGTTTGCTGTCAACATATTTGTTGCGTATTATTTTATACCGTATCGGTCCGCACTGCATGGCGATGATTGGATGATGACCATCGCGTCTGTATGGTGTAGAAGTTAAACCAGTTATGTATTTAGCATTTGCCTCCATCATAACCTTTTCAAAGGAAAAAGCTGAAACATGATGACATTCATCTACGATAATATACCCGTAATTTTTGATCCTTCTGTCTACCCCTTCTTTTTTGTCAAGGCTTTGAATCATTGCAACATCAATTATGTTGGTTGATTTATCTCTACCGCCGCCAATTTGCCCTATTTCTTTTATTGGCAATTGCAAAAATGAAGCTATTTGTGTACGCCATTGTTCAAGTAGCGGCTTACGGTGAACAAGTATAAGTGTATTTACTTTTCTTGACACAAGCAGATTGATTCCTAAAACAGTCTTGCCAACGCCAGGCGGTGCTACAAAAATACCAAACTCCTGTTTGAGTAATTCATCGCAAGCCTTTTCCTGTGCTTCTGTGAGTTTTCCATAAAAATTATAATTGATATCGTTTCCGTTAAATCGTTTATCCTTTAAATTAAACGCTATTTTATTCAGTGTCAAAAGTTCTCCAAGGTCTTCCAGGCATCCGCGGGGGATAGTAATATAGCCTTGAATATCTTCAGCGCAAAATATAATTCTCGGCGTCAGAGCAGTTGATAGCCGCATTCTCTGCTTCTTATAAAATTCAGGGTTTTGAAAAGCAGCCAGTCTTTTAATTTGATTGATAAGTTGAGACGGCAATCCAGATTTATTTATATAAATTCTATTCGCAAGCACCGTGTGAATTTCCGATGGAAGTTTACAGGTAAGTTTCTGAAATGATTTCCTGTTTGATGTGGGTTTTTCCCAAGGTCTGACTTCTTCGTCGGGTTCTCTCAGAAATGCTCCCATAACATTTCTTGATCTTTCTGCACCAGTAACAATAGTCTGGACTTCATTGAGACTCAGCTTCTTATTTTTTGACAGATAATCCCACTGGTCTATATATGGAATAAAGCTTTCATTAATGAACACACTGTTCCCTTTTTTCATAGGTTCCTTCTGGAGAGGGAGGGCAATAAGGCTTCCGAATCCACCTCTGGGTAAAGTATCCTGGTTTGGAAATAAACGATCATAACTCTTCATATCCAGTTCATGCCTATGAGACATCGTTAGAGTAATCAGATAGCTTCCCATTTGTCTGGCAAGCGCAGCGCTAACAGGTTCAGAAAAAAATATCCAGACATGTCCTCCATTTCCCGATCTTGACCTTTCAAGAGTAACCGGCACATTATTTTTCTTGCATATGGAAAAGAATGCCAAGACATCATCTTGCCAGCTTTGTCCGTCAAAATCCACAGCAAGAAACCAGCAGGTCTCATCCTTCATCAAAGGATAAACACCAATGATCACTTCCCCATCCAGGTGCTTGCGAATAATCTCATTAGTCAATAGAGAAAACTTGCGATTTTCACATTCTCCACATTTTATTGATCCCTTATTGCAGACCCCTCTTATCCACTCATTTTCACAAACCGGACTATATCCTGTTTTCCTGGTCTTTTTACTGACCCAAAGCTTTGGAAAAACATCTTCTCGACCGCGGAACAGGGAACGAAACAAAGCTATCTTTTCGTTGCTCAACGGTCGGGCGGTTAATGAAGGAAGGTGAGTGGACTGTCCTGGTTGTGAATCCACAATTTTTGAGAGTGTTTTTTTAAGTTTATTAATTTCATTAACAATATTCCCCCGCTCAATGTCTATTTCCTGCAATCGTGATTCCAGAAGGGTAATAGTCGTTAATATCTTATTTTTGTTTTTTGACATGAGGTAAGTTTAGATGATTTACTACAACAAATCGCTCTGCAAGTCTTTTGTTTATTAGAAACTGTCGCTCGCTGTTCAAAAGGATAAAGGGAGAGTTTCACAAGATTTTCTCTTGTTTCCCTTAAGCCGTTTATGAGCCCTTCATGATTCCTTTGAGCCGTTTATGAGCCCTTTACTTTATATGAGGTCCCTTTTCCTGTAATACCGGATTTTTGCAAAATTGACTTCTTAATAAGTTCTTGAAGATCGCGCGTGGCAGTTGGTTTTGAAACACCTGTCAGTTCCTGATACTCTTTATTCGTAATTTTCCCTTTTTCTTTTACATACTTAACTGCTTGCATTTGTCGTTCATTCAGATCAAGATTAATCAGCATATCCTCCGTCAAAATATCCCGCGCCAGTATTGTTCTGAATTCCATTCCCCGTAATGATACAAAATTCGGTTCAGGCAATCCTTTCTGTTTACATTGCTTGATCATCTCTATCGTTCCAGACCCTGCCTTTTGAATATAATCAGACAGATATAATACTTCCGCTAATAATGGATTACCGGGATACGAGGTATGAGGCTTCTTAAGGTCGTCTATACTAAGCTGTGACGGCAATCTTCCCGGATTCCATACTTCCACCCGATCTATAAATACCATTACTTGCACCGCCGCACTTGGATTATAATCTCTATGAGCAGCGGCGTTAACAATCGCTTCCTGAACTGCAAAAACAGGTATTTCAAGCGGACGTTTGACCTGCGCTGTCTCTGCCTGTTGAATAACCGGCATTCGTATGCTGCTTAACACAAACGCAACAGCCCGGTCAATCTGCTCAAAAAGATTGCCTTTGTAAATATGGTATGACGCAAAAGGCTTTTTGACTTCTGTCCCGTGAAATTGTAGACATTTGATTTCTGCCTGTAAATGGTACTTCTGAGGATTTTTGCCAAACAAAAGAACGGCAGCGTTTGTTAAAGCCCCTTTGTGCATCAGGTTCAGATGCGCAAATATGTCTTTAACCGGTGTTTTTTCTGAGAGCGGATAATTCCGTTTGTCTTTTGCCATGCGTAAAAACCATTTCACTTTTTCTTTGTCAATATCGTTTGAAGACGCATCTTCACATACGGCCATGTCAAAAGCTGTTTTTCCGACAATGCCTTTCTCCCGTAATAAATCTATAAGACTTTCATAGATGTTATTTTTCAGTTCATCAGTGGACTGAAATCTTTTATAACTGTATCCGGTTTCAGGGTTCTTGATTTCCGCTATTAATTTCTGAACTCTTTTGTCCCTCCTGGAATCATTGCGGCCTTTTATATAGACATAAATCTCTTTGTCCTTTTTCTTTGCCTCCCAAAATTCAGCTTCTGTCGCTGAGAGATTGTTCGTAACAGTAGTTCCGTACTGATCCCCTAATATACCCATATAAATAGAACTGTTGCCGACTTTATCCAGATACAATTTTTTAGCAGACTTACTTTGAGCGGGCATATCTTCAAACAGGAATATATCAAAATGCTCATTCAAAAGGACATTGCCTGAAACAAGTTCCTTAACAGTACGCCGTTCTTTCTTAAGTTCCTTCTGAACTCCGCTTACGAATATTTTATACTTCATAATCAATATCTTTCAGTATCAAGTTTTAATATCGTCCTCTCCCCACCAACTTATCTAAACTTACACCTAATGCATCAGCGATTTTCCTTAAAGTTTTAATTGTAGGATTATCATTTGCACCGGATTCAATCTTTATAAGTGTCGTATGTGTTACGTCAGCTAATTTTGCTAACTTATCCTGAGATAATCCTTTTTTCTTCCGATATCTTTTAATATTTTCAGAAAGCAGAAAGCATTTTATTTCCTTGACATATTACAATAAATTGCTATAATTATATTGTCTTAATATATTCCATCTAATTTATTGCTATGTTAATGCTTGGGAGGCCAAAATACAAGTCAAATTAAGATGTGCAATTTATACAAGAGTAAGCACTACTCTACTACTACTAGTGCACTGTCTCATAAATAAATTTACATAATTCTGTCATTCCCGCATGTCGGGAATCCTTCTTTTAAAAGGGGAAAGATTCCGGTCAAGCCGGAATGACACTTCAAAAAGTGCAAAGAACTGTTAGTAGGAAGTAGGAATAGGGGTCAGGTCTTGTATCTTAACATTCGGCTCTGCCCTCAGGGGAATAATGGTAGGCGATGCCCCGATACATCGGGACGACCTCTGTGATTATAAAATAATGGTAGGCGATGCTGGTTTCGAACCAGCGACCTCTGCCGTGTGAAGGCAGCGCTCTCCCCCTGAGCTAATCGCCCGTACCATTATTTGATATTTGAGATATTAGTTCTTCTATATATGAATGGCTTTTTTGCCTTTTAATTTGTATCTCTCTCTTTATAGCTTCACGGCGAGTTCGAAACGATTCATAATATACCAGTTGCCAGGGTATTCTTGCTTTTGTTGATTTAGTATATCCCTGGTTATGGCGTTGAACTCTCTCCTGAATATTTTGACACTGTCCCGTATAGAAAGAACCATCTATATCGCTTTTGAGGATATACATGTAATACATTGGTTTATAAATGCGACCTTCCCGATAAATCGGGACGCTCTCCACGTGCCTGCCCCGAAGTGTCGGGGAGCTAATCGCCCAATATAGTTCATAGCTGATGGCTGATAGCTCATAGCTAACAACCAAATACTAACAGCGGCCTAATCGTGAATCGAGAATTGTGAAATGTGAATTGTAACAAAATTAAAACTTTCACTATTATACTCAATCTAAAATCTACAATCTGAGATCTGCAATCGCTTTAGTGGCTCGCCAGATTCTAAACTTATCTTAAGGAAATTTCTTAATTAAATCAATAAGCTAGAGGCGACCCGCCCTATCTTATGATTACACAGATTTATTATGATGACACAGATGTAAAAAGTGTCTATCTGTGAAATCGTGTCTTTTGATCGGTGTAATCAAGGGGCGGTTTTAAGTCCCCTTGATTTGCTTTTTCTTAATTTCCTTGTGATATAATGTTGGCGATGCGAGTTATTGTAGTAGGCTCAGGAGAGGTAGGTTTTCAGATAGCAAAGGTCCTGTCAGCTGAGAACGTTGATGTTGTGGTAGTTGATAAGGACAAGGAAAAGCTGAAGAGGATCACCGGCGAGCTTGACGTTGCTGTGATCGAAGGGGAGGGCGGTTCTCCATCGATCCTTGAGGAAGCAGGCGCCAAGAACGCGGACATACTCCTGGCTGTCACGGATATGGACGAGACCAACATGATCGCCTGCCTTGTCGCCAAGGCAATGTTCCAGGTGCCCAGGATCGTTGCCAGGATCAGAAACCTTGAGTATATTGATAATGAAACCCTTCTTAACAGCCTGGGCATTAATCCTGCCATTAGTCCTGAGATCGAATTGGCAAAGGCCATTGTAAGACTGCTTGAGGTCGCTTTTGCTGTTGACTGCGAGGATTTCGAGGCCGGGAAGGTCAAGGTCATTGGCTTCAAGATACTATCCAATTCAAAGTTCATAGGCAAGACTCTTAAGAATCTCGGCAGCACCAGCCCAAAGATCCTGATCGGAGCGATTCAGCGCGCTGACCAGATTATTATCCCTACAGGCAATGACAGAATAAAAAAAGATGACATAATCTTTGTGCCTGTGAAAGTGGAGGATGTTGACCAGGTTTGTAAGGTAGTTGGCGGTGTCGCGGAACCTGTGAAAAATGTCATGATAGTCGGTGGAGGAAGGGTCGGTTTTTACGTGGCAAAGACGCTGGAAGAAAGGGATATAAGGGTAAAAATTATAGAAAGGGACACTGAAAGATGCAAGTTCCTGCTCAAGTCCCTTAAAAAGAGCGTCATACTGCATGGAGACGGCTCAGACCAGAAACTGCTTGAAGAGGAAAATATTCATGACATGGATGTATTTGCCGCTATATCAAATAATGAGGAGCTTAACATAATGGCCTCTTTGCTGGCGAAAAGCCTTGGAGCTAAAAAGGTCATAACCGTTGTCAACAGGACTGATTACCTGCCGCTTGCCAATAGCCTCGGTATAGAGGCTGTGCTCAGCCCGCGTCTGATCACTGCGGATACTATCCTGAAATACGTCAGGCCCGGTAATATTATTTCACTTACAACAGTGGCTGACGGCAAGGCCGAGATAATGGAGGCGCAGGTCAGTGAGGACTCAGTGCTTGTAGGTAAGACCCTTGTTGCGGTAGAACTGCCTAAAAAATCCCTGATAGGCGCTATCATAAGGGGTGATGAGGTTATAATCCCATCCGGCCTGGATAAGATCTCTAAAGGAGACAAACTTATAATCTTTACCCTTAAAGAGTCTATTAAGCAGGTAGCGAAGATCCTTCAATGAACATTCTTCTTGTTTGCAATCTTGTTGGGGTTGTCCTTATGTTTTCCTCGGCCTTCATACTCCTGCCTGTTGCTGCGTCTGTGATATACAGGGGTGATGATACGTCCGCGCTGGGCGTAACTTTTTTAATAACTTTTTTCTCCGGCCTTCTGCTGTATTTTTTCACCAAGGGACAGAAAAAACTGGAGATAAGGCACAGGGACGGTTTTGCTGTTGTTACCGCGAGCTGGATGGCCATATCCCTGTTCGGCTCTTTGCCCTATATTTTATCAGGCGCTACTCTGAATTTTACCAATGCGTATTTTGAGGCAATGGCCGGTTTCACAACCACAGGCGCGTCTGTCCTGGACAATCTGGAGAGCATTCCAAACGGGATCCTGCTGTGGAGGAGCCTTACGCAGTGGATGGGCGGTATGGGAATAATCGTTTTCTCGATCGCTATCCTTCCCATGCTGGGTGTCGGTGGGATGCAGCTGTTCAAGGCAGAGGTGCCTGACATCGGGGTCGAAAAATTAAGGCCAAGGATACTTGATACCGCGAAATCTCTCTGGTATATATACGCAGGACTCACAGCGGTACTGGCGGTCCTTCTGACATTTTGCGGCATGAGCATTTTTGACGCGGTATGCCATGCCTTTACGACCATGGCTACAGGCGGATTTTCAACTAAAACCCTGAGCATAGCCCACTTTAATAACGCTTATATCGACGTTATCATCACTGTCTTCATGTTTTTCGCGGGCATAAACTTTGGCCTGCATTTTTACGCTCTAAGGGGGAAGTTCTCAAGGTTTACAAGGAGCAGTGAGTTCAGATTCTATGTAATGATCATATTCCTGTCAATAACCGCCGTTACGATCGCTCTTATGGCTTCCGGCTATAATTCAATTCCAGAGGCCCTGAGGTATGCGTCGTTTCAGGTCGTATCGATAGTGACCACGACCGGGTATGCGACCGCGGATTACGAGTTATGGCCTGCTTTTGTCCAGATACTTCTTTTAGGGCTTATGTTCTTCGGCGGCATGATAGGTTCAACAGGCGGAGGCATGAAACAGGTCAGGGTACTTCTTATGTTCAAACAGGCTTACAGGGAGCTTTATCAGTTGATCCATCCGCATGCCCTTACAGCGCTGAAGCTTGACGGCAGGAATGTTCGCAAGGAGACACTCGGGGGCATCTGGGGTTTTCTGTTCCTTTTCATTTTAATTACTGTGATAGCAACGCTGTGCATGAGCGCTCTGGGAATGGACGTTATAACTTCAGCCAGTACGGTATTTTCAGCGATGGCCAATGTCGGCCCAGCGCTGGGAGCGGCCGGGCCTACTGACAACTATGCTTCGATCCCAACAGCAGGCAAATGGGTGCTTATCTTCTGCATGCTTATTGGCAGGCTCGAAATCTACACGGTTGTTATTCTGTTCGTGCCGCACTTCTGGAAGAAGTGAAAGACAACCCTCGTCTATCTTCCATCGTTCCTTTCACTAGTCCCCAAACGGCAGTTTTATTTTGTCTGTTATCCCTTTTGTTGTTTTTTCAATGGTATCAGCTGCTTTTTTACCTATATCGCCTACTGCACCCGCGGTTCCTTTCAATGTGTCGGAAATTCCTGATTTAAGAGATCCAAGGTCAAAATTAGCGAGACCGGCTATTCCGGTGTTCAACAGCGCTTTCACCAGGATGATCTTGCCAAGATCTTTGAGGTCTGTGATATTATGAAATTTCTCGTGAAGGTTAATATTATATTCCCTTATCTTTGGTTCTTTGCCTTTTGAAAAATCCTTGTATATGACCTTTCCGATCTTTAGGTCAAGCTCGTCAATTTGCATTTCGATCTTTTCTTTTTTCTCTGTTTTCGCGGCTTCCTTCTCTTCTTCCACGACCTTTAGCGCGTCAAGGTTAAGTTTTCCGTCCCTGTCTTTTATGACAGTCAGCTCTTTCAGGTTTATTCTTATCTCTTCCAGGTGCGCTTTTCTTTTAAGGAACGCGGCCAGGTCATAGTCTATATAGATCTCAGGCATGTCTATCATAACCCTGTCCGTGTAACCGGGCGGGTTATAAAGCTTCATGGAATTAATGCCTACAAGGGTCTTTAGTATCCCTACATCCATACTCTTAATATCCATCTCAAGACCGGTTACAGCCTTTACTCCGCCTGTTACAGCCGCCTTTGCAATGAAGTTCTTACTAACAAAAAGTATGACAACAATAATAAGCAGGGCAATTACTATTTTTACGATTGTTTTCATGTCTTACCTCCTTTTTTCTCTAAGCCGGTTAAGAATTGGTAGATACATTCAGGTATGTCCCTGCTATAGCCGCCTTCAAGCACGGCAAAAAGCGGCAGGCCGGGTTTTGACAGCATTTCCCCGATCTCTTTGTAAGTGTCTTTTTCCAGGGAAATATTGGTTATTGGGTCAAGCCTGTAGGTATCAAACCCCGCTGATACAGCGAGCAGGTCTGCACCGAACTCCGCCACCTTTTTAAGGGCTTTGCCAAGCACGGCAAGGTATTCATCAGGCGATGTATCGGCGGGCAGGGGGTAATTAACACAGTTTCCCCTGCTTGAAAGACCGGTGCCCGGATACAGTGGGCTCTGGTGTAAGGAAACATACAGGAAGTCATTTCTGTTAAGGAATATGTCTTCTGTGCCGTTTCCGTGATGACAGTCAAAATCAATAATTGCTATTTTCCCCGGTCGATCCGACTCTCCGGCCTGCTCTTTAATTTTCAATACGGCAATGGCAATGTTATTAAAGTAGCAGAAGCCGCCAAGTCTGTTTCCGGTCGCGTGATGGCCCGGCGGTCTCATAAGGGAAAAGGTCATTTCTCCTTTCAGGCACTGCCGGGCGGCATCAATTGCACTGCCGGCTGCCAGCCGGGCGTGTTCAAATATACCGGGCAGGGCAGGGGTATCCATATCAAAAAAGCTCTCTCCCTTTACCGCATTCAGAAGCTCAGGCGTATGGGCAAGCAGAATATCTTCGTCACCGCATGGGGCAGGCTCAATGAACTCAAGACCTTTTTCCTTAAGAAAACGGTACGTTGAACTCACCCTTGCCGGAGATTCAGGATGTCCGGGCTGCGAATACTCCAGGCATTTTTCTGAGAAGAAGATCTTCATGCTGCGACCTGCATTCTATTGTATCATGGATTTACCGGACAATCATTTTTTATCCGCCTTCGCAGAAAACCACGGGTTTACCCGTGGGGTTCCGCATGGTTTTTTCTCTGATTGATGATTTGAGAAGATATAGATTAAACTTGATACATTCGGCAGTGTTCAATCACTGTCATTTATGACAGGGATAAAAAACACCGCTCAGTATGGCTTCGACTGAGCTCAGCCGAATGTCCAATCCTGAGCAAAGTCGAAGTGGTTGATTATAATATTACTGTATTCGAAAGGGGGCAGGCATGAAAAGGCTTACAAAATATTTCCTTAACGGTCTGATATTTATTGTACCGCTTGTAGCCGCGATATATGTTGTCTATATCATTTTTATCAAGATCGACAGCATGTTCGCGTTCCCGGTACGCGGGATGGGATTTGTCGTCACAATTACGGCGATCACTCTCATCGGCTTTATCGGATCAAATTTTCTGACAAGGAAACTGATGCACCTTGTGGATATCATGTTTAGCAGGCTGCCGTTTATAAAGCTTGTTTATACTTCCGTAAAAGACCTGATAGGCGCTTTTGTGGGCGACAAAAAGGGGTTTAATGAACCTGTAACCGTTCTCCTGTCTCCGGGAAGCAATATAAGGATGGTCGGCTTTGTTACGAGAGACGATCTTGAGAATTTAGGGCTATCCGGCAGTGTAGCCGTATACCTTCCTCAGTCATACACCTTCGCGGGGAACCTTATTATTGTGCCTAAAGAACAGGTAAGTCCCATCGACTCAATGAGCAGTGAAGTAATGAAGTTCGTTGTATCCGGAGGTATCGCGAGCAAATAAAAATCTTGCGCTCCTCGTTTTCTGTGTTATAATCATTGTGATCTGTAAAATTCTCTAACTTGAAAGGAGGAGGAAAATGGCAAAAGCAAGATGTGTAGCAAAAACAAAAGAAGGGAAAAGGTGCAAGAATACGGCAAGGGCAAAGGCCAAGACCTGCGCTTCTCATAAAGGAAAGAAATGCTGACCAGGCCGCAAGGCTGATTTTTTCGATCACTAAACCCCTGGAATAACATCCGGGGGTTTTTTATGTGCCTACGCAGACGCACAGATCTAAGTCTAAGTGTCTATGCTTCGGTGGATTTCGCAATTGGCGGATAACCCTCCGTAGCCTTGGCGCAGGAGGGTATTCAGGAAGGTACCACGGGCCTGCCTGCCGGTAGGCGGGCTTGACCGTGGGGCTCCATGTTCTCAGGAGTATCTGCCCTCATTTGATATAATGTTGAATATACATTCATACCAATGTTACCGGCGATGATCCCCTGATGACAGGCAAGATCGCCCTTGCGCATTTAAACGAGTTCCCAGATTACTACACAAGGCTCACGAAAATGGAAGAAGAGACCGAGGAGTTTCATGGAAAGCATGAAGGAAAATAGTGTTGCTTCAGGGAATTGATGCTTAATCCCAGGAGGATATGTATCCATCTCTGCCTTTACCTCGTTATTATTATCACTCTTTTCCGCCCGCTTTACGCTTCTGAGACAGCTACTATCCGGAGCGAAGAACTAACTGTACAGTTTGAAGAACCCCTGAGAAACGCGGCGAAAGAGATTGCGGATGTTTATCCTTATGTTAAGGCTGAACTTGAGCAGGTCTTTGGTCCTGAACCGGTCTTCAGGCCTACAGTTGTGATCATTAAGGATGAAAAGGCATTTCAGAAGATGACCGGCAGTAAGATCATTACCGCGTTCGCGGTCCCTCAAAAAAATCTCATAGTAATTGACTCTTCAAAGATGAGCAGACATTTGTTTAGCACAAAGGTAACACTCAAACATGAGCTGTGCCACCTTTTCCTCCATTACTATGTCAAAGAGAAAAAACTGCCTAAATGGCTTAATGAGGGTATATCACAGTGGGTAAGCGGGGGTATCGCGGAGATAATGACCGGAGATAACAGAGATCTTCTAAAACAGGCGGCGTTATCAGGAAGATTTATAAGTTTAAGGGATCTGTCAGAAACATTCCCGGCAAATGAAAAATACCTTGTGCTGGCTTATGAGCAGAGCAGGAGTATTGTAGAATATATTGATAAAGAGTTCGGAACTGCCGCGATACTGGAAATACTGGACCATATAGGTGAAGGAAACGATATTGATACCTCGGTCCAAAGGGCCCTGGCGATCTCCGCAGAGGAGCTGGAGAACAGGTGGCACGGCTATCTCAGGAAAAAAACTACCTGGTTTACGTACCTGAGCAATAATCTTTATACGATCCTGTTCTCTTTGGCCGGGGTCCTGACGTTCTATGGTTTTGTAAGGCTCCTTATCAGGAAACGGGCGTACAGGGATGAAGACCAAGAGGATAGTACGAATAGCTCATAGCTGACAGCTAATTAACTAAATAATGCAAAATCTAAAATTAACAATTAGCAATTATTAACTTCTTCCCCCCCCCAGCCCTCACCATTTTGCTTTGCAAAATGAACCGTGAGGGTTAATTTTTCAAATACTTCAGGGCAAAGCTCCGCCCCATGAAAAAAAATATCGGGAATTCTTTATAATTATACTTGTGATGACAAGACAGCAGATAATGTGGCCGGTCATTGCCATAATCGGCGTAATATCTTTTGGAACGGTCGGTTACGCGTTAATCGAGGACTGGAGCATATTCGACGCCCTTTACATGACGGTCATTACCCTGACCACCGTGGGGTATGAGGAAGTTCATTTGCTGTCAAAAGCCGGAAAGTCTTTTACAATTATCCTTATATTAACAGGTGTAGGCGCGATGCTGTACGCGCTGAGTGTCGCGACCAAGGCACTGCTTGAGGGAAAGATAAGAGAGATCTTAGGGAGGAAAAAATTGAGCAAAAGAATTGAAAACACAAAAAATCATTACATAATATGCGGTTATGGAAGGATGGGGAAAATAATTGCCAGGGAAATGATATCACACGGTTCTCCGTTTGTGGTAGTTGAGAAGAGCCCGGAGATCCTTGCTGCTATGGACAAGGATATACTCTCGGTTCAGGGAGATTCAACTCAGGACGATGTGCTCAAGTTAGTGGGAATTGAGAGGGCGCGCGGCCTGATCTCCGTGCTTTCGTCTGACGCTGATAACCTTTATGTTGTTCTGTCTGCCAGGGGCCTGAACCCGAAGCTAAAAATAGTGGCAAGGGCAGGCGAGGAAGGGGTGGAACAGAAACTCATCCGGGCCGGCGCGGACAATGTGATCTCTCCTTATAATCTGGGCGGTTTAAGGATCGCTCATACGGTTTTAAAACCGGCTGTTGTTGATTTCCTTGAATTTGCCACAAGAAGCGGGAACCTCGAACTGCAGATAGAGGAGATCCAGGTAAAGGACAGCTCTCATATTGTGGACAAAGGTCTTGATGAGTGCGGCATACGAAAGGAACTCGGCATAATAGTAGTTGCTATAAAAAGGGCAACAGGTGAAATGGAATTCAATCCTACCTCTACAAGCGTGATAAGACAGGGAGATACGCTTATCGCAATGGGTGAGACAAAACAGCTTAAATCACTCGAGGACCTGGTCGGGGTATAATAATAGCTCGTAGCTCATAGCTCATAGTTCATGAAAACGTAAGGACGTTTGACGTTATGGAGGCTAGTATGGAAGCTCGGAATTCGATGCACGAGGCTGGTCGGGCCTACTTAACGGCAGTCAGGTTTACTCACCTTGTAGTGTGGCGAGCTTCTACAACGAGCATCTATACCGATACCAGCATCGACAACGTTAAACGAGCGTCTATAAACAACCGTAGTTTTTTGGCTGTTCACCGATCATTATCTTGTCTGTTTTGAACTGTTTAAACAGGTTAAACGGTTTGAACGGTTTTTACTGTTCTTTTATTATTTCAATAAATGTTATTTCCGGAGGAGCAAGAAAACGTATGGGTGCACATGCCGTACCTGCTCCGCGGCTTACATATATGGCGGAGCCTTTGGCCAGGCTTCTGTAACCTGACTCATAACCATAAAGCAGTTTCAGGATAAACCGTATCGGCATAAACTGCCCTCCATGAGTATGCCCTGAAAGCTGCAGATCGAACATCCCCAGACTCTCTTTCTCTATCTCAGGCCTGTGTTTAAGTAAAAGGGTGAACATTCCTGAAGGAAGCCTGGATAAGATCTCTTTTTCAGAGGTCCGGCCCCCCTGATCTTCGGTATTCTTTACAAGCGGGTCGTCAATACCGGCTATGTTTATCATGTTCTGCACGGTTATTCCTTCTCCCCGTAACGGTTTAAATCCTGAATCTTTCATAAACTTTACAGAATGTGAGACGTCAGTGAAAAAATCATGATTGCCTGTAACAGCGAATTTACCCAGCCTTGCGTCAAGATTTTTTAACTTTCCAGAGAGGTGGGTCACATGATCTACCTCTTCTTCCAGCATATCACCGGTAGATACTATTATGTCTGGTTTTGCCCTTTGAATTTCTTCGGCTATTTTATCCAGCATTTCATCTTTGACCATAATACCCAGATGCAGATCAGATATATGGGCGACAGTTAATTTCCTGATCTCTTCAGGCAGTTTTGAAGTTTTTAAGATCAATTTGCCTGTCCTAAGGTCCGTTGCTTCATAATAACTGTAAATGCTTAGCGGTATGGCCAGCAAAAGAGGTATATAAAAAGCGTGCGGGCCGGGGATGAACAGACTATCCAGGTTTTTTTGAAGCGTGTAACCCAGCGCGAGCAGGACGAGATTATACAGATCGAAGATAAGGCCGCATGAGAAAAAGAAAAGAAGCAACGCCATCCAGGAGTAGGATACGTACGCAACCGTTCTGGAGAACCTTTTTGAAAACCTGAGACTGCAGAACCTCATCAGTGACGGTGAGAACATCATGAGCGCAAGGAACAGGCCCAGCGACACACTTTCAGGGACATCAGGATGAAAGGTATATTTTACTTTTAAAAATGCGTAGACATGCGCTGTACCATAGACCGAGTAAAAGAATATGAATGTAGATAAAAAGGTGTTCATGGTGTTTTTTGGGCCCGTCGATTAATTCATATATGAAGATCAGCCTGCCCTGGGTTCTCTTTTTTCCATTTTTATTGCGAACATCAACAGCGAAGGGATCACAAAGACCGTAAACACTGTTGAAAGGGCAAGGCCTCCCAGGATAACGCTTCCAAGCCCCCGGTAAAGCTCTGAACCAGGGCCGGGGGCTACTACAAGCGGGAGCATCCCGAATATACTTGTTGACGCGCTCATATATATCGGTCTGAGCCTTGTTCTTGTTGACTCAAGCACTGCTTCCCTGTGGTCCATCCCGTGATAACGTATGTTATTAAGCGACTGATGCACGATAAGGATCGCGTTGTTAACGACCACGCCGATCAATATGACAAAACCGAGCATTGTAAGTATGTCAAAGGGCTGGTGCCTGGAAGCGAACAGGTTTACCAGGCTAAGGCCCATGAACCCTCCGGCGCCGGCAAGCGGTACAGTAAACATGATGATCAGGGGGTATATAAAGTTCCCGAACAGGGCTGCCATCAAAAGATAAGCGATAACAGCGGCCAGCAGGAAGTTCCACTGGAGCATTTCTCTTGTCTCGGTAAGCTTGTCCGCGACCCCGCTCTGACCCACATCAGTGCCTTCAAGCATTCCCTGTGTTTTCAGGGTTGTGATCACTTTGTTGTCAATGATCTCCATTGCCTCCTGAAGAGCCATGTCCATAGGAGGTGTGACCTGAAGTGTGATAGTACGTTTTCTCTCAAGATGCCTTATCTCTGTTATTCCGTAAGTCCTTTCAAGGTCAGTAAGAGATGAAACAGGAACTATCTTTCCTCCGGGAGTTGCTATCATTGAGCGGTAAAGCTCTTCCGGAGTTGAGATGTCCTGTTCAGACGCCTTTAGCACAAGGTCGATCTTTTTCCGGCCTTCCTGCTTGAACTCGCCTATTTTCCTGCCGTCCATAAGCACGTCAAGCGCTATACCGATATCGCTTGCGCTCATGCCCGAGGCCTTCAGGCGGTCCCTTTTCGGGATCAACTGCACTTCAGGGAAAAGCAGTTCAAGCGACGGGACAGGCCTGATCTGCGCGCCCGGGATCTCCTGGCTGAGTATCCCGTACATCATTCCTCCGATCTGAACAGCTTTGTTCAGATCATCAGCGCTTATGTCGACCTCAACTGTCCTTCCCCTGCCCAGCCTGGTCTGAAATATACCTGCCTGCAGGCTTATACCGAACATACCGGGGATCTGCTGGATGGTTCTCATGAACAGTGGTATAAGTTCGCCCGCGCGCTGTTCATGCGTGCTTATCGCACCTAATATATTGAATTGCTCTGCACCTACATAGAACATATTCTCTATCCCCGGGAAATTATCCTTGTCCTTCCCCATATATGGTCCGATGGCTTCAAAGATGTCCTCGCCGATCTCTTTTTTCTCTTCATAAGAAAGACCGGGCGGCGGGATCAGTATATTTATAATGAGGTTCCGGTTGCCCTGGGGCAGATATTCTGTCTTGGGCAGCAATAATATGACTGACAAAAAAGACAAAGAAGTAAGAATTAATACTGTAACAAGCCGTGTCTTCCAGTTTTTAGTGGTCAGCGTGACCAACCCCATAATGGCTTCTATTGTCTTTTTACCGAATCTGGTAATGACATTATCTTTCAGAACGGTTTTTTCAGGGGACAACTCAAACAGTTTTTTTGAGAGCATCGGGATCACTGAGATCGAGACAAAAAGACTTAGTGATACGGCGCATGTAACGGCAATGGCTATATCCCTGAACAACTGGCCCGCCTCTTCCTGAATGAAAATAACAGGCAGGAACACAGCCACCGTTGTAAGTGTTGAAGCGATTATCGCGCCGCGGACTTCCATGGTGCCGTCATATGCCGCATCATACGGAGATTTACCCAGTTTTCTGTGGCGGTCTATGTTTTCAAGGACGACTATGGCATTGTCAACAAGCATGCCAACGGCAAACGCGATGCCGGCCAGACTTACGACATTCAGGTTTCTGCCGAGGGCGTTCATAAATATGAAGGTTCCGATTATGCTTATTGGAATTGCAGAGGCGGCTATTATGGTTGAAGAAACACTCCTTAAAAAGATAAGCAGTACCAGAATGGCCAGTATACCGCCGATAAGAATATTTTTTTTGACAAGATCGATAGCGCCGTTGATATAAGGCCTCTGGTCATAAACCCAGTCAAGGTAAATTTTTTCATGCGCAAGCTTATTTTTATTAAGCCATTCAACGGTCGTCTCAACCCTGTCTGTCATATCAAGAATGTTGGCGCCGGGCTCAGGCTTGATACCAACCGCGATGCCGGCTTCCGCGTTATGGATCATTGAGACAGCCGGTTTTTCATAACCAAAATCAACTGTCGCTATATCAGACACTGTAACGCGCCTCTGGCCTGTTGATCTGATCACGATGTTTTTGATGTCCTCGGGTGACTTGAATTCAGCAACGGTCCTTATCCTGTAGTCTCTTCTTCCAACTCCCATGGTGCCTGCTGATACGTTAATGTTCTCGCTGTTCAGGACATTGATCACGTCATTGATGGTGAGCCCGTGGGCGGCCAGTTTTCCAGGTTTGACCACTATGTGCAGTTCTTTCTTTGTGCCTCCGCCCACAAAGAGGTCAGCGACCCCGTCGACCCTTTCAAGGTATTGCCTTATCTCATTTTCAAAATAGGTCCTGAATGTATTGATAGGGACCGGGTTGTCTTTAAGAGGCTTCATTATCATCCAGATGACAGGAGATGTTGCCGCTCCGGTGGCGTTTATAACAGGCCTGTCAACATTTTCAGGATATGAACGGACCTCATTGAGCTTGTTGGACACCCGCAAAAGGGCATCGTCAACATCAGTGCCTATTTTGAACCTCAGGGTAACGGTCCCCTGGGAATTAAAGGATGAGCTTTCCATTTCTATAAGGCCGGGAATGCCCTTGAGGACCTTTTCCTGCTCCTCTATTATCTCGCGCTCCACCTCGTAAGGAGTTGCGCCTATCCATGTTGTAGTTACTGATATCTCAGGCTCTGTTACATCGGGGCTCAGCTGGTAGGGCATCTTGTAAAGGCCTAAAAGCCCGAACAGGAGCAGAAAGATAACTCCCACGATCACGGTAACAGGTTTTTTTATTGAGAATTGAACGATATCCATAATTTTAAAAAAGTAGAGAGTAGAGGGTAGCGAGTAGAGAGAAAAAACAAATCACTCTACTTGTTACTCGCTACTTCCTCTCAATGACTGGCTGTCCGTCCATGAGGCGTTCGTTTCCTTTGATAACTACTTTCATGCCTTCTGACAGGCCTTCGGCAAAGACCCCGGCCTTCAGGCCTTCATAGCCCGCGACTTTTACAGACAGCATCTTTGCCCTGGAATCTATTACCGCGAAGACAACCATCATACCGAACTTTGATATGACCGCGTCTCTTGGCACGCTCAATGTTTGCTGTTTATCGCCGACAGGAAGGATCACCCTTGCCTCCATACCCTCTTTAAGAGAAATGCGGTTCATGGTTCTTATCTTTACAGGGAATGTCCTTGTTGATATGTCTCCGCTTGGTATGACCGCAAAAACCCTGCCCTTTATTTCCTTTCCCCCTGCTTTTACCAAAACGTTCATATCCTGCTTTATAAAGCTGACGATGCTCTCAGGCACGTCCACGACAATGTCTACCATATCAACCATTGCAATGGTCGCTACAGTGGATCCCGGAGAAATCCATTCGCCAATTTCGACGTGTTTTTTGATAATTACACCTTCAAACGGAGCCACTATGGTTTTCTTGCCGAGGCTTATTTCAAGGCGTTCCAGCTCGAACCTGTGCTCGTCGTATACCTCTTCTGATATAAGTTCTTCTTTGTAAAGATGTTCCGCCCTGTTAAAGTTTAACGTGGCCTTTTTAAGATCAGACAGCAGCAGGTCTGTATTGAGCCTGACGAGCACAGTTCCCTTTTTTACTCTCTGCCCCTCCTCAAAATTGACCTCCTCTACCTTTCCGTCCACTTCACAGGAAACATCAGAGACTTCCTGAAAATAGACCGTTCCGATAAATTCAGCCTCGGGCGCTACCATTCCGGTACTCACCTCTGATACAACAACATTTGCCGGAGGCATACCACCTCCTCGCGGTTTTTTCTCCTGCGCGTAAAGAATGGAAAGATTCAAGAGAATAATTAAGCTGACGCCGATAAACTGATGGAATAGTTTCATAGTTTTTTACTCCGTTACAATGGACAATCGACAATTATCAATTGTCAATTTGATTTTCACCGACCACTGTTTCTAAAAGTGTCCCTGTGGCCCTTTTTAACTTTAAGAATGCCAGGTAGTAGTTATATTCTTCATTGGCAAGTTCCTTTTCCGCGGTAACAAGAAGGGTGTTCGCGTCCATGACATCAATGCTGTCCGCAAGGCCGTACTTGAACTGCTTTGACACTGCATTGTAGTTATCCCGGGAATACTCCACCTCTGCCTTAAGCATGGCGATGATCCCTGACTGGGTTATGAGGTCCAGATAATAATTTTCAACCTCTACAGCTATGGAGTCTTTCAGATCCTGAAGGCTGTACTGCGCCTGTCTGAGTTTTGCCTTTGCCTCCCTTACCTCAGCCCTTCTTAAGCCGCCTTCAAAAAAAGGAAAATCAAGCTTTAATACTCCGTAGATCCTCTCGTCAAGTGAAAAAGTGGCTGATGGCTCATTTTCCTCTCTCAGATAAACACCTTCCACCGAAAGGGTCGGCCAATATAAGCCTTTTGCGTACCTGACCTCATCCTCGGCAATATTCTTTTGCATTGTAAGGGCTTTTATTTCTGCCCTCTCTGCAAATGTCCGCTCTTTCAGGCATTCTACAGCGGATAATTCGCATCCCGCGGATAAAGAATCCAGGTCAACCGGCCTGCTGTCTTCCCTTATATCATAATCCCCTGTTATGCCGGCGGTTCTTGCCAGTATGGCCTTAGCAAGCCTTAGATTGTTTTCAGCCTTTATCAGCTCTGACTGGGCGCCTGCCAGCTCTGCTTTTGCCCTCAACAGGTCTGTCCTTGTAGCCTTGCCGACCTCAAGCCTTATCCCGGCGGCGTCTCTGTGTTTTGTCAGCCTTTTAACGTTTGCAGCGGCTATTTCCAGCGTTTTTTTTGACTTAAGGGCGTCATAATAAGCAGAGGCAATGCTCAGAAGATATTCCCCTTTGACGGCGCTCAGGTCAAAATCGCTCTTTACTATCCTGTCCCTGCTGATCCTGTACCCGGTCATTTCCCTTCCGCTAAGGGAAAAGGACTGATCAAGCCTGAGCCCCCATTGATTGGTATATTTTGGCTGTAGAGTGAAACCGGTCCTGTTTTTTTCCTCACTGTACCGGGTATGGTCTCCGAACGCGGAAAGGGTAGGCAAAAGCGTTGCTGCTGCCTTTTGTTTCCCGACCTTTGAGATGTAAAGCTCTTCTTCCGCGATCTTTATGGTTTCGCTTCTTTCAAGGGCGATCTGCCAGAGGTCAGCAAGTGAATATTCTTCCGCGTGCAGGATACATGGGAGAAGAACAAGCAGGCATATAAATACGAATAACGTCACTTTTTTCATAACTTACCTTTTCTGATTATACCACTTTCAGTTGATTGGCAGGTCCGACAGTCTATAGAAGACGTAGGGCAGGGATCAGCAAAAGTAATCGGGTACAGGTAATTGTTTTGCTTATTCGAACAGCGCGTCCACGAACTCCCGGGCATTGAAGTCATGCAGATCGTCAACTCCCTCGCCCACGCCTATTAATTTGACCGGGATGCCGAGTTCTTTGTTTATTGCCAGGATGATACCGCCTTTTGCCGTACCGTCGAGTTTCGTAAGCGCGATACCGGTCACACCAACGGCCTCATTGAATATCTTTGCCTGGCTTATCGCGTTCTGTCCTGATGTGGCGTCAACCACAAGCAGTACCTCGTGCGGGGCAGAAGGTATTTCCCTGCTGATAACGCGCTTTATCTTCTTGAGTTCCTCCATGAGGTTTGTCTTGGTATGGAGCCTTCCGGCAGTATCAATTATTACAGTATCGATATTCCTGGTCCTGGCGGATACTATCGCGTCGAACGCTACCGCGGCTGAGTCAGCGCCTCTTTTGTGTTTTACGATCTGAGAGCCTGCTCTCTGGGCCCATATCTCAAGCTGTTCAATGGCTGCCGCCCGGAACGTGTCTCCGGCGGCAAGGATCACTGTAAACCCATTGTCAGTAAAACGCCGCGCAAGCTTACCTATTGTGGTGGTTTTGCCTACGCCGTTTACTCCGATCGTGAGGATCACGTACGGTTTTTCGCCCGCGCACATCACTTTATTGCCCTGCTTAAGGATCTTTTTGATCTCCTCTTTTAGAGCGGGCCTGAGTGCGTCGGCATTGCGTATCTTGCCGCCTTTTACCTTTTCTCTCAGGGCGTCTGTGATGGATACTGCTGCCTGCGGACCGACATCAGCCATTATCAGGAGTTCTTCAAGCTCTTCCAAAAGGCTTTCATCAATAGCCTGTCCTGAAAAAATGGCTGTAGTATTTTCTATAAGGGTTTTCCTTGTTTTGGATAAACCCCGCTTAAGTTTTTCGAAAAATCCCAATTTTTTCTCCTGACGGTTAGAAGAGGCTATGGCAGGAATTTACCCGAATTACTGAAACAGAATTAAGGGTTCCTGTTATTAACCTGGAATATTTTCCCTGATAAAGCAAAAGAAAGGCAGGAATGTCTAATCCTGCCTTTCTTTTCGATCGCATTGAAACATCAGTAAATCAGGCAAAGGCAAACAGAACCAGAGTCCTGTATCAGCCTTTTTGCCATGCAATGATATCTTACCACTTTACGAACAGGATGAGCGCGGCGATAACAAAGCCATAGATGGTAAGTGACTCCATCATTGCAAGACCGATGATAAGAGGCGTCATTATCTTGCCCGCTGCGCCGGGGTTTCTTGCGATTCCCTCAACTGCTTTGCCTGTCGCAATACCCTGTCCAAGCCCTGCGCCGACAGCCGCTATACCTACTGCTATGCCGGCGCCTATAACCGCCATGCTGTAATAGCCGAATTGAGCATCGGTTATTTCACCGGCAGCTTCAGCGGCAGCAAGAGCGAGAGGGGCTGAAAAACACAACAGGATAAGGGAGAGGATGATTATTGATAGGATTTTTTTCATTTTTCCTCCTTTCTCATGAATTCTTTATAGTTTTGGTTAATGTGCTTCTTCAACTGCGCCTGCCAGGTAAAGTGCAGCTAAAAGAGCGAAAACCAGAGCCTGTACCACGCTTACAAGTAAGCCGAGCATATAGATCGGCAGAACCGCGAATGGCGCCAACGATAACAAAATAGCCAGAAGAATATGTTTTGCGAACATATTGCCGAATAATCTGACAGATAATGTTAACGGCCTTGCAATATGCCCTATGACCTCAATAGCAAAGATAAGCATCATAAGAGGCAGGGCCATGACTGACCTGATCGGTCCAACAAAATGTTTGATATAGCCTAATTTGTTCAGCTTAAAACCGTAATAATGCGTAGCCAGAAAAACAGGTATGGCCATCGCGGCGTTTGTATTAAGGTTTGCGGTTGGCGCCTCAAAGCCTGGAATCAGGCCGAAAAGGTTGCATACAAGGATGTATATAAAGATCGTCGCGATAAGGGGGAAGAAGTATCTGCCCATGTGCCCGATCGAGGTATCCACAAGATCGAGCAGAAACTCTACAATAACTTCTACCAGGTTCTGGGTCCCCCGGGGCACCAGCTTTAGAGATGACCTGACAATGAGCGCTACTACCAGGATAAAAAGTATAACTGCCCAGGAATAGACCACATACTCGGGTACGCCTGTCGCGTCTGTTATAAACTGTAAAAATAAAGGCGGTCCATGCATGGAATTTTCTCCAAAAACTAAATCGTATGGTAATTCACGGTATTATTACATGTCAAGTCGCAAATTTGGAAATTTAAAAATCTTATAGTTTTATTGGGAAATTATCGCTTTTCCCCATAAAAAAGGCCCGGATTTCAGAAATCCGGGCCTTTTTAAATTTTAATCCGGCAACGACCTACTTTCCCAGGGCTTCGCAGCCCAAGTATCATCGGCCCTGGAGAGCTTAACTTCCGTGTTCGGAATGGGAACGGGTGTTGCCCCTCCGGCATTGCCACCGGAAACTTGTTATCGCAAAAATAATAACATCTATTCGAAAAAATTGCAAATCAATACCGGGGTTCTTTTTTTGTTACGTTCAGGATTCAATCAATCTTGATAAACTTTTAATCTTTGTGATAGGATTTCACAAAATGAGTTCGAACTTTGTCCAATAAGGACCACCATTTTTGATTTGTAGCAGTAGTCGCCGAGTCCCGCAGGGACGAGGCGGATAAATTATGCGAGAGAATGCCCAGTGAGCCAGAGGCGAACGAATCTAAAAAATAAGTAGAATCCTTACTTTCAGGTTCCGAAGGGAACATTAAATCCCACGGTTTTTTTGAATGCATAGCGAGTGGTAGTGAGCGAATGTGATAATAATCATTCCTTACATTGTGTTTACCCGCCGGTTCTTTTGGAGGGCTTGTCCGAAGGACGACCACTAACTCCACAGACAGGGTGATTGTCTTAGATTCTTTTTAGGTGCCCGTCCCCCTTCTTGCTTTCGCCTGCTGCCACGTCTTGCGACGTGAGTCGCAGAGGCAAGCAAGAAAGCAGGGCGGCGGTTCTTTCCCGAAGTGTCGGGAATATTGGCTAAAGACAATGAGCCGATTTTCTGCTTCCTCCTCCGGCGTAAGGCAAAGCCCCGATAGAAGTATTAACTTCTAACTTTACGGGACAGGCGAGATAAATTAAAAAGGCAGTCAAAACCGTATTTCCCCTTGTCCTGTTGCCCTTTCGGGACTATCGGGACGCCGTCTCCCGTGGAATTTGCACCCAGAAATATTAAGAAAATTTCGGGTACTTAGTCCTTGAAATGCTGTGCATTTCTAAGGGAAAAATTCCCGGGACTTAATCCTCGCCTCTCTTCTTGCTTTCGCAAGAAAGCAGAGAGGCAGAGGGCTAAGCAGTCTCAGTACTTCCCGTAAATCTATGCAGTACGGGACAGGTAGTTCTGAGCTTGTTGTAGCAAATCACGAAGAATCGAGACAGGTTTCCAATCACCTTTTACGGGATGCTCTGAGCCTGCATTTCCCCTTACCTGCATTTCCCCTTAAAGGAAGAAAGAATTTTATTAAAACCCCCACACTTACCCTCCCAAAAATTAAATCTTGACATTTAATTCACTAATTTGTATAGTTTCACCATACGGTGAAACATATGATAAGAGTGAAGCAAAACGCAGAATCTGATCTGATCAAAAAAGCCAGAAAGAGTCTTGAGGCTGTTCTGTCTAAGGTTCCTTTTGTTGAAATAAAAAAAATGCGGTCTAATGTGAGAATTGACAATAAAGAAATCGATTTGATTTTTGAAGTGCTTGTTTCAGGTAAGCTCGTAGATTTTATTGTAGAGGTCAAGTCTCAGGGTGAACCACGATTGGTAAGGGTGGCGGTTGCTCAGTTCCAGACCTATCTTCAAGACTATCCTGATTCCTATGGCATACTGGTTGCTCCATATCTAAGCGATGCAAGCAGACAGATTTGCAAAGAGGCAGGTATAGGATGTATTGACCTTGCCGGAAATGCCTTTCTGTCCTTTAAAAATATCTATATTGATAGAAGTGGCATACCGAATCCATTCCGTGTTAAACGGATTTCAAAATCTCTATTTTCACCAAAATCAAGCCGTATTCTGAGAGTTCTTTTATCAGACCCGACCAAAAGATGGTATGTGGAAGAGATGTCTCGGGAGGCCAGTATCAGTATTGGTCTTGTTTCAAGAGTCAAGCAGGCTCTTTTAGCAAATGAGTGGGTTAAAGAGGAAAAGAAAAGATTTTATCTCGTTAAGCCTGAAGAACCGCTTAATGAGTGGCTTATGAACTACTCTTATACAAGAAACTTGAGTTTCTCATTTTATTCCGGTCTTTCTGAAGATCAGCTTGAAGCGGCGATCAGAAAGGAATCTGAAAAAAGAAACTGGCGGTATGGTTTAGCGTTATTTTCGGGGGCAAGAAAGGTGGCTCCATTCGTTAGGTTTTTAAGGTTCTTCACTTATATCGATGCAGATATCGAAGAAATTGCAAATGCTCTCCAGCTTAAAAAGGTTGATAGTGGCCCAAATGTTACACTCTTAAAGCCATATGATGAAGGGGTCTTTTATGGCCTTCAGGAAATAAACGGCATTAACGTTGTCTCTGACCTCCAGCTTTACCTTGACCTAAAAGGTTTTAAAGGGAGGGGCGAAGAAGCGGCGCAGGCGATATTTGAACAGAGGTTAAAGCCAAAATGGTGAGTATAAGTAATTATGGAGAAAGAGAGATTAATGCCTGCAAGTCGGTACTTTTGGAACTTGTTCGTCTAATGGGGGAGTTCAAAGATGATATGGTCTTGATAGGTGGATGGATACCTTCGTTTTTATTCCCCAAATCCGACGATCCACACGTAGGAAGCCTTGACATAGACCTTGCTCTCAATTTTTCTAAAATCCACGATGACACCTATCAGACCATTTTAAATACATTTCTTAAACGTGGCTATATACAGGACAAAGAACAGCCCTTTAAGTTCTTTAGAAAAGTTGAAGTAGAAGGAACCGGACCTGTAAATGTCGAAATTGATCTTATGGCCGGAGAATATGGCGGAACAGGCAAATCGCATAGGACACAAACGGTTCAGGATGTTAGAGCAAGAAAGGCCAGAGGCTGTGATCTTGCTTTTGATTCCTCAATTATTGTATCTCTTGAAGGAGAACTACCAGAAGGGGGCAAAGATAAAGTAAGTTTTAAGGTTGCAGGAATTGTTCCATTCCTTGTAATGAAAGGTATGGTAATGTTTGAGAGGATGAAGGAAAAAGACGCCTATGATATTTTCTATTGTGTTGTTCATTTTCATGGAGGCGCTGAAGAACTCGCCAATGTATTTGTGTCGCATTTAAAAAATAGGCTTGTCATAGAGGGGCTTGAAAAAATTAGGTCTAAGTTTATTTCGATAGATCATGTCGGGCCTAAATGGGTGGCAGATTTTCTGGAATTAGCCGATAGGGAGGATAGAGAAATAATGATAAGAAGTGCATATGAGAAAGTAACAGAATTCCTTGATATACTCAAAATTTCTGAATGGAGTGAAGAAATAATATAAAATCGCTATAAATAGTTTTGTTCTAAGATTGAGAGGTTACTATGACTAAATATTTTATCTATTGCAGAAAATCAACAGAAGACGAAGAAAGACAGGTACTCTCTATCGAGGCGCAATTAGCCGAACTGAGAGAATATGCAAAACGAGAAGGACTTTTTGTTTTATTCGAAGCGAAGGCTGGTGGTCCTTATTGGAAAAAGTTCGAACTCATTTTGAACAGAACCCCTGAAGCGCCTGCCTGCCGGTAGGCAGGGCTCCGCCCCTCACTACGTTCGGTGCGTGCGTCCGAATCCCTCGCAAAATTTTTTGTATTTTTATATTTCGGCGGCGTTAATAATGAAGGTTTTTATTTGCTCGGTTTCGTCCGCCCAGCCTGTCGGCTGGATGAGCCACTCTATCCCCACCCCTGTCCCGTAGTCCAAGTCCACTTGGACTTTACGGGAACCCAAAGCCGTCTCAGTGCTCAGCCTACAGCCAGCCTGTCGGCTGTCTTCCGTTACTTCCGCTCTGAGCCTTCTTTCCCCCTTTAAAGGCAAAAAAAGCTGACCGCCACTTTACCAATGCATAGCGAGTGTCAATGAGCGAATGTGATAGTGCAATTCCTATCATTGAAGTGCACGCAGTGCAATTTAATATTCATCACCCTTACGCCTTAAGCAGGCGTAAAGGACGCACCAAAAGTTGAGTATTGTCGGAGATTCGTCAGAATCGGAGAGTCGATCCGACCTTGATGAATATTTACCCCGCCCACCCAGCAGTCACACTCAGGCGGCTTCATCCCCTATGGGGTCTTCCGCAACGCCTTTTATGTGCCAGCTTCCCCCTTACTTAAAAATAATATATTGATTGCATTCGCACCTGATTTGATATAAAATGCAAAATATGCAAATAGTAAAACGTTTAGAAACATATCGTTTGGAAAACAGAGTATCTCTACAGAAGCTTGCAGATTATTTAGGTGTCTCATTTTCTACAATTAGCCGATGGTTCAGCGGAAAGACTAAACCAAGCAAGGTACAGCAATATCACATAGAGAAGTTTCTCAAGAAAAGGGGTTTATAATATGCAAAATTTAATGAATGATTTAATGAAATTGTTTCAGAAAGACTCTCGGATTTTTGCTAATGGAAAGCTGTTAAAAAATAAGCTTACCGAATTAGCCCTTAAACTTGATCAGTCTCTTATTGAATTGCTTTTGTCAGATAAAAAAGCAAAAGGGCATTTCTTCGTTGACAAGATAGTTAAGAAAGACAAAATTCTCATATTCGATAAGGATAAATTTATTTCTTTCGTGAACAATAAAGAGTTTCTCCCTGATTCTTTTACCAGGTTCAAGAATAAGATTGGCTTAATGACAAATGGCGACTATTTAAAAGAAAAAGGTGATGTTGTCCTTACGTGGGCATATAAGGACTGTGTGCTCGAAGGCGGGCAGGACAAGGAAGATCAAAAGCGGGATGAGATTTTTCATAACGAAACCCTTTCCCCGGATGAGATAGACAGGTTATTCGAGCCGAAGGTCTTAACGAATTTTATGCGATACGACGGTAAAAAAGCTCTCACCGTAACTGGATTTAATGACGATGATAATTTAATTATTAAGGGAAATAATCTCCTTGCCCTGCATTGTTTAAAGCAAAAATATAGAGGACAGGTGAAACTAATTTTTATTGATCCGCCGTACAACACAGAGAATGATAGTTTTAAATATAATGATAAATTTACACATTCGACTTGGTTAACTTTCATGAAAAACCGTCTTGAGATAGCAAAGGAACTTTTATCTTATGATGGTTCAATATATGTCCAACTTGATTATAATGAAGTCCATTACTTTAAGGTTTTAATGGACGAGGTTTTTGGAAGGGAAAGTTTTCAAAGAGAAATTGTATGGGACATTTCAGTATTGTCTGGATTCAAAACCATTGCGAATAATTGGATTAGAGGACACGATACAATATTGTTTTATTCCAAAGATCGTAACAATTTCATTTTCAATAAGCAAAAAATGGCCCATCGAAAAGAATATCTGGACAGGTTCAATAAAACTGATAAAGATGGTCGGAAGTATTTTGATGGTAGAGGAGATAAATTATACTTGGATGAGGTTATAAAGAAAGGCAAGCCAGTGGGTGATGTGTGGTATGACATTATGTCATTTCAACAAATACCGACAGCTAAAGAAAGAGTAGATTTTGATACTCAAAAGCCGGAGGCCTTATTAGAGCGAATTATTCAAGCCTCATCAAATGATGGAGACATTGTTTTAGATTTTTTTGCGGGCAGTGGGACCACGGGCACGGTCGCTCACAAATTAAAAAGGCAATACATATTGGTAGAGCAAATAGAGAAACAAGCTGAGGTATTAAAAAATCGGTTGAAAAAAGTTGTAAAAGGAAAAGATGAAGGTGCCATCGCTAAAAAACGAAAATGGAAGGGTGGCGGTTCTTTCGTTTATGCGGAGCTTAAGGAATGGAACGAACAATACATGACTGATATAGAAGACGCCAACACTACACTCAAACTTTTAAAAATCTATGGGAGGATGAGAAAAGAGTCGTTTTTTAGATATGACATTGATTTGTCTAAATTCGAGGAACAAGAATTTAAGAAATTGACTCTTAAAGAGCAGAAACAAGTATTATGTGAGTGCCTCGATAAAAATCATCTTTACGTTGCTTTGAGTGAGATTAATGACACCATGTACAAGGTTAGTGCAGATGATAAGAAGCTCAATAAGGAATTTCATAAAACAGTTATTTAAATATGGCAAACGGTCAGACATTAGTTGAAAAATTACATTCTGTCTCGCAATTAGGGTTTCTTAAGCAGTATAAAGTATTACCTGAATATATCGTTAATAACCTTAATCAGCGGTTTTCGATCAGGGAATACCAACAGGAAGCCATTGCCCGCCTTATCTACTATTTAACAGACTATCCGGATAAAACTCTTCCTATTCACCTGCTATGTAATATGGCAACTGGTAGCGGCAAAACATTTCTGATGGCGTCAAATATCCTTTATCTCTATAAGCTTGGGTATCGGCATTTTATTTTCTTTGTTAACAGTAGGACTATTATAAAAAAGACAAAGGCGAATTTTCTGGATAAGTCCTCGCCAAAATACCTCTTTGCTGAAAAAGTTGTCTTTAACGATAAAGAAATAAATATTCAGGAAGTCGATAATTTTGAAGGGATTAATCCTGATAATATCAATATCCTATTTACGACCATTCAGGGACTTCATTCACGGATTTGGACTCCGCAAGAAAATGCAATTACGTTGGAAGATTTCAAAAATAAGAAAATCGTTTTTCTTTCGGACGAAGCTCATCATATAAACGCTTTGACAAAGAATTTTGCGAAGATGACGAAAGATGAACGTGAAGAAAGCACAAGCTGGGAAAATACGGTCAATAAGATATTCCAGAGTGAAAGTGAAAATATAATGCTGGAATATACTGCGACCATTGATCTATCAGACAAAGCTATTCGGACAAAATATGAAGATAAGATTGTTTATCAATACACTTTGAAAGAATTTAGAGAGGATAAGTTTTCAAAGGATATTCAAATATTGCAGTCCGACCTCAATATTATGGAAAGGGCCTTGCAGGCGGTTATATTAAGCCAGTATAGGCGTAAAGTTGCCGAAAAATACAAAATACAGCTTAAGCCAGTAATATTGGTTAAATCACAAAGGACAATCGCCCAGTCAGAGGTTGCCGAATACAAATTTAAGGAAATGATAAGAAAACTCAAGGTTAGTGATATAAAGAAAATCGAGAAAAGTAGCAGTAACGGAATTATAAACATGGCGTTTAAATTCTTCAAGAAAAACGGCATAACATATGAGAATTTAGTCAGAGAGATTAAGAGTGATTTCTCAGAGGAAAAGTGTATTGCTGTTAACTCAAAAGCTGATAGCGAAGAAAAACAGATCAAGGTAAATACTCTCGAGTCTGAGCATAATGAAACCCGTGTTATTTTTACCGTGAATATGCTAAACGAAGGATGGGATGTACTTAATTTATATGATATTGTCAGGCTATATGAAACAAGAGACACGAGACACAGCAAAGCTGGAGGTACTACTATTTCAGAAGCTCAACTTATTGGGCGTGGTGCAAGGTATTTCCCTTTTGTTATTAAAGGAGATCAGGACAAATTTAAGCGTAAATATGATGAAGATATAAATAACGAATTAAGGGTTTTAGAAGAACTTCACTACCATAGCCTTAACGATTCTCGCTATATTAATGAAATTAAAGCAGAGCTTGTGAAAAGTGGTATCTCTCCGCCGGATGACCGACGGAAACAAATAACCGTTTCGATTAAAGACCACATTAAGAAAACGATGTTCTGGAAAGACGGTCTTCTTTTCCTCAATGAAAAAAAGGAAAATAGCCGAGAAAAAGTTAAACAAATGTGTGACCTGATTTCGGAGACCATATTTAAACATAAACTGAGAATTGGCAAGACAACCGAAATAAGTGTTTTTGATGAGGCAGCGGAAAACGGCAGTCAATATCAAGATATAATACAACACACTATTAAATTTAATCAGATTGAAAAACACATAAATAGAAAAGCTCTTGATAAAGTTGATTTTTATCGTTTTATCAATCTTCAACGGTATTTTCCATCTCTTAATTCCATTGATGAGTTTTTAACATCGGATGATTATCTCGGTGAGGTTGATGTTGAGATTTATGGTTTAAAAGAGAGGTTAGATAATCTAAACCACCACGATAAATATGAAATCGCTTTAGATGTTTTTAAAGAGTTGGCGAATAAAATTGAATCCAGCACATCGGAATACATCGGAACGAAAGAATTTAAGGGTCATAATATTTGCAAAGTGGTTGAGTCGTCAAGGACAGGCGAGGTTTTAATCGGTGGCGAGGATAAAGAATTTGGTATTGCTATGAGCTACACGAGCAGAGACGACTTGCGTTTACACCTTAAAAATCACGACTGGTACATGTATGATGAGAATTACGGTACATCAGAGGAAAAGTATTTTATACAGTTTGTCCGGCATGCCATAGAAGAAATTAAAAAGAAATGCTCGGATATTTACCTTCTGAGAAATGAACAAGTTTTTAAAATATACCGTTTTTCTGATGGTAAGGCCTTTGCTCCAGATTTTGTATTATTCCTTACTGAAAAGGACACGAAGACGTCTTTATCCTTACAACTCTTTGTTGAACCGAAGGGACAGCATTTAATAAAGTCTGATCAGTGGAAAGAAGAATTCCTGAATGAAATAGAGAAGCATTTTAAGATTCATACTTTATTTGAGTCTGCTAAATACAGGCTTATAGGTCTACCTTTCTACAACGAAGCAGTTAAAAAACAAGAATTTACTGCCGCATTTGATAGAGTCATAAAAGCAAGTCTTGCATGGGTGGAAAAGTCGGATTTATTTTTTAGTGATGTCATTCCGAATGCAGATATGCCGAAAAAAGATAAGTATTCAACGCATCTGCCGGTGTTCTCTTTGCAGGCTGTTGCGACGGTATTCAGTGAGGAACAGAAGCCAGAATTGTTGGGTTGGAAAATGATGAATATTGGCAAGAAGCTTGATAAGTATATGTTTATCGCCAAAGTTGTTGGTAGATCAATGGAGCCGACAATTCCAGACGGTAGTTATTGTATATTCCGCTTTGATCAGGGGGGGTCCAGAAATGGCTTAGTTGTACTTGTTGAGTCGCGTCAAGTAGCAGACCCAGAAACAAATCAAAAATTTACAGTAAAAAGATACAAAAGTGAGAAGAAGACACTTGAAGGAGACCAGTGGCGGCATAAAAAAATAATTTTGTCGCCTGATAACAAAAACTTTGATGATATTGTACTTGAAAATGTCAGCGGTGAAGATTTTAAAGTCATAGCAGAGTTTGTTGGGGTGTTGGAATAATAATTTGATAGGATAATAATATGAAGAAGAGAGCAGAGAAAAAGAGAGCAAAAAGAAAGAATACGAAAACGAAACGAGCATCCAAGCGACTTACGGCCGTAGATATACAAAACATGAGAACTTTAGCTGAGATGCTTGGAGAATTGGTTCCTTATTCCGGCAGGGGTAATTTCAATCTACAGAATATCGCAAAGAGATTTAATCTAACGAAATGCTTTCCATCAAAACATCATAACAAGAAAGAAACATTTTCTTTTTTTATTCAAGATGTTCAGAAAAAGCATCCTAGAATGATGAAGAAAGTTATTCGAGAGATTATTCCAAGAGCTATTGAACGAAGACATCAGCAAGGTAATCCAATATTACTTAAAGAAGCCGATGCTTTAAGCGAACAGTTATTTAAAATAGGGATTGATCTTAAAAAAGAAATAAGAGGATTAAGATTTCCCAAAGAAAGACCTAAGGTTGTTCCGCCGCCCTATGATATCCAAGAGATATTGAACAAATTTAAAATGCATCCTATTCTGATGCCGGAATGTCAAAAATTGTTTATGGGTGGGCATATAAATGAGTCGGTTCGTAAAGCATTAGAAAAATATGAGGTTTATGTTCAAAAAAAGTCCGGCGTCATTGCCATTGGAAAAGATTTGATGGCTCAGGTATTCAGTTTGAAAAAGCAAGTTATTAAGCTCAACGCTTTGCGTACTAGCTCCGATCAAAATGAGCAGGAAGGTTTTATGTATATTGCTATGGGCATAATGCAGTGGTGGCGTAATACTCTAAGCCATGGTGATGAGAAGCAAATCTCGCATCACGAAGCGTTAGGGAGATTATTTCTAATAAGTAACCTATTGCATCGTCTGGAAAAATGTATATAAGTGATGAAATTATTAAAGGGGGAGGTATAGTAAATCTATGACACTAGAAAAAAAATTAGCTCAAGAGCTTAAAAACATGCAGATAAAAGATGCTCAAACATGGTTTGAAAAAATAGTCCAAAAAGACCAATATGTGGGCGAACTTTACTCTATAAATTATGAGAATGCGAAAGTACAAATACACGATAACGAGCGAAAAAAAGTAGGGGGGATTCCAAGTTTGAGTTTTCTTATTGCCACACGAGTTGATCCAGATGATGCTGATATTGATTTCAAGACAGAGGATTCTTCATTTATTTTACTCAGAGTAATGGATGCAGCACAATTACCAAATAGTTCAGAAGCAGAAAGAATAAGGGTTGAAACGGCCCAACGAGTTAGTGGAGAGACTGATAGACATTGGGACGGTGAAGGAATAATGGATACGAAAACCCGCGTCTATCTAGGTTATGCAGGGGTACAATGTAGAATCATTGGTACATTTTATCTGGATGTATCAGCTGAAGAACAAAATGGCCAGTTATATTTAAAATTTGGGAGTGACATCTCCAATTTCTATCCGAATAGAGGACTTAAAGTTTATAAGCCAAATGCTAAAGCGCTGGAGCTAATTGTAAATTATACAGACCCGAGTAATAGACAAGAACATATCAAAAAATACGGAACGTCCGAGAACGTGAAACTTGGCTTCATCCGGTACGCATCAACCAATAGGAAATTTCAGAATATAGATGATGTTCCGGTTTATATGTATCCTGCAGACTTACTCTCGCAAAAGTCAGCATTGTTTGGAATGACTAGAACAGGGAAATCAAATACTACCAAAATCATTGCAAAATCTGTTTATGAATTGCGGTACCCTGCTCAGCCAGAGGATAAAGCGTTACAGATTGGTCAAATCATCTTCGACCCAAACGGTGAGTATGCCAATGAGAATGTTCAGGATGCTGATGGAATGAATAATCCTAACGCCTTAAAGAATATCTGGAAAATCCGTGCAGGTAAGAATAAATCAGATGAAGTTGTTACTTATGGCATAACATCTCATCCTAATGACCCTGAACGAAACCGAATGCTTATTAATTTCTATTTGGAGGAAAACTTGCAAATAGGTAAAGAAATTATTGATAACTCATTCAAAAAAGGTGAATCTAAATTTATTGAGAATTTTCAACAAGTTGAGTTTATAGCTCCCGATGCAGTGGATAGAAGTGCAATGACTCGTTACAATAGAAGGGTTCTTGCGTATCGGGCATTATTGGCTAAGGCAGGGTTCCCTGTGCCAGCAGATTTAACTATTACGACAACAGGGCTCTTTAGCAATGAATTAATTAACGGGCGTCCAAGTGCGAGAAATGCAAGTACACGGTTTGATGGAATGTTGAATGTTCAAAGAGATCCGGACAATGCCGATAAATTTGCTGCTGCTGCAAGAGTTTTTCAAACAGCAAGTCCTTCCTTGCATAGTTTGGCAACTGCTTTTGCAACGTTATCTGATTATATGAAGACAGCAGAATACAAAGCATTTGAAAGATGGTACGTTGATGACAGGCCAAACCCTTCTGGTGATAATTGGGCGGATGAAAATTTTGTGAAAATTCTTGAAATGGTTTCGAGAAGCAATGGTCCTAAACAAATTGCTAAGGTAATAGAGAATCATTCTCCTACTAGAAGCTCTGATTATGCGGAAGATATTTATAATGATCTGAAAAATGGGAAATTAGTCATTATTGATCAATCTAGCGGTGAGCCTGAAATAAACCAAGCCACTGCAGAACGGGTTATGTGGCACATATTTCGAGCAAATCAAAAGTTGTTCCGAGAAGGGCAGACGCCAACAGAAATTATAATTTATATTGAGGAAGCGCACAATCTTTTGCCAAGTGGCAGCGATCTTGATTTGAAAGATGTTTGGGTTAGAACTGCAAAAGAGGGGGCAAAGTATTGCCTTGGTATGGTTTATGCTACTCAGGAAGTTAGTAGCATTCAGAAGAATATTTTGAAAAATACAGCTAATTGGTTCATTTCTCATCTTAATAATACTGATGAAACAAGGGAGCTTTGCAAATATTATGATTTTGTTGATTTTGATCTGTCAATAAGGCGTGCGCAAGACAAAGGATTTTTGAGAGTAAAAACATTGAGCAATCCATTTGTAATTCCAGTGCAAGTGGATAAATTTGATGTAACCGTATAATGAGGGTAATGTATGGGATTTGAAAGCGAATTTGCCAGTTATGAGCCTCTCCGTAGAATTCTAGACAGTTCAAAGGTTAAGTCACTGCAGGATAGGCTGAAAATAAGAAAAAAAGATGCGCAAGGAAGCGGGCAAGAAGAATTTAAAAGCAACATCATCAGCAAGGCTGACATGAGGAGCGATTTTATCCCTGATTACGTTATTGCTATTGATGGAAGTTACCAGCCAGCGAAAGCTGAAAATGGATTTCCTGGAGCAGAATTTGGTTATATAACTATTTCTGCTGTTTTGATAGTTGAGAAATCCGTCCGCGAATTTGCCAGGCAGGAATTTATTGATCCGAAGAAGTTTAGAGAGACCGAAAAGGCATCAGCTATTGACACAGTGATTCCCGGTTGTAATGTCATCATTGATAACGAGAAATCGGCTAAAACATCAATGCGCAGAGTGCTGTTTGAGGAGCTTCAAAACACAAGAGCGTTTGAAGAAGGTGAAACTTTATTGGAAACCTTCGAACATCTTTTTCGAATTAAACTTGAAAAGGATAAAGAACTTGGAGATAGAAGAAAACCAAGAAGTCCTATTGATGGAGTTGACCAAGAAATGACTTACGATTTTGGTCAATACGTTTGTCCCCATAGCGGTGAACTATTGTACTCAACAGATGCAATGCGTTTGCACGAGTTAATGAATTCGGGTGGAACAAATGGCGAAATGTATGGTCAAGTAATGCAGATGTTTGAGAAGCTTTGGCTTGTTCACATTTTAAGATCATTTGAGAAAAAGGATTGGTTAAACCTGTTAGATCGAGTTTCTTTTGTACTTGACGGTCCTTTGGCTTGCTTCAGTACCTGGTCTTGGATTAACAAATCTATAATTACGGAATTAGCTCGAATAAATGGACTCCAAAAAAAACAAACGGGAAAAGATCTTTTGATATTCGGTATTGAAAAGTCAGGCACTTTTTATAACCATTTTGAGGAAGTTGATACCAAAGTTGATGGTACAACCGACTGTTTCCCAAATCAGTCGGCATTTCTGCTTTCTGATGGCTACATCAAAAAGAATATTATTTTTTCTGAAAGTGACAAGCTATACGGCCAAGACACTTATTTTGGGAGAAAGCTATTTTATAAAACAAAGATAGGATATAGAATTATCCCTGTTCTTGCGTTTTTCAATGAGCATCAGCAAAATTTAAAAACGGCAAGGTCAGACCAATTTCCTCGATTAGCGGATTTAATGAATATGTTGGATGAGTTAGTCTCTAGTCGATATCCTAATTCAGTTTCACCACTTGTTTCTGCCCATGCAGAAGCAGCAATACCCTTGAATCTTGGTAAACGGATATTTGACGATATCGCTAGAGAAATTAGAGCTAAATCATATAAAGAATGATGATAAAAACAGAAGATATAGTAAAAGGTTTTAAAAGTGCTGAGTCCCGTTGGGCAAGATTTGGGCCTTATTATGCTATGTTTCCTCTCGATTTTGCCTTTGAAGTAGTTGAGAAATATTCCAAAGAAGGTGATTTTATTATTGATCCTTTTGCTGGTAGATGTTCAAGCATTTATGCTGGTGGAGTTCTAGGCAGGCAAAGCCTAGGGATTGAGATCAACCCTGTTGGTTGGCTCTATGGTTCAGTAAAGATGAAACCAGGGGATAAAGAAGCGGTAATAAAACGACTACTGGAAATCTATTCGAAACGGAACTACTATAAGAGAGCCGTTGAACTAATGCATAAATTCTACAGGATGTGTTATTGCGATGAAGTATTAATGTTTCTTCTTGCTGCTCGAAAGCATCTTGACTGGAAAAATAATAATGTTGATGCAACATTAATGTCTATCATTTTAGTTTATCTTCACGGGAAACTTGGCGAAGCTCTTTCCAATCAGCTGAGAATGACTAAAGCAATGGGCATTAACTATTCTGTACATTGGTGGAAAGAACATAAAATGACTAAGCCGCCAATAATTGATCCTTATAAATTTATACTAAAAAAAATTGAATGGCGATATGAAAAAGGCACGCCTAATTTAGCAAAAAGTTATGTAATTTTTGGAGATAGTACAAATGAACTAGAACAAATTGTTCAAATAACAAAAGCGACAGGTATACGGTTCTCATTATTATTTACTTCACCACCATATTGTTCTGTAACAGACTACCATACAGATCAATGGATTCGTCTTTGGCTTCTAGGTGGCTCTGAGAACCCTAAAGCACAACAAGAAAAGTATAAAGGAAGATTTGTTTCTCAAGAAGAGTATTATAACCTCCTTGATGATGTTTTTTATAATTGTGCAACTATAATGGATAAAAAAAGCACCATATATGTACGAACAGATGCTAGAGAGTTTACTTTAAATTCAACTCTTAATATTTTGATTAATCATTTTCCGAATCACAAAGTCAAAATAATTTCTAAACCTTTTCAAAATAGGACGCAAACTGAAATTTGTGGTAACAAAACAAAAAATTCAGGAGAAATGGACATAATTCTAACAAGAGGCAATTAATCACTATCTAATTACATAACGGTAATATTAAAATCAGGGGTTTCCGGGAACAGCATACTTATTCAACCGGATCTTCAAAGCTTCCCATAAATCCCTCATAGCGGTAGAGGGGGTTAACCATTATAATGCGCCGGGTTACCTTGAGGTCTGCAAGTCTGCGGTTGACGTTCATTGTTTGTCTTTTAATTGTTTCATTCCCCTTTTACGCCTCCGCTGATGTCCTTTTTGGCAAATCCTACCATGAAACCGTCCACACCTATTTAAGAGAGGCCGACACTTCAATTACCGTAGCAATGTACTTTATTATTCTGGAGCCGGAGGGGGCGGGCCCGATCAATGAATTGGTTGATGATATTATTGATGCTCACAACCGAGGGGTTCAGGTAAAGGTCGTCTTGGAGGATTCCAAACTTAAAGAAAACCGTCTTGCGTATGAGAAACTGAGGGAGAACAATATAGCTGTATATTTTGATACGCCGGAGCATCTTTTGCATATAAAGGGAGTTGCCATTGATGACAGGTATATATTTTTAGGAAGCGCGAATTGGTCTAAAGCAGCCATTCAAGACAATTACGAAGCTACATATTTTGAAGACTCTCCTCAGGACGCTCTCGCTTTTAAGAAGTATGTTGATAATATTCCTGTTCAGGAAAATGATATATTTCTTCCACAGACAAAAGGCGTATCTATTTCAAAAGATTTCCTTCTCTCTCCTGAATTGGGACGTAAGCTCCTTAAGGCGCAGGCTGACAAGCAGTTCGATCTTTATTGATCTTCCCTTCGGCACGACCACAGGGAATCTAATGTAAGGAATATCTATTATTATATTCGCTCACTTACACTCGCTATCCATTTATTTGTTATGCAGAATTCAGCAGGAGACAGGCAAATCGTATCTCGACATTAACTATGACGCATTAGCTGAGAGGATGGGGTATCACGCACCCCAGCCATTAGGCGAATACCGCAATGAACATGAATATTATTATGAAAGGATTCACCGCTCACTTAAACGCCTCAGCGGTTACGGCCTTATAGATTACAAAAAAGGGAAGGTTACCTTAATGGCTAATATTGTTGTGGGGAAAGGCTCTTCATTGATAACCATCCCTTTTGAATACTGGGAATATGGATATTCAGACAGTTTATCCATGCGGGCAAAGTATATATACCTGATTTGCTTATATGAAGCATCCCGTTCGACAAAATATCCTTTCTGGTTTCGCAGTCAGAAAGATATGGAAGAGCTTTACGGCATAAGCGACAATACCATCTCCTCGGCACTGCTGGAGCTTGAGGAGACGGGGATAATTGAAGTAACCAGAGACAAACTGTTGAGCGATAATAATAATTCCCGCTCGGGAATTATGCTTGACGTTTTACAACAAACCGACACCACCGGATTTTGCTGACCGCAAAGCTAATGTTTATCGTATGCTTCCACTGCGGACGAAAGCAAGCCTACCTTAAAAGCGACGCCCCCATGTGATCCTTCGATTATACTCAGGATTTTTTAAGGCGAGGGATTCGGACGCACGCCCTGAGCGGAGTCTTGAGTTTTAACGAAAGGCGGAGAGAGGGGCGGAGCCCCCGTAAAGTCCTTTAAAGCACTTAGACAACGGGGCAGGCGCTCAGGGGTTCTGTTCAAAATGAGTTCGAACTTTTTCCAATAAGGACCACTCTATGAGCCGTTGGCTCCCTATGGGTCGTGACCCACGGGTCATAGACCGAGCCATAGGCCATTTTTGATTTTTAGCGGTTGACGCCGAGCCCCTGCGGGACTCGGCGGTCATTTTTGCGATTAGATTCCACGGTTTTATGAATGCATAGCGAACTATAGTGAGTGAATGTGATAATAATCATTCCTTACATTGTGTTTACCCGAAGGGTGACCACTAAAGTCTACAGACAGGGTGCTCGCCGCAAGGCGGCGGTTCTACCGCTTACGCGGACTATAGACTAAAGACAATGAGCCGATTTTCTGCTTCCGCCTCCGGCCTCAGGCAAAGCCCTGCACCGTCTGGTACAGGGCAAAGCGAGACTTAATTTAAAAAAGTTTTAAAACCACACTTCCCCTTGTCCCGTTGCCCAAGTCCTTTTTAGCCCCCACGTCTAGTTTTGCATACGTTCTACCCATTCTTAGATTTGCTCTGTACCCGTGTCTTGTTTTGCAAGCAAAACAACTGGTAGCAAAACTGTGGGTGCGGGACTTTACGGGACGCCGCCTCCCGTGGAATTTGCACCCAGAAATATTAAGAAAATTTTGGGTACTTAGTCCTTGAAATGCTGTGCATTTCTGAGGGAAAAATTCCCGGGACTTAATCCTCGCCTCTCTTCTTGCTTTCGTAAGAAAGCAGAGAGGCAGAGGGCAAAGCCGTCTTAATGCTTCCTTCGGCACCGCTCAGGACAGGCAGATTTTTAAAGCGGAGTTTACCCGCCGAAGCGATAGTGGAGGAGGGAGCCTGCTTTCCCCCTTATAAAAATATTGACAAAATTATGCTAAATGCATACAATTGTATGTATAAGGTATATAAAATCTGAGCAATATGAAACCACTAAGGAAAACTAGAGCAGAATTATTAAAACTATTTTTTACCAATCCCGAACGCTCGTTTTACATGCAGGAAATTGGACGGATTTTAGGTAAGAAACCCGGTACATTTCAACGCACCCTTAACAATATGGTCTCAGAGGGTATATTGACAAGTGAATATAAGGCTAATGCTCGGTTTTTTAAAGCTAATAAAAAATGCCCTATATATAAGGAGTTAAAGAGTATTGTGTTTAAGACGGTTGGTGTTCAGGGAAGCATAAGAGACGTATTAGAAGAAGTCGGCAGTATAAAATTTGCTTTCATTTATGGGTCTTATGCTAAAGCAAAAGCGGATTATTTCTCAGACATTGACCTTGCAATTATAGGAAATCCAGATGAAGATAGATTAATTAATAAACTGGACAGATTAGAAGAAAAATTCCAGCGTGAAATAAACTATAAACTTTACACATTACAAAAACTCAAGAAAGAGATTAAAGAGCAAGTGCCCTTCATTTTAGAGATTTTAAGAGATAAGCAAATTGTGCTTATAGGAGATAAAAATGAGTTACGAAAAATTTCTAAGGGATAAACTTATAAAGAAACAGAAACCGGATTTTAAGCAAATAGCCCATCAATTAGAAAGATCTTTTAAAGATATAAAAACCGCAGAGACTAATCTTAAAATTGATCGAACATGGTCGTACACTATTGCTTATCATTCGATGATCAGGGCTGGTAGGGCACTTATGTATTCCAAGGGGTATTTACCGACAGCAAAACAATCGCATAAAACAATAGTTGAATTTACTAAATTAACACTTGGTGAGGAGTATTCAAGTATTACTGGCAGGTTTAACAGAATGAGAAGGCAACGACATGATTTCATCTATGAGTCTAAAAATCACATAACTTCTCAAGAAGCCAAATCTTCTTTAGAAGCAGCTAAAAAGCTGATTAATAGAATTACTGCTCTTGTTAAGCAAGCGAGTCCTCAGAAGGATTTGTTCTAAAACTGAGAGGTTACCATGTTTAAATATTTCATCTATTGCAGGAAGTCCACTGAGGAAGAAGAACGGCAGATTCTCTCTATTGAGGCGCAGTTAACTGAATTAAGGGAATACGCCAAAAGAGAAGGGCTTCTTGTATTAAAAGAATTTACTGAAAGCAAGACAGCCAAAGAGCCGGGCCGCCCTGTGTTCAATCAGATGTTATCTGAAATCGAACAGGGTCCCCCTTCTTTGTTTTCACAAAGAAAACAGGGGGACAGGGCATCTTGGCGTGGAATCCTGACAGACTTGCTCGCAATTCTGTAGACGGCGGACGAATCATTTATCTTGTTGATACAGGTAAGATCCAATCCCTGAAATTCCCAACATTCTGGTTTGAACCGACTCCACAGGGGAAATTCATGCTCTCTGTAGCATTCGGACAGGCAAAATACTATACAGACAACTTGAGGGAGAATATTTGGAGGGGAATAAGACAAAAATTAAGGCGCGGTGAACTTCCAGCAAGAGCACCCTTAGGATATTTTAATGAGCCGAGATTACGGACGATTGAGCCTGACCCTAAAACTTTCAGGAAAACAAAGAAAGCTTTAGAAGCTTTCGCCACTGGAAATTACACCTTAACCCAAATCTGCGACAAAATGTTTTCTCTTGGCTTGATTGGAGCAAGAAGCCGAAAGAAATTCGCCTTATCGTCCATTGAACATACTTTGAAAAATCCTTTTTACTACGGACATTTTCTTTATCGCGGCGAACTACACGAGGGAACCCACAAGCCAATGATTTCAAAGAAACTTTTTGATCGGATACAACAGACGTTAAAAGACAAGTGCAAGCCCCGCAAAAAACAGCCTGATAAAAAGCCATTTCTCTTTTTGAACTTTGCTCAGTGCGGAGAGTGTGGCTATTCCATAACAGCAGAGCGTCATATCAAAAAAAGCGGGCGTGAGTTTGTCTATTATCGATGCACCAAGAGGAGCAAAACCAAAAAGTGCAATCAGGGCTTTTTGCGAGACAATGCATTTGCTGATCAGGTGAAGGATTACATTCAAAAAGTTTCTTTGTCTGATAAATGGCGTGACAGGTATCTTAAAAAGCTTGAAACATGGGAAAAGGACTCCCGCCACTCATCAGACCTTATCGCTCAAAAGCTGAAAGCGGAATTGAGCAGGGTTAAAACCAGGATAGACCGTCTTACAGACGCCTATCTTGATCAAACCCTGAATCTCAAGGAATTTCAGGAAAAGAAAAACTCTCTGATGGGGCAGAAAAAGGACATTGAGGAGAAACTATCTGATTTTGAGCGAAAAGGCAATCATTGGCTCGAACTCACAAGGAACTGGATTTTAGAAGCTAACTCAGCGGAGAATCTCGCTTTGCAGGAAGACTATAGAGGAATGAAAGAATTCCTTCAGAAAATCGGCTCGAACCGCCGCCTTGCGGCGGGCACGCTGTCTGTTGACTTTAAAAAACCTTGGGATTATTTATATAAACTGCATAGTTCCGTCCGAGTTCCGACTTATCGGAACGAGGCGGTCACCGCTATAAATCAAAAATGGTGGAGCTGATCGGGATCGAACCGACGACCTCTTGAATGCCATTCAAGCGCTCTCCCAACTGAGCTACAGCCCCGTAATTAGTTTCTTTATTATAGTCTTCTTTTCTTTTACGCCCCCTATAGATTTCAGATATTTTTCCCGAAGCATTGCTTCACGTCTTGTATTATATTCTTCGTAATATATAACATCAAAAGGAGCCCTGCTTTTTGTTGTTTTTATTAAACCTTTATTATGCCTTAGTAATCTCTTTTCAATATTGTTAGTCTGACCTATATAAAGAGAGCCATCCTTTCTGCTCTTCAGAAAATAAACATAAAAAGGACTCAAGCGCTCAACTCTACGAGTCATAGACGAGCCATAGGCCAACTGCCTGTCCCGACTTGTCGGGAAGCTACAGCCCCAAAATCAAAGATAAATCACAAATTACAAACAGACTCTAATAACGCGTGTTTAGTTTAATTGAGAAGGTTATATTTTATCAACCCGTTCTAAATGATAAGAGCGGCTTTTCCTGGGATGCATTATGCTTCAATCAATTGAGAAGAAATCCTGACTTTGTTCCTGAATTGTCTTTGGTTGCAGAATATAAAAATACAATTGCAGGGTATATCCTGTTTTTCCTGTTAAAATTCATTTAAACTCAGGAGAAAATAAAAAAAGCAGGGTCATTTCCGGCACCCTGCTTTGGATATACTGATTGTAAAATTGGTTATATCTTTCTGAACTTCTTTCTGAATGTAACAAGCCCTACCATACCTGAGAATAAAAGGAGCATTGTGGATGGTTCAGGTACAGGTATCCCGTTAATTTCCATTGCGAGGGTGCCTGTTGAATCATACACCCAGTCTCCAGGCACATATGGAGGATTAGGAACCCATGAGCCTGTCCATGCCAAGCCATCGATTCCATTGACCAGGTCAGGATTGCCCCAGCTCCAGAACCAGTCATTTTTTTCACTATGACCAGTTGTGTCATTGAAAATCTCAACCCAGTAGGTTCCGGGGTCAAGGGTAAGAGGATCCAAGGTTAATGTGTATTCAAACTCGAGTGTATTTCCATAGTTCCATAGTTGATTCTTCCCATCCCACCATTCCATTGAAACCCAGTCGCCAGCAAGCCGGCTTGTCGTAAAATCAGGGGCAGCTAAATTTGTCCCGATAGAACCACCGGAGTCATTATAAAAGTTAACTGTAAAATTATCATTTGCAGGCGCCTTATCTTGCCACCAGTACCCCCCCCATAACTTGATCTCGGTTACCTTCGTAGAAGAAGTCACATTGAAATCTTCAGCAAGAGACTGCCAATTGCCACCTGTTATGTCAGCATCATCCCAGGGAGCAGCAGGTACACTAATTATTCCGGTATTTGGAGAAGGAGCTGGCATAACTTTGGGCTGAGACAAGAGAAGAGTAGCACTTGCCGGTAATGCAAAGCATATAATTATTATTAAGAAAGTAAAGACAAAACCGATTTTTTTCATGACACTTCTCCTTATATTAGCTATTTAAAAAGGGCGGATTTTACAAAAATAAAGTGTTGTGTTAACAACCTTATCACGAATGTTCTTTTTTTGTCAAGATTTTTTTTACACTATAATAAAAAATATCTGGGAACGTAACCCCTTAAAATGAATGAGTTTTAAAATATTTCAGGATAAATCGCCGTATACTCTCTTCATCTCATCAGTGTATTCTTTGCCTTTTTTGTGAATATACAAAGGCGGCTCTATTTTAAGCCAGGTGCCAGAACCTTTTACAGCCTCGATCAGGACCATCTTGGCCTCCTCTCCTTCTCTTGAGTGCACAAATCTCATTCTCTTTGGCTCAAGCCCTTCTTTCTGAAGCAAACTTATTAATTCTGCCAGCCTGAACGGATGATATATCAGATAGAATTTTCCAGCATGCTTTAGCAGGTATGACGCGGCCTCAATAATATCAGGAAGCGATATCTTTATCTCGTGCCTTGCCACAGCGCGGCCGTTATCAGCGCTAAGCCTGCCGGTCTTTGTCTTTCTGAACGGAGGGTTTGAGAATACAAGATCGAATTTATTGGCAGGCAGGACCTTTTTAATGTTTCTGATATCTTCATTGATGATCCTGACCCGGTCATCAACTCTATTAAGTTTAATATTTTTCTCAGCACATCCGGCAAGCATCTTCTGGATCTCGATCCCGGTTATCTCTGCTTTTTTGAATTTCCTGGCCACAAGGAGCGATATGATGCCTGAGCCTGTTCCAAGCTCAACGCCTCTGGATGGTTTTGTTAAAGAGATAAAATCAAAAAGAAGGAGCGCGTCCACACTGAAGCGGTACCCGCGTTTCGGCTGATACAGCTTTATATCTTTAATGCTATCAAGGGTGAGTTCCACTGTCTAAGAGCGGGCAGCTTTTGACCTTATGCGAATGGTGTTCGCGTGCGCTTCAAGTCCCTCAAGGTCGGCAAATGTCTCGACCGCCTTTGCAATACCCATAAAGCCCTGTTGATTGAAATGGACCACGCTTGAGCGCTTTATGAAATCATGTATCCCAAGGGGCGAGGAAAACCTTGCGGTGCCTGCTGTTGGAAGCGTGTGATTAGGGCCTGCGGCGTAGTCTCCTATTGTCACCGGGCTCCACTCGCCCATGAATATAGCACCGGCATGCTTTATCTTCTTAAGGAGTTTGGGAGGTGTTTTTGTCATTAGTTCCAGGTGTTCGGGCGCTATGCGGTTCGACAGATCGATCGCCGCGTTCAGGCTCTTTGTCACAATTATCGCGCCGTATTTATCAATGGACTTTTTAGCAATGCCTTTTCTCTTAAGGCCTTTAAGCTGAAGACTGAGTTCCTTTGCTGTTTTTTTAGCCAGAGACTCTGAATTGGTGACCAGGACCGACAACGCCAGCTCATCATGCTCTGCCTGCGCGAGCAGGTCAGCCGCGATAAATGACGGATCAGCAGTACTGTCGGCAATTATCAGTACCTCGCTCGGGCCTGCTATCATATCGATGCCAACGTCGCCGAACACGATCTTCTTTGCTGTTGCAACATATATATTGCCCGGCCCCACGATCTTGTCCACTTTTTTAATGGTCCTTGTGCCGTAAGCCATCGCAGCTATTGCCTGGGCCCCTCCTATCCTGTAAACCTCTTTTATGCCCAGCAGTTTGATCGCGGCAGCGACCTGCGGGTCTATTCGGCCTGAAAAGGGCATGCACAAAGCAATGTCCTTAACACCTGCTACCTGCGCGGGGATCACGTTCATAAGCACTGTTGAAGGATATAACGCCTTTCCGCCGGGCACATAAACACCAACCCGCTCGATCGGCATTATCAGGCACCCCAGAATATTTCCACCTTTTTCAGAGAAGTACCACGACCCGTCTTTTTGAAGCTCGTGATATGTCTTTATCCTTTTTGCTGAAATATTTAACGCGCTTAAGAACTCTTTGCCCGCCTTTTTAGCGGATGCGTAGATCTCTTTTTTGCTGATAGAAAGGCTTTTTATTTTAACTGAATCAAATCTTTCAGTATATTTTCGAACAGCCTTGTCGCCGTTTTTCCTGACATCATTGATGATCCTCTCAACAACAGCCCGCACCTTGCTGGTTCCGGAGTTAAAGGATGCCCGTTTCTCCAGGGAGCTTAAGAACTTCTTAAGCTGTGGCGACATGCTGCCTTGTCCTGTCTCTTTAATAAGTTTCATCTGTTCTCCTGATACAGCTCATTATATCAGAAAAGTAGAGAGTAGCGAGTAGAAAGTAGAGAGAAAAAGCTATAGAATTAAAAGAGTTATTTTACTCTTGTTATTTTTGCGCCCAAGGGTTTTAATTTCTCTTCTATCCTCTGATAACCCCTGTCAAGGTGATACACCCTGTCAATAACAGTCGTTCCTTCTGCCGCGAGACCCGCGAGCACCAGGGACGCGCTTGCCCTCAGATCAGTGGCCATAACAGGAGCACCCTTTAGCGCTTTGCCCCCCCTGACCGTGGCTGTCGCGCCTTCTACTTTTATGTCAGCGCCCATCCTTCTCATCTCTGCCACATGCATGAACCTGTTCTCAAATATGTTCTCTGTAATAAGGCTCGTGCCATGGGAGACAGCCATTAAAGCCATGAACTGCGCCTGCATATCGGTGGGAAACCCGGGATAGGGCGTTGTCCTTATATCAACTGGCTTTAGCATGTCAGGGCCTTTTACTGTTAACGCGTCTTTTTCCTGATCGATCTTAACCCCTGCCTGTGACAATTTATCTATAACCGCGTCCATATGACCAGAGTTACAGTCTTTTATCCTTACCTCACCCCTGGTTATTCCGGCCGCGACAACAAAGGTCCCGGCCTCTATCCGGTCAGGTATGATCTTATAGTCAAGCGGCCTTAAAGAATCCTTGCCTTTTATCTTAATAACATTTGTCCCCGCGCCCTGAATTTCCGCGCCCATTGATATAAGCGCGTCTGCCAGGTCAACAACCTCAGGTTCACACGCGGCGTTCTCAATAACAGTTACACCGTCTGCAAGGGCCGCGGCCATCATAATGTTCTCAGTGCCTGTAACAGTGGGGATATCAAAATAAATATTAGCCCCTTTAAGCCTTTTTGCCCTGACCTTTATATAACCTTCGGACAGTGTTATTTCAGCACCCATTTTATTAAGCCCCATTACATGCAGGTTTATGGGCCTGGCCCCGATGGCGCATCCGCCCGGAAGTGAAATGATCGCCTCTCCCATCCTGGCAAGCAGCGGCCCGAGCACAAGCACAGAAGCGCGCATTGTCCTGACCAGGTCGTACTGCGCCTCCACAGAGCTTATGTTTTCTGTATTGAGCGAGACCCGGCCCCCTTCAGCCTGGAAACCAATGCCAAGCCTGGTGAGGAGGTCTCCCATGGTCGTTATATCTCTTAACTGCGGGATATTTGCAATACTGCTCTGGCCGGGACTCAGGATCGAGGCAGCCATAATAGGAAGGGCGGCGTTCTTTGCGCCGCTTACAGGCACCTCGCCCTTCAGCTTTACACCGCCGTCAATTATTATTTTTTCCACTTTGCCTGAATTATCCTTTGTACGCCCGCGTAATCTTTTATGGTCTGTATATCTGCATAGCCTGAGGACCCCATTATAGCCGCGGCACTTTCAGCCTGCCCGATCCCCAGTTCAAGCATTAAAAGCCCGTTCTGTTTCAGGAATCCTTTAGCCTGAGGTATCAGTTTCCTGTAAAATTCAAGCCCGTCCTCACCTCCGTCAAGCGCGGCAACAGGTTCCCAGTCCTTTATCTCGGGCTGGAGGGTATGTATGTCTTTACTCTTTATATAGGGAGGGTTAGAAATAATTACATCAAAAACTAACTGTTTCCCGATCGGCTCGAACAGGTCGCCTGTAAGAAAGGCCGCGTTATTGATATTGTTTATTTCGGCGTTCTTTTTCGCGTATTTGATCGCTGCCTCTGAAATGTCGGAGCCGATAACCCGCGATTCCGGGAATTCTTTTGCAATAGCAAGCGCCAGGCACCCGCTTCCAGTACACATGTCAAGAACTGTGAATGGAGAATTGTGAATGGAGAATTGTGAGTTGAGACTTTCAGTTTTTTCTGTATTGCGATTCACGTTTAACGTTTCACGTTTCACGGCCTCTATGGCTTTTCCTGCCATCAGCTCTGTTTCAGGCCTTGGGATCAGGACGCCGGGTCCGATTGATAGCTTAAGCCCCAGGAACTCTTCAAACCCGAATATGTACTGCAAAGGTTCATGCCGCAGCCTTCTCTCCAGCATTTGTTCAACAGTCTCCAGCCGGTTCTCGTCAATATCAGGATTGTCCTTATAGATATCAAGCAGTGTAAAGTCAAAACACCGGCTTACAAGTATCTCAGCCTCTTTCCCGGCAGACCCGAAACCGCGGTTTTTCAGAGACGTTGTAATTTCCCTTAATTTATCAATTGCTTTCATTTGTCTGTTGAAGTAGCAAGTAGAGAGATTTTTCCCATTATTCGAATAACTATTAACTTTTAACGATTAACTTTCTCTTTATATTCCCTTCAGTTTCTCTGTCTGAAAATGAGTCATAAGGCTGTCTATTATTTCGTCGAAGTCGCCTTCAAGCACTGACTCCAGTTTGTAAAGGGTAAGCCCTGTCCTGTGATCTGAGACCCTGTTCTGCGGATAATTGTAGGTCCTGATCCTTTCGCTTCTGTCACCCTTACCCACCTGTGATTTTCTCTCCTCTGACCTTTCTTTTTCCTGCTTTCCAATTTCCAGATCATATAACCTTGACCGCAGGACCTTCATGGCCTTTTCCCTGTTCTTGATCTGCGACCGGCTGTCCTGGCACTGGACGGTCAAACCTGTGGGTTCGTGCACTATCCTTACTGCGGAATATGTAGTATTAACGCCCTGTCCTCCGGGCCCGGACGCGCAATATGTATCTATTCGCAGTTCTTTTTCGTTTACTTTTATGTCAACGTCCTCTGCCTCAGGCAGGACTGCGACAGTCGCTGCTGACGTGTGCACCCTGCCAGAGCCTTCTGTTGCCGGTACTCTTTGAACGCGGTGCACCCCGCTTTCGTATTTAAGCCGGCTGTAAGCGTTCTTACCCTGTATAGACGCGACTACTTCCTTTATTCCGCCGATCCCGGTAGAGTTAATATCTATTATTTCCACACTCCACCGCTTACTTTCGGCGTACTTGGAGTACATCCTGAAAAGTACTGCCGCGAAAAGTCCTGCCTCCTCTCCTCCTGTACCGGCCCTGATCTCAAGAATGATGTTCTTTTTGTCACGGGGGTCAGTGGGAATAAGGAGCAGTTTGATTGCGTCCTCGATCTTCGGCTTTTTCCCCTTTAATTCAGAAAGTTCGGCGCTGGCCAGTTCTTTTAATCCTTCATCTCCGCCTTCTTTTAAAATATCCTCGGCATCCTTGATATCCGCAAGCACTTTTTTGTACTCTTTGTATTTCTCCACGATCTCCGATATCTCGGCCTGTTCTGTGGAGTACTTTTGATACCGGGGGAAATCTGCCAGTACTTCAGGGTCTGACATTAAATTTGTCAGCTCGTTATACTTATCCTCGATTGCCTTAAGCCTTTCAAGCAGCATTAGCTGTTACCTTCTTCTTTGCGTTTCATTGCGGGATCCATCTTTATGACCTCTTTTAACGCCTCGACAGCTACCTCTATCTGATCAAGGGACGGCTCCCTGGCTGTCAATCGTTGCAGCCAGATCCCGGGCGCTGTCAACGCCCGAACAAAAGGATTGCCCATGTTTTTTGACGAGAACTTCACGAACTCATAGGAAATACCGGCCACCAGAGGCAGCAGAATGATCCTTGAAAGGAATTTCCACGTAAAAGACCAGTCCCTGGGAATAAAAGAGAATATCAAAATACTCAAGATCATGACTATGATCAGAAAGCTTGTCCCGCACCTGGGGTGGGTGATACTGTAATTATCGATATTTTGGGGTGTAAGCTCGACCCCTGCCTCATAGGCATGAACTGTCTTATGCTCGGCTCCATGGTATTCAAATACCCTTCTTATGTCCTTGCTGAAATTCATGGATAAAATATACGCGAGAAAAAATATGATCCTGATAATACCATCAACAAAGTTAAATACAAGAGAGCTTTCAGCTATTGACTGAAACACCGCCCCGAGCAGTTTGGTGCCGTAAAGCGGCAGAAGCACAAACAACAGGATACCCAGCGCAAATGACACAAAAACCGTCATCCCCATGGAGAACGAAGAGAGTTTTTCTTCGTCTTCCACTGCCTTTTCAGAGGAAAATGTAAGGGCCTTGATACCTATGACCAGGGCCTCCGCAAGAGCGATAAAACCCCTGAGCACGGGCTTTTTAAATATCTTTGGCAGGGCGCGTATACTTTTCTTTTTGAGAAAGATCTCCTTATCAGGCCCTCTTACAGCAACGGTCCATGCCCCCGGGGACCTCATCATTACTCCCTCGATCACAGCCTGTCCGCCTATGTGTTTCATTTTTTCGTCCCAATAAAAAAGGAAACCCTGCGCACGAATATTAAAGCGGGTTTCCTTAAGATTGTTAGTACAGCTACTTTTTGCTAGCGGCTTTTTTGGCGTACTTCTTCCTGAACTTCTCAACCCTTCCTTCAGCGTCAACCAGCTTCTGTTTGCCGGTAAAGAAAGGGTGACACCTGGAGCAGATATCCACGTGTATCGACGGTACTGCGGATTTGGCGGTAAAACTCTCTCCGCAGATACAGACCACCTTGACTTCCTTATATTCCGGGTGAATTCCCTGTTTCACAGCCATAACCTCCGTATTGAAAATAACAAGGTTTTAAGTATAGCAGAAAGACAGGGAGGTTTTCAATACGCTTGCCCTGTACCGTATGGTTCAGGGCCCTCCCCTGATTGCAAGAAACTCCGGAAAAGGCTAAAATCTAATCATTACGTTCCCTATGGACCCTAAACTTGAGAAATTCGACCCTGCGGTGGACAAGAGGTTCCTTGTCGCCATTTCAGGGCTTGTGTGGAGCATCGTGGGCATCTTCCTCTGTAATCTTGCCGTAAGCTGGCTGATGCAGACGACCGATCAAAAGACCCTGCTTTTCGGCCCGGCCGGGGTAGTTCTTGCCCTGCTTATACACCATTTCGGTTTTTTAAGGCTTGTTGACAGTAATATCAGCCGCATCCTCTCCAAAAAGGACAAGGTGTGTTTCTTCGCGTTTCAGCCATGGAAGAGCTACCTGATCATTGTGATAATGGTGGCAATGGGAATAACCTTGAGGCACTCGTCTTTACCAAAGCCCTATCTATCGATTATTTATATCGGCTTTGGCGGCGCAATGATCCTTTCAAGCATTAGATATATAAGGGTTTTTCTGAACCTCATCTTTAAAACTTAAGTAGCGGGCAACGAGTAGAGAGCAGAGAGACTTTAGACTCTCATTTTCAGTTTTCTCTCTACTTTCTACTCTCTACTTCTTCTCTACGGTGTTTTTCCACTGACACCATGAGCAGGGATATCGCGGCAGGGGTAACACCGGGCACCCTGCTCGCCTGGCCCAGGCTCACCGGCCTTATATCTTCCAGCTTTTCCACGATCTCTGCTGACAGACCGCTGATACCTTTATATATAAAACCTTCAGGGATCTTTTTCTTCTCGATCTTTTTGAACTTCTCTGCTGCCTCTGCCTGACGCCTGATATAGCCCTTATATTTTGTCTGTATCTCCACCTGGCTGATAACCTCCTGTGGAAGCGCTTTCTCGGCAGGCAGGACATCTGCTATGTGCGCGTATTTCACTTCCGGTCTTTTAAGCAGCCGGTACAAAGTAATATCCTCTTTTATCTCTGGGCCTCCAAGTTTCTTCAGTACAGGGTTTATCACGCCCGGTTTGGCCCGCGTAGACCTTATCCTTTTGATCTCAGCCTCTACCGCGGCCCTTTTTGCAAGCAGTGCGTCATACTGCTCTTTGCTGATAAGTCCAAGGTCATGGCCCTTTTCCATGAGCCTGAGGTCGGCATTGTCCTGCCTGAGCAGGAGCCTGTATTCTGCCCTTGAAGTGAACATCCTGTAAGGCTCTTTTGTGCCTTTTGTTATAAGGTCGTCGATCAACACCCCTATATAAGCCTCATGGCGCCCGAGTATAAGGGGTTCTTTTTTCTTAATTTTAAGGGCCGCGTTTATTCCGGCCATTATTCCCTGAGCAGCAGCTTCTTCATAGCCTGATGTGCCGTTGATCTGGCCCGCGAGGAAAAGTCCTTGCACCGGTTTTGTCTCAAGCGTGGGCTTAAGCTGGGTCGGAAAGACAAAATCATATTCAATGGCATACCCCGGTTTTTTTATCTCAGCGCGCTCAAGGCCCTTTATGCTGCGTACAAGATCCGCCTGGACCTCATGGGGCAGGCTTGTAGAGATACCATTGGCATAATACTCATCCGTATCGATCCCCTCCGGCTCAAGAAATACCTGGTGCCTGGGCTTGTCCCTGAACCTCACGACCTTGTCTTCTATTGAGGGACAATACCTGGGGCCTATGCCTGTGATCTTGCCCGCGTACAGCGGCGCGCGCTTAAGGTTATCAAGTATGATCTTATGAGTGCTCTCATTTGTATAGGTCATGTAGCATGGAAGCTGGGGGTTGGTTATCTCATGTGTGAACAGGGACATCGCAGGAGGCGGGACATCTCCTTGCTGTATGCTCATCACCGAAAGATCAATGCCTTTCACATCAAGACGCGGAGGCGTACCGGTCTTCAGTCTTCCCAGTCTGAGGCCCATGTGCTGCAGGCTCTTTGACAGCCCTGTTGACGCCGGCTCGCCTGCCCTGCCAGCCGGAAAGCTCTCCAGCCCTATATGTATCAGCCCGTTCAAAAAAGTGCCTGTCGCGATTATCACTGCCTTTGCAAAGTAATCGCGGTCCGTTGTCTTGATCCCGCGGACACGGTCGTCCTCCAGAAGGACCTTTTTAACACTTTGCTGGATGATGTCAATACCTTTCTGCGATTCAAGGGACTGTCTCATATACTTCCTGTAAAGCGCCCTGTCCGCCTGGACCCTGGTTGACCACACAGCAGGGCCCTTGCTCCTGTTCAGGACCTTGAACTGTATGCCTGCCCTGTCAGTGATCTTTGCCATCTCACCGCCAAGGGCGTCTATCTCCTTTACCAGATGGCTTTTGGCAAGTCCGCCGATAGCCGGGTTGCAGGACATCTGCCCTATGGTGTCCATGCTCATGGTAAAGACAGCTGTGGCAAGGCCCATCCTTGCGCACGCCAGGGCCGCCTCACAGCCCGCGTGTCCCGCGCCAATGACAATAATGTCGTAATCGCTGTTGGTTTTCATATCACTCTTTAAAGTTACACGCATTAAAAACTGCGGACCTGCTACCTATATTACTATGTTTTTAGATCCTCTATGATCGACCTGATATCTGATTCCCGGGACTCTATGCTTTCTGTTAATTTAAATTGAATAAGCGCCCTCAGGAGATTGTCGTCTTTCTTTTTCACCTTGAAATATTTATTGCCTGCCAGGTGATCGGTTAAGAACCTTAGCCCCAGTTCAAAGGCGATAAGCCGCGCTGAATCATAAATAAATTCATAATCGCTCTTATCAAGGAAACTGCTGGCAACCGGGATATAGCCCTGCAAAACAGCCCTGCAAACATCTGTCCTGAAATGGACAGCATCAAGATCCACGGTCTCTTCTCCGGCGGAATTACAGCAGGACCTCAGGCAATCGCCTATATCATACTGAACCAGGCCGGGTTTTACTGTATCAAGGTCAATCATACCGATTGCCAGCCCTGCCTCATCAAACATGATATTGTCGAACTTGGGGTCTCCGTGAATGGGACGAAGGCACAGCCTTTTTTGTTCTTTTGCGTCTTCCAGCACAGATGCCCATTTTCTCCGGGTGTTTACAAATTGTAAACAATATCTTATTTCAGAAGACCCTTCATTAATCTCCTTTGCTTCTACTGCCCTGTCAAAGGCATGAAGGTATCGCGGAGTTACGTGAAATCCCTCCAGCGTATCAAAAAGCCTGTCAGTTTTCAGGTCGCTGATAAGGTTGTGGAACCTGCCGAGTCCATAGCCGACCTCCCGCGCCTGACCGATATTTTTTATTTTATCGTACGTGGAGGCATTGATAAAGCTCATGGCCCTCCAGAACGAATTGCCCTGATCAAGAAAGTAATCTTTTCCGTTTTTTGCCGGAAATATTCCTGGCACTTCCCATCCGCGGCCCTGCTCATGCCTCAGCCGTTCACGGATATGGTCCGTAACAGTGCGCATATTGGACACAACCTGTTCCGGATGGGCAAACACCTTTTCATTTATGCGTTGAAGGATAGCCCTTTCCTGTTTCCCTGACTTAAGGGTCACAAGAAAAGTATCATTTATTCTTCCGGAACCGTATTCCCTGACATCCAGGATATCTCCTTCAAATTCAAAGTTTTCAGCGACAGCAACGAGAAAATCCCGAGTAAAACCCATAAATCTCCTTTTCTCCTGCCGGCGGGAACTGAAGCGACCGTGACCGAGCTAGCGTCTTCAGCCCGTCTTTGTCTGTGTCTCCTGTACAGGAGGTTTTCCCAGCCTCAGATATTCAATACCGCCGATCAGACTTATCAGGAATATGGTCAGGAATAAAAGAATGGAAAGACTTACCGCCTGGCCGGAAGTCACGCCGACCTGATCAAAGACCATTTTAAACAGGGCCGCAAAACCGGTCTCCCTTATACCCAGGCCCGCAATCGAAACAGGGATCGCCGCAAGGGCATTTATTATCGGAACAAAAATAAAAAAATAAATAACCGGCACCTTCAGCCCTATCGCGAGCGAGAGTATATATATACATGTTATCCCGAGTATCTGCACGGCAGCTCCCAGCAGCAAACCTTTGCAGATATTCTTCTTTTCACCCTTGAACCCCATCAGAGGCGTGTAAAAGTCTTTAAGGAACTTTATCCTTCCCCAGTTAAGTCCCCACAGGACAAGGCTCGCCACCACGACGACGGCGCACAGGACCGGGACAAACCACGTTATTTCAGTGCCTTTAACATATGGATAACCGGCTATCAAAGCGATCAACGCGATCGTGCTCATTGCGATAAAACCCAGATACCTGTCCATAAAAACAGATGCCAGCGAACCGCCGCCCCTGCCTTTGCCCATGTCCTTGTAGAGATAATAAGCCTTTACAGCGTCTCCGCCTACAAGGCCGGGCAGAAACGTGTTAAAAAAAGAACCTATAAAAAATAAAGAGACTAGCCTCGAATATTTCAGGCGGGCAGGGATGAACAGCGACCAGCGTTTTGTAGAAACAAACGCCGCACCCAGATAAACAAAAAAAGCCGGGATATAGATCGACACCCGGGTATGACTGAGGGTCTTGATCACCTCCTGCACGTCCACAATACCTGAAAAATAGAAAAGGTACAGCAGGAGGGAGCCGCTGACAAGGAATTTCAGGGTAAAACTAAGGATCTTTTTCAATTTCAGGACTCTTTGGGACGTCAAGAGATTCTACGCCCTTTAATACATATATTGGCTTTTTCTGGCTCTCATGATATACCCTGACGAGCATTTCTCCAAGAAGCCCCATGCCTATAAGCTGAATGCCGACTATTATAAGAAGTGTGCCGAACAAAAGTAACGGCCTGCCGCCGATTGATTGACCCAATATTTTTAAAACAACGAGATAAAGGTTTATCACAAAACCACCGAACCCGCATAACATGCCTAAGGGGCCGAAAGCCTGAAGAGGCCTTGTTGAAAAGCTCTGCAGAAATTTGACTGTTATCAGGTCCAGCAATACTCTTATCGTCCTTGATATCCCGTATTTTGAAGTACCATACAGCCTCGGATGGTGAATTGTCTCTACCTCTGCTATTTTTACTCCATACAAACTCGCGACTGCCGGTATAAACCTGTGCATTTCACCGTAAAGATTAATGTTTTTTACAACCTCGGCCTTATACGCCTTAAGGGTACATCCATAATCATGGAGCTTTACCCCTGTCACCCGGCTTATGATCCAGTTGGCAGCCATTGATGGGAGCCTTCTGGTAAGGAAAGGGTCCCTTCTCTTGCGCCTCCACCCGCTTACAATGTCGTTTCTCCCTATCAGGGAAAGCAGTTTAGGAATATCTTTGGGATCATTCTGAAGATCACCGTCAATGGTCACTATCACGTCACCCTTTGCATGGTCAAAACCAGCTGCAAATGCCGCTGTCTGCCCGAAGTTGCGCCTGAAGCTTAAAGGCCTGACCCTGCTGTCCTCTGCCCCGAGTTTTTCGAGCTTCTGAAATGTGCTGTCCGTGCTGCCGTCGTCAACAAAGATAAGTTCATAATCTTTTCCTTCAGCGTCCATCACAGACTTAAGCGCCTTATGAAGGGGCTCTATGCTTTCTTCCTCATTGTAAAGCGGCACCACTATGGAAACGAACAAACTCTCCTCCCTTTAATTATACAAGTCATGAAGCAAACAGGTCATTCAGTAATTGAGTCATTGAGTTATTGTAATGACTTAATAACTAAATAACTTAATAACTTTCGGTTTTTCTCGGTTCGAGTCCTTTAAAATCATAACTCCTGAAGATCGAGTACTGCCTTAATATCCTGTCCCCTTCTTTAACTGTAAAGCTTTCCTTTTCGTGCGACTCAAAGGCCTTCTCAAGCGCTTCCGGCATGTCGCCCTCCCCTATTGTAACAAAGATCGCGTCCTGACCCAAAAGCCTGTCAAAGCCGCCCCATATATCGTACTGGTTCATTCTCCTGCCCAGGTTCACACAGTACGTGTATGGTTGGCCCGGCGTATAAAAAGCAAGTTCGCCTGCCACCTGGTACTTATCCGAAAAGATAAACACCTCACTGCTTCCCGAGGAGAGCATACTATTATAAACCTCTCCTGTTTTTATTCCCAATTCCACCCATCCCCTTAGCCGCGATGAAGGATCCATCTTAACAGGCAGGTTAAGGATCTTTGGGTAGTGAGCGGCAGCCGTTTGAAAAAATGCCAGGCAGAGCGCGACAGTCACGAATATTTTTTCCCACTTTTTATGCGTCTTACTATAGAAAAAATCCGCGAAGGCTATGAACACCGCGATATAAGCGAACATTGCCCAGTTCGCCTGCACTTTTGCCTGGAGGCTCTTTAATACGAAAAAAACCAGAACAGGCGCCCAGAACCAGAACAAATAACGATTGACGATTGACGATTGACGATTGACATAATTCCTTATCGCTCCGATCATCACTGCAAAGAACAGCAGGGGCGAAAGGACACCTATCTGCGAACCAATAAATTCAAAAAAGTCCTTTATCGATATCCTCAGCCCCTCAGCGATGTGCGTCTGGCCGGCGGTGTGTTTAAAAGTGACCCAGTCATGTCCGGCGTTCCATATCAACACAGGGCTGAACACAACAAGGCTCAATAAAAAAGCAAGATAAGGCCCTGGTGTCTTCAGCTGGGACCGGTGGTCTTTGGATGTAACAATGAACAAAAACGCGCACAAATAGAAAAAAGCCATTGTATATTTGGTCAGCAAACCAAGACCGACTGCGAGACCAAGCAAATACCAATACCTCTTTGAAGCGTGAGAGGCACGTTGTAAAGTGTCCGGCCTGGAAGTTGAGAAATTAAGAGGTTGAGAGGCTGAGAGGTTCTCATCTTCGTAGCTTCTTAAGCTCTTATCTTCCGGTTTTTGTCCACTTACTGCTTTCCAGAACAGATAAAGCGAGAGTATCCAGAAGAATATGAACGGAGCGTCAATGGTCATTATCACTCCGAACACGGCAAAAAGGGGCGTTATCTGAAAAACAAGCGCTGCCGCAGTTGCCTTTCTGGTGTCGTGATAAAGCTCCATTGTGAGCCTGTAAATAAACACTGATCCAAGCAGGAGCAGCAAAGGCGCAAAGAACCTGACGCCATAAACAGTATCTCCTGTCAGCCATGTGCTTGCCGCGATCAGATAGGCGATCACAGGGCCCTTGGAATAATAACTAAGATCCAGCCGGCGTGACCAGTCCCAGTATTGCGCCTCATCAGGGCCAAGGCCGACCGGGCCTGTCACCAGGTAATAATAGCGGAACAGTGTGAGCGCAAGCAGACTGATAATCATGACGGTTGTATCAGGCTTTTCCTTATATCTCTCTGTAGACCACTTGTACAGGAAAAGAATACACCCGGCCGTAACTCCTCCCAATGCCGCGCTTGCAAGCACATCTGAGGGATAATGGACTCCAATATAAACTCTTGAAAGCGCCACAAGCACGGCGATCAGAAACATTGGCACAATAGCTCTTCTGAAAAAATGGCTGAATACCGCTGCTACTGTAAAAGCGATAAGCGCGTGATTGGACGGCAGGGAAAAAGATCCGCCGCAGCCGCTGCCCACAAGTCTCACACTTTCAAGAACAAGACACGGCCTTGGGCGCGCAATGAGATGTTTAAGCACATTACCGCCTCCGTCAGCGACTGCCGCAGCTATCAGACAAAGAACAAAAACCATTATGCCCTTCTTCCGGTCCTTCATGGCTGATATAATTGCAACGGCAATGACAAACAGATACCACTTGCGGGATATAAGAGGCATCAAGTAATCAAGGAAAGAGTTCTGCAGGCCCTGGTTTATAAAGACAAATAAGGATGTATCCATCGGTTAATTGTAAATAGAAAGGGATGTAATGTAAACCCCGTTAGAAAACCTGTATTGCACATTTCTAATGGTGTTTACCCCATTAAAATACCCTTACCGGATATTTTAATGAAGAAATTTGTCATTCCACGGTTCATCCTTCGCAGCGCTACGGAAAATGGAGATGCGGAGAACGGATAAACCGGGACAAGCCGGCAGCCTGCCTGCCGGTAGGCGGGTCCTTAGGCCGGAATCCAGCTCAAAAGTAAACACAGGGCGTTATGCCCTGTGTTTACTTTAAAAAAACTCCTGTTATGAACGGATCTGTGAATTATATGAATTTTTCTACATGCAATTGCTGATATCCATTACGATCCTCCACAATTCATCCCATTTAGTCTATACATTCTATTCCATTTGGAGGTCCGGGGTTGATATCAGCTATCATAACTGTGCCTGCTGTTGTGCCGTCACTCTTCCACGGCTCACATCCGTTTGTCCCGTTATCAGCGCTGAAAAACAATGTACCGTTTACATTGGTTAGATCATCCGGATACGAATCTTCGCCGTCGGGATTTATGTCTTTGACCATGACCGTGCCTGTTTCAGTGCCGTCGCTTTTCCAAAGCTCATAACCATTTAAACTGTCATTTGCACTGAAAAACAAAGTGCCGTTTACATTGGTTAGATTATACAGATACGAACTATCGCCGGGATATATGTCTTTGACCATGACCGTGCCTGCGGCAGTGCCGTCGCTTTTCCAAAGCTCATAACCGTTTGTCACGTCATTTGCCCTGAAAAACAAAGTGCCGTTTACATTGGTTAGATACTGCGGATACGAACTACCGCCGGGATATATGTCTTTGACCATGACCGTGCCTGTTTCAGTGCCGTCACTTTTCCATAGTTCATAACCGTTTGTTGCGTCATATGCCTGGAAAAACAAAGTGCCGTTTACATTGGTTAGATACTGCGGATACGAACTATCGCCGGGATATATGTCTTTGACCATGACCGTGCCTGCGGCAGTGCCGTCGCTTTTCCAAAGCTCATAACCGTTTGTCACGTCATATGCCTGGAAAAACAAAGTGCCGTTTACATTGGTTAGATACTGCGGATACGAACTATCGCCGGGATATATGTCTTTGACCATGACCGTGCCTGCGTCAGTGCCGTCACTTTTCCAAAGCTCTCTGCCGTTTGAACCATCATCTGCCCTGAAAAACAAAGTACCGTTAACATTGGTTAGATACTGCGGATACGAACTACCGTCGGGATATATGTCTTTGACCATGACCGTGCCTGCGGCAGTGCCGTCGCTTTTCCATAGTTCATAACCGTTTGTTGCGTCATATGCCTGGAAAAACAATGTGCCGTTTACATTGGTCAGATAAGACGGAAACGAACTACCGCCGGGATCTATGTCTTTGACCATGACCGTGCCTGCGTCAGTGCCGTCGCTTTTCCAAAGCTCATAACCGTTTGTCACGTCATTTGCCCTGAAAAACAAAGTGCCGTTTACATTGGTCAGATAAGACGGTGACGAGCTACCGCCGGGATATATGTCTTTGACCATGACCGTGCCTGTTTCAGTGCCGTCACTTTTCCATAGTTCACTATTTGAACCTTCAGATGCCCTGAGTTTATAACCATTTGAACCATCAGATACAGTGCCTTCACCGCCTGTTCCGTCATTTGCACTGAAAAACAATGTGCCGTTTACATTGGTTAAATTATCCGGGCTTGACGAGCAGGTGCCGGGGCATATATCAACCATGAACGTACCGCCGGTCGTGCGGTCACTTATCCACAGTTCCCTGCCGTTTGTCCCGTCATCCGCGGAGAAATAAAGCGGGTTTATGCGGAGAAAATCCCAGGGATAGGAGCCCCCTTCGGGATTAATATCCGAGATCATCACTGTTCCGGCCGCGGTCCCGTTACTTATCCACGGCTCCCATGAGTCCGCTCCATTGCTTCCTTCAAAATAGTAAAACCCTTGTTCGCCGGATGCCGCACCTCCCTCTTCCCCGGTATGACCGCCCTGACATGCTGTAAATATCAATGCCATTAACAAAACAAACCACAACAATACCGCCTTCTTCATAACTCCTACCTCCATTTATGTATGATTTTTTAAGAACAGACATAAAGATACGTATGTATGTACTAACATAAAAAAGCCTTGTATGTCAATGGAAAAGGGCCTAGTATAGGATACGCGGAAATACCCTGGCGCAGAATGTCAGGATTGAGAAACGTGATCGCTCATGAATATTTCGGAATTGATCTAAAGATTATCCTGACAGTATGTTTAAACTCGTACTCCATTTTATATATTTTAAAAATAGAGCTTGTTTTTTAAAGTATAGTATGTAAAAATAGAACTTAATGGAAAGACAGGTAGAAAAGGTTATTATTTCCCGGCTTGCCAAATGGCGCTCAGTTGCTCTTTTAGGTTCGAGACAGGTGGGCAAGTCGTACCTTTTAAAAAAGATTCTCAAGCGCCATAATGGCGCTATCCTGTCATTTGATGACCCTCTGGAGAGAGTAGAAGCCGCAAAAGACCCCCTGAGGTATCTGGAACATTGGTATCAACCCGGAAGATATTTGTTTATCGATGAGGCAGCCAAGGTTCCGGAAATTTTCAGTGCAGTAAAAATCCTTATTGATCGTTATGACCCGGAGCCAACGGGTATCTGCCTTGCCAACTCCGGGAACTATTTATTACTCCGCAGGATTAAAGAGTCGCTTGCCGGAAGGGTCAGCCTTTTACCAATTTATCCTCTTTCCTGGCAGGAATTGGCTGGCGAAAAACAGACACCCGGCCTCTTTGCAATCATCAACAATAATATACCTGCTGAAATTTCACCACCTGTATCGCCTGTGGAGACAAACCGGCTAAGAGAGGAGAGGATTCTATGGGGTGGTTATCCAACACCATGTCTGGTGACTGACAGGGACGCACGGATTATCTGGAGCAGTGATTATGTAAGAACCTATATTCTCCCGATAGTGGTTGAGCAATTTAATATACGTGATGTGGCGGCATTTGAGCAGGCAGCGCAAGTCTTATTTGCCCAGAACGCGCAATTTATTAATTCCAGCAGATTAGCGCAATTGATTGGAGTTAGTCAGCCGACTGCATCCAATTATACATACCAGTTGAAGGCAATGATGGTCATAGAGTTAGTAAATGTTTTTTTAAGAAATCCGGCCAAGCGTCTGGTAAAACAACCAAAACTTTATGTAACAGATCCTCTCCTCCTGCATCAACCTCTCGGAACAGGCTTTTCTCTTCAATCAGCAGCAACCCGCGGGCAAATTGGGCGTATTTACGAATCATTTATCTTCAGTGAAATAAAAAAGACACTGGTTAATTACGATATTCATGCCGAGAGCTTCACCTGGAGAACACAAGATAAAGCAGAGGTTGACATTGTGCTGTCAACAACAGACGGGCTTATCCCTTTCGAAGTTAAATGGTCAACAGAACCCTCTCGCAGAGATGCCTCAGGATTACATTCATTTTTATCGTGTTATCCGGAAATTAAAAACGGGTACATCATTTATCCTGGTGAGAAGATAATAAAAATTACAGAAAAAGTGTTTGCAGTGCCTGATTGGTGGTTGTTTGGCTGTTGAAAAAGCCTGAGAATCGTGCAATTCAGCTCAAAAGTAAACACAGGGCTTTATGCCCTGTGTTTACTTTAAAAAGAATTCTGTTATGAACAGATTTGTGAAATATATGAATTTTTCTACATGCAATTGCTGATATCCGCTACTATTTCACACAATTCAGCCCATTTGGAAGTCCGGGGTTGATATCAGCTATCATAACTGTGCCTGCTGTTGTGCCGTCACTCTTCCACGGTTCACATCCGTTTGTTCCGTCATCGGCACTAAAGAATAATGTTCCGTTGACATTGGTTAGATCATTCGGTGACGAACTGGAACTGTCGGGATTTATGTCTTTGACCATAACCGTGCCTGCGTCAGTGCCGTCGCTCTTTCATAGTTCATAACCGTTTAAAACATCATATGCCTGGAAAAACAAAGTACCGTTAACATTGGTTAGATCATACGGATACGAACTACCGCCGGGATTTATGTCTTTGACCATGACCGTGCCTGCAAGCGTGCCGTCACTTTTCCAAAGCTCATAACCGTTTGTCACGTCATTTGCCCTGAAAAACAATGTGCCGTTTACATTGGTCAGATAAGACGGGTCTGACGAGCAGGCGCCGGGGCATATATCAACCATGAACGTACCGCCGGTCGTGCGGTCACTTATCCACAGCTCCCTGCCGTTTGTCCCGTCATCCGCGGAGAAATAAAGCGGGTTTATGCGGAGAAAATCCCAGGGATAGGAGCCCCCTTCGGGATTAATATCCGAGATCATCACTGTTCCGGCCGCGGTCCCGTTAC
>BDTR01000052.1 GCA_002897775.1 bacterium BMS3Bbin08 | reverse complement strand
AAACTTTCTCTGTAGGTTAATTGAGCAAATGACATACATAAGAACTGTTCCCAACATGAAAAGCTTCGAACTTTGTAATTGCCATGATAACGCCAAACACATTGATTGAATTCGTATCGTTGCACATACTGGAGCAATTGAGCAAATACTGTTTTCCCTGAATTCATCCTGTCCTCCCATTAAAAGTTTTTGTGTGGGATTATAGGACAAATATAGGTGGTTATTGTATTTCAAATCGAAAAATTCCATTTTGCTTATTTATTTGTTATATTTTAATATGTTAGTGCCTGTCTCACTATCGGTAACCGGACAGTAGTGGTTTAATAGTTATTTTTAAGAGGTGCAGTAAAAAGACTCAAATATCCCTTCTCTGACAAAATATGCAACAACTGACATAATTTTATGTAATTTGTTACATATTTTGTTTGTGTATGAATAGATAGAATATCCTCTATCACGAATTACCTTAGCAAGTACTAAAAGTCCTCTTTAAGCTCAGTCTGTCAATATAGCTTGACAAGCCTTCCGGTAATTATTATGATAATCAGCAATATAGATGCTGAAAAACAGAGGAGGCGATATGTATATTCCACGGCAAATAAATATTCATAATAAGCTTAAGCAGAAATCGTTATTTTTATTTGGCCCGAGACAAACAGGGAAATCGTGGCTTATCGCCCATAGTTTAAGCAAATTTCGTGTTTATGACCTGCTGGACAGCGATATTTATCTGACTTTAAGCCGGGAGCCGAAAAGGCTTGAGCAAGAGATCCGCCCAAATGAAAAGATAATCATAATAGATGAGATTCAGAAATTACCTTTTCTTTTAGATGAAGTCCATCGTATTATTGAAAAATACGGTATACATTTTCTGCTCACAGGTTCAAGCGCCAGAAAGCTTCGTAGAGGCGGGGTAAATCTTTTAGGGGGCAGAGCGCGTTCAGCATATTTACACCCTTTCATTTTTCCCGAATTAAAGGAACGTTTTAATTTATTGAAAGCTCTTAATAACGGGTTAATCCCTTCTATTTATTTTTCTGATTCGCCGGAACAGGATTTAAAGGCATATGCCGGAAACTATTTAAAAGAGGAAATTGCGGCAGAAGGGCTGGTGCGAAATGTGCCGGCATTTAGCCGGTTTTTACAAGTTGCCGCCGCATGCAACGGTTTATTAATCAATTATACTAATATATCTAATGATGCCCAGGTTCCCGCTAGTACTGTACAGGAGTATTTCCAAATTCTCCGGGATACATTAATCGGTTTTGATATACCCGCATGGAAAAAAAGTCAAAAAAGAAAACCTATATCAACTTCAAAATTTTATTTTTTTGATATAGGAGTTGTGCGTTATTTGCAAAACCGATCGATTTTGCAGGAAAGATCTCCGGAATTTGGGGATGCCTTTGAAACCTATTTGGCTCATGAGCTGAAAGCTTTTGTTGATTACAATAACCTGGGAGGTCTTTATTATTGGCGTTCCAAATCAGGATACGAGGTAGATTTTGTTATTGATGATAGTATAGCTATAGAGGTAAAGGCGAAAAATAATGTTTCACAACGGGATTTGCGCGGAATTATCGCGCTGAAGGAAGAAAAAAAACTCGCCAATTATGTGGTTGTCTGCTTAGAAAAGCGCCCCAGAGTTATTCAGGGAATTAATATATTTCCATGGAAAGATTTTCTTCAGCAATTATGGAATAATCCGAGGCGTTTTATATAGTGCAATATCTACAAAATAATATTCCCGGAACTCCCCCGAATTAACGAATAAAATAGGGACAACGACTATCTCATAAACTCACCTGTTCTTCCATATTCTCAAGTCTGAACATATGTTTATAAATCTAAACATAATATACTATCCATAGAGTGTGATGTCAATGTTAAAAATTCTTTTTTTGAGGAGTTTCTCAAAATAATGCGTTATAAATAAGGATTGTATTGATTGCACTGACTTAAAACTAAGATCACCGTGATTTTCCGATGAAGGATGACCTGCCCTTTACTGATGTTGGAAAAGTGCTACAATAAAAAACAAGGGGTCACCCCTTCTTTCGCTTGAAATCACGATTCAAGGGCAGACCTCTATTAACTATTAATTATGACGCCAATGTTTGATACATTAAAAAAGGTTTTTGGATTTGAGGACTTTCGTCCGAATCAGGAAGCTATTATTAAGAACATACTCAGGAAAAAGGACGTCTTTGCAGTGATGCCCACCGGTGGTGGAAAATCGCTCTGTTATCAATTACCTGCCAAAATAATGAATGGAACCACGGTCGTTATTAGTCCCCTGATCTCCCTGATGAAAGACCAGGTTGATGCTGCCCTGGAAAATGGTATATCCGCAGCCTTTTTAAACAGTTCACTGAAACCGCGGGAGATGACGGCTGTATACCGTACATTAAGAAGTCATGCCCTGGAACTGCTTTACATTGCTCCAGAACGTTTTGCATTGTCTGATTTTCTTGAAACACTGAAGAACGTTCCCATCTCTCTTTTTGCCATAGATGAGGCGCATTGTGTTTCCGAGTGGGGACACGACTTCCGTCCCGACTATTTAAGCCTCTCAAGTATTACCGGAATATTTCCCCACATTCCGGTTGCGGCCTTTACAGCAACAGCCACTCCAAGAGTTCAGGATGATATTATTAACAAAATTGGTCTCAGGGCTCCATATATAGTACGCGCCTCGTTTAACCGTCAGAATCTCTTTTATCAGGTAAAAGCAAAAAGAAGGGTGGAATCACAGATACTGGAATTTCTCGGTGAGCATACTGATGAACCCGGCATAATTTATCGTACCACACGTGATTCTGTTGTTAATCTGGCTGATTTTCTGACAGACCACGGCATTAAAGCCGTACCCTATCATGCAGGGTTAACGCCGGGCGTGCGTAAGAAAAACCAGGAGGCATTTAACAAAGACGAGGTGAGTGTGATTGTAGCAACAATTGCCTTTGGCATGGGCATAGACAAGTCAAATGTCCGTTTCGTTATTCATGCGGATCTGCCCAAAAACATTGAAAGCTATTATCAGGAAACAGGCCGCGCGGGACGTGACGGTGAGCCTGCTTCGTGTCTCCTCTTCTTCGGCAGGGGGGACATCCCTAAAATCAGGTATTTTATCGAACAGATACCTGATGAGCAGGAACGCTCAATTGCCATGGAAAAATTGAATCACACGGTCAGGTATGCATCACATAATCTCTGCAGGCGCAGACAGCTTCTTGAATATTTTGGCGAGGATTATCCCGCGGAAAACTGTGAGGCTTGCGATATTTGCACCGGCATGGTTGAAAAGATTGATGTTACGATTGATGCCCGGATACTGATGTCAGTCATGTTAGGGACAGGCCAGCGTTTTGGAATCAGGTATATCATTGATATTGTTACCGGCGCCAATACAAAGCGCATCAGTGAATTTCAGCATGACAGGATTAAAACCTACGGCGCGGGCAGGCATAAAGACAAAAATCACTGGCGTTTCCTGGTCGATGATCTCCTTGCCCAGGATGTTATATATCAGGATGGTGACAGATATCCGGTATTGAAACTTTCGGAAAAAGGCAAGGATGTATTATACGGCAGAGAAAAAGTCATCGGACTGAAAAGAGAAGAGGCAAAAAAGAAACAGCAGGCCGCGAGGGGAAGCGAATTTACTCCCCATGATGAAGTTCTCTTTGATAAACTCCGCGTTCTTCGTAAAAGCCTTGCCGATGAGCAGCGAGTACCTCCATTCATAATATTCTCGGACAGGACGCTTCATGAAATGTGCAGGCGCTATCCCGCTACTTTGCCCGATATTGCAGGTATCAGCGGAGTTGGCGATGCCAAACTTGAACGTTACGGAAACGATTTTATCAAGGTGATAAAGACATATCTTGAGGAAAACCCTGATAATTTAATTCAGTCCGGACAATCTTATGAGATTTCTGCCTGTCCGGCCCGTAATAAGACAAAGGGGGAGACCTTCGATAAGACCTTTGAACTATTCAAACAAGGGCTGTCAATAGAAGAAATTGCAAAGGCCCGCAATTTTGCTGCATCTACAATCACGGGGCATATTGAAAAATTGATACTGACCGGCCATGATATAGACATGGACCGCCTTGTTGAGCCGAAAAGACGTGATGAAATAGGGAAGCTTTTTTTGACCCTTCAGTCATGGCATCTCAATCCTGTCATTGAGCATTTTAAAGGCGCTGTAAGCTATGATGAGGCAAAATTTGTAAGGGCCTACATGAAAAATCACAGGCTGTTGAAAAACTCTGTTTTCCAGTAATAATGTCATACCCGCGAAAGCGGGTATCCAGTAACATACTGAAAAGACTGGATTCCCGTTTCCCGATCAGGTCGAGGACAAGCTTCACGGGAATGACGACTTTTGCAAGAGGCTCTTTAGTTTAGAATAATTAGAATCATGGTATAATTCTACAGTATGGAAAAGATAAAGGTCATCGGAATAAGGAAGTACAATCTAAAGGGAAAAGATTCACTAAAAGAGGTTGATAAGCTTCAGAGGCTTGCTATGCGGCTAAGGAGAGGTAAGCCATTTTTCCCAGTTGGAGTTTACCGTTTTAAAACCTTTGAGGAAGAAGATTTATGGCGGATGAAGATATTGACGGGGAAAAGACCAGAATTCCCACAATAGAAGACCTGAAAGCAGTATGCAGACACCTAAATGAAGAAGGGGTAGAGTATATTCTTATCGGTGGTTTTGCAATGGCTTATCATGGTATGCCCCGCATGACAGAAGATATAGACATTTTGGTTGAACCATCAAACAAAAACATAGAAAAAATTAAAAAAGCCCTTCTTTTTTTAAAAGATAAAGCGTCGTTAGAAATAAGGCCTGATGATGTAGAACGATACTCTGTGGTTAGAATTGCCGATGAAGTTGTAATAGATTTGCTTAAAGAAGCATGCAAAATTAGATATGATGAAGCAATTAAAACTGTTGAGAGCTTAGATTTGGATGGAGTCTTAATCCCTGTTGCAAATATTGATGCCATGATAAAAATGAAACAAGGAATAAGGCCAAGAGATAAAGAAGATTTAGAGTTTCTTAAGGCGCTTAAAGATAAGGTGTAAATGAGCGAGCGGGTTGATTTTTTGTTAACATGGAATTGTACACATTTAAAAACCCCATTGGAGAAATAATGAAATGTGGAAGGATCCGATAGTCGAGGAGATAAGAAAAGCAGGCGCAAAATTGGCTGAGAAATGTGATTATGTCTTTAAATAAAATAGGGACAACGACTACTTTTGATCAGTGCAAGGAAGATGCTGACATTTACAATAACTCCTCTAAGGGCGCGCCAAAGATCAATCTATGAGATTTTAGTATATTCTTTACCAGGGAAAGACTCTTTTTGTATTTTAACTTAAACTCTTTAACAGTCTGAATGTAGAGACTGTATTCCCAAATCTGCTTATAATCTTCTCATTTACCTTACCAAAGTCTTCCTCAACACCTTTATCTCATTATTTAAAATTTTATCTAATGGGTTATGCACTCGCATAAACTCACCTGTTCTTTCATGTTTCCCAGTCTAAACATATGTTTATAAATCTAAACATAATATGCTATCCATAGAGTGTGATGTTAATATTGAAAATTCTTTTTTTGAGGAGTTTCTCGAAGAGTTTATCCTCATAATGCGTTATAAATAAGGATTGTATTGATTGCACTGACTTAAAATAAGATTACCGTGATTTTCCGATAAAGGATGACCTGCCCTTTCGAGAAAAAATATCGAAGTTGAACTTCGATATTTTCTTCGATATTTTTTTAGTTCAGCACATGCCATTATCCTACAATTGTGTAGTCAGCATTACATAATTGTAGTAAATTACTGTCAAGGTTTTCTTTAAAATCAATGAGTTGCAATCTGGCACGGTTTTCGCATTTACGTTCTATCAAACGCGATGCTTTCTTTAAAGAACAAGATAAAAGAAATAGAAAAGGAAGAGATAATTAAAGCCCTTCAGGAGTGCGGCTGGGTTCAGGCAAGGGCGGCAAAAAAGCTGGGAATTACCGAGCGGATGATCGGATACAAGATCAAAAAATACAGCATCAAGAAAGGGGGAGGGAGTGAAGGATACGGAAGGTGGCAATAAATCAGTGATTGGAAGGAATTTTTAAAATGTATCAGCTTGTAAAATGTACGAATAATACAGGGTCAACGACCCGTAGGGAGGTAAAAAAATGAAAAGTCTGAAGATTATGGTTGTTACAGCGGTTTTAGCGCTTGGCGTTTCAATCGGCAGTGTTTATGCGGAAGGACCTGAAGTATCGGGCAGCGCTTCTGTTGATGTAATGAGCAACTATGTATGGAGGGGGCTGAAGCTTAGCAATGCTTACGTTGTTCAGCCGTCCGTGGGTATTACTTACGGCGGGTTCGGAGCGAATCTCTGGGCCAACTGGGACAGCGACTGGATGGATTCCGGAGAGCACACGGAAACAGACCTGACATTGAACTATGTCTTTTCAAAGGATAAGTTCAGCCTTGATACAGGCTACATATACTATGCCCTGGAAGGCTCACCCAATGACACCCAGGAAGTATATATGTCCGCAAGTTTTGACGTGGTGCTTAGCCCGGCGCTTACGGTCTATTATGATTTTGAGGAAGGGCATGGAGCGTTCATTGTCGCGTCAATAGGCCATTCATTTGAGTTTTCTGAAGGTGTGACCTTTGATGTCGGCGCCTCGGCAGGCTTTAACGCTGAAAATCTGGTCATGGGTACAGATGCGGATGGAGAGGCGTTCAGTGACTTTTACAATGCTGACCTTTCCGCGTCATTAAGTATCCCGATAAGTGACGCGGTCTCTGTAGCGCCAATGATCGCGTATACATTCCCGTTGAGCGATGACGCGGAAAACGCGATCGAAATGTTCAGCGATGACAGCGACAGTACCACTGTTTACGGTGGGATCAACGCAACTCTAAGTTTCTAGTTGACAGCTAAAGGAGGAATATCAGATGAAACGATGGATAGTCTTAACAATATTAACCTTGATGTTACTGGGTTCAATAACGGCCTTTGCCGGGGAGACAGTGCCTACTATTGCCGGCAATGCCGAGGCAATCAAGACTGTGCAGAAACATGCAGACTTTGTCTGGACACTGGTTGCGGCTTTCCTGGTGTTCTTCATGCAGGCCGGCTTTGCCATGGTAGAAACCGGCTTTACCCGCGCGAAAAATGCCGTGAATATTTTAATGAAGAACCTTATGGACTTTTCCATGGGCTCCCTTGCCTACTGGGCAATTGGTTTTGGACTTATGTTTGGTGTTTCAAAGACAGGATGGTTCGGGACCAGCGGGTTCTTTTTAAGCGACTTCACTAATGGAGGAGACCCGTGGACGCTGGCGTTCTGGATGTTCCAGGTGGTTTTCGCGGCTACTGCTGTGACCATTGTCTCGGGAGCCATGGCAGAACGGACAAAGTTTGCGGGCTATCTTGCCTACAGTGTGCTAATAAGCGCAATAATATACCCGGTCTTTGGCTCATGGGCATGGGGAAGCCTTTTTAATGGTTCAGGATGGCTGGAAGGAATTGGTTTTATTGACTTTGCCGGTTCTACAGTAGTGCATTCAGTTGGCGGCTGGGCAGCCCTGGCAGGTGCAATTGTACTTGGACCGAGGATTGGGAAGTACGGTCCTGATGGTAAGGTCAATGCTATTCCGGGCCACAACATTCCACTGGCTACACTGGGCGTTTTCATCCTCTGGTTTGGGTGGTATGGTTTTAACCCCGGCAGTACCACTGCCGCAATAACAGACATTGCCGGAATTGCCGTAAACACCACGCTTGCAGCCGCAGCAGGTGCAGTGGGCGCCCTGTTAACAGCCTGGGCCATGTTTAAGAAACCAGAGGCAACAATGACTCTGAACGGTGCACTGGCAGGGCTTGTTGCCATTACAGCAGGTTGTGCCAATGTAAGTCCGGCAAGTTCTGTGGCTATTGGATTAATCGCGGGTCCTGTTGTTGTAATGTCAGTAATATTTATTGACAGGGTACTTAAGGTCGATGATCCTGTGGGTGCTATTTCCGTCCATGGTGTCTGCGGCGCCTGGGGCACGCTGGCAGCAGGAATTTTTAATATTGGAGGAACAAGTTTAAAGATCATTGGAGTGCAGCTGATAGGAATCGGAGCAGCATTTGTCTGGGTTTTTGGAGCGTCGTTTATACTCTTTAAACTCGTCGATGCCACAATAGGGCTCAGGATCTCCAAAGAAGAAGAAATGGAAGGGCTTGACATTGGAGAACACGGCAATGTGGCTTATCCTGATTTTCAGATACACCCGTCTGCAAAAGGTGTAGACGTATAATTTACGTGAACCAAAGAGCAAACAGGAGGAGAAATGAAGAAAATAGAGGCTATTATTAAACATTTCAAACTTGACGAGGTCAGGGACGCCCTGAATAAAATAGGTATACAGGGTATGACAGTTACAGAGGTCAAAGGGTTTGGAAGACAGAAAGGACACCTCGAAGTCTACAGGGGCGTGGAATATGAGGTAAAGTTTCTTCCAAAGGTCAAGATCGAAGTGGCTGTGTCTGAAAACGAAGTGGACGATGTACTCAAGGTAATTCAGGAGAACGCAAAAACAGGCGAGATCGGTGACGGGAAGATCTTTGTCTATGGCCTGGATGATGTTATCAGGATCAGGACAGGAGAAAGAGGGAAGGAAGCTTTATAAGGCTCCTTGTCACTGACAGCTGCACATAAAACAGAGAGTCCCGCAGGAATGCCGCGGGGCTCTCTGTTCATACAATGACCGACAAAATTGTAGTAATTACAATTTCGTAATGATCTTCATGCCTGGATCCCGTTTAAATTGAGGGGGTTACAGGCTGGCACGGGTTTCGCAATATGTTCTGCCGGATACAATGATTTCATTAAAGAACAGGATAGAGCTCATGGAAAAAGAGGAAATAATAAAAGCTCTTGGGGAATGCAATTATATCATGGCGCAGGCCGCCAAAAAGCTCGGTATCACCGAGCGGATGATCGGCTACAAGGTCAGGAAATATAAGATCAGAATAAAGAAATGGGATAGTTAATGAATGGGGATCAAAAAATATGTTTCAGCGTTTATTTTTTTACTGCTGCTTCCGGTCAATGCCCTGCGCGGGAACCGGCTACCCGTTGACAGCAGGCCCGGTGGGCGCGTTTTTAATCGGCGCAATGCCAGGAACCCTTTGCTCTTTGACAATGGATTATTCTACAATTTTGTAGGCGTACGCTCCTCACTAACCTTTTAATTTTCCAGTGTTTTATGAAAAAATGAAGTTGAATACCCCGTTTTGTAAACGGGGATGAAAAGTTCTTCTTTACAAATCCCCCCCCCCTTGTAGGCGGGGAGCTTCACTTAATGCTGGCACGCATCTTGATACTATATGGACGTCAAAAGCCAACTTCGAACGGACTTAAAAATCAGGAGGTGTTGAATGAAAATGGTTTCCGCTATCATCAAGCATTTCAAGCTTGATGAAGTAAGAAAAGCCCTGACTGATATCGGGGTGCAGGGTATGACAGCGATCGAGGTCAAGGGTTTTGGAAGGCAGAAAGGTCACATGGAGGTTTACAGAGGAGTAGAATATGAGGTGAAATTTCTCCCAAAGCTCAAGATAGAGGTAGCTGTTTCAGAAGAAAAACTTGATGAGGTGGTCAGTGCAATTCTGGAGAGCGCCAAAACAGGTGAAATAGGAGACGGTAAGATATTCGTCTATGTTCTGGAGGATGTTATAAGGATCAGGACAGGCGAAAAGGGAGAAGAGGCAATTTAAAGCAAAATAAGAGAAGGGAGCAGGATAATACTACAAAAATGTAAGTCCTACAATTTTGTGGCTTATATTTCTATGTTGTTGTTTTATTGATATAAATTGAGGCATATATGTCTATTCCCTACATTTTTGTAGGAAAGATGGATATTTAATTCCCAATTAAAACAAGGGATTACATTCGGCATGACATTTGCATAATCCTAAACTTTAGCATGTTCACATGTTAAAAGGAGGGGTTATGAAATCAAAATTTACCTTAGCAGTTATATTGTTCTTCTTGATATTTCCGGGCGTTGTCTATGCGCAGGATTTATCCTCCATAGACAGCGGTGATACGGCGTGGCTGCTTATCTCAACAGCCCTTGTCATGCTGATGATTCCAGGTCTGGCCCTGTTCTACGGCGGTATGGTTAGGCGTAAGAATGTACTGTCCACCTTGATGCAGTGCTTTGTCATTATGTGTGTAGTTGGTTTGCAGTGGATTTTGTGGGGTTACAGTCTGGCATTCGGTCCTGATAAATGGGGTATTATCGGTGGTCTTGAATGGCTGGGATTAAACAGTGTAGGTTTAAGTCCCAGTCCTGACTACGCTAGTACTGTTCCTCACCAGGCATTTATGATCTTTCAAGGGATGTTTGCAGCGATTACCCCGGCGCTTATCATCGGAGCTTTTGCAGAGCGGATGAAGTTCTCTACACTACTTATATTCACTCTGCTTTGGACGACCCTGGTTTATGATCCTGTGTGCCATTGGGTCTGGGGAACTGGAGGATGGTTGGGAAAATTAGGCGTCCTTGATTTTGCTGGTGGTATTGTGGTTCATTTGTCTTCTGGTATCGCTGCTCTAATAGCCGCATTGATGATGGGTAAGCGTAGAGGATATCTGCACGAACCCATGCCCCCGCACAATCTGCCTATGACCGTTCTTGGAGCAGCTCTTCTCTGGTTTGGCTGGTTTGGATTTAACGCTGGAAGCAGCTTATCATCAGGGGCGTTAGCTGTTAGCGCTTTTGTGGTAACAAACACTGCTGCTGTTGCTGCTGCGCTCACTTGGGCTATAATTGAATGGAGGCATAGAGGCAACCCAACTGTTCTTGGGATAGTTACCGGTGCTGTAGCTGGATTAGCAACAATAACCCCGGCTTCAGGTTTTGTTGGGCCTATGTCAGCTATAGTGATTGGGATTGCCGCCGGGGTTTTTTGTTACATTGCTGTATCTGTAATTAAACCCAAACTTGGCTATGATGACTCACTTGATGTTTTTGGTGTTCATGGGATTGGCGGAATATGGGGAGTATTAGCTGTTGGGCTTTTTGCCTCAACAGCCATAAATCCAGATGGAGTTAACGGCCTCTTCTTTGGTAACCCGGCCCAAATTGGTATTCAGGCAATAGGGATTGTGGCTGTTCTGCTCTATAGCCTCGTAGTTACATGGGTCATTCTCAAGATTCTTGATGTGCTGCTGGGCCTGCGTGTAAGTGTGAAAGACGAAATTATGGGGCTTGACCTTTCCCAACACTCAGAGAGTGGCTATACGATATTGGAATAGATATTAAGGAGGAAAATTAAAGAAATGAAACTCATTGTTGCTATAATTCAGCCCCACAGATTAGAAGAGGTAAAGGCATCATTAAATGATGCAGGGGTTCACCTTATGACTGTAAGCCAGGTCCTGGGATGCGGAAGACAAAAGGGACATACAGAGATATATCGGGGAGTAAAAGAGGTGGGGAATCTACTCAGAAAGGTGAGGCTTGAGATAGCAGTCAATGAAGACTTTGTTGAGCCAACAATTGATGCCATTATCAACGGTGCGAGAACCGGCAATATTGGCAATGGCAAAATCTTTGTTCTGGATTTGCCTGAGTGTATACGAATCGGAACAGGAGAACGGGGAAGTAAGGCTGTCGGCTGAAAAACTAAACACAGATAAACACAGATATTAATGTTCCCTTCGGAAACCTAATGTAAGGAAATGCTCATTTAATTATATCCACTCGCTGGAGGCTCGCTGCTGCATTTAATCTGCGCTAATTGCTTTTTTAAAAAAAGAAATGTATAAAAATAACCATAATGTTAAAATGAACGGTTTCTATACGAACTTTCTAATGGGTTTTAACATATGTCAGTATTAATCTGTGAAAACATAGAGATCGAAGGGCCGGGTACGATCGAGGATTATCTAAAGGAACGAGGGAAAAAGTATCATATTCTGGATTTCTCTGACTGCAAGGCAGAGGACAATATCCCGGATATAAGGGAATACACTCATCTTGTCATTATGGGTGGACCTATGGCGGTATATGAGCCAGTTGGATTTCCTTTTATCCACTATGAAACAGCAATGATAAGGGCCTTTATTAAAAGTCGAAGACCCGTACTCGGTATCTGTCTCGGTGCCCAGATGATCGCGAATGCACTCGGAGCTGATGTTTATCCGGGAGGGACTGAAGAGGTTGGATGGTATAAGGTTGACATTACTAAACAAGGCATGGAAGACTCTGCTATAGCCAGACTTGCTGTTAACAACCAGCCGGTTGCAGAAGTCTTTCAATGGCATGGAGATACTTTTGATCTTCCTGAAAAGGCAGTCAGACTTTCATCGTCCAGGATATATAAGAACCAGGCTTTCAGATATGGAAGCAATGTGTATGGTCTGCAGTTTCATATTGAGGTGAAACCTGGAATGATTAAAGGATGGTTTGAAAAGGAGGAGAAATACGATTCAGAGAAAATGATCGAGCAAACTCAAAAGATATTTCCTGAATATCAAAAGAGGGCGTTTGATTTTTATGAAATTTTTTTTCGTTGACGATCTATATGTCAATAGTACAGTTTATCCAAAATAATAAAGCAAATTTAAAGGGTTAACAGGAAGATTAAACAAAAAAGGAGGAGAAAATGGCGGGAAAGAAGGCAAAGACAAAAGCAGATGTACTGAGACTGGTAAAGGAAAAGGATATCAAGTTTATCAGGATATGGTTTACCGATATCCTTGGGCAGTTGAAGAGTTTTGCCATTACCCGTGAGGAATTGAAAGGCGCGTTTGAGGAGGGTATGGGTTTTGACGGCTCATCCATCAAAGGTTATGCGAGAATTGATGAGAGTGACATGATTGCAAAGCCTGACCCCACTACATTTCAGCTTCTTCCATGGAGGCCTAAAGAAAGGGCAGTGGCAAGGATGTTCTGCGATGTGCTTAATCCTGACGGAAGCCCATATGAAGGCGACCCTCGTTATGCATTAAAGAGAAATATTGGGAGGCTAAAGAAAAAAGGCTACACATTTTACCTTGGGCCTGAACTTGAGTTTTTCTATTTTAAGGATAGCAAAGGCACAGAGGTGCTGGATGAGGGAGGATATTTTGACCTTACTACTTTAGATGCCGCCAGTGACTTAAGAAGAGAGACTGTTCTGACACTTGAGGAAATGGGAATAAAGGTTGAGTATTCACATCACGAGGTTGCTCCTTCACAGCATGAGATTGACCTCAGGTATGCAGACGCCTTAACAATGGCGGATAACGTTATGACCTACAGGATTGTGGTCAAAGAGGTGGCAACAAAGTACGGCTGTTATGCTACGTTCATGCCCAAGCCGCTTTTTGGGCAGAACGGAAGCGGCATGCATGTTCACCAGTCGCTTTTTAAAGGGTCAAAGAACGTATTCTTTGACCCCAGGGACAAGAATAACCTTTCTAAAGTTGCAAAAGGATATATTGCAGGACTGTTAAAGCATGCGCCCGAGCTTACTGCAATCTGCAACCAGTGGGTTAACTCATACAAGAGGCTTGTTCCCGGATATGAGGCGCCTGTTTATGTTGCATGGGCAATGAGAAACCGCTCTGCGCTTGTGAGGGTGCCGATGTACAAGCCTGGCAAGGAGCAGGCAACAAGGATTGAGTTTCGTTCTCCAGACCCGTCATGTAACCCATATCTTGCTTTTTCAGTAATGCTCGCTGCAGGGTTAGAGGGGATTGAAAAAGGCTATAAACTTCCTGAGCCAATAGAAAAAGATATCTTCCGTTTAGACGATAAGGCAAAGAAAAAATTAGGTATAACTTCTCTACCGGGGAGCCTTGCAAAGGCAATGGAAATAACCGAAAAAAGTGAAGTGGTAAGCAAGGCATTAGGAGACCATATTTTCAACAACTTTATTGCCAGCAAAAAGATGGAATGGGATGAGTACAGGATAAGAATCCATCCTTATGAGTTAGAAAAGTATCTTTCAATACTGTAGTCCTTGATGAGAACTTGACAGCAAAGCTCTGTAAATGAATACACAGATAATATAAAATCGGTGTGATCTGCAATCAATCTGCGTGATCAGAGGGGGCGGAATTCCGCCCCCTCTGATTTTAATCCATCTCAGACAGGACTTTTTCGTACTGTTTTGCTTTTTCTTCAGAAGCCCTGCCGCTTATCAGGACCAGGATATTGTCTTTTTTAAATACCCTCCACGCAGGGGCCTCAGGATCTTTGTCCATCCCCTCATAGTATTTTTTCATTTCCCTGAGGTCATCCGCCGAGTTGTAGCTGGAAACATATCCTCCGACGTTTTTACCGACTGAAGGCATCAGAAACAAAGTGCTTTCACTCGGGGGGATCGGACTTATGGAATACGCGGGTTTGGCATCCTCGACCTCCAGGCCGTTTTCCACAAACCTCTTTACTATATCCCGGCTTTTCCACTTATAAAAGGACTTGTCGGTCCATTCCTGCGTCGGCCTGGGCGCCGGATGTACATTTAGTGGAGGAGCGTTAGGGCTTGATTTTATTGCCAACGCTTCATCAGCCGGCGATAATAAGACTCCGACTGCAAAAACAAATAGCAGGATTCTGGATATTTTATCGGTATTCATAATATCTCTCCTTATTTTTTTGAATGACGGCCAAATGATCACAGCAATATTTTATCATATTTTCCTCAATATGCTGCTTGCCCTTTTAACAGGCTTTAGGATATATTAACTCCATGCTGAAAATAATGCGCAGTCACAAGTTTTTTACTGTATTTCTTCTTGGTTTTTTAACCATCGCGCTTACTATTGTTTTTATTTTCTGGGGGGTAGGTCCGCAGCAGAACCCGTCGGCTGCGGTTGTAGCGCGTGTAAACAAAAAGAGAATAACGCTTCCTGAATATCAGCGGGCCTATGAAAAGGCTTACAAGCGCGCGCGTGAGATCTACAAAAATGACGAGGAGATCGAAAAGCTGAACCTGAGGACAAGAGTGCTGGATGAACTTATTGACAGAAGGGTCCTTCTGGATGCCGCGGCAGATGCGGGGGTGAGGGCCACTGAAAAGGATATTCAGGAAATAATAATGAATGAACCTGCTTTCCATAGGGACGGGGTATTTGACAAGGGTGTGTATGTAAAAAGGCTGAGGCTGATCCGTACGACCCCGGCGGCATTTGAAAACGGGATTAGAGAGGACCTTTTGCTCAATAGGATGTGGAGGCTGATCGGTGAGACAGCTGAACTTTCACCGCGGGATACAGAGATCCTCAACTCAATAAAAGGGGACAATATCCAGTTAGCTGAAAGTTTTCTTGATGCGAAAAAGGCCCTGGCTGTGAAGGCATACGTAGAGGGGCTTAAAAGCAGGATGGATATAACGATAAACGAAGACTTTCTCTGATGCTCTGGCTGGTTAGGTTTTTTTTAATGTCAATAGTCAGGTCTGACCCCGCTTCTGTGTTTTATAGTTCTTCTCAAGATTTTTAATGTCAGATTGAAACTTTGATTCTATCTCAAGAATATAATCTTTAATGTCATTGAGACGGAATTTAATAAATCCAAAGTGCCCTCTATAAAACCATGATTTCTTCTTTTTTTTCATCTTTTATTTTTTGTGTCTCCTCATCAGTGATGCAGATCTGTAAAGTATAAACATGCTTAAAAACTGTTTTGAAAACTGAAAGCCGTCAAAAACCAAAACGATATTGCTGGTCTGCATTCAATGAGATTGTTATACCTTTCATTCCTTTATTCTTGAATTCTTTATTCCACATGATAGCGACATGCTCTTGATAACTTCAGTCAATTGCTCTATATCAACAGTATTAACTGGCATGATATAGATATTGTCAATTAAGATGTCAACATCAACCGCGACCTTCACCCCATGTTCTTCAATTGGTAAATTTTGATTTGGTAGATTGAGTTTCCAATATAATAGTCTGAATTCCTTTTCATCCTTGTAGGCGATATCTTTGTATGAAACTGAATAGAACGTATTGCCAATGGGTAACCGTTCCCTATCATAATCAATATAATTTACAACGCCGCCATTAATTTCAGCCTGGCTACCGTGGAGTGATAATGTTAATCTTTCGTAAGTTGTTTGAATAGCACATCCACGGTCACCGTATGCCTTCCACATAAGATAAGACTCGTGATTATTCATATGCCATGAATTTATATAAAAAGCATCTTTATGCTGTTCATACTGTTCAACTGCCCCATTAGCACTTTCGACTTTTTTATATTGAGCATATTCTTGTTTAAATAATTTATCTTTTGTTCTAGTTGTAAGCAATCCTTCCCACTTATCACTCATTCTGGTGATATGAGGGAAATACATAGTACCTTCATTAATGGCTTGTAGGAGTCTTTCAAATTTGAGATAACGCCACAACCTCTGCCTTAAATTACCCGGTTCATTTAGATTAGAGTGCTTGCGATACATTTATCGTTTTAATTTTCTTGTCACGAGCTGAGCAACCTCTGCACGATATTTTTTGTCTAACGCTTTTCATAAAACCAATTAAAGCTAAAAAAGGTCTCGCCGGTTCGCTTCCACCGCATGCCATTTAGATTTTAATTGTTTCAGTTCAATGAGAATGACCTACTCGATCTTTGGCCAATTTGATTAATTGCCTTAAGGCCTCATTTACTGCTTTATCAGTGGGGAAAGCTTTTGCTACATCTGGCGCTAACAGCACTAAATTGGTACCTGCATGATACTGTTTTGCATATTTGCCTTTAACACCACCTTTTAACTTATAGAAGTCGTACTCAGCTCTAAGGTCATCATCTAATTTTGTTTCACCTTTCTTCTTCATAATATTTCCTTTCATGGCGTGTTGCCTTTCGCGCACTTATAATACGTACGCGATTTTTTTTATATGTATGTGCAACAACAAGCATTCTTCCTAAGCTTGACAACCCTATGATAATAAATCTGCTTTCCTGAATTGAATGATCAGAATCAGGAAATGTCGCAGATAAAGGGTCACCAAAGACCGTTGCAGCTTCATTGAATGAAACCCTATGTTTTTTAATATTTTTTACTGCCTTGTTTGGGTACCATTCAAATTCCATATATATAGTATAACAAGGATTAATTTGTTTGCATAATTATTTTTGAGAATCTAACGCCCGCATCACCTGTGCAGAAAAAAGGCCCAGGCTGTGAAGGCATACGTAGAGGGGCTTAAAAGCAGGATGGATATAACAATAAACGAAGACTTCTTATGATGCTCTGGCTGGTCAGATTTTTTTAAATGTCAATAGTCAGGTCTGACCCCGCTTCTGTGACCCAATATTTTTTGTCTAACGCTTTTCATAGAGATATATTTTTACGACCCTAACGCAAAAACCACCGATGCATGACATGTAGTGTGCTATCATGCAATAAGATAGTTCGCAAATCAAAAAACATTAAAAGTCAAAATAGTCTTTGCTGTCATGCATTTGAGTGGGTTGACAGGTTAGACACTTATACTGTCTATTGCCTATTGAGAATAGGAATTGTCCTATATTTTTTTGCAAACTCCCAAATGAGTTTTCTTTCAAAAAAAAGCAAGCCTGCATTCAATGCCTTTCCATAATCTCCATCACGATAATCCCATGTAGTCCAACCTGTATGACAAAGTGAATAATAAAGCTTCTCCAATGCCTTGTCGTTGAATATCTCTATATAATCTTTCGTTATTTTTTCATGTCGTTTTCCTTCAAGACGATTAGTTACCCTTTTTGATTTTCCAATATATATGACATTAGGATCAAGGTGCAATTTATCATTTTTAATTTTTTCTCTCCGGGGCTTCTTCTTAAAATGAGCAAAAAGGTAAATTCCTGAAACATCAAAATTGGGTGGGGGATCATCAGGGTCTCTTTGAGCAGTTGAATCTCTCATGTGCCAAGGTTCCCAACTTAAAAATATTATATCTGGTTCTTTGATATTTTTTTTCATTATTGTCCGTCTAATGCTGCGGATTACTGAATCGAACCATGTAGCATATTAACGCGCAAATAAACTGATTAGCAGACTAAAACAAACATGACTAAAAAAGGTCCTGCTGGTTCGATTTCAGGTGCATCCGATGGTTATGTAATTATCTTTTTTTACTCAAACTTGAATGATTGAACAATATTATCAAAATCTTTTTTATAAGTTACAAAATATTTAGGTTTAACATTATAACTAAGGGAATACCAACGACGTCCCCTAATAATCATATAATTTAAGCCTTTCAATTGCCACGGCTTCATACTCCAAGAATAAATAAGAGATTTTGCTTTTATATTGTCTATAACCAAATCATTGCTTTCAAGTTTCTTGAAGTTTGAAAGTCGTTGACGCATATTGTTTAAGCTCAGATTGAATGCATCTTCCATGCTCAATTCATTGGGTAAATCTGCTACTGTAATGGTAATAGATTGACGGGTGAGTTCATCAGCTGTTTTTGTCGGTGACATAGCCATAACCGTTGTGCCTCTTACGCCTTCTTGCTTTATCCATCCTTTCGGAAACACAATAGAGAAACCTTTGTCTTTATTGATATATCTTCCCGTTTCAGATTCACTTGGCAATTCTGCAGTAAAGCTTTCCATGGAAATACCTTTAACAAATTCAAGATAAAAACTGCGAAAGTTTTTAAGGTTATCTTCAGACAAAGATAGTTCTGTAAAGTATTTACTGCCAGTAAGCTTACCTCTTACGTTATTTGCAAAGGCAATCTTTTTCAACTGATCTGGAGTGATTGTGTACCACGCCTTCTCAACTATTGTGCCACCGGAAAGAACTTCTCTGTGTTTAGAACTGCCTCTACCTGTTAATCCTATCCGCTCACCATCAACAAGAAAAACCAATGATTCTCCCCTCTTAATAAAAAACCAACCTCCATCAACTAATCTGACCATGAGACTATAATTGATTAATTTATCTTTTTGATATTTTTGAGCGTTCAACTCTAGAATTCTTATGCCTTTAGCATTTACTTTATTGCCCTGCATCCTATTTATTACATAATTATCGAAATCATCTTTAATTGTTTTGACATAGCCAGTTGTTGAAGCACAACTCATTAATGATAAAGATAGTGCAACGAGCATAAAAAGGAGGAAATATTTTTTTAGCATCTCAATTATCACCCTTTCATAATTAATTCTTAGACATAACAATTAATGCGAAGCCTGCAAACCTGCGGCATGCAAACCTGTCCAGTCTACGACTGACTTGTTACCAAATTTCTTATTTCAGAAATTCTTTAAATTCTTCTATTGTAAGAGCGGCATCTCGTAAAATACTTTTTAAGGTTTTGGGATGGAGGATTTTACCTGAATGATAAGGAACAGTTGTTCTTTTACCATCTTTATTTTTGTAAATCTTATGACTTCCACTCTGTCGTGAAAAGGAAAACCCTGCCCGCTCTAATGCCCTGATTGTATCTGCAGCAGTTGTTCCTGGTAACTTTTCTGTCATACTGCAACTTCCATCAGGGTTAAACTCACAGATTCAGATTGTTGTATGTCTTCACCGTTTTCAATTCTGTCTTCCACATGGAGTCGAATAGCGTCCCTGATATTCTCCATGACTTCTTCATAAGAATCGCCCTGTGTGTAACAACCCTGAAGTTCGGGACAAAATGCAAAATAGCCATCTTTATCTTTTTCAACCACTACTGAAAATTTATATAGATTCATATTGCCTCCTGTTTCTTAAATATATTGTAAATTATAACAGATAAAGGTCACTTAATGGCTTTAATATTAAATCTCTGCAAGCCCAATAAAACGTCGAGAAGTCGAACCGTCAGCTCCTGTTTTAGTGGAAATGTAACTGGCTGATATATAAAGAAACATAACTGATTGACATTCGTAATTGCTCTTTATTATCATGGGATGCGAAGTTCGTATAAATATCGCACTATTTGAAAGCTCATGAGGCTTTTACTGCTGTTTATAGACCTCAGCCAGTATCTTCCCCGCGCCTTTTGAAAGAAGGTCTTCAGCCAGCGCGATCCCGAGACTTTCCGCGTTATCAGGCGTTCCTTCAATAGAACCCCTGATCAACACGTCGCCGGCTATATTTCCGACAAGACCATCTATCACGAGTAACGAGTGACGAGTGACGAGTGACGAGTCTGGTTCGTCCTTCATCCTTCGTCCTTCATCTTTCGTAGCGACGAGCTGTGCATACGCGGCTATCGGCACCTGGCATCCGCCTTCAAGTTTTTTGAGAAACGCTCTTTCAGCCCTGACGCACACTGATGTCTGAGTGTGGTTCAGCGGTCCAAGCAATTCATTGATGTGTTCGTCATCCTTTCGGCACTCAATGCCGATCGCGCCCTGTGCTATCGCGGGCAGTGTTATGTCAGGTCCAAAGGTCTCTGTGATCCTGTCTGCCATGCCCAGTCTTTTTACGCCCGCGGCCGCGACTATGATGGCGTCGTATTGTCCTTCGTCAAGCTTTCTTATACGGGTATCCAGGTTTCCCCTGAGCTGTTCGATCTTCAGATCAGGCCTTATATTAAGCAGCTGGCATGACCGTCTCAGGCTGCTCGTACCAATCTTTGCTCCCTCTGGAAGGTTCTTAAAACCGTGAACCGTGAATCGTGAATCGTGAATCGTTGTTATGAGGGCGTCCCTGGGGTCTTCCCTTTCGCATATGGCCGCGATATGAAGTTCCCGCGGCAGATCAGTAGGAACATCTTTCATGCTGTGGACAGCCAGGTCGGCGTCACCCCTTAAAAGCGCTTCTTCTATCTCTTTCACAAAAAGCCCTTTGCCCCCCACTTTTGCAAGGGGTACATCAAGGATCTTATCGCCTGTGGTCTTTATTATATTCAGCGCGATATCAGGCACATTAAGCTCTTTCTTAAGGCGCGACTTTATCCAGTTCGCCTGCCACAGGGCGAGCTTGCTTCCACGGGTCGCTATAATGATCTTTTTACTTTTCCTGCTCATTTTTCCGCTCACTGTTCGTTTCATTCTCAGGGTTTTTATTCAGATCGAATAAGCGCTTGACAATGTCAATCATCGCGTCTTTGTCTTCTGTATCCGATTTCAGCGCCGCGGTCGGCAAATGTATCAGCTTATTAACGATAGATCTGGTCAATGCCTCTATAGACTGCATTTCTTTCTGCCCTATGCCGCCCAGCTTTCCAAGGGTTTTTTCAAGCTCTGACTTTCTTATTGCCTCAGCCTTTTCCCTGAGCGCGATGATCGTGGGCACAGCTGACAGGGACGCCTGCCATTGAAGAAAGGCCTCGACTTCCTGGCCCACGATCTTGCCGGCCTTTTCAGCCTCTTTTTGTCTTCCCTGAATGTTGATGTTAATGACCCCCTGGAGGCTGTCTATGTCATAGAGATAGACATTATCTATGTCATTGATCTCAGGATCGATGTTCCGCGGCACGGATATGTCGATCATGAACACCGGCCTGTTTTTTCTTTTTTTCATGACATCATGCATTGCATCTTTGAAGATAACGTAATCAGGGGCGCCGGTTGAACATATTACGATGTCAGTACGTACAAGTTCATCAAGAAGCCTGTCAAACTCAACTACTGTTCCGCTGAACTCGCTTGCAAGCTCTTCAGCCCTTTCATATGTCCGGTTGGTTATAAACACGTCTTTTACGCCGTTGTTTATCAGATGCCTGGCCGCGAGCTCCGCCATCTCTCCCGCGCCTATCAGCATAAAGGTCTTTGTGGAAAGGTCTTCAAAGATCTTTTTTGCCAGTTCGACAGCGGCAAAGCTTATGCTTACCGCGCTTTCCGAGATCTTTGTTTCGGTCCTGATCCTTTTTGCCACTGAAATGGTCTTTTTCATCAATTTATTGAGATACACGCTTGTGGACTTTTTGTTAAGAGCGAAGTCAAAGGCCTCTTTCATCTGGCCGAGTATCTGGGGTTCCCCGACTATCATCGAGTCAAGGCTGGAAGCGACCCTGAATATGTGCGCGAGCGCTTTCCTGCCAGTGTGTACATAAAGGGCCTTATCAAGATGGTCCCGGGGGATCTCATGAAAGTCTGAAAGGAATTTCCTTATGTGTTCTGTCCCGGCATCAGGCTCTCTGACTATGACGTAAACTTCGACCCTGTTGCAGGTTGAAAGGATTAGGTTCTCTTTTATATCCGGTGAAGCCTTTAATATATCAACGGCCCTGCCCAGCTTAGGCCCGTCAAAGGCGAGTTTTTCCCTTATCTCGATTCCCGCTGTTTTGTGGTTAAGACCGACAACCAGTATGTTCATACAAAGGTGTGAATTCCTTTAAGCAGAAGATTAACGCCAAAAAAGGTGAAAATAACTGTCGCGAATCCCGTGACTGACAACATTGCCGTTTTCTTGCCCCTCCAGCCGACCCTGAGCCTTAGATGGAGTATAAGTATGTAAACAAGCCATGATATTAAAGACCATATCTCTTTTGGGTCCCACCTCCAGAAACTTCCCCATGCGGAATGCGCCCACACCGCGCCGGTTACTATTGCCAGAGTCAGAAGTGAGAACCCGAGCGTAATAAGGTGATAGTTGATCTCATCCAGGACCTGGAGGCTGGGCAGTCTCTGGAAAAGCCCGCCAAGACGCCTGGACTTCAGATATTTCTCCTGTATGAGATACATGAAGCCTATGCCGCAGGCCATGGCAAACGCGGAGTACGCCATAAAGGCCAGGATCACGTGAATGCCGAACCAGTTGCTTCTGAGCACAGGGCGTAACTCCTGCAGTTCCCTTGGGAAAAAAGAAGATACAAGAATAAGAGAAAATACTATGGGCATTATAAAGGAGCTGAGAAGTCCCAGTTTGAAGCGGACCTCGTGATACAGGAACAGCAGCACCAGGCACCAGGCAAAAAAGGAAGCTGCCTCGTGCATGTTGGTAACCGGGAAATGACCGCCTTTTATGTATCTCGCGGCAATGCTGGAAGTGTGCAGCAAAAAACCGATCGCGGTCGCCGCGATTATCAGTTTTGAAGTCGCTTTTCTGCCCTTAAAGAGCCATATGATGCTTGAGACAGTGGATACGAAATAAAATGAAAGGGCCAGCTCAAAAAATAAAACATTTATGTCCATTTTCAGGGTAGTTTCTCCTTTTGAACCGGCAGTATATGTCCTGCCGGTCGTGAGACCGCGGCGAAAAAGCTAAAAACAACCGAGGTCGCAGTTCTTTATCTTTATTTTCAGTTCGTTTGCCGCATTCCCGGCGTCTTTATAAGGTATATCCAGTTCTTCAGCGATCTTTCTCAGGACAGGGCATGTGATCCTGTTGTCGCGGGATCTTTTCCTGATCTCATTCTGAACCGATTCTTTCTTTGACAAAGCAGAGGAACTCATCGAGTTCACCTCTTTTCTTATTCAGATCGATCCGGAAGACTTTTGCGTTTTTTGGGACCGTCCCGGCCAGACCTGGTTCGTTCGCCCTCTTTTCAGAGTTGATAATTATAATATCTGCCTTTTTACTGATCCTGACAGCAGAAGGTTTTATCTCCGCGTCAGGTTTAATAATTAATAGTATCAGATGGGGATTTAAAAAATCCACAGGACTATTGCCTTCTACTACTACTCCTTTCAGGCCGGACATCTTACCCAGGGCAATCTTTATAATGTCCCCTAATTCATGATACGGAGACTGGATCCACAATACCTTTTGAGCGCCTGATCCAAGAAACAGCGCCGTGTCTTTGCCTTTTTGATCCAGGATGCTGATATCATCTGTAACAGAGGCATAGAGAGGTGTCTTCGTGAACTTGATCGCTCCGAAACCCTTAAGCGATTTAAGCAGGATAGTGCACAGTGTTGTTTTGCCCACACTGCTGTGTGCTCCGGCAACAGAGATGATCTTAAGAGGTTCAGCGGTGGACATAGATTATTTTAACAAAAACAGTACAATTAACCCATAATAGGCAGTTAAGTCATTTAATAACTCAATGACTCAATTACTGAATAACTTTTATAGATTAATTTGCACAAATTTAACTATATGCTAATATTGTGGTAAGGGGGGTATATGTTCGACAACTCGTGGCAGGTAGCTAAAGTTATGGGGATCCCTATAAAGCTCCATGTCTCGTGGTTTGTGATATTTGTCGTGATCACTTATCTCCTTGCCACGCAGTATTTTCCGCAGGTGGCGCCTGAACTTCCGCACGCAACCAACTGGCTCAGGGGCGCGGTTGCCGCCCTGCTGCTTTTCCTGTCGGTTGTGATCCATGAGCTTTCCCATTCATTTGTCGCGCTAAGATACAATATACCTATAACCAGCATAACGCTGTTCATCATAGGCGGGGTGGCCCAGATGAAAAAGGAACCATCAAGCCCGAAGATAGAGCTAAAGATGGCCCTTGCCGGACCGCTTTCAAGCTATCTTCTCTGTTTGATCTTTTTTATATTATTTAAACTGCTGGGTGATTATAAGGGCCTGGAAGCCATTGCTTATTACCTTTTTTACCTTAATGCTGTTCTCGGGACATTTAACCTTATGCCGGGTTTTCCAATGGACGGCGGCAGGGTCTTAAGGGCTCTGCTCTGGAAAAGATCAGGGAATTACGTAGATGCGACGAAAAAGGCCTCTAAAGCTGGCCAGGCAATTGCCCTGATGTTCATGGTCTTTGGCTTTACGCTCCTTATGGCAGGACGTCCGGACGGTCTGTGGTTTTTACTTATCGCGTGGTTTTTATACACGGCCGCGCAGACCAGCTTTCAGCAGGCCGCCGCAAAGGGGATACTCGCAAAGATCAGGGTCAGGGATTTTATGACCGGAAATATCATTGCGATAGATTCATCTGTTCCGGTTTCTGAGGTTGTGGCCAATTATTTTTTAAGGTACGGATTCGGAGGATTTCCCGTCACGGACGGCGGAAAACCGGTCGGAATTATCAGCCTCAGGGAGATAAGGCAGGCGCCCAGGGGCAGATGGAACGATACAACAGCCGGAGAAGTAATGCAGCCATTTGACAGGTCCCTCGCGGTATCTGAAGACGATGATATATCCACGATCCTTGAGAGAATGGTTCAGGAGGACAAAAGCAGGTTTCTTGTAATACGCAATGATGAGCTTGTAGGATTAATTACCCGCTCCGGTATAGCAAGATACCTTCAGATCAAAGGCCAGTTGACGGGCTGAAAACGAATATTTTTTTATCGCTTGACATAGGGTGGGGGGGTATGGTATATAGTAATCATGGTATTAAAAAAGGAGGTTTATGAAGGCACGGAACATGATAAAACAGCTTACTACTCATGATGAACAGCTGGTCTATCTGAGGAAGATCGAGGGTCAGATACGGGGTGTCCAGAAGATGATCGAGGATAGGAGGTACTGCGTGGATATTCTGACCCAGTTGCATTCAATTGTCGGCGCAATACTAAGGGTTGAATCAAAAATTTTAGAGAAACATCTTGAAGGGTGCGTGGCAGGCGCGCTTAAAGGCGGGTCAGAGATCGAAAAGCAGAAAAAAATACAGGAGATCATAGAACTGATCACAAAGTTCAGGAAGACGACCTGATCATACATCGTGGCGGGAGAAATTTAAATGCTGGATAAGTTCATTAGCTTTTGGAACCATATACCGGAACACATTAACCCCAATCTCATCGAGATAGGACAGTTCCAGCTGCGTTATTACGGCTTGATGTACATTGTCGCTTTTACTGTCGTGTATCTGCTCGTCATGTACAGGGTGAAGAACGAGAAATATGAATACTCAAAGGACATTGTTCAGAATTACTTTATATGGGCGATCCTGGGGGTGATGATAGGCGGCAGAATAGGGTATGTG
>BDTR01000051.1 GCA_002897775.1 bacterium BMS3Bbin08 | reverse complement strand
GTTGGAATTGTAATTTCGTAATAACGTGTATAAATTTTCGGAGTCGGGGAAACAGAAAATAACACGCCCGGAGTTATTTATTTTGAGTTGAGGTTTGCAGTCGTGAAAACTTAAAAATGTGGTCAGATACAAGTCAAGCGTTTCAAAATTTCTCATTTCTTCTCTCCCTTTTCTTTTCAATTTGAAGGAAAAATTATCCTTCTAACTATGATTTTTCAAGGTATCAGAAAAAAGAAATGCTTTGTTTATGGGGGTGCGCTTAAGTTTTCCGTAGACAAACTAAGAATTGAGAAAGTTATTTTTTTCTTACGTGGAGTTTTTTACAGGTGCTGTCACAATACTCTTTCCGTCTGGTAATTTTCTCACTGTTGATTGAGACGCCGAGGGGTAGGGGCGTCTCGCATGCCCTACAGGTCTTAAGCCCTTCAGTTGTTTTGTACGCTATAAGGTACGCATCCTTATAGCCGATATTCAACTTCTTGGCAAGCTGTCTGATTCTCTTATCCCACCAGAGATTGATAGAAGATGGCTTGTGAACCGTCATGTTGCTTTGTGTGAGGTCTTTCGGATGCTTCCTTACTGTTTGCCCTGCATACCTGATCTCCGGCTTGCCTTTGTATGTCACATACTCTCTTTTGAAAAGCACTGGGAACTTGTCTCCACGTTTCTTTATTAAATACCTTTCGGGTTCATTGTCTATTTTATCTTTCAGGTCTTTTAACTCTTTCGCTTTCTTCTCAGCACTCTTCAAACGGCTATGCACTGCCTGAGGGGTCTTTTTGATATTTCCCCCCCTAAGTATGATATTCATTTCCCTATAGGTAGGTTTCTTTCTAAGCTCGGATATTTTCTTATGGGCTTTAATCGCTTTCTTCTGTTTATCCGAGAAACAGATTAACCATTCATCGGGTATGCTTGAAAAGACCTTGCGGTTGATTTTCTGATATTGCCTTGAAGATAATTCTACTCTATTAAAGACAGACTGCTTTCTGTGGTCTTTGTGTAATGCTATTTCCCGTTTCTGCTCTTCATTTATTGCTTTGTCTATTTTTTTCTTTACGTCCGCCCTTATAGTCGGCTTGTCATTAAGACGCAATCCTTTATCGCAAAGGTCACTAAAGAAGAAGAAACCCTTTTTAAAGGCTATTTTATTGTCCTGTGTTTTCTTGATCTTCTTACAGGAATTTATACAGTTCTCTGATACCCCATAATCATAACAATTGAAACATACAATCTCTTTTTCTTTAACCATTCTCATTCTCTTTTAATACAACTTTATTATCACTATTATACACTGAAAACACGGGCAAAAAGAAGCAACTAAAACGGGGAAAACTTTGTCACCCCTACCCCAAACTGTAACCATTTTGTAACCGTCCGCTCTTATTTACTGCCAATTTCAACCAACTCCAGCCAACATCGAGGAAAAAAGAAAGCCCCTGACTCTAAAGAATAAATCCTTAAAATCAAGGGCTTAGTGCAAGTTCAAAATCAGGCTATTTTAGGACTTAAAATCCCTCGAGGTTTATCCTTGTGCCGGTTCAAGTCCGGCCTTCGGCACCACGCTAAGCGTGGTTAATGGGGACGCTGAGCGTCCCACCACTAAAATTAATATCCCCAATTTGTTATAATTGAAATGATAGATAGACGAGGGAGCTATGGCTAATAAAGTAGAGATTAAAATAAAACTGCCTGTTTCGATAAAGAAAAAAGCAAAGGGCTTTATTTCGTATTGTTCAGTTCTCGATGTGTATTCGCAGGGCAGTACGGAAAAGGAAGCGAAAAAGAATATTATGGAAGCCCTGAAACTGTTTCTTATCTCCTGCTTTGAGCGCGGTACTTTGGACGCGGTTTTAAAAGAGTGCGGCTTTAAGGCTGTTCGTAAAACCATGAAACTGCCTGATGATCAAAGGTTTGCAACTGTGCCGGATCTGACCCAACCGATGACAGGCCTGTTATCTCTGACAGTCCAGCAGTAATAACGCGGTATTACAAATTGAAAACAGCAAGTATCTCATTTCATACGGTTCCGGTGTTTTTCTCTCATCCTTGACATCATTGTCCCTGAGACCGCGCAAGTTATCCATTATTGAATGGATCGCTATATGCACGCCAGGGTAATATTTATTCAGGTTACTTTTTGTAAATTCAAATTTGGGATCACCGGTTATTTCTCTGGCTAACTTCTCCAGCGCCGCAAAGGCATCGAAAAAAACCGAATCAAAGCTTTCGCCGTTTAACATGTCGTGATAGGCTTTAACCAGTTCCTTTGCTATTTCCGGATGTTGCGACTGAAGTCTGGGCAGAAGATCATCAATAACTTCTTTCTGAAGCAGCGGTGCATCCAGCGGTTTTATCTGATCCTGTTCGTCCAGATCGAACATTATCCCGGATTCAGCAAAATAGCTTTTTATGTCCCCTGTAAAGTCTGAAAATACTTTCTTGTTCTTTTGCGGGAATATCTGCAGCAATACTTCCAATACGCCCAATCTTTCTTTGAATAATGAGGAATAACTTTTTTTCTGGTGCTCAAAGATCACGGCATTATTCTCTTTTGCCAGGTCATTTATTTTTTTGTTGACGTCGTCCTCATTTTCTGTATCCTGGAATCCGGCCTTGTATTTATCGAGGATGAATCTCCCGATCTCTGCCTTCCACTGTTTTTTTATCGTTGAGCTTTTAAAATAATCACTGATCTGAGAAGGAAGGGAAAGGCCGCTGTCCTTATTATATAGAAATTTCTGACGGCTTTTAGATTCCAGCTGGTGACCAAAATGGGGCAGGTCGGATGAACTTATTTCATCGCAGTCAAGTAATTGTTTAACTCTATGACTTAATCTGTCAAAAAAAAGCTGAAAATCCCCTGATGAAGGGGTATCATCAGACCTGAGAAACCATGGAATATAGTTTCCCGATTGCCGGTCTTTGTTATCCTTATTTGTCATTACCCTGCTCCAGCTTCATGGGATAAGCCATGTTTAAAAAGCCACTCCCAGTTTTTCTATGGCCTTGAGCAAACGAATGGTTGTGATCTTGAGCAGGCCCCTTAACAGCTTGACGCCGATCTGGGAATATTGCTGAATGATCGATTCCAGCGCTTCATTCGTGAGAATAAGCAGTTCAGCGTTTTCGAGTACCACCACTGTGGCAGCGCGCGGGGCCTTTGCGTTAGTGAACATGGTCTCTCCGATAAAAGAACCTTTTTTGAGCGTGCCGAGAACCAGCGGCGCCCTGTCGAATTCAGTACTTGTTTTGGCCTCCAGCGTGCCGGAAAGAATAAAGGCAATGAATCCCCCGGGATCTCCTTCATTAAATAATGTAGAGCCCGCGGGATATGAGGCGGCCTTAAAAAAGGGGATAACCTGCTCGACCTCTTCTTTGCTTAACAACTGAAGAAGCCCGAGTTGTTCCTCTTCCTGAAAAATAAGCTGCCTTAATTTCTCGTCCATGGGTATTTATCCCCCTAAGTATATCAAATTGTGACGCGTATCACATCAGTTCCTGTATCTATGCGTTAATCTGTTAGATATTAATATCTGACCAGGAGGTGGGTTATGTTTCAGAGGGAGTTTGAGAGAATACCTGTCAATATACAGGTAAAGTATTTCAACGGCATAACAGAGCATTTTGGAACTATAACGAACCTTACGGAAAAAGGCATGTTTATCCGTACGAGGGTCAGCTTCCCGATGAAACCGCGGCTAAGGATAATTATCCCCCTGGAAAAAGATATTTTAAGGGTCTCTGCCTGTATAAGAAGCTTTGGACTGTCACGCAACTCTTACAGCGGCCTGGGCGTTGAAATTTTGGATCCGCGGCAAAACTATCTGGATTTCGTGGGTGGTCTCAGAAGCGCGACAAAAATGCCCGCGTGAGATAGGTGAAATTAGAAGTTTCGAGGCCTGGGCCCGAGCTTGAACCGCCTCACTCAATCCTCACATATAAAAGAATCAGGAATACATTTCCCGCTGGAACATGCGGGATTTGGCCAGTCATGAGGATTGATGAGGTACTTGAAGCTGTATTCTGTATTGCACGGCAGTTCGACCGTAACCTCGAAATCGCCGTTTTTCTGTTTTTTCATCGGTGTTGTGTTTATGTTCCACTTATTGAAATCCCCGACGACCACTACCTCTCTGGCGTCCTGCGCTGCTTCTCTGGGCATTGTAAAGGTAACCCTGCATGAGGGAGGATCGGTTTTAAGCTGTTTTTTAATGCCTGTTTTTTTTGCCGGCTTTTGTTTCTTTTTTTGTTTGGTTCTCATTTACTATAGATCGTACCTTTCCTGTTATCATTCCCATATAGTTAATTTATTTATCACATAATATTTATTTTAGCCACTTAAAAATATTAATAATTTTATAAAGCATCTTTTTTGCTTTTAGCGTAACTAGAAAATACTCATTCTTAATTGATACCAGTTATTATGCATCTGAAGCATAGATGAAAATGCCCCCCCTGCGATCGGGCATCCATGCGCCTGCCTGAGAACGCGAAGGTTCTTGCCCCGATACGGGAAAAACTTGATAATCTTAAAACCTCGAACAAGCAGGGACGTGACGAACTGCTGAAGCTTTTCGCGCAAACAAAGAAAAAGCTGGACACAATGGGAAAGGACCTTGCCTTTCTTGCCATTGATGTGGTGGGTTCGACCGATATGAAGCAGGGAGAGGAGAAAGCGATCATTGAGCTTGACTTTATCGAGTACAAGAAATTCGTTGAAGACAAAATGAAGGCGAACGGCGCGCTTAAATCAGCGTGGACCCCGGATGGCGTCATGATATGCTTTGCTTCTGTGGAGGGGGCCGTGCGAACAGCGCAGAAGGTTATAACCGGGCTGGAAGCATTTAATCGGGATGTCAAGTCAATGAGACTGGATTTCCGGGTCAGGTGCGGGATCAACTCCGGTCATGTATACTTTGACGAGTCAATACCGCTGGAAGAGATCAGCGACCGCGTGATAGACATCGCCGGCCACATGCAAAAATATGCCCCCCCCAACAATATCTACATATCAAAGCCCGCTTTTGAACCTATGCAGGACAGCGAAGGTTTTGTACCCGCATCCAAGATCGTGGATGGATGCGAAGTATACGTCTGGGAAAAGACGTAAGCCCGCCATTTGCGTGTGTGTGGATCTGCTGAATAATACACAATAATCCTTCAGAGCGTACTATCCAAAGCATATAATATAGTTTATAATGTTATTAATTTATTTGTATGTAAAATTTTATTTTGATAAGGTAGAATTTACAATTCCCTCCGGTTTATTAGCGTTGATAAGGAGAGTTGATAAGGAGACAGGTATGGCTGATATAAAGCCTGATAAAGTACTCGATGTAAGGGGTCTGAAATGCCCCATGCCGCTTGTCAAGGTAAGGCAGTCGTTAAGAAATATGCATTCAGGCGAGGTCCTTGAAATAGTTGCCGATGATATAACTACCAAGTCGACCTTTGCCGCGTACCTGAAACACAGCGGAGACGAATTATTGGAGCTTGACGAAGCCGGGGAAGAGATTCGTTATTATATCAGGAAGAAATAAGGAACAGTTTCAGTATTGACCGAACATCCTTCCCGTCTTTTTGAATTATCCCCATATAGTTGCTGTAAGTGTTCATGTAGAAGTCATCGTATTCAAAGGATCTTTCAGTGATCTCAAGCCCCAGGGTGCCGGGTGTGCTTTCAGGCCTTGTTTTTTCAGCCCACTTCACATTGCATTGCAGGATAAGCGTCTCTTCAGAAGGAAGGTTAAACGCCAGTTCGACCTCATCGCCCGGATAAAGGTCGGACGGCATTTTTGAAGGGACCGCGCTGAAATGAAACCCCTCTGCTGAAAGGTTCTCTATGACCCCTTCATAATGTTTGCCGCCGATATAAAGTTCGGCTTCAATACTGACAGGCACTCTGAAAGAACGCCTTCGTTCCAAATCTCTCTCTCTTACTTAAATAAAATATACCAAAAAATAAAAGAAAATCAAGCTCTGACCGCCGTATCAGGGACAAGTACGGCCTTGAGAGAGCTTCCGGCGTCAGAGACAAGCCTGAACCCCTGCTGAATGTCAGACAGCGGCAGTTTGTGCGTTATCATCTTACTCATATCAACATTACCTCCTTTGATCAGGCCGAGAGCTTCATAAAGGTCTTCCGGGGCTGCTCCGTACGAGAACATAACGGTTATCTCATCCCTCCAGAACTGTACGGAGGGAAAAGTCATGTCAGTTTCAGGCACGGCAAAAAAAAGAATGGTCCCCTTTCTGTCAACAGATGAGATAGCATCGCTGACAGCCTTATTCGCGGCCGCGCAAACGATAACGATGTCCGCGAGCCTGTTATTATTCGCCCGTTTTAGTTTTTCAGCAGAATAACTGTCGGCATTGATGACAAGATCAGCGCCAAATTCAGCGGCCTTTCTCAGCCTGTATTCGTTTATATCAGTAGCTATGACCGTGGCGCCTTTTATCTTTGCCATCTGAATATGCAGGAGACCCGAGATACCGGAGCCTATTATTAAGACAGACTGTCCTTTGCTGAGTCCTGCCTGTTTCTGCGCCGCGACTGCGCAGCCAAGGGGTTCGATCATGGTCGCTTCCTCAAAACTCACTGTCTCCGGCAGAAGCAGGGTCCCGTGCCTGACGTTCTGTTCAGGAACTCTTATGAACTCAGAGAAGCCTCCGGGGTCGTAATTGCCAGAATGAAGGGATTCACAGGCAGTGTAATTGCCGCTGGCACAGTGGCTGCAGTTATAGCATGGTACATGATGAGATACAAAGACCCGGTCGCCTTTTTTGAAATCCTTCACTCCGCTCCCAACTGCAGCAACCACGCCGGCCATCTCATGTCCCAGGACGCGCGGAGACTTTTTTATCCTGTACCACTGCATCACGTCAGTTCCGCAGATACCTGACGCCTTCATTTCTATCAGGATCTCTCCGCTGGATATCGCGGGCTTTTGGCGGTCCTCCATCCTTATATCATCATTACTATAGTAAACAGCGACTTTCATTCTAATGAGGAAGTAGCAAGTAGCAAGTAGCGAGTAGCAAGTGGTTTTTCGATTTATTTTTTGCTTTTGTTGTATATCTCATACGCTTCGTCTACAGACGCGCCTCTGTGAACAACAGCTTTTATGGCCTTTATCATTCCAATTGGACTATCGCTCTGGAAAATGTTTCTGCCCATATCAACTCCGGACGCCCCTTCCTTAACAGCGTTTGCCGTCATTTGAAGGGCCTCTTTTTCAGGTATTTTTTTGCCGCCTGCCATAACAACAGGAACAGGACAGCCTTCAACTACTTTGTAAAAGTCTTCGCAATAGTAGGTCTTTACCATGCGAGCTCCTGTCTCCGCGGCTATTCTGCAGGCAAGCCCCAGGTAACGCGCGTCTCTTGCCATGTCCCTGCCTATAGCGGTTATGGCCAGCACAGGCATGTTGTATCTTTCCGCAATGTTCACAAGCCTGCCGAGGTTTGATATTGTTCGGTCCTCATTTTCCTGGCCGACAAAGATAGACATCCCGACGCCTGACGCATTGAGTCTTAAAGCCTCCTCCATGGATGTGGTTATATCCTCATTGGATAACTCACCAAGTATGCTCGGTCCGCCTGAGACCCTTAGACATATTGCGGTTTCGGTCCCTGGATTGATAGAGGTTCTCAGCATGCCCCTTGTTATAAACAGGCAGTCTGCGTGGGAAACCAGCGGCGAGATGGTTTTTTTTATGTCCCTTAAACCTGTGGTAGGACCCTGAAAGTATCCATGGTCAACAGCGAGCATGACTGTTTTGCCTGTTTTCGGTTTAATGATCCGCGACAACCTGTTCTTCATCCCAAAATCCATAATTTATCCTCCGGGCTGTACTTTTTGTCGATATGAGAGGTTACTTGAGCTCGCTGATAAGTTTATTCAAAAAGGCCTCTTCTTCCGTGGTCAGCGCGACAAATTTCAGGGCTACGTGATAGACAGGCACGTTGTCGAACTTTTTTTTCACGGTGCCCTTCATAGACTCCCTGACAACTATGCCTAAAGGCATTATTTTTTCGTTCCCGAGTTTCCCGTCTATCTGGATCTTGTACCTGCTGTTAATGTTTAGTCGTTTTGTGGTCTCCAGCAGGATACCGCCCACGCTTATATCCCGTATCTTTACGTCATCGGCAAGCAGGAGCTTTGCCTTGCACTTATCTCCGGCCTTGAACCGGTCGAACATTCTTGGTAGTAATTTTTTTGCCATCGTATCTTCGCTCCAGAATCCAAAAGAGCTACATTATAATATATTTTGTCAACAACTGCCAGTGGCTTGGGCCTGGCGCGATCCTCTATCCTGAAAACATTTAACTGCTTTTCTTAAAGACCACTATGTAAGGAAGGTTCCTGAACTTATTCTCGCAGTCCAAACCGTAACCTACAACATATTTGTTCGGTATTTCGAAGCCGACGTAATCCAGAGGGACGTCGACTTCCCGTCGACTCTTTTTATCAAGAAATGTGCATATTTTCAGGGAAGCGGGTTTTCTCGCGAGAAGCATTTCCCTGATGTACGCGAGTGTAAGACCCGTATCAACAATGTCCTCGATAAGCAGTACGTGCCTGCCCTTGATGTCTTCCCTTATATCCGCGTGGAGTTTGATCTTGCCGGTGCTGTGCGTCTTAACGTAACTTGATGCGATCAGAAAGTCTATGTTCATGGGTACCCGGATCAACTTAACAATGTCCGAAAAAAACATAAACGAGCCTCTTAATATTCCAACCGACAAAAGCTCCTCGCCTTCATAATCCTTTGATATTTGCCCTGCCATCTCTTTTACCCTTTGCTGGATCTGTTCGACCGTATAAAGCGGTTTGCCGGTTATCATCATACTCTCCTATATTGAATATATACCATTAAATTATAGCATCCGCAATATACGCAGGGTATCAAGGCTGTTTTGCGGCTACCCCCTTGCCTTTGCGAGGATCTCAAGCACACGAAGATCAAGAAATCTTTTTGACGGAACAGCCCGTATGATCATGACCGTATCCGCGCCCCTGCCGGTGCCTGCCACTGCGATGACCTCTTCCCCCTCAGGAATAAGTCCCGCGTCCGCCGCCATCATCACCATCTCGCAGCATACTTTCGGGCCTTCACCAAATCTGCGCAGGGACTGCGCTACAAGCAGGGAAGGGTACACTCCGCTGAATTTTGCGGATAATGCGGTCTCAAGGCTGTGTGTTATCATTGTGCCCGTGTAAACTGCCGCGCCCAGGGCCTCGATCTCTTTTCTGGCCGCTTCGGACATCTCGATCTTGTTAGGGCCAGCAAATCCGAAGGAGTGTGTTACGACCACCAGTTTAACTTTTTCTTTCGCGAAAGCTTCCGCGAACATCTTGCCTGTGCCGCCCGTAGTGGAAGCAACAACTATGTGTTTATAATTGAGCTCTTTGACAGTGGCTCTCACGATATCAAGGCACTGCTGCGTGTTTTCAGGGCCCGCTTTTTCAAAATAGGAAACTGTTCGCCGCATTCTTATCAACCTCCCGGTATGCAGTCATTATAATTTATTGAATAGTTTTACATAATAATGATAACACAGATTATTTTTTTCATGTAAATGGACCTCTTTTAGCGCTGTCGTATCTTTATTGTCCGCGAGGTCATCTTGTCAGGGGAATCTGATATACTCTTACTATGGCCATTGACGATCTGATCCGCATTATGGAGGCGCTCAGGGGGCCTCAGGGCTGTCCATGGGATAGAGAGCAGTCCAGGGATTCTCTCAAGCCTTTTCTTGTGGAAGAACTGTATGAACTGCTTGAGGCCCTTGATGAAGGTGATCCGGATAAGGTCAGGGAAGAACTGGGGGACCTTCTCTTTCAAATAGTTTTTCACTGCCAGATCTCAAAGGAAATGGGCCAGTTTGATATGAATGATGTTATTGACACGATCAGCAAAAAGATGATCAGCAGGCATGCTCATGTGTTTGGCAATGACAAACTGGAAACAACAGAGGAGCTGTTAAAACGCTGGGATGAACACAAGAAACAGGAGGGAAAGAACAGGGACTCGGTTCTTGAGGGAGTGCCCGGAACACTTCCGGCCCTGCTGAGGGCGCACCGGCTTCAGGACAAGGCCTCAAGGGTCGGCTTTGACTGGGCAAAGATCGAAGATGTGTTTAAAAAACTTGATGAAGAGCTCAGTGAGTTCAGGCAGGCACTCGATAAAAAAGAGCCGGAAGCAATAGAAGAAGAACTGGGCGATATATTTTTCGTTCTTGTCAGGGTTTCAAATTTTGTGGGTGTTAACCCTGAGGATGCATTGAGAAAGACCATAAGCAAATTTATTCACCGCTTCAGGCATATGGAAATGAGGGCGTCGGAGCGGGGCAGGAAACTTTCTGATATGACCCTTGAAGAGATGGATATTTTCTGGGAAGAAGCCAAGAAAGAATCCCGTAACAGTGATTCTTGATGACACAGATGGAACGTCAGGATACCACAGATTTTTTTGTTATCTGTGTAATCGTCTTTTTAATCGGTGGAATCAGATGAATGCTAAGCGAGTGAATACGAGCGAATACAAAAGTAAACAAATCCTTACATTGTGCTTGCCTGGAGGGTGATCACTAATTTATAATTTATCCTATTTTCAAAGAACCAAACCCTTTAAACTCGACGCCGAACATAACCTGGTACTCGTCGGGTTTTTGCGTAAAAGAAACGGTCAGTCCCCAGCACTGTTTTGTATAAGTTGATGTTACATTCAGTTCCTGGACGGTGTGATCCTCAACGTCATACCACAATTTGGTATAAAGGCTTACGGGAAGAGGCGAGTTGAATATTTCGAACAGCCTCTTTACGCCTGCTTCGACAGAATACTGGTCAAGATTAGTTGAACGTCTGAAGTTTTTCCCGATACCGATAAATCCCTGTTGTCCTGTCAGGCGCACCGAGGCAATCGTGTCTGTAATGTTCTTTACGTATACGTCATAGAACGCGTTTACGCTGAAATTCAGGTTTCTGTTTACCAAATTGCTTTCGATCAGAACAGGCGAGTAGGGTTTTTCTATGTCGCGCAGGCTGTAACTCTGTGAAAGTCTTAGCCTGGCTTCCGACTTTCCCCAAAAAGAACCCGAGAGCCTGTTAGTCAAAGAGTAAACAATGCCGCTCGTCCTGGGCATTGAGTCTGTCGAATCGAACATGGGAATATTGCTGCGGTCCACGTGCGGAATATATATATACTCGACGGTTGGCTCAATGGTATGGATAAGCGAAGGATATTTTTTTAGAAACCGGGTCGTTAGAATAGACCTGAGATCAAAGATCTCCCTGCTCGTGGTTCGTGCCGGCCCGTCAAGCACATAGAGGGTCTCTCTCAGTCCGACTTTCTGTGTGAAGTTCACCGTTCTTCCCAGACTCAGGTAGAAATTGGGATAGACGTCGAGCCTCTGCCCTCGCTGTTCGTTCTTTCTCCAGAAGTTTGTACCTGTAACCGCCATATCAAATGATACAGCACCCACGCTTCCTGTATTGACAATAAGGCCTAACTCAGGCAGAGTTTGCGGGATCCCGCGCGAACTTCCTTCAATACTCTGCCTGTACCGGCCGAGTAAATATGTCCTTCCCCAGGGAAAAGGTTTTGATACTTGCAGGTTGGATTCAAGGTATTTCTGAAGCCGCTCTTCCTGTTTGAGTCCTGCAGGATCGGATTCTCCCCACGCGGACAGGCCAACTCTGCCGGAGGACGTTGATTTAAGGACACTGTAATAGTCGAACTCATTCACGAGATGCATTTTCAAGTAACCGTTCATGCCGTAAGGCAGTTTCTGATTGTGATATGACTTGAGTTCGGAGAAATTTCTGCCTTCTTCAGAGTCTCTGAGGTGATATACCCATAATTCCCCATTGGTTTCGGAATCTGCCATATAACGGAAATCAAGCCCCTCACCAAAACCCTTGTCGCTATAATAATCTCCGTAAAAAGCAGCGTCCATATTGTCCTGTATGGCCCAGAAAAATCCCTGTTTGAATGTAAAGCCTTTTGTAGAACTGTATCCAGCGCTGGGCGTAAGAAAACCGGTCTGCCGATCTTTAAGAAGAGGCGCGTAAAAATAAGGGCTCCAGAGCACCGGAACTTTTTTGATGTAAAAGACTGCTTTTTTTGCTTTTATATTTTCATTAAGATGTATGTCAATGTCCTCGGCCCTGAAATGCCATTCAGGAGGTTCGGCGTTGCATGTTGTGGCCTCCGCCCGGTCAAGGTGATAGGTCGTTTCGCCGAGTTTATCCAGCCTGTCTATGCCGTTTATGTGATAATTAAGCTTCTTGTAGAAGATATCGCAGCTATAGATCGTGCCGAGCTTGGTTTCCAGGTTTAATTCCACCACCTCAGCTTTTATGATAACCTCTTCGTCTTCATAAACTACATTGCCGGTGGCAACCGCGTCTGAGGTGGACTCGTAGAAAAGTATCTTATCGGCACTCAAGGTTGTTTCTCCATAAGTGATCCTGACTGACCCTGACGCGGTGTACGCGTTCTTGTCCGGATCATGCTCCAAATTGTCAGCCGAGATGTTCAGAAGGTCTTCCGCTGATGCCGCCGGAGAGATAAACAGAAAACAAAGCAGAACAGAACAGAAAACAGTAAAGACGGTGCGGCCATACATTTTTCCGGCTGCAAGGGAATCACGTTTTATCTTTAAGAGCCCGGAAGTCCTGTTTCTCATGTCCTGTTTCCCATTTTGTATTTTTCCCGTAGAGATAATAGCGTCCCGCTTTTGTTCCCGTAAAGCTCTTTTACCTCCCCGGTAGTATAAAATGATCCTGTTACAAGAATGATAGAGCCGTTTTGGCAGATTTTTTTTGCGTGTTCCATTGCTTCAGCGGTCGTATTGGCTATGGATATCGACCGCGGAGCATGTCCCCTGCCGCCGATTTCTTCTACGCGCTTTTTCAGCTCACGCGGAGACGCGGCCCTTTCACTGTCCGGTTTTGTTAATACTACCGAATCGGCGATCCGGATAAGAGGCGCCAGGATCCCTTTAATATCCTTGTCTTTCATGATGCCTGCCACAAGGACCACCTTTTTTGAAGGGAAGATATCCTTTATGCTGTCGGCAAGCGAACGGGCCGCTTCAGGGTTGTGAGCGCTGTCGATAAATACAGCCGGATTGCTGGAAATGCGTTCAAGCCTCCCCTGACAGTCAGGATTTAAAAGGCCGTTCCTTATCGAATCGGTCTCTATATTAAAACCCCTGCGCGAGAGGATCTCGCACGCTCTGATGGCCAGAGACGCATTGTGCATCTGATGCTTTCCCCCCAGGGGGAGCGAGAGGTTCCTGTATTCCGCGCGGTCCGGAGTGTGCGAAGGAGACAGGCCCGCGCCTGAATAGTCGAATACAATGCGCCTGTCATCCATGGAAACAAGTGAACCGCTGAAGTCCCTTCTGTAAAGGTGCAGTTTGGAGGAAAGGCCCTGCGCGGCCTGTTCCAGAACCGCTAACGCCTCAGGGTGCGACGCGGCGGTTACCAGCGGGGTATCGGCCTTTATTATGCCCGCCTTTTCAAAAGTTATGTCAGAGATCGATTCCCCCAGAAATTCACTGTGGTCGAGGCTGATGTTCGTTATAACGCTGACCTCCGGCGTGAGGACATTGGTGGCATCGAGCCTTCCTCCCATTCCCACTTCTACCACAGCACAGTCAACTCCTTCAGAGGCAAAATAGTAAAAAGCCATTGCTGTAACAAATTCAAAAAAAGTCGGGTTCAGAGATGTGGATATGGCATTCCTGATATGGTCCGTAAACCTTATTATCTCGGACTCCAGGATCGGCGAACCATTTATCTTTATCCGTTCAGTAAAACTTACAAGATGAGGCGATGTGAAGAGACCGACCCTGTACCCGCTTTTTTTAAGAATGGCCGCTGTTATGGCTGCGGTTGAGCCCTTGCCATTGGTTCCGGCAATATGCACTGAGCGAAATGATTTCTGGGGCTCACCGAGCAATTTCATCAAAGCAAAGGGGTTTTCCAGCCCCAGCTTTATCCCATGATATTGAAGCGCATACAGGTAGTCTACCGCTCCGTTGTAACTTTTTTTCTGTATCGGCATGTCAGGTCCTAAAGACGAATTTTAATCTAAAACCCGCTTAAAGCACAAACGTAACCACTTGCCGGAGAATTTTCTTGTTTTTTGGAGCGGCAGGTCCCTGGCAGGTTTTTCGTTTTAATCAGGAGCCGGTCTTATAATTGCCGACTGTTAACGATAAAAGTTTTATAAGGGTCTGCTTCAGCTCCTTGCGTTTGGTGATCAGGTCTATCATGCCGTGCTCATGGAGGAATTCCGCCCTTTGAAAATTCTCCGGCAGCTGCTGTTTTATTGTCTGTTCAATGACCCTGGGTCCTGCGAATCCAATAAGGCTCTTGGGTTCGGCGATAATTATGTCCCCAAGGCTTGCAAAGCTCGCGGTCACTCCGCCAAACGTCGGGTCTGCAAGGATCGATATGTACGGCATATTTCCTTCCTTGAACCGGGCTATCGCGGCGGAGGTCTTTGCCATTTGCATGAGGGAAAGTATTCCCTCCTGCATTCTCGCGCCTCCTGATGATACGATCGTGATCAGCGGCAGGTTTTCCTCGTGCGCTTTTTCAGCGGCCATAGCGAATTTTTCGCCTACGACAGAGCCCATGCTTCCGCCCATAAAACCAAAATCAAGGGCGGCCAGTACAACAGGATGCCCGCCAATTGAAGCACTGCCGGCAACTGCGGCCTCCTCCAGGTTCGACTTTTGCTGTGAATTTTTGAGCCGGTCCCTGTAAGACTTCAGGTCTTTGAAATTGAGAGGGTCGTTAGATGTAAGGTTTGCCCCGATCTCGCTAAAACTTCCTTCATCAACAAGCAGCAGTATTCGCTCTTTTGCCGAGATCCTGAAATGGTAATTACATTTGGGGCATACCATGAGATTCTTTTCCACTTCTTTGCGATATACGATCTCCTTGCAGATATCGCACTTTATCCAGAGCCCTTCAGGGACCTTTACTTTTTTTGAGATCGCGCTTTTTTCTTTTTTAAACCAGGCCATAATTCTTAACTTTTAACTTTCAGTTCAGATGACATATGTTCTGTCTTTTTCCAGAATTTTCAGATTTTTTATTTTAAGTTTTTGAAGCTCTTTTGTTACCGTGGTGATGTACTGGGGTTTGATGTGAGTTATATAGAGCTTTTTAGGGAAGTTCCGCAGTTTTTTCAGCTCACTCAACAGGAGCGCCGGCGTTAAATGCCCGGTCCTTTCGGCAGCAGCTTTCATCCTGTTAGGGAAAGTGACCTCTATTATTGCTCCGTCAATTGCGGTTTTGCCGGATCTCATGTCAGCGCGTTTCCATATTCTGTCCGTCGGGCCGGTATCACCGGTGTACAGGAGTTTTTTTCCTTTTGAGTTCTCAATGATGTAACCGGCCGCAGGCACGGTATGATCCGTTCTTTCCGCTGTTATCCTGTAATCAAGGATCCTGAAGGGTTTTCCCGTTTTTATTACCTTTAATTTAAGAGCTGGTTTCTTCAGGTTCGGTTTTCTTGTGAAATCAGGCCATACGATATTGTTCAAAAGGTTTTTTCTGATCACCTGCAGAACCGCTTTGGTTCCTACCAGGGTTATACTATGTCCAGGGTCTCGAAGGAACATGTTGTCCGCAAGCGTGGGTATGCCGCGTATGTGGTCGAAATGAGAATGGGTTATGATAATGTGACCTATTTTTTTCTGGGCGCCCTCGCCAATAGCCGCGGTTGTTGTGCCGGCGTCAATGAGTATGCTGTCATCAAGGAGAAATGACGGCAGACCAAAACCCGGGAGCTCCGCGCCCGAACAGCCAAGAACCTTTATTTTCATATCTGCCTTTGGTAAATAGTCATTAACGACGGTCAGTAGTCAGTAGTCAATTGTCATTAACTGCTTTTTTGTTTTTTCTCTCTGCTTGTCGTAGCGAAGCCCTGAACCGTCTGGTACAGGGCGAAGCGGAGATCCCGATAGTACCCTGTACCCTTGTGGTATATGGGCTTTTCGGGGCTACTCTCTACTTCTTTAAAGATTTAAATAACCTCTTTAACAGCCCTGGCAAAGGCCCGGATATCCTTACCCTCTGAGATCAGCTTTACAACAGCACTGCCGACAATGACCCCGTCTGCAAGCCTGGCTACTGCAGCGGCCTTCTCAGGACTTGAAATGCCGAATCCTATTGCCACAGGTTTCCGCGAATGTTTTTTTATTAATGAAAGCGTGCTTTCCATGGTGCTGTCAAGCTGTAGTTTTGCTCCTGTAATGCCGGTAATTGAAACGTAATATATAAAACCTGTTGAGCTCCTGGCAACTATTTTGACCCTCTTTTCCGTGCTGGTCGGTGCCAGAAGGAAAATGGTATCAAGCCCGTACTTCTTTGCGTAACCAATAAGATCCCCTGCCTCGTCGGGTATCAGATCAGGGATTATGACACCGCTGACCCCGATCCTTACAGCCTCCCTGACAAACGCCTCTATTCCGTATTTGAACACAGGGTTATAATATGTCATTAAGACCAAAGGGATTCTGGAGTCGTTCCTTATATCTTCGACCAGCGCGAGTACTTTTCTGAGCGTAACACCCTGGGCAAGCGCCCTCTCTGACGCTCTCTGTATAGTGGGGCCGTCAGCAAGCGGATCGGAAAACGGAACTCCAAGCTCGATTATATCTGCTCCGCCCTGTTCAAGTTCAGCTACAAACCTTTTGGTATCATCAAGCGACGGGTCACCCGCCATAATATACGGGATAAATGCCTTTTTACCGGCCTTTCTTAATTGTTTAAATACGTTCGCTATTTTTTTCATTTTATTTCAGTATGCGGATTGTTAATCGACAACTGTCAATTGATAATTAAAAATTAGAGTTCTATCCCTTTGATCCTTGCTACTTCCATTACATCTTTATCTCCTCTGCCGGAGAGATTGACTATTATTATGGCGTCAACCGGCATCTTTTCCGCGACATTAACTGTCTCTGCAATAGCATGAGCGGATTCCAGAGCCGGTGTGATTCCCTCCGTTCTGCTCAAAAGATCAAATGCCTTCAGTGCCTCATCATCCGTTGCATACGTATATTCGATCGCCTTAAGGTCTTTCAAATAGCAGTGTTCAGGGCCTATGGACGCGTAGTCAAGCCCCGCGGATACTGAATGTGTTCCCAGCACGTTTCCATCGCCGTCCTGGAGCAGGTAGCTCATACAACCCTGAAATACGCCCAGAGAACCCCCGGCGAACCGGGCCGCATGCTTTCCTGATTCAATTCCAAGCCCTCCGGCTTCAACCCCGATCATTTTTATTTTGTCCTTGAGAAACGCGCAAAAAAGGCCGATCGAATTGCTTCCGCCGCCAACACAGGCTATAAGGCAATCAGGCAGTTTGCCTTCCGCGCGCAATATCTGCTTTCTGGCTTCTGTCCCTATGACGGATTGAAAATCCCTGACCATAGCAGGATACGGATGCGGACCGAATACCGTGCCAAGCACATAATGCGTATGCCGGACGTTTGTCGTCCAGTCTCTTAACGCCTCATTTATCGCGTCTTTTAGTGTCCTGGAACCTGTGGGGACCTCTGTGACCTTTGCCCCTAAAAGGCGCATTCTGAACACATTCAGGGACTGGCGCTTCATGTCATCGGTCCCCATGTATATTTCACATTCAAGGCCGACCAGCGCCGCGCCTGTCGCGGTGGCAACACCGTGCTGTCCGGCGCCTGTTTCCGCGATCACCCTGGTTTTACCCATTTTCTTTGCCAGAAGCGTCTGACCGATAGCATTATTTATTTTGTGAGCGCCTGTGTGACACAGGTCCTCCCGCTTCAGGTAGATTTTTGCCCCACCGACGCGTTCCGTAAGGTTTTTGGCAAAATAAAGCGGAGTAGGCCTTCCTATATAATTGTTCCGGAGCAGGTCGAGCTCCTGTTGAAAGGTTTTGTCCTTTTTGAGCTTTTTATAGGTCTCTTCAAGTTCGGCAAGCGCGGGGATCAGAGTCTCGGGCACAAAACGGCCTCCATACCGGCCAAAATGCCCCCTGCTGTCTGGAACTTTTTTTGTTTTTTTGATCATACGCGTAATCTCTCCGGATTTCCGAAAAATATCAGAATATTTATTATATCATAGCAGTTGAAATTTACGATAGAACGCGAATGAACCGGTAGTGGTGAGCCTGCCGAATCCATTGGAATGAGTATCTTAGTTTGACACTAGAGTCTTTTTCTGAACAGTGCGAAGAACTTTTCAAGGACCTTTTCATAAAAAGGCCGTTCAGACCATGTATCAGCAGCGAGTTTAACTGCCTGGTGAAGGTCATCAAGAAAAAGCCGGGTCATCTGCCTGCTGAAATCGCTGTCAAGTATACCTACATTGCCTTCATCGTTCCTTCTTAAAGACTGAAAGTCGAGATTTGCCGAACCTATTACGCTCCAGTGGCGGTCAAAAACCGCTGTTTTCGCGTGAAGGATGCTTCCCTGGTAGTTATAGATCTCAATCCCCTTTCCCATGAGTTTCGCGTAGGAGTGCCTGCCCGCGTAGTGCACGGGAGCAAAATCACTTTTGCCGGGAAGCAGGAGCTTTACGTCAACACCTCTTTTCACGGCGTTTCCCAGTGCTTTCATCAGCTTTAAGCCCGGTGTGAAATAGGCGTTTGTAATGAATATCTTTTCTCTTGATCTGTTAATGCTGTAATAAAGCAGGTTGCGCATTCTTCTTCTCTCTTTCGCGGAGTTTGTAAAGATCGGTATTACCGGCACCCCGGGAGAAACAGGCGCTGCTTTTTTATCCCATGTAATAGGCTTGCCTTTCCACGCTATCCATCTCTGCCGGAACATCTCAAGCAGGGTGGCGGCAATGGGACCCTCAAGCAATATGCCGGTATCTCTCCATGCCTTTAACCATCTTTTGAAGTAGCGGTGGTATTCATCGGCGATATTAAACCCGCCTGTAAACGCCCTTTGCCCGTCAATAGTCAGCAGTTTTCTGTGATTGCGGCGCACGTAACGCCGGGGAGACGTCCACTTGAAGGGATGAGAGGCCCGAAGCTTTACGCCTGAAGCAGCAAGGTCCTTCCAGAAATGCCGTGATGTCAGGAAAGAGCCGAAATGGTCATATATTACGTAGACCCTTACCCCCTGGACGGCCTTTTTCTTCAGAAGCTCGGCAATCCGCGTGCCGGTATTATCGTCCTTGAATATATAGATCTCAACGCAGATGATCTCGCGGGCGTTTTCTATGGAATCCAGGATGGTCTGAAAGGTCTCTTTACCGCTTTTCAGAATACGGACACGGTTGTCCGGAGTAAAAGGCAGCCCCAGCACCTTTTCTATCTCTGATCTGTCAAAGCTATGCGCCTCTCCCCGGGCATTGGGCAGGCCGAAAGATATGTCAGGCATATCCCAGGGCTTTTCTGGCGTTCTCAATGAAAAGCTTCATTTTTCTGTGGTCCTTTTTGCCTTTTTGGCGGCCTTCCACCCCTGTCGCCACGTCAATTCCAAAAGGCTGAACCCATTTTATCGCCTCTTCGACATTCTGGGGCGTAAGCCCGCCGGCAAGTATTATGCGCCCGAACTTTTTTGCTTCAACAGCGATGTCCCAGTTAAATATCCGGCCCGTGCCGCCAATTGAACTGGGCGAGTATGTATCCAGCAGAAAGGCCGGTACATTATATGTCCGCAGTGGTTCCAGGTCTGTCAGGTCCTTGACCCTTATGGCCTTGATGACCTTTCTGCACAGGTTGCATGCCTCCGGAGACTCAGAGCCGTGGAGCTGTATCACATTCAGGCCGGTGTGCCGGACGATCTTTTCTATTTGAGCCTTGTCCTCATCAACAAAAACTCCCACGGTGGTTATAAAAGGCGGGATCGAAGATATAATGGTCTTTGCTGTTTCAGGGGTAACGGTACGCGGACTTTTGGGCTGAAACACAAAACCGATCGCATCCGCTCCGTATTCAATTGCTGCAGCGGCATCCTCAATATTGGTTATCCCGCAGATCTTGATCTTAAGCATATTTTCAAAAACAGAGAACCCGACAAATCTAAAATTTATGGATGTACAGTGAACGTTTAGTGAACGAATATAACAATAAGTAACTCCTTGCATTGTGCCTGTCCTCCGGTTCTTGTGGCGGGCAGGCACTAATCTAAAGCGTCCCTGTTTATTCTACAATATATACCTGCTTAAATCCTCATCCTTGACAATGTCTTTCAGCTTGTCTTCGACATATTTAGCGTCTATGGACAATGCGCCGTTCTTCCTGTCAGGCGCTTCAAAAGAGATATCTTCAAGCAATTTTTCAAGGATGGTCTGAAGTCTTCTGGCGCCGATGTTCTCTGTCTTCTCGTTGACCTCTTCGGCGATCGAAGCGATCTCCTCTATCGCATCGCCGGTAAAGTTTATTTTTACTCCCTCGGTTTCAAGCAGGGCAACATACTGCTTTGTCAGGGCATTTTTTGGCTCCTTCAGTATTCTGAGGAACTCGTTCTTGCCCAGTGGTTCCAGCTCTACGCGTATCGGAAATCTTCCCTGAAGTTCAGGTACCAGGTCAGAAGGTTTTGCCGTATGGAAAGCCCCGGCCGCAATAAAAAGAATGTGGTCGGTTCTTACAGGACCGTGCTTTGTCGTTACGGTTGTGCCTTCGACAATGGGCAGCAGGTCTCTTTGCACGCCTTCCCGTGAAATGTCAGGACCATGTGCCGAGCTTTTACTCGCTATCTTGTCTATTTCATCAATAAAGATTATCCCGTTCTGTTCTGTTCTTTCGATAGCTTCTTTTACAACCTTGTCCATATCAATGAGCTTATTCGCCTCTTCTCCGGCCAGGATCTGCATGGCCTCGGGCATCTTGACCTTTTTTCTTTTTGATTTCTCGGGGAGGAAATTACCCATCATCTCCTTTAAGTTGATCTCAAGCTCTTCCATGCCGATGTTTGATACGACCCCGAACGGAACGGACTTCTCTCTGACCTCCAGGTCAACATAACGGTTGTCCAGCTTTCCTTCCCGCAGACGGGCCCTGAGCTTTTCGCGCGTTTCCGGGTGCTTTGTCTGTTCATCATCGGATGAAGCTGTTTCAGCGCCGGCCGGTACTTTCCTTGGAGGTTTCAGAGGCAGAAGAATATCTAGAATCCTCTCTTCAGCGTGGGCCCGCGCTTTTTCATGAACTTTTTCCATGTGTTCTGATCTGACCATGTTAAGGGCAAGGCCGGTCAGGTCCCTGACCATGGACTCTACGTCCCTGCCCACGTAGCCCACCTCTGTGAATTTTGAGGCCTCAACTTTCGTGAAAGGGGACTGGGCCAGTTTCGCGAGTCTTCTTGCGATCTCGGTCTTTCCCACCCCTGTAGGGCCGATCATTATAATATTTTTCGGGAGCACCTCATCCTTCATGTCCCCGGAAAGCTGCATTCTCCGCCAACGGTTTCTCATGGCGATCGCAACGGCTTTTTTTGCCTTTTGCTGTCCGATTATGTATTTATCAAGTTCTTCTACGATCTTTTTTGGTGTAAGGTTATCCATTTAATTCCTCGATAGTAATTGATTCGTTGGTATAGATGCATATGCCGGACGTTATTTTCATGGCCTGCTCAACGATCTGAACCGGCTCCATCTGCGAATGTTCTTTCAGCGCCCTTGCCGCCGCGAGCGCGTACGGGCCTCCCGAACCGATCGCGCCTATGCCGTCCTCAGGCTCAACAACATCGCCGGTACCCGATATAATGAATGAATGATCTTTGTCAGCAACGATCAGAAGCGCTTCAAGCCTTCTCAGGATCCTGTCGGTCCTCCAGTCCTTTGCCAGTTCCACAGCGGCCCTTGTTATGTTACCCCGGTAGGTTTCGATCTTGGCTTCAAACTTCTCAAAGAGCGTAAAGGCGTCGGCTGTTGCACCGGCAAAGCCGGCTATGATGCTGTTGTTATACATCCTGCGTATTTTTTTGGCGTTGTGCTTTAGAACAGTGTTCCCAAGCGTAACCTGTCCGTCGCCGCCTATAGCGACTTTTCCGCCCTTCCTGACACACAATATTGTAGTGCCGTGGAATTCGGACCCGGAATGTTGTGACATTGTCCCCTCCATACTTCTAATTTTATATAAGTGAATTTTCCGATCTAAAGTCTAAAATGTTTTAATCTTCATTCAATCTACAATCTGCAATCTTATGAATGAGTAGCGAGCAAATGTGAGCGAATATCATAATTAGCAAATCCTCACATTGTGCTTGCCCTCCAGTTTTTATGGAGGGTGACCACTAATCAACAATTTATTGTCTTAATCCTCGTCGGTCTTTGCCATTGGGTGCGCCTTGTCATACACCTCCATTAAATGGACAATATCAACATGAGTATATTTCTGCGTTGTTGACAGGGATGAATGCCCGAGCAGTTCCTGTATCGACCTTAGATCCGCTCCGCCATGAAGCAAATGCGTCGCAAAAGTATGCCTTAATGCATGGGGACTTAGGTGGCCTGCGAGGGCGATCATCCTGCTATATTTTTCTACTATACGTCTAACACTCCTCTGTGTCAACCGTCCGCCGCGGTTGTTCAGGAACAGCGCCTGGGACTTTTTTTTGAGCAAAACCCTTTCAGGGAGATAGGTCTTTATTGCCTCGACCGCTTTTTCTCCTACGGGGATGATCCTTTCTTTTTTCCCTTTGCCTTTTACTCTTACCAGATAGTCCTTTATGTCAAAGTCATTGATATCAAGAGTGCTGAGTTCAGATACCCTTAGCCCGGATGAATAGAGGAGCTCGAGAATGGCCTTGTCCCTTGCGGCCTGAAACGTATCGCCTTTTGGAGATTCCATAAGCGCGAAAGCCTCGTCAACGGTCAAAAATCTTGGGAGGGCCTTTTGAACCCGTGGACTGGAGACGAGTTTCGCGGGATTTTTCTTTACGGTCCCTTCCCGGTGCAGATATTTAAAAAAGGACCTGATGGTTGCCAGCTTCCTTGATATAGACGATTTTTTCAGTTTCCTGTGGTGCAGTGATGCAAGGAAATCCCTTATGTCAATGTTTGTTATACTTGCCGGTTTTTTTTGGACGAACATCAGGAACTCTTCGAGGTCTCCGGTATACGCTCTCAGAGTGTGTAATGATACGTCCTTCTCCACTTTGAGTGAATCGCAGAACTGCCCGATATTTTTTTTAAAAGACTGCATATCTGTGTGCCGATGCTGTGAAATTAATTTTACTATTTAATGGGTCAGCAGGCAAGAATAAAATACCCCGCAAGCGCTGCCGGCAGGATCAGCGCGCATCCTTTGCCTCCCACAAAAACAGTGCACGCGGAAACAATGATCAGTATGGAAAGCATTTTTCAAGACTATCAACCTGAAAGCATCAAAGTCAATTACTGCGCTTCGCTTATGTGTATTTTGAGCTGAGGTATCAATGCGGGGCGCTTTCTTTTTGCTCGTCCCAAAAAGGCGAAGTTTCGCCTTCCCACTCGCCTCGATTCGGCGAAGCGGGCAGGAAGCTCCGTGATTTATCACGGAAAGGCTTCACCTGTATCTTGTATGTTCTAAAGGGTTTCCCATGGCTGCATGATAGTGAAAGGGCTGTTCACGATATACGTCCCCGGTCTTCTCAGTCACTTCTGTCTATATTGAACATCCAGATTATTTGTTGACAAAGTTTCATATATTATAGTAAAAGATTAAATATATATAAACATTTCCCGTTCATATAATCCTTATTAACAATTTAACCCGAGGTGGAATAATGGCAAAAGAGGAGAAAAAAGATTCAAAATCACGTTTTGGTGAAATTCTTCTCGAATACGGCATAATAACCCATGACCAGCTTAAAAAGGCGCTGAGAAGACAGGCCCAGGTCGGCGGCCATGTTGGTTCAATCCTTGAAGAAATGTGCTTTCTTGATGAAGATTCGCTTCTCAGTTTTTTAAGCAAGCAGTTGAACGTCCCTCCTATCAGTTTGTTCAGGACCAGGATCGAGCCGTCTGTTCTAAACCTCGTTTCATTTGAAAAGGTCAAAAAATTCAGGGTGCTGCCTGTTAAAGAAGCCGGAGGCAAGGTTTCCCTTGCGATGGTCAACCCCAATGATATAAGCGCCATACAGGACGTTGAGTTCGCCGTCGGCCGCCGCGTGGAACCAATTGTTACACCCTCATACCAGATCGATAAGGCAATAGCGTTTTTTGACAAGAGCGGGTACGGAAGCGACACTTTTGACGGAGAACAGCTTCGGGCCGGCATCACGCCTGTTGAGGCCGTGAGCGTGCCGGACGTGTATTCTCTTTTAAGGAAGGTGCTGGATGATAAGGCTACCGACCTTCATATTACAGTAGGTGTCCCGCCAAGTCTCAGGATAGACAATGATATAAAGAGGCTTCCGATGTCCGCACTGACGCCGGACCAGGTAAAGGAAATGTGCTATGGTGTGCTTTCAGAAGAGCAGAAAGAGATATTCCACAGGGACAATGAGATCGATTTTGCTGTTACTCTTTCGGACGCCGGGCGTTTCAGGGTGAATGTATACAAGCAGAGGAACTCCTTCACCCTTGCCGCGCGTCTCATAGTGGACGAGATCCCTTCGCTTGCGGAACTGGCGCTTCCTGCCTGGCTGTCTGAATTTGCCTTGAAAAGACAGGGATTTATCCTTATCACCGGCCCTTCGGGCCACGGCAAGACCACTACGATGAGCGTCCTGATAGACATAATCAATTCCAGGCGGAGAGCCAACATAATAACGATCGAAGACCCGATAGAATATCTTCACAAGCACAAAAAGAGCAATGTCAACCAGAGAGAGATAGGGCCTGATACCACATCATTTGCCGTCGGTCTCAAGCATATTTTCAGGCAGAACCCTGATGTTATCGTCATAGGTGAAATGAGGGACGCGGAAAGCATAGCGGTCGCCCTGACAGCGGCTGAGACCGGGCATCTTGTACTTAGTACGATGCACACTCTTAATTCGACCACCGCGATCGACAGGATAATAGATATCTTTCCCGGACTCCAGCAGCATCAGGTACGGATGCAGTTTGCCGATTCCTTTCTCCTGGTGCTTTCGCAGAGACTTATCCCAAAGAAAGGCGGCCAGGGCCGTATCGTAGCTGTCGAGCGATTGATAAACACTCACAGGACCAGAAACTTTATTCGCGAGAACAAGACGCACGCGATAAGGTCTATGTTGCAGACTGGGGCTGAGGATTTTACCTCTATTGACCAGAGCCTTGCCAATCTCTGCGCTGAAGGAAAAATTTCCGTGGAAGACGGCGAAAAATTTGCCGATAACCCGAAATTCTATAATGAGATGGTAAACGCGAGGACCACTTAGCAGGCCTGTGCGGGTGGACCCGAGTGCCCTGACTTGCGGCAGGGCGCGCTTCACCGAAACCAGGGAAAAACAGGGAACAGGGCAGATTATCTTCAGGTCCTGCCTTTTATTTACCGCTTATTAATTCGAGCCTTCTACCGAGTAGTTTTTTCATTTAAAATCGTGTATCATAATCCTTCCAGGTTTTGACGCTGGGAATACACGGCCCGCACGTCCGGCGGATTCGAAAAACAATCAGGTTAACAAAAGGAAAGTTTAATGAATATTGATATCAAAAACAAAAAATTGAGTGACTGGATCAAAGAAGCGGCAGATATGTGCCGGCCTGATGATATTTATGTGTGCAACGGAAGCGCTGAGGAATATAATCTTATGATAAAGAAGCTGCTGGACCACGGTAGCGCCATTCAGCTGAAAAAACGGCCTAACAGCTATCTGTTCCGTTCCGACCCTGGTGATGTTGCCCGCGTTGAGGACCACACATACATAAGCACGTCTTCGAAGGATGAAGCCGGCCCCACGAATAACTGGATCGATCCGGTTCAGCTTAAAGAGACAATGAAAGGCCTTTATAACGGATGCATGAAGGGGCGCACAATGTATGTGATCCCTTTTTCAATGGGTCCCATAGGTTTTCCCATTTCAAAGATTGGTGTTGAAATTACGGACAGTCCCTATGTTGTTATTAATATGCATATCATGACCCGTGTGAGCGACAGGGTGCTTGAACTGCTTTCAACTGACGGAGATTTTATCCCCTGCCTTCATTCGATAGGCGCGCCTCTGGCTGAAGGACAGAAGGATGTCCTGTGGCCCTGCGCCCCTATAGAAAAGAAATATATCAGTCATTTTCCCGAAGAAAACCTGATCTGGTCATATGGCTCGGGTTATGGAGGCAACGCGCTGCTTGGGAAGAAATGCCTTGCCCTTCGTATCGCCTCTGCCATGGCAAAGCGTGAGGGCTGGATGGCTGAACATATGCTGATACTTCGCCTTACAAGCCCTGAGGGTAAGCGGTACCATATTGCCGCCGCTTTCCCTTCTGCGTGCGGCAAGACCAACCTGGCAATGATGCAGCCTTCGATCCCGGGCTGGAGGTGCGAATGCATTGGCGACGATATAGCCTGGATGAAGGTAGGCGCTGACGGCCGGCTTTACGCGATCAACCCGGAAGCCGGTCTTTTTGGAGTGGCCCCGGGCACGTCTTATGACACAAATCCGATGGCAATGGACACATTAAAGGAAAACGTTATTTTCACCAACTGCGCCCTTACAGATGACGGTGACGTCTGGTGGGAGGGTATGGACGGTGACGAGCCTCTACATGCCATTGACTGGAAAGGCAATGACTGGACCCCTGAAAGCAAAACTGTCGCGGCCCATCCGAACGCGCGCTTTACAGCGCCGGCTTCGCAGTGCCCTGTTATATGCGGGGACTGGGAAAAACCAGAGGGAGTTCCTGTTGATATATTTATATTCGGCGGCCGGCGCAGCAGTGTCGTACCCCTTGTCCATGAGGCCATTTCCTGGGATCACGGTGTTTTCCTTGGCGCGACCGCGGCCTCTGAAACTACTGCTGCTAACATCGGCGCGGTGGGTAACCTGAGGCGGGACCCATTTGCAATGAAGCCCTTCTGCGGATACAACATGGGCGATTATTTCCAGCACTGGCTTGATATGGGCGACAGGGTGGGTGACAAAGCCCCGAGGATATTCTATGTCAACTGGTTCAGAAAGAGCGATGACGGCAAATTCCTGTGGCCCGGTTTTAGCGATAACAGCCGGGTGCTAAAGTGGATGTGCGAGCGTGTTGACGGCAAGGCAGTCGCCAGGGAATCGGCTATCGGACTTCTGCCGAAAGAGGAGGACCTGGATGTTCAAGGTATCGGCATATCTGGTGACGATATGAAGGAACTGATGAAGGTCGATCCCGCGGAGTGGAAGGCCGAGATACCTGACATCGAACAGCACTTTGCCGCGTTTGGCAGCCGTTTGCCAGAGAGGCTTAAAAAGCAGCTTGAGGAATTCAAAAAGAGACTTGGCTAAGTATAACCCTCCATTTCAGAGAAATAATTCCGACAGATAAAAGCTGCCTCCGACCCGTTGCGTCACGGGGATAAACTTTTTCCTTTCAAGATGAAGACCGCTGTGCTTTCATGTCCCGGATGGATCGGACCTTACTGCGGTCTTAATAAAGGATTGAACATTTTTTACCATATCAATTATTGTAGAAATCATGGCCAAAAGGACACTTGTTAATGTGCTGGGTGTTGTTTATGCCCATGTGAAGACCAGCGATGGCGGCGACCTTTACCTCACGCGGTTTGCCGAACCATTTCAAAAACACTTTGCCATAGAGAACTGGCATGAAAAGAAATGGTTTGACGAACATAAAATAAGACTCCAGGGAACAAGCGCGGTCTACAAAGTGCCGACAAAGGAAGTTGACGGCAAAAGCCTTGATCTGGTCGTGAAGAACAGCCGGGTCGGAGAAGATGTCCCTTTAGATACGCATACCCTCAAGGAATTCTGTGATGCCGAGTTTAACAGCCCGTGGGAGGAGTTCGCCCTTAATGAAGAGCTGCGGGAGGGAAGCTACGGACCAAAGGACCTGCATGTTGACATCCAGCATGCCATGGCAATTTATGTGCCGCCCGAAAAGATGCAATTATGGCAGAGCGGAAGGTCAAGGTCCAAGATCAACAGGATAAGGGCCAGGCATCCGGGGATCGGTCTTGATATCCTTAAACAGTACAAGCTTATTTACCGGTGGATACAGGGTAAAAGCATCACAGAGATATTTCAACATATAGATATTGATGGTGGCGAACGAAAGCGTCATTTGCAGGCGATGAACGATCAGGTGTTCAGGGACCTGAACACTAAAGGTTTTCTGGTGGCTGACATGAAGCCCGAGCATGTTATTATCAGCGGAAAAGAGGTTGAGCGTATTGAGAATATGGGCCGGGCACAAACTGACGGCATGTCTGAAAGGCCTGCCTCCCGGTCAGGCAGGCAGATAGGCCTGATGTACCGTTTGATAGAAAAAGGTAATTATTCAGTGGTTGATTATGAGCTCCTCCTGCGCACTCCAGGATATGAAGAACAGGTAAAACGTTCAAGAAGACATTCGTACCTTGATGATCAGAGGGACCGTTTCAAGCCGACACCGCTTCCCGGCCATTTATCAAATACGGAGATCTTCGGTGTACCGTATATCTACGGCCGCGCGGAAAGCACAGGAGGCCATTTATGGGTTGTGGGGAATAATGCCCGGCTGTTCGATTATTTTCTTCCCGAGAGATGGAGGAAAACGCCCTCCCTTCAGTTATCAGGCGCAAAAGAGGTTTTCTATACGATCACAAAAGATAACATCCAGCTTGTCTGGAAGACCTCGCTTGTGGGCGAAAAACCTTTAGGAGAGGACATAGAATATGACGTAAAAGTTAAGCGGTTTGGTATAAACAGTCCTTTTGAAGAATTTGCTATCGCTCATTCATTGAGCCGGCAGGGTATCCCCTGTGTGTATGTAAGGGCTATATATACGACAGGGACTACAAAGATAGAGCCGTCATCTGACTTCAGAAAATACGAAACCCATCAGAGGGTCCTTGACCCTGAAGGCAACCCTGTTCTTCAGGAAAATCACAATTACATTACGATCCGCGGTTATTACAACGGTCCTGACAAATGGGTGGCTGAACATGAAAGCGGCCTTTTTATCCCCGTAGATCTTTCCAAGGCCCCGTCCAAGGGGATTCTTGACGAGTCTCGATGTCTAATGCTGTTGGACAGCGTAAAGAGTAAATTGCAGGACGCCGGTTATGACGGTTCATTGCTCAGGCCCAACGACCTGTTGGTGGCCCTGGAAGATGGAGGGAAACTCATGAAAGACAAGGCCGATGAACCGCAGGTCATTATCTGCAACTTCGACCGCATATGGAAAATCCCCCAATAGATTGAATATTGACGATTGAAGATTGTAAATTGTAGATTTAACATCTTACTACTCTCTACTTTCTACTCGCTACTTCAGTAAGCAGTGGAGCCGATGGTCCCGATACTTCGGGACGACCTATTGATTGCAAAATGGAGCCCCCGGGCGGTCTCGAACCGCCTACCTTTCGATTACGAATCGAATGCTCTACCAACTGAGCTACGGGGGCTACAAATGAAATTATTTTTTAAATTATATCTATGACATTTCAATTGCTCTACTCTATGAGCCGTTGGCTCAACTCTACGAGTCATGGACGAGCCATAGGCCAGCTGTCCGCCACAGGCGGATAAAAGCTACATCGGCTATATAAAAGATACCCTCCACCATGCCAAACAAACTGGCAGGCAAGAACAAACCGGCGGGCCCCGAAGAGTCGGGACCTCCGCTTTGCTACGACAATCAGGATACAAAATACATTATGCATGATTCAGGATGAAAGATGAAAGATACCCTCCACCATGCCACCATGCCAAACAAACTGGCAGGCAAGAAACAAACCGGCGGACCCCGAAGAGTCGGGATCTCCGCTTTGCTACGACAAGCAGGATACCTGACAAGTGTATCATCGTGATATATGTCGGATTTGTTTTATGCCCTTTTTTTGAACTTTCCCCTCCATTATCCTCATGGTTTTTAAAACGTAAATTGTGTATCATAATCATAGTGAAAAATTTATTGGTTTACGGAAAATATCCTGTTTTAATGAAAGGTTTATAATATCTTGGACATTCAAAGTATAGTTGTATCGCTCCTGCCGATTCTTATTGCGATTACTTTCCATGAGGTTGCTCACGGGTTTGTTGCCAACAAGCTTGGTGATCCTACAGCCAGACTTATGGGAAGACTGACACTTAACCCCATTGTTCATATAGACCTGGTCGGGACTATTATTATGCCCATAATGCTTTTTATCCTGACGGACGGGCGCTTTGTCTTTGGATACGCCAAGCCGGTACCGATTAATCCCATGAACTTTAAAAATCCCAAAAAAGGCATGGCCATTTCAGCCTCTGCCGGCCCGGCGACAAATATTATCCTCGCGATTATTAGTCAGCTGGTGCTTACGATTTTCATTAACCCCGCGATTGGCCTCCAGCTTGGGAGTTTCAGTGCCGCGGTCTTAAGGCCGGTGCAATTGATGTTTGAATACAGTATCCTGATCAATATTGTGCTTGCTGTAATTAATATGATACCCATACCACCTCTTGACGGGGGGAGAGTGGCAGTCGGCCTTTTGCCGCACAAACAGGCGGCTGCCTATAGTAAGATAGAACCTTACGGATTTATAATAGTAATAGTACTTATTTTTTCAGGCGCGGCGAACATAGTTATTTATCCTGTTATTGCGGTGATATATACGCTGGTGAAATTTTTTTAAAGGGGTGATCGGATTATGTCTGGAAAAAGAGTCCTGAGCGGCATGCAGCCAAGCGGATACCTCCACGTAGGTAATCTGGTCGGCGCCCTTCAAAACTGGGTAAGACTGCAGGATAAATATGAGTGTTTTTACGTTGTTGTTGACTGGCATGCACTTACGACCCAGTATTCCGACCCGTCACGTCTGCAGGATTATATAAAGGACATGCTTGTCAACTGGCTCGCGGCAGGAATTGAACCTGAAAAGTCCACGATATTTATACAGTCGCATGTTCCGGAACATGCTGAACTCCACCTTTTACTGTCAATGATCGTTCCTTTGGGCTGGCTCGAGCGTGTGCCTGCTTATAAAGAGAAGCAGCAGGAAGTAAAGGATAAAGACCTCAGAACATACGGCTTTCTCGGATATCCTGTGCTTCAGGCCTCAGACATCTTAATGTACAAGGCTGACCTGGTGCCTGTAGGCGGTGATCAAATGGCTCATCTTGAGATCTCGCGTGAGATATGCAGGAGGTTTAATCATTTCTATGGGAATGTGTTTCCTGAGCCTGAGGAACTTTTGACGGAGTTTCCAAAGGTGCCGGGTGTTGACGGCAGAAAGATGAGTAAATCATATGACAACTGCATATATCTTTCGGATTCACCCGCAGAGGTTGAGCAGAAGGTAAAGACAATGGTAACAGACCCTCAAAGGGTCAAGCGGACTGATCCGGGAGATCCTGATCTTTCCCCTGTTTTTCAACTACACAGGATATTCTCAACAAAAGAAGAACAGGCAGAGGTCGCGGAAGGATGCCGCACTGCGGGAATAGGGTGTATTGACTGCAAAAAAGTGTTGATAAAAAACCTCTTCAGCATATTAGAACCTATATGGGATAGACGCAAGGATCTTCTGGAAAAGCCAGGGCTTATTGATGATATTATTAATGAAGGCACTAAAAAGGCGAAAAAGGTGGCAGGCAGTACCATGAATATGGTCAGAGAGTCGATAGGCCTTAAATGAATAGTGAGCTTCCAGCGAACGAATGTAATGATATGTTTTAGTCCTTCCATTCGGGTTTGATGCAGTGTAGCTGCAGAGAACACTAAATAAGTATCAGCACCTTTTTTATTTTCAGGCCGAATGGTATCTCTTCTAAACTAAACCCCGTGAAAAAAGGTGTCGCGTGTCGGTGGCTTTAGACAACCAACTGCGACGGATCTTTTAACCTCCAATTTCATCGAAGGCTTTCTTTCTAACGGGGTAAAGTTATACCTCACCAAACTCCTTATATTTAAATGAAAAAAGCAGACATGCGCTTAAAATAAAACAAGATGTGTCCCTGTTTTATAAGTGAATAAAGTGATTTTTGCTGATTATTTTTTTGTGGACGCCGCCCGCGAAAACTGCTATCATATAAATACCACTTTCCAGCGTACCTGCAATAACAGTTACTGCTAAGGATGTATATGTACAGGTGTCAAAAGTGCAAAAAGGAATTTGATCTTTTATCTGCTTCAGGGTGTGAGACAGATGATGGTGTCTGTCCACACTGCGGCAGCACGGATGTAAGAAAAACAGGTTTTTTCGATTTCTTCATAGGGTTTTTAAGCAGCGGCGGCGGCTGATCACCCCGATGAAGATTGGTTAGGCAGTTTAGCCTGACAAAAATGGCGTCCCGATCTTTCGAGACGCCATTTTTTTGTTTCTTTGACGGTTGTGGTGCTTCAAACTCATTTTTTTGTATATTTAGATAATGATTTTCATATAAAATATTGATGTGCCTGAAAAAAGGGTTAATAAGTTGCCAGAGGAAGCTGAAGAACTGTACGACAGTGCCCAGGATGCTTATAAGGCCGGCGGGTCTTTGAAGGCCCTTGCGCTGTGTGAGAAGGCACTTAATATCGATCCTGACAACCCAAAATACAGGTCATTTCATGGTGTTTGCATTGCTTATGAGAGGGGGGCTGTCAAGGAGGCCATCAGTCTTTGCCGGAAGACCCTTAAGGAAGAGCCTCAAAAGACCTATAACCATTTGAACCTCGGCAGGGTCTATCTCAGGTGCGGCCTCAGGCTCAAAGCTACAGAGATCTTTCGCGAAGGATTAAAGATAGAGAAGAACCCCGAGATAATAGCAGAACTTCAGACCCTGGGTTTAAGAAAGAAACCCGTCATACCTTCCCTTCCGCGGGACCACTTTTTAAATAAATACCTTGGTCTTATTTTAAGCAGGCTGGGATTGAGGTAAGCTACCCGGGTGAACTTCTTAAAAAAACTCTATGACTGGGTACTGCATTGGGCTGAAACACCTAATGCAATGCCGGCCCTGTTCCTGCTGGCTTTTGCAGAATCATCTTTTTTCCCGATCCCCCCTGACGTGCTTCTTATCACGCTGGCTCTGTCGATCCCGTCAAAGTCTTTCAGGTATGCTGCTGTGTGTACTGCCGGGTCTGTCCTGGGCGGAGTCGCCGGGTATTTTATAGGCTATGGCCTGATGGACCTGATCGGCACGCCTATTCTTGAATTCTACGGTGTAATGGACAAGTATGAATATATCCAGGAACTATATATGAGATATGACGCGTGGGCGGTCAGCATCGCCGGGTTCACACCTGTGCCGTACAAGGTATTTACCATTTCAGCCGGCGCCTTTAAAATAAATTTCGTGATCTTTGTTCTGGCTTCATTAGCAGGCAGGGCCGGAAGATTTTTTCTTGTTGCAGCTCTTATTTACCGGTTCGGGCCGCCGATAAGGAAGTTCATAGATAAATACTTTAATCTTTTGACGATAGTGTTCTTTGTTCTTCTGATCCTGGGCTTCATAGTGGTCAAGTACGTGTTCTGATAACGGGCTGCTTACCGCTTTTTGACAGTGTTTGAAATTGTTTAACAGATGTGTTTATGATATGTTATCCGTATAAAGGACTTATGAAAAGAGTCATTATTAATATCGCTGTTTTGATCCTTCTTTCGTCCTGCGCGGCAGCGCCGGTAGAGAAAAGGGCTGAACCTCCTGAAAAAGCACTGCCTGTGTCCGAGCAGGAGAGCCGGGCGCTTGAAAGTTTTACAGATATCCTGGAGATCAGCGGTTCATCCAGGGACAGGCAGGCTGTACTGCCGGAGATGGAAAAAATATACATGGAGATCATCGACTATTATCCTGACGCGGCCCTTGCGCAGGAAAGCTACCTGAAACTGGTAGAAATATATCTGCGCGAGTATTCACCCCCGTCTTACGCAAAGGCCGAAGGCCTTTATAAACAGTTCAGGGGGAAATACCCTGGTTCTGTGCTGAGGGGTTTCATAGAAGAGACGATCGCCAAAAGCTATTATCTAAATGCCGAGTGGGGCAGGCTTTTGAACCTCACGGCCCCGATCTTTAAGCAGTATATCAGCAACAGCCTGCAGCGGCGGCCGGCATTGATATATATGTACTCAGAAGCAAATTTTAACCTGGGCAGGCTTAAGGACGCTGAAGATGGTTACAGGCTTATGATGAAGCTCTTTCCGGGGATGAGCGGCAATGTAAACGCCAGGGCAAGACTTGAGGAGATCAGGAAAAAGCTTGGGAAAGATAAATAATATCGTCAGCTCTCAGGAGATATCTATTTAATGTGGCAGGCAGTGCAAAGAGCGCTTCCTGAATTGGATATTCTCAGGAAAGGTGTGATTGCCGGGTCATGGACGTCATGACACGTCGGGCACTCAACAGTATCACTGCTGAACAGCCTCAGTCCGGCTGAAGCAACATCAGAGGTTGTTTTAAAGTTCGGGTCTTGCGCAGGTGTTGGATAGGACATTGAGATAGGGTGGTCGTCAGAAAGATTTGTTGTTAAATAAGTGGCAGTGCCGTCATGCTCTCCATCTCCGGGGCCTCCGTCAGCATCATGACATACACCGCAGGACTGACCCCACTGACCCGAGGTAGCCTCCATTTTCGCGTGGCTGTTAAAAAGTGTCTCTGACATCCCGTTAGGCCACGGGCCTGTCAGGTTTGCCCCGCTTCCCGGCGCGTTTATTATTGAGTCAACCGCGATCGTTCCGTCATGACAGCTTAAACACGCCAGTGATATGGCATTAGGCATGCCGGGCACTGTTGTGTCCATCGTGGCGCTTGAGTTGTAAACCTGATAAGACCCTGCCGGTGTATTTCTGTTCCATAGCGGAGCGTCAGTACTGCCGCCATGAGGGGTATGACAGTAGACGCATACCTCTCCATAGTCGTTCAAATGTAAATTTCCATAACCAAAGCTGTCGTGCGTGGCGCGGACCTTTGTAAGGTCGTGCCTGGAGTTTACGATACTGGCGCTGTAAGCAAACGCAGCCATTGCCAGTGTTGCGAACAGGATCAATGTGAATAGCTTTTTCATAGCTGTCCTTATGTGGTATTAAACCGCCAATATGTCAAGCAAGTTTCAGGCCAAACACAGCAACTCTTGAACATTTGACCAAGCGGCCGCATAAAACCGCCGGTAAATCAGGGGTAATCTACTTTATAAAAAAAACACTGAAATATCAATCTTATTTTTTTACCAGTAGGAATTGGGTGAAATAGCTCAAGAAATTATCATTTAGTGCTCAAATATTTAGCATAGGCACCATCTCGGATATTAACGGGATTTACATTAGGGGTTTTTTTCTGATAAGCTAAATATTAAGAGTGGCAGATGTGAATATGTCTATCCGTATAATACGGGCGGGACTTCGGAACACTATGGAAATCGAGGGAAATAACTCAAAACAGGGTGATTTGGCTCATAGCCGAATATGTATATATATGTAAGTACCTATTTTAATTGTAATTTTTTTTGGTATTATTTTTGCATATAATTGTAATGAAATGAAACACATTGTGATACATATGACGAGACAAGGCGCGATCATGATCGCTGCTGTCCTGCTTTTGTTCTCTGTTTTTGTCACTTCAGCCGCCGCGGCCATGCCTGAATACGAGAGGCTTGGGGCAGTGACCGAGAGCCTGAACGCTCCGGCGGCAATAGCGCTGGACGCGTATGAGAACCTCTACGTAGCAGAGCCGGTGAACAACAGGGTTTTGATCTACAGCCCTGGCGGGGAGCACATCGACATACTGCCAGGCCTTAGCAACCCGATAAGTATTGCTGTTGACGCGGACGGCAGGGTGTTGGTGGGCAGCAGCGACAGAAAAAACGTTGAAGTATATGACGCGGAGCTGAACTTTCTGTTCAAGCTTGGTGTTGGCAACGGCGAGTTTGAAAAGCCCTCAGCAATAGCAGTAGACGCGGACGGAAACATCTACGTCGCGGACAGCGACTACAACGACATAAACGTGTATGACCCTGACGGCACGTACAGCTTCTCATTTGGAGGGCCCAGCGCGGCAGTGCCTACGCCTGACGGCAGATTCAACTATCCCACAGCCATCACAATAGACCGGGCAAGGGGCGAGCTGATAGTAGCGGACCTTCAGCTTATCAAGTCATGGAGCGGGACATACAGAGGCGCGAGGGTACAGGTGTTCAGCCTGTCAGACCTGCTTAACCCTGCAATCGATCCAAAACTGCCTGACAGGAGCTTTGGCGAATACGGGACCGGCACAGGGAAGATGCTAAAGCCCAAGGGAGTGGCAGTGGATGAAGCGGGCAGGATATACGTGACCGACTCGGCCCAGGGAGTGGCGCATGTATTTGACGGGGACGGGGCATCGCTTGGGACAATATACGACCTGGCCGTGCCGATGAGGACCCCGCTTGGCATAGCGCTTGGCAGGAGCAACAGGCTGTTTATAGCGTCACTGAACGCCACGAGAGTGGACATATACGGGCTGCAGCCGTATGAGCAGATGCAGGTAGAGCCGCTTTCACTGGCATTTCAAGGGCAGGAAGGCGCAGAGGCGCCCGCGGCGCAGAGCGTGTACATAACAAACACCGGCACAGGCACACTGAACTGGAGCGCATCAACCGGGAGTACGTGGATAACACTTCCTGAAGAAGCAGTGCCCGCAGGGCCCGCAGAGACAGCAGGGCTTGAAGTAGGAGTGAACCTGGCAGGGCTTGCAGCGGGCAGTTACACAGCGGCAGTACAGGTAGTCGGAGAGTCGGGGATAACAGAGACAGTGCAAATAAGCCTTGAAGTCACAGCATCGCCCGAGCTGTCAGTGACGCCGTTATCATTGGAATTTGTATCAATAAACGGATCAGACCCCGGCACAAAGAGCCTTTCAGTGCAGAACACCGGCACAGGCACACTGAACTGGAGCGCAGAGTCAGGCAGCATCTGGCTGTCAATCGACAACACAGCAGGCACAGCGCCTGACACAATAAACGCAAGCCCGGACATATCCACACTTGCAGAAGGCACCTACTTAAGCAGCATAACAGTGACAGCCGCTGCAGCGGCAGGCAGTCCGGTGGTAGTGCCTGTGACACTGGAGATCATAGAGCAAAAAGGCACAATAAACGTCGTGACAAACCTTGAGCGCGCGGTATTTACAATAAACGGGGCTGCATCGTACACAGGAAGCGGTACACTGTGGACAAAAACAGACGCACCGGCAGGCACGTACGCGATAGTGTACGCGGAAGCGCCTGGATATATAAAGCCGGGCGCCTCGGCGCAGACACTTGCGCCTGAGGGGAGCATAACCTTCAGCGGACTGTACAGGAAAGAGTATCAGTTGACGCCTATGCAGAGCATAATAGTCGGTGCGGGAGCAAACAGGCACAACCCCGGAACAGTCGAAATAATACACCCTGACGCAAGCAAAGGGGTGGAGTTCACAGCGCACGCCTACAACTACGGAGCGCAGGTGGCAGCCGGGGACATAAACGCCGACGGAGTGGACGAAATAATCACAGCGCCCGGAGCAGGCCCTGGCAACCCCGCGGAGATAAACATATTTGACGCGCTGGGCAACAGGCTTGACAACTTAAGCATAACAGCCAACCAGTACGGATATGGAGCGAACATAGCCTCAGCAGACTTTGACGGAGACGGCAGGGATGAAGTAATAGTTGGTGCAGGCACAGGCCCTGGCAACCCGGCAGAAGTAAAGATATTCACATATGATCCGATATTGCAGCAGATGGTAGACAGCGGCCTGGAGCTTTTGGCCCATGATCCGGCGTACGGGGTAAGAGTGGCAGCCGCGGACATAGACGGAGACGGGACAAAAGAGCTTGTCACAGCCTCAGGGGCAAGTGGAGAAGTAAGGATGTGGAGCATCGACACATCAGAGGCCGGGCAGTGGAGCGCGGAGTTTGAAGGAGAGTTCATAGTGCAGAGCAGGCGGGGCTACAGCGTGACCATAGCCGGCGGGGACATAAACGGGGACGGCATAGACGAGATAATAACCGGGCCTGGGCCGCACAAAAAGGCCAGGGACAGGGTAGAGGTCTTTGAAAGTGACGGGACAAGCATTCTAAAGTTCAGGGCACGGGTATCTAAAAGATACGGAGTAGAAGTGGCAGCCGGGGACATAAACGCGGACGGCAAGGCAGAGATAATAACAGCAGGCGGACCTCACAAGAACAGCAGGGCTAGAATAAAAGTGTATGATATGTATGGCCGCAGGATTGCCCGGTATAAGGCCATGAAGTTAAAATACGGAGCTAATGTGGCCGCGGGCAGCCTGGGATTTGAGGCTGCTGAATGAGTAAAAGACTGCTCATAAGGGTTCTGATTCTTGCTCTGTGCTTAAGCCTGATCCCTTTTTTTGCATATGCGGAAAGGGACTATCCGCATAACAGCAGGTATGGGATACAGTGCCTGAGCTGTCACTATGTGTATGGAACAACCCCGCCTGCCTGGGCAACCCACGTACCGCAGGATATCGATGACACTCCTTACAACACTCTGTGCTGGAGCTGTCATGATAACCTGGAGGCGCCTTATAAAAATACACATTCAAGCCTTCAGACAGATGATGACTACGGCGACTGGTCGATACAGTGTAAGACCTGTCACGATCCCCACAGGCAGGAACAGCTTAAGATATCCGGAAGCGAAGGATATATCTATAACGGCAACTCGACCGCTGTTGAAAAAGAAGTGCCGACCCCTTTATACAGCCGGCTTACCGACAGTGGAGCGGGCTGGACAGCCAACCGGTTTCAGGGTATGCTTTTGATCCCTGACACCAGCCTTGTTTATCCTTTTTCCTACAACTATCTGATAACAGAAAACGACGCTAATACCATAACCGTAAAAGGGGTAATGCCTGTTGGAACTGACATAAACCCCGGAGACCCTTACGCTGTCATATACGGCAAGCTCATCAGGGACGTAATAAAAACACCCGACAGGGCCACGTGCTCGGTAGTGGCCAATGAATATGTCTGCGCGGAGACAATAGAGAAGGCAGTGAAGTTCTTAAGGCCCGCGGGCACTAACTCATTTGCAGACGGTGACGTGACATACAACGGAATGTGCGAGGTATGTCACACACAGACAACACATTTCAGGAACGACGGCACAGGGTCTGACCAGTTACATGCGAATATGGGAGCGGTTGTTGGCACTGACTGTACGAGTTGCCATAGCCATGTTGATGGTTTTGCCCATAGTTCGGGTTCAGGCATCGGCTGTATAGAATGCCACGGCCACGATGCCGGGACCAATTTTGACCCGGATATGTCAGCTCCATACAGTGCCGGCGCTACGGCAAGCCAGGGCAGGGGAACAAATCAAAGCCATTCGACCCACACTGAAACAGACAGTGACGATCTGAGGGGCCCGGGTATCTACTGCGATACCTGCCACGATATTAATAACTTCCCTAATTTCAAGACGGGGACGGACAGTAACGGAGACGGGAACTACGACCTTTCAGAGACAGATGTGTGCGATAACTGTCACAGCCCGGGAGGCGCCTATGACGGAGTGGGTGACGCGACTATAGGAGCTAAAAACAACTGGTCTGCCGGTGCGTATTCAGGCTCAAACCTTGCGTCCGGCAAAGAGAAATGGTGTGCCGGCTGTCATGATGAAACGCCTGCGAATGATATGCAGGACGGTACCGGCACTGTGCCTGCCCCGAATGTTATTGGGGACGAAAGCGGGGTATACCCTTATGGAACAGGGTGGGGGTACTACAGGACCGGTCATGGAGCAACTGCCAGTTATCCCGCCACCGGCAGGGCAGGGGCTGATTACGGATGTCTTGAATGCCACGATTCAACCATAACGCATATAGACCATCAACATCGTACATACACTGCCTTAAGCGACAACTACCGTACCGGCTACCGGCTTTCTCTGGTAAACGGGCAGGAACCAATGAATATTCCGACCTCGGATAGTTGCGATGTAAATAGTTTCAGGCTCTGTCTGCAATGTCACAGCGATACAGATGGGATGTTTTGCGTCCAGGATCCCCGTGCCCCTGAGACTAACTATAGTGACGTCGACTTTTACAGTGGAGAAAATTTACATGGGTATCATTTGAGTAATGTAGGTAGCTGGTGGTATTCCGACTGGGAAGGCACAAATACTTCCAGGCTTAGTTGTCCTACCTGCCATAATGTCCATGGCTCTCCTTCACCAGCCATGATCAGGCACGGTGAACTGATAAGTACTCCGGGAACGACTGACAAGGTGCCGGGGCTTAGTTTTTACTACACTCCAAAGCCGCCGTCAGATACAACACTTGCAAACAGTACCGGCGGGATACTGTTTGATGACAGGAATGGCTCCAATACCTGTAACCTGTCTGCCTGTCATAGTGACTGGTCATATACGCGGACACCCGTTGTACTTTCTCTTACGGACCCGAGCATAGCATCAGAGAGTGAGCAGATGTTTATGGTTGGAGACCCGGCTGCTGCCGCTTCACCTCTTACAATTATAGAGTCAACCGATACTCTGACGATCACTGCTGCTAACGATATCAGGATAAAGATCCCGGCTGCTCTTGATATGACCTGGGATACCGGCGTAAGCGCTCCTGCGATGCATGTTACCGGCGTTGGCGCTGTTGATCCTGCTGTCAGCTATGAGGACTTGGACAAGACAGTGGTCATTGATGTGTCTGCTGACTTTGACTTTGGCAATAAACTCACTGTTTCAGGTCTGCAGTTTGCCGGTTTCAACAGCGTTTCAGTTCCGGCCGGCCTGGAACTGGAGGTGTACAATAATGGCACGACGATATCTACTGACGATAAATACAAGGCAATAGCGTCTGATCCGGAAGGTGCCTCACTTGCTTTTGCAGTCGCGTACTGGAAATTTGATGAGGGAGTCAATTCTGTGGTCTATGATGAAACAATAAATAACAATGACGGTACAATTTCAGGTGCTGTATGGACAGCCGGTAAAACAGGCAGTGCACTGAGCTTTGATGGAACGGGTTCTTATGTCGAGGTGCCGGATTCAGATTCGCTTGACCTGACGGCTTCCGGTTCTGTTGAATTATGGACCAAAAAGAACAGTGAAACAGATTACATGGCATATATATCAAAGGATTCCGCGTATCAGTTGATAGATTTTACATGGCCGTATTATGCCCATTACGGAAAGTTAGCGGTAAAATGGGGCAGTGAACCGGGGCAGGACGGCTTTAACTATGATCTCTATGTCCAGCAAAATAATATTATACCTATAGATATATGGACCCATATTTTATTTACCTATAACGGGAATTATCTGAGGATTTATAAAAACGGGCTGTTATTGGAAGAAGTTCCTTTTGTTAATGATGCCGCTGTCAATGCAAACCCGCTCAGAATAGGGTCAAGGGGTGACGGCAGTTACTATTTTGACGGCGCCATTGATGAGGTGATAATTTATAATAAGGCATTAACAGCCAGTGAGGTCAGGGCGCGCTATGGTGCTCATCTCAGCAGTGCGATTGCTTCTGATGCCTCAGGCAGTGGAGTGGGGATCCAGGCAGGCGACAAGGTAATTATCATCTTTGACGGCGAGACAGATGGCGCGGTCATTGATGCAGCCAACATTGATACTGTGCTTGCCCTTGATAACGGCCATTTATGGAAAGACGGAGCAGGCGCCATTGGAAGTGCTGTCTGGAGCACAACAACTTATACCAATGATACCCTGACCGTTACACTGAGTGCCGGAGTTTCAGCTCCTGCCATAGCGCAGGGAGATATTATGACCCTTGATGGAACTATAAAGGACAGCCTTGAGCGCATTATCACAGAATCAATCGATATAACCGGAAACTTTGGTTTAGACCTGCCTTCAGGTGTTATAGCCTACTATAAACTTGATGAAGGAAGCGGCAGTGTAGCCAACGATGAAACAGGATACCATGACGGCACCATTTCAGGCGCCACATGGACAACCGGCAAATCCGGCACCGCACTGTTGTTTGGTGGTTACGGAAGTTATATTTTTATAACTCAAAATATTGTTGTTGGTGAAAACTGGACTTTTGAGACATGGTTTGAAGCGCCGCTTGCTGATGTATCAAACAGTCATTACCTTGTAGTTGGAAACAGCGATGATTGGCCATATGACTCTCATGTCGTTGTGGACCAGACTTCAAATCACCTCGGGATGCGCTGCTATCAACATTGCGGCAGCCCGTACTTTAGAGACTCGGGATATGATATGAGCCTGTTGTTGCCGGGCTGGCATCACCTGGCTGTAACAGGGTATGGGAGTCAGCAGGATTATTATATCGATGGAGCATATGTAGGCAGTACCGAGAAAGCCAATAAAGACATTGAGTATATTGCCAGCTCATGGGGAAGCACCATTGATGAAGTAGTCATATATGACAGGGCTCTTTCCGCGGTTGAGATATTGGACAGGTATAATAACCCGCCGTAATAGTTGAATGTTAGTGCTTGTATAACTACGAATAGTATCAACAAATTGTGTGAAATCGCGCAACGCTGTGTTTTATAAGACAGACTATGAGTTCTGTTAATGGAAAAAAGACTCTAATACCCTGTTTTTCAAAACATTTTTGTAAATTCTTTTGGTATTGTTTTTGCTCTTATTATGGAGAAGGTGCTGATGAAAGAGCTTAATTGCGGCATGTTATACTATGATTGATTTTCGAAAACCCACCGCAAACAATTGCACATAAAAATAATTTTTAAGGATATTAATGTCCATGTTGTATGAGTTTTTCCAGAACAATTTAGAAATTGTATTTTTTGTCTATGGTTTCGCGTTTATGGTGATGGGGATCGCGATCCTGATAAGGCCCAGGGAGGCCAGTGAATTTAAAATTTCAAATATCCTGTGGCTTTTAGGGTTCTTTGGCGTATGTCATGGTATAAATGAGCTGGTGGACATGTGGGCAATTATCAAGGGCAGGAATCACGCACTTGACCTGATCCGCTGGTTTATCCTTGTTGGTTCATATGTTTTCTTATTTGAGTTCGGCAGGCAGCTTGTGCGTCAGACCCGGTCAAAGGGCCTGTACAGGCTTCTTGCCTGGTGGCTGACACCCTTAATAGGGACATTTATTCTTGCTTCAGGTTTTATGTCCCATGACTTCTGGAAGGTGGGAAGCATATGGACGAGATATCTCATGGGCCTGCCCGGCGGCCTTTTGGTCGGCTTTGGTTTCTATAACGTATTATCAAAGTGAAAAAAATATCCTGGAAACGATCCGCGTAAGAAAATATTTCTTTGCCATGGGGACGGCCTTTCTGGTTTACGGGATACTGGGCGGATCTGTCGTGTCAAAAGGCAGTTTTTTTCCTTCAAACTGGCTTAATACGGAGTCATTCGTTTCCACTGTAAAGATCCCGGTCCAGGTTTTTCGCGCGGTCTGTGCCTTAACAGCGGTCTGGGCAGTGACAGGTATGCTCAGGATATTCAGCTGGGAAAGAGGTCTAAAGCTGAGAGAGGCGCAAAATGACCTGAAACAGCAGTTAAAAGAATCAGAAAGAAAATATATGGATATTGTTGAAAGCTCTCCTGACGGCACTCTCAGCGGCGGCGCGGGACTGGCCTTTCTTATCGGAGGCCCTGTGACAGCAATACCAACAATGACAATGTTATGGGCCATATTCAGGAAAAAGGTGTTCTTTTTATATATGTTCATCAGTATTGCCGGCACGATCATTCTTGCCTATTCTTTCCAATTTCTTGTGTTCGTGCCTTACGTGGACACTGACAATCCTCTTTTAACCGGGGTCAGGTCTCTATCAGGAGGGAATGCAGCCATTATTACCAAGGCGGGGGCAAGGATGTGAGGATAGTTATGGACCCTGGCGACGAGAACATGATCGCGACCTATAATGACCCGCTTGCAGAGAGGGGAGGGGTTGTTTTTGATGCGGGCTTTGAAAGGTTTTTCAGCGGCAGGTATGGCAATAAAAAATATATGGAGAATGTCGCGGTCTGGCTTGAAGAGAACAGCAGTTCTGCGAACAGTAGAAATATATTGATCTATAATACATTTTCCGGTTCAGGCATTGACAATGAGTTGTTTAACAGGAACGCGCTATCAGCTCTTCAGGAAGAGGGGAGTTTTAAGATAAAGATCACTGACAGGAAAGAGACGCCTGAGATCTCCGGCAAATTACTTGAGGAATACGGCCAGCTCTGGCTCTTCTTTGGCGAAACCGGGCCGGGATGCTGTTTTTCCGACTCTGAGGTCGGGACGATCTCAAGGTTCAATGAAAGCGGCGGCAGTATGCTGATCGTGACAGGTCATCAGGCCGGGGAGGAACATGACCAAACCGCTGTCAACAGGCTGTCCTTCAGCTTTGGTGTTAGTTTCTCCGGATCGGTCGAGAATGAAGAAGAGCTTAATGTGTCCTCTTCTGTTTATTTTTTCAGCAGGGTGTCAGAGATATTTGGACGACTGTATGGATCCATGACGTAAAATTATTGCAATATAATAACAGGGGGTAATTATGAAGCACCTGATCCTTGATTTAAAGAAGCTGAAAAAATTCAGCGATGATAAGCCGCATAAAGAACCACTATGGAAAGGAGATACATCCGGCATAAACCTTATCGGCCTGAAACCCGGACAGGAGATAAAACCGCATGTGCACAAAGGAGACCACATATGGATAATCCTGGAAGGCTGTGGGGAATTCCTGACAGGCGGGGGCGGATCCCAGGCGGTGTACAAAGGCAATATTGCCATTGTGCCTGCAGGCGAGGAACACGGCATAAAAAACCATACAAATGAAAACCTTGTGTTCGCGTCTATTACCGCTTAAAGTGACTGTGAATAGAGAATCGAGAATAGTGAATAGTAACCCCGCCAAACAAACTGGCGGGCAAGCACTGAGATCACTGAAGGGAGTTAACAACTGACAATTAACTATTAACGCATAACGATTAACGAATAACGGTAGGGGGCCCCCTTAGATTCTTGCGAATCTGGACAAGGGGGTAAATAGAGATAAATGAAAATATTCAGAAATCCTGATGTCATGTGGAGAGAAGAGGACGAGCTTAAAAAGCAGGCGTATGAGGGCCTTGAAAGAGGCGATGATGTTGAGGACGTTGGCACGTCAGTGCTGTTTGTTGAGGGTAATATGCTGTCGCTAAATGTCCTTGGCACCGAGATATGGAAAAGGTGCGAGGGCAGGACAATAGATGAAATAGTTTCCGAGCTGGCTGATATTTTTGAGGTGGATAAAAAGACGCTCAAAAATGACGTTTCCGGATTTTTAGATGAGCTGAAGGACAAAGGATATATATATTATGAAAACTGACCGCCTGCTGGGCGCGCCTATTACTATCAACTGGGCGATCACAAACAGGTGCGACTTTAAATGCGACCACTGCTACAGCAGGGACGACCCTTCTGAAGAGCTTGAACAGCAGGTACTTGTAGAATGTATTAATAAGGTCGCTGACGCAAAGGTCCTTTCCATAAATTTCGGAGGCGGAGAGCCTTTGCTTAGAAAAGACCTGCTGGATATCGCGAAATCCGCGTCAGAACGCGGACTGCGGGTCTCCATGAACAGCAACGGGTTTCTTATAACCGGTGAAAAAGCGCGGGAGCTTAAAAGCGCGGGCTTTGCAAAGGTGGGCATAAGCATTGACAGTCATAATGCCGGGGTCCATGATGAGTTCAGGGGTGTTAAAGGCAGTCACGAGAAGGCAGTAAAAGCTCTTTTATATCTTAATGAGGCAGGGATAGAGACATCCATATCAACGGTCATCTGCAGGATAAACAACAGGGATGTTAAAAGTCTTATTGACTTTGCCGTTCAAAACAGGGTCAGGCATCTGAACTTTCATAATTTCAAATGCTCGGGCCTTGGATATTCCAATAAGGACAGGCTGGACCTGAGCGCCCGGGAGTGGAAGGAGTTTTACCTGAAGGCGATCGAGGCCAGGCAAAAGACAGAAGGCATCATAATATCGCTTGACGACCCGATAATCGCGTCTCTTGGTTCAAAAAGCAGTCATTCAATGGTCAAGGGGAGCGTGTGCGGTAAGTTATCATTGAACATAAAATCAAACGGCGACATAACGCCGTGTGGATTTATTCCCACTGTGATAGGCAATATAATAAAGGACGAGCTTAAGGACGTGTGGTTTAAGTCAGAAGTGCTTGAGAAAATGAGGCACAAACAGCCAAAGGGCAAATGCGTAAAATGCGGTTCTTACGCGGACTGTCTTGGCGGATGTACAGCTCGGGCGCTTGCACTTACCGGTGATATTAATAACCCTGACCCGCACTGCTGGGTTAACGACCGTGAATAGAGAATCGATGAAGGCCGAGAAAAGTGAATTGTGAATAGAGAATTGTAAAGAATTAGCTATGAACTATGTATTTACCCCGTGATTTTAGGTTCGCCCTTTCAAGAAGAACCTTACGGGGAGCTATGATTTGCATTTATTGAATTACTTACGATTAACGAATAACTATTAACGTATAACGGTCATTTTGTCTATGAGCTATCAGCTATGAACCATGAACTAATCAGTCCTTTCATAATTTACTGGGATATTTCTCCATCTCATTCAGATGAGAAGATCACAGAACAGATATGTTCTGACCTTGTCAGTACAAAGGTCTTTGTTCTTAACCTGAGGAATGACTCTTCATCATTCAACCCCGGAACGCCTGAAATATTAAACAGGCTAAAAAAAACAGATATAAGGACCATTCTTACAGTTAAAAGCTCTTTTTTTGATTCCCCTGACAATTCTTTGCTGGGATATAATTTAAAGCGTGTTTATGCTGAGGCAGATTCTTTGGAAAACCTTGGTTCTGATATCAACAGCATAAAAAATGCCATGAAGCAGGGTTATCCAATTGGAGTTTCCTTTGATATCAGAAAAAACAACTGGAACGATATCCCGTCTGTTATATCTTTATGTTTTGAAAACAATATTGAGCATATCGAGTTTCCGATACCCAGAGTAAATGGAAACGAGCTATTCTGCCCTGGGCCTGATGAGATCAAATGGCTGAAAAAAAACATAAAGCGCCGGCATGTAAAAAAGGTGAAACTAAGCATTCACGATCCCTTCCTGTGGGAGCTGTTTTTCAAAAAGACCGATCCCAATGCTGAGGGCTGTAACGGAGCAAAGACAATGGTCTATATATCTGAACACCTTGATGTTATGCCGTGCTCATTATTGCCTGTTTCCATGGGAAACCTTAAGAACATGACCCTTAAAGACATTTTTTCGTCAGACGATAGAAAGAATATCAGACAGCAGTTGTCCAAACCGCCTACTGAGTGCGCTAAATGCAAAGAGGTTGATCAGTGCATAGGTGGATGCAGGGGAAGGGCGTATGTGTTATTGGGCACGCTTGATAAACCTGACCCCGCGTGTCCGAAACCCGCGACCTTCGCGTAGGTAGTAACTATTGATTTTAAAGGAAATATTTACCGGATTATCGAGGTTGAACCTCGATAATCCCGATTAGTAAGCTAAAATGAAGCAAAACATTAAACAATCTTTAAAATTTAGCCTTCCTGTTTTTATTTTTCTTACTGTTATCATTTCCGTGGCTGCCGGCTTTGAAGAAGGCGTCATTTCCGGTCTATTAATAGGCCTGCTGATAGGTCTATTAGTGAGCTTACCAATTGCTCTGGTGGTTGCCTTTATTTACAGCGAATCTACAAAGGAATTTTTTGCGGATATCTGTCATGACAAAGAAAGCCGATCCAGAATGGGATTAAATGTCAGGCAACTCATTCCAGTCTTATTCATTATTCTGATGGGTGCTGTACTCACACGTTTCACAGGAAAAATATATTTGATGTTAATAGCCTCTGTAGCACTTAGCATTGTGCTTGTTATTTTTCAATCGGTCAGGACGGGAAACTATAAAAAGGCAGTTGAAGAGAAGGAACTGGTGACATTTTACGGATCATTTGTTGTTTTGACAATTCCTTTTATATCGATGTTTTTCATATTTCTTTTTTTAGTCTATTTTGGCAATGTAATGGAGATAATTAAACTCTTTTAAAGAGATGTCTTGAAGGAAATAAGGGTCAAACCCTACCACACGACTAGGCGGCTAAACCTGTCCCACCTCCGAGGTGGGACAGGTTGTATTTACTGTAACTTATTGATTTCAAGGAAAACCTAACCCCATAAATCGAAGTCCGACTTCGATAAAGTGAGAAGGAGTGAATTCGGGGTCAGCCCTTGACATTTTACATTAAGGGCGCATAAAGCAGTCTACTAATTATTAAATGACTATCAATAATATTAATTCAAAGCAGATTATTAGTAGCATACTGAAACATATCGCGATTGCAGTTTTTTTAGGTGTTCCCGTTGCTTTTATTAGCGGTATTTGGCCAAAAACTTTAATAGGCTGGATATTAATTATTATATTTGCAGTTCCAGTTTTGCTTGTAGGAGAATTTATTGGTGAAAAGTTATTTTCTGACAAAATAAGCGATACCATAGATCCAAATAGAAAAAACAAACAAATATCACCAGGGCGAATGTCATATCAACTGCTCATAGGGGTTTTATATGTTGTTTTGTTGATATTGGCAATGCATAAATTTGGCGATAGTCTTAAAACTCATTTCTATTTCCCATGAAAAAGGAAAGACGGGGGGTCAGCCCCACCACACTAACGGGTGGGCAGGCACGCCGGAGGCGGATAAACCTTGACATTGGACATATACATTAACCATGCCCTATGTAACGTAGCGTCAAAAAAGGTATAATTAAATTATCTGAAAGGAGGGCATGCCATGAATGCAGAATTCACCGCTGTAGTGAAGCAGGAGGGTGATTGGTGGATTGGATGGGTAGAGGAAATCCCAGGTGTGAATTGTCAGGAACGAACACGTGAGAAGCTTATTGAAAGCCTTAGACTTACGTTAAAAGAGGCGCTTGAATTTAATCGCAAAGATGCTATTGCTGCAGTAGGATCCGGATTTATTGAAGAAAAAATTGCAGTATGAAACGCAATGAGTTGCTGAAGTATCTGCGATCACAGGGGTGCGAGTTTGTCAGAGAAGGCAGTTGTCATTCATGGTGGTGGAATCCGAATCATAACAAACGATCATCTGTGCCAAGGCATGCAGAAATCAACGATAACCTCGCCAGAAAGATATGCAAAGACCTTGGCATAAAGCAAATAAAGTAAACCCTGACAAAAAAATCCAGATGAAGGTTAATAGCTGCCGCTGATTTCATCGATTATATCCAGAAAAATTATCTAAGGTTTAACTTCGATAGACGGTTTTAACAAAACAAAAAAAGCGGCTCTCAAAATGAGAACCGCTTTTTTAACTTAATTTATCTGTTCTTACTTTTTTCTTTTGTTCTTTAACTGCGCGTGCGCGGCTGCGAACCTTGCGATAGGAACCCTGAAAGGAGAACAGCTCACATAATCAAGCCCGATGTCATGGCAGAACTCAATTGATTTGGGCTCTCCTCCGTGCTCACCGCAGATACCGAGCTTCAGGTCCTTTTTGACCTTTCTGCCTTTTTCAACAGCTATCTTCATGAACGCTCCCACACCGGCCTGGTCAATGGAGACGAACGGGTCATCTTCCAGAATTCCTTCTTCAACATAAAACGGCAGGAACCTTCCGGCGTCATCCCTTGAAAGACCGAACACGGTCTGTGTAAGGTCGTTTGTGCCGAACGAGTAGAAGTCAGCGACCCGGGCGATCTCGTCGGATGTCACGCAAGCGCGGGGCAGTTCGATCATTGTGCCGACAGTGTAGGGGACCTTTATTTTTGCTTTTTTCTGCACCTCATTCACCGCGTTGACAACCACTTCTTTCATCGCCTCAAACTCTTTTACATGACTTACAAGAGGTATCATGATCTCAGGAACGACTTTTATTTTTTTCTTTTTGGTCTGGCACGCGGCCTCCATAATAGCTTTCGCCTGCATGGCGTAGATCTCAGGATAGGTGACACCCAGACGGCAGCCCCGGTGGCCCAGCATGGGGTTGAACTCGTGAAGAGACTCGTTTTTTGCCTTAAGCTGGTTAAACTGCACCCTCATGCTTTTTGCAAGGTCTTTTAATTCCTTGTCTGTGTGAGGCAGAAACTCATGAAGCGGCGGATCCAGGAGTCTTATGGTCACAGGACGGCCGTTCATTGCCTTGAATATGCCAAAGAAATCCTTTCTCTGGTAGGGCAGAAGTTTCGCGAGGGCCTTCTGCCTTCCTGCAAGGGTCTCTGAAAGGATCATCTCCCTTACCGCCTTGATCCTGTCAGGGCCAAAGAACATGTGCTCTGTCCTGCAAAGCCCTATACCCTCGGCGCCGAACTTTATCGCCGTTCTTGAGTCTTCAGGCGAATCAGCGTTTGTCCTGACCTTAAGCGCCCTGGCCCTGTCAGCCCATGTCATCAGTTCTTTATACCATTTGTTATGCTCTGGGTCTGCTGGCCGTAGTACGAGCCGGCCTTCATAGAAAACTCCCTTTGTTCCGTTAAGCGTGATCCAGTCGCCTTCTTTCAATGTCTTTCCATTGACAGTAATGGATTTTTTATTTAAGTCTATGTTCAGGTCTGAACACCCTACGATACAGCATTTGCCCCATCCCCTTGCCACAAGAGCCGCGTGGCTTGTCATGCCGCCTTTAGCGGTTAAAATAGCCTGCGCGGCATGCATTCCATGCACGTCTTCAGGAGAGGTCTCGTTCCTGACAAGGATCACTGTTTCGCCTTTTTTGGCCCATGCCACAGCGTCATCAGCAGTAAGCACGATCCTTCCTTTTGCTCCGCCCGGGCCCGCGGGCAGTCCTTTCGCGAGTTTAACGGCTTTTTTTTCAGCGGACGGATCAACACTGGGGTGAAGAAGCTCGTCTATCTGGTCAGGCTTTACGCGTAGAATAGCTGTCTCTTTTGTGATGAGTTTCTGTTTTGTCATTTCAACTGCCATGCGGATCGCGGCCTGTCCGTTACGCTTTCCAACCCTTGTCTGAAGCATCCAGAGGTATCCGTTCTGGACAGTGAACTCTATATCCTGCATGTCTTTATAATGGGTTTCGAGCCTTTTCTGATAACCGAAAAGCTGTTTGTAAAGTTTGGGCATGGTCTCTTCAAGTGAATGAAGGTGCTTTGTATCAGCGGTCTTTCCGGCCTTGTTAACGGGATTAGGGGTCCTGAGGCCCGCGACAACGTCCTCACCCTGCGCGTTGGGAAGCCATTCGCCAAAGAACATGTTCTCGCCTGTTGCCGGGTTACGGGTAAAGGCAACGCCTGTTGCCGAGTCGTCACCGGTGTTTCCAAAGACCATGGTCTGAACGCTGACAGCTGTTCCCCAGTGGTCAGGAAGGCCTTCGATCTTACGGTAAGAAATAGCGCGTTTGCCCATCCATGACTGGAAAACAGCGCTGATACCGCCCCAGAGCTGTGCTTCAGGAGTATCAGGGAATGGCTTCTTTAAGGTCTGTTTGATGATCTTCTTAAACTCATCGCAGAGTTTTTTAAGGTCATCGACCGTCAGGTCTGTGTCGTTTTTATAGCCTTTTTTCTTTTTAACTTTTTCAAGCGCGCGTTCGAGCTTATAGCGTATCCCGTCGTGGTCTGTCTTTGGCTCGATACCGGCTGCCTTTTCCATGACAACGTCCGAATACATCATCATCAGGCGGCGGTACGCGTCATAAACGAAACGGGAATTATTGGTTTTCCTGATAAGGCCGGGGATCGTCTTTGTCGTAAGTCCGCAGTTTAACACTGTCTCCATCATGCCCGGCATGGAACTGCGCGCGCCTGAACGCACTGACAGTAGAAGCGGGTCATTCGGGTCGCCGAATTTCTTGCCCATGATCTTCTCAACTTTTTTCGTGGAGGCGTCAACCTGTTTCTTCAGTTCCTTCGGATACCTGCGGTTGTTCCTGTAGTATTCGGTGCAGACCTCGGTCGTGATGGTGAAACCCGGCGGCACCGGTAGTCTCAGCTTTGGATGGCCTGCCATTTCAGCAAGGTTCGCGCCCTTGCCGCCGAGCAGATTTTTCATCTTAGCGTTGCCGTCAGCCCTGCCGTTGCCAAAAAAGTAGACGTATTTCTTAGCCATTCTGTTCCTCCGCGTTCATATTTTGAAATGTTTAAGGATATATAATATTGTGTGCGATTTAAGGATAGATTTTCTCAAAAAACCACACGAAATATTTTACACAAAACAGCCATGTAAATTCAAAGGCAAATAAGAGGATAAGTAATATTAATCGACTATTTTCGAGAAATCACCGAGAGAATCAAAAAGCGCTTTGACATCCGCAAGCAGGCTAAGCCTGTTCCGCTTTACATCCGGGTCCTTGTCCATTACAAGCACGCTGTCAAAAAACGTGTTCACAGGTTTTGTGAGCTCAAGAAGAGACCTGTACCCCGTTTTTGTTAATTTGTCTCCTGCTTTTTTTGCGGCCCTGAACAGCTCTTTTTCAGCGTGCTCGTGAAGCGCGTCTTCTATGGTTCCTCCGGCAGAGGGAGCGCCCCTGAGAATATTGCAGACCCTTTTTGCCGCGGTAACAAGGTCAGGGAAACCCGGTTCTTTTCTCATAAGCGAAAGGGTCTCAAGCCGGTTCTTTATATCGCTCAGGTTATATCGCGCGCCGGTCCCGGTCCGCTCCTGTATCGAGAGCACGGCGTCAATAAGGTCATAGCTGAAACCTTCCGCGAGAAACATTCCTTCCAGACGCTGATTAAAGAACTTCAGTATTTCAATATTCAGGTCTTCCTGAACCGGCACCTTCTGCCTGACCACTTCGAGGGCCTTATCTATCAGAGAGTCAAGTGAAAGGTCATAGTCTTTACTGCGGAGTATGTTTATGATCCCGATCGCCTGACGCCTCAGTGCAAAAGGGTCTTCCGAGCCGGTCGGTATCAGGCCGACAGCAAACAGGGAAGCGATGTTATCGATCTTGTCCGACAGCGAGATTAGGGTACCGAGGTCGTTCGAGGGCAGGGTATCGCCCGAGAACCTGGGCATATAGTGTTCGTAAATTGCCGTGGATATTTCATCGCTTTCACCTGATCTCCGGGCATATATCATCCCGATATAACCCTGCAATTCAGGGAATTCCCGTACGATCCCGGTTACAAGGTCTGCCTTGCAGAGCCTGACCGCCCTTGAGGTCGTCTCTTTATCCGACATGCCGAGCGCTTCGGCCAGGAATGAGCAGACAGAGGCAATACGATCTGTTTTTTCATACACACTGCCCAGTTTTTCCTGAAACGTCACTTCTTTCAGTTTTTCAGCATATTCCCGCAGGGGTTTCTTCTGGTCATCGTTAAAATAGAATTTGGCATCTTCCAGACGCGCCCTCAATACCCGTTCGGCGCCTTTTTGCACGGTCTCATTGTTATCTTTGAGTGTATTGCTTACAAGGACAAAGTAAGGCATCAGGTTCTCATCGCTGTCTTCAACAGAAAAATATTTCTGATGGACCTTCATGCATGTTATCAGCAGCTCTTTGGGAAGAGCGAGGTATCCGGCATCAAACCCTCCGAGAACAACTGTCGGGAACTCAATGAGATATGTGACCGTGTCCAGCAGTTCCTTGTCCTCATGTACTTTGCAGTTCAGGTCCGAGTCTATTTTTCGTATGCCGTCCAGAATGATCTCTTTTCTCTTTTCCGGGTCGGCAATAACGGAATTGTTGGACAGGACGTGCAGATATGTGGTCGTGTCCCTGATCTTGAAAGCCCCTGGTGAGAGGAACCTGTGTCCGCGCGTCATATTGCCGCTTTTTATGCCGTTTATATCAAAAGGGATGACGCTGTTGTTGTAGATAGCGGTGATCCACTGAATGGGCCGGACAAACCTCAAATCCCCGTTCCCCCATCTCATAGATTTCGGAAAATGAAGGGAAGTTATCATTTTTGGCAATGCCTGCTCAAGGATATCTGTTGTTTCTCCTGGCGGCTCCTTGACAGTGGCGCTGATATATTCGCCGCGCTCGGTCTTTATCACTTTGAGCCTTTCAATATCGATATTCCGGGATTTGGCAAAACCTTTGGCAGCCGCGGTGTAGTTGCCGTTCTTATCAAGCGCGGCCTTTTTAGGAGGGCCCAGCACCTCCACTTTTTTTTCTTTCTGCTTAGCCTCGACATTTTCAATGAATACGGCAAGTCTCCTTGGCGCGCCGTATTCAAAGACGTTCTCAAACCTGATCGAGGCGTCACAGAGAACTTTTGTCAGGCCGTCTTTCAACGCGCGCATCCCGCCCGGGATGAACCTGGCGGGTATCTCTTCTGTACCGATCTCAATTAATAGTGGATTCATATCAAATTACTCTCTACTCTGTACTTGCCCCGTTGGCCAGATTCCTTGGAATCTAACGGGGCTTGCTACCTGCCTGCTCTATGAGTCGTTGACTCAACGAGTCTTAGACCGGCGGGCAGGCTCGCTACTTTGAAGAATCAGGTTTCATCGCTGATTCTTCAGTAATGGGAACCCCATTGCCTCGCGCAGTTCCAGATAGCCTTTTGCGCACCGTTTGGCAAGATTACGCACTTTTGCGATATACGCCGCCCTTTCTGTGACGCTTATGGCCCCGCGCGCGTCCAGCATGTTAAATGAATGCGAGCATTTCAGGCAGTGGTCATAAGCAGGGAATATAAGGCCCTTCTTCAGCAGACGAAGGCACTCTTTTTCATGCATTTCGAAAAAGGCGGCCAGTATCTCTATGTCAGCCTCGTCAAAATTGTATTTTGAGAACTGGACCTCTGTTTCATAATGTATATCTCCGTAGCTGATACCTTTTGTCCACTGGAGGTCAAATACATTGTCAACCTCCTGAAGGTACATTGCAATACGCTCAAGCCCGTATGTGAGCTCGGCTGAGACGGGTTTTAATTCCAGGCCTCCTACCTGCTGGAAATAGGTGAACTGTGTTATTTCCATGCCGTCAAGCCAGACCTCCCATCCCAGGCCCCAGGCCCCCAGTGTAGGGGATTCCCAGTCGTCCTCAACAAATCTGATATCGTGTTTAAGCAGGTCAATGTCTATCTTCGAGAGGCTTTTAAGGTAGACGTCCTGCACATCAGGCGGCGAGGGTTTAAGTATTACCTGGTACTGATAGTAATGCTGGAGCCTGTTCGGGTTCTCTCCGTACCTGCCGTCAGCAGGACGTCTTGAGGGCTCGACATACGCGGCCTTCCAGGGTTCAGGACCAAGGACCCTGAAAAAAGTAGCCGGATTAAACGTACCGGCGCCCACCTCTATGTCATACGGCTGATGGATCACACAGCCCTGTTCAGACCAGAAGGAGTGGAGTTTTATGATCAGGTCCTGTAAGTACAATGTATGTTCTGAGTTTGAGGATATTAGAAATTGAGTCTGAAAAAAGTTATCAGGACTAAATATTAAAAGGAAATGCCGGACTTTGTCAAACAAAAAATAGTTTAATTGTGAATGGTTTGCCTATGATCAGAACGAGAAGAACAGAGGGCGTCTGCTGAACATCCGGTTATCGGCTTATGATAAAAATCATAGACTAAATTTTTATAAAGTGTGATAGTATGACTAACAAACCAATTTTCAAAGGGAGGTTGCATGCTGAAAGAAAAAGTACAGGAAGTCCTGGATAAGATAAGGCCTCTTCTTCAGAGGGACGGCGGAGATGTCGAACTTGTTGCCGTACAGGATGACGGCGTGGTCAAGGTAAAACTGGTGGGCTCGTGCTCCGGATGCCCGATGTCAACAATGACCCTGAAGAACGCGATCGAAGCAACGATCAAAAAAGAGGTGCCTGAAATTAAGACAGTCGAAGAGGTCAATGGTTAGCAGTATTATTGTTAAGGGTCAGTTGGTGTTAAGCCCTCTGTTCCCGGACTGATTTTTTTAACCTTAGAAAGGAAGGCTTTGAATAATGGAACCTGTTATTGTCTGGTACATCAGGATGAGTGTTATATATTTTGTGCTTGGCGCCACTTCGGGTATTGCCATGATCATCTGGCCGTCAGAGGCGGGTTATTATGTATCCAGCCATGTTCATTTGAACCTGCTCGGTTTTATGGCGATGATAGTATACGGCGTCGGCTACCATATACTTCCAAAATTCAGCGGCCGGAACATCCATAGCCCTGCAGTTGTAAAGGTCCAGTTCTGGTTCGCCAATATAGGCCTTGTCGGAATGGCCGTGGGCTGGCCTTTTGTGGCCAGAGATACCATGACAGGGCTGTTTAATCCAATTCTTGTAATATCCGCGTTTTGTTCCCTGCTCGCGGCCGTGCTTTTCGCGTTCAATATCCTTAAGACCGTCAAACCCGTTCAAATGCAGTAGCAAGCAACGAGTTATAGAGTAGAGAGAAAAAATTTCCTGCCAGAGAATATGGTTGCCTGTTCCGACCCATCGGAACTTTATGAGGTTTCGTTGCATTGCTTGCAGACTTTAGGCAAATCTAAAATCTTGCTACTTGCTACTCTCTACCCGCTACTTTTTTTAAACATTATGATTCATATCATAGACGGCTGAAGAGTTTTATATTAAACTAAAAGTATGGACAATAAAGACCATCAGGAGGATAAAGAAATGGCAAAGATCGAGGTAACAAGAGATTCTATTATAGGCGAGGTTATCAAGAGTATCCCGGGAGCTGAAGAAGTGATAAAGAAACATTTTGGGACCGGATGTTTTACATGCCCGGGTATCAATGTTGAATCGATCGCTTTTGGCTCTACAATGCATAACCTGGACCCTGAAGTGATCGTGGAAGAAATAAAGAATCTCAAAGGGAATGGAAATGGCGCATAAGTGTTTGAATTGCGGCGCTACAAGTGATGAGAGGGTCCTGTTCGCGTGTGTGTATCAGGACGAGCAGCTTCATGTGTGTGTAAAATGCCTGCCTGTGCTTATTCACGGCGCTCACTGATCTTTTGTTTTCTGCGGAGTGTTTCACGCCGGTCTAAAGTTGCGCTTATATCTCTATAAGCAGCAATTATTTTCCAGTGTAAAGTTACTTGACAAGCGTTGTCTGTTATGTTATATAATACCGTAGATCTTATAAACCCCTACGAGTCATAAATATAAGGAGAAAATACATGTCAAGGATAGATGTAAGATGTAAAGTTGAATTGCCTGTAAGTGTAATTCATGGTAATGGTCAGGGTGCGACCACGGAGAAAAACGCGTCTTTTTCAGTGCTCAGCCTGAATGGCGCATATATTGGCTGTAAACAATCTGTTCCTAACAGAAAGATCGTAGGCCTCAGATACGAACTGCCAAAGCACGGCGAGTTCGAGATGCTGGGAGAGGTAATAAGAAAAGATAGAAAAGGAATGGCGGTAAAATTCCACAACGTAAACAGGGACACAAGAATAAAGTTGTGGGATTATCTGCGGGAGAATATTCAGGAGTCAGCCGCGTGCCCTTACTGCGCCGCGGAAAATCCGGCCAGGGTGCGCAACTGTACTTCATGCGGATGGGGCCTTAATTTCAATTCCCCGGATTATCTGGTCAATCATGAAAAGGAATCTTTTGTCAAGAGACTCACAACAAGGAGCCAGGCGTTCTCTATCGAGGATATATATAAGATACTTAATTTCGTAGACGTGGAGATCCTGGGAATAGGCAAAAGCCTGGAGATCAATGAGGAATTCGTCGGGTCCACCAGGAGCATGCTGGACGTCTTTTCCATGATAAGAAAGGCCGCTCCTTCGGACCTGCCGGTATTTATTGCGGGTGAAAACGGCACTGGCAAAGAGATGACAGCAAGGGCGATCTACGAGAGAAGTTCAAGGCGTGAGCACCCATTCGTTACTGTAGACTGCGCGGCAATGCGGGAAGATCTTTTAGAGGCAGAGCTTTTTGGTTATGAAAAAGGAGCGGTCCCGGGAATGAACTGGAGCAAACCCGGCAAACTTGAAGAAGCTGATCATGGGACTATTTTTGTGGATGATATAGGCGGCCTCTCTCCTGCCTTGCAGGCCAGGCTGATGAAATTTCTTGAAGAGAGGATCGTTGAGAGGATTGGCGCAAAGGGCGGCAGGCAGGTGGATGTAAGGGTCATAACCGCGGCCGGTAAAAGCCTGAAACCTGCCATTTCCGACGGTAAGTTCAGCCGGGACCTCTTTAACAGACTGAACGCGTTCTGCATAAATCTTTTCCCTCTAAGAGACAGGGGAGAGGACAAACTGATCCTGGCCCGGTATTTCCTCAATAAATTTGCCAGGGAGATGAACGTCAGCAAAACATTTACAAAAGAAGCGCTGGATCTGATCAAAAATTATGACTGGCCCGGGAATGTCAGGGAAATGATAAACAAGGTAAGAATGACTGTCATAATGTCGCCTGAAATGGATGTTACTGCCGCGGACCTTGACGTGAGGATACCTGCTGCTGACCTGGAGTCCATTACAACGTTAAGGGATGTGAGGGGCGCCATTGAGAAGCAAAAGCTGACAGAAGCCCTTAATATCTGCAACAACAACATATCAAAAACCGCGAAGGTCCTTGGTATAAGCAGGCCTTCTGTCTACAGCCTGAAGAAGAAGTACGAGATCTGAGATATTCTTTTTCATGCGGGCGGTTCTCAGCGTACAAACAGAGCGGCTACTCCTGAGCCTGTTACTGCCGAAGCAAATAATATCCGCGTACAAAGCAGATCAAAGGCGCGCGCTCTTACGCCAAAAACGGAGTTTTTCAGGCCGGGTTGCAGGCAATTCCTTATGCAATTCTTTTAAAAAAATACCTTAACTGTTGACATTTTAAATATTTTATTTGACAATAAGGCATGAAAAGGACTCTATTTGTGCCTTTACTTTTAGTCCTCTTCCTTCCAGGCTATAGTAAGGCTTCAAATGAGGTTACAGTCAAGGGTTTTCGCTACTGGTCAAGTGAAAGTTACACAAGAGTTGTCATTGATGTCGACAGGCCGGTAAAATTCACTCAAAACCGCCTTTCAGATCCAGACCGCCTTTATTTTGATCTATCCAATTGCCGTTTGTCTAAAAAAACAAAGCCCGTAGTACCTGTAGGCGACAGGATCTTAAAAAAAATCAGGGCAGGGCAACTCAAGAACGAGGTAGTCAGGGTCGTTCTTGACCTCCAGGAGTTCCAGACCTTTAATGTATTTACACTAAAAGACCCCCACAGGGTTGTCATTGATGTTTTCGGCAACAGAGTGGAAAAATCCGTACTGACCCTTAATAGCGAGGAAAGAAAAAGGCTTGAGGGGATCAAAAGGGTGGTCATTGACCCGGGGCACGGCGGAAAGGACCCCGGCGCGATCGGCCCTAACCGGCTAAAGGAAAAAGATGTTGTCCTGGCTGTGGCAAAAAAACTCGGGAAGATACTTAAGGAAAAACATAATATAGAGGTTATCTTTACGCGGGACAGGGATGTTTTTATTCCCCTTGAGGAACGGACTGCCATAGCCAACTCCAAAAAAGCCGATCTTTTCATATCTATTCACGCTAACGCGAGCAGGAGAAGAAAAGCAAGGGGAATTGAGACGTATTTCCTTAACTGGACCAATAACAGGGAGGCGATCAGGGTTGCCGCCAGGGAGAACGCGATCTCGGTCGACAAGATGAAGCAGGCGCAGGACGAGCTCCAGATGATCCTGCGGGACCTTGCAAGGGACAATAAAAAAGACGAATCAATGAAGCTGGCTTATAACGTGCAGAATTCGATGGTCGATTCACTCAGCAGGGATTATAAGAGAGTTATCGACCTCGGTGTAAAACAGGCATTGTTTTATGTGCTTGTCGGGGCTCGAATGCCTTCTATACTTATAGAGGTATCCTTTATCAGTAATTATGAGGAAGAGAAGAGGCTCGCGGGAAAGAGGTATAAGGACCGAATAGCTGAGGCAATAGCAAAAGGGGTCAACCGTTATACCGCTCCGTCAAAGCTCGCCAAGAGATACCAGTGACAATATTTAGCCCTCCGGCTAAGATATTCCTGTATATCCTGCTCATTATCCTGGCATTTCTGTCCGGTTCATTAACTACGGACCTGGCGCTTTTGGCCCTGGTTTTTGTTCCCGCCCTGCGGGTCCCTTTATCTACCCTTAGCCGGGGAATAATACCTATTACTCTGTTTCTGACCTTTACTTTTTTCAGTAACGTGCTTTTTCAAACGGGCAGGGTTGTTTATGAGGTGCCGGGGATCACCATAACTGATGAAGGCCTGCGGCAGGGAGGTCATCTCACCTTAAGGCTTTTCATATTGATCATCGGAGCAAAAGCGCTTACTGCCTCAACCAGCGCCGAGGACCTTGTAAAGGGGATGACTGTGCTCCTTGGGCCTGTGGGCAGACTGAGACCTGTTAAGGAATTTATATACACCATGTCGATCACCCTCAGGTTTTTGCCTATAATCTATGATGAAGCGCAGGTTCTCTACCGTGAAGGCGTTCAGAACTTTTCAAAGAAGGCCAGGTTGTTGGATAAAATAAAAATTTCCGTATCCCTGATCACGCCGCTCTTTGAGCGGAGCCTGAAAAAGGCAAAGCAATTGCAGTCAGAGGAGCGAGGTTTTGAGCTTTGACATTATAATTCAGGGCGGGCTTATTATAGACGGACAAAGCGGGGACGCCGTATCAATAGAAGGCGATGTAGGCATAGAGGCCGAGCGGATCAAAAAGATCGGCGATCTCAGGGGGGCTCAAGCCGGCAGGATCGTTGACGCCAGGGGCCTGCATGTGTGTCCGGGCTTTATTGACGCCCACGCTCATTCTGAATTTACATTGCTTGCGGACGGCCGCGCCCAGGGAAAGATCTCTCAGGGGATAACGACCGAAATTAACGGCAATTGCGGTTTATCGGCCGCGCCCCTCTACGGCCCTGCTTTTGAACAGAGGATAGCGGAACTTGAGGGACTCGGGATAAAAGAGAGGTGGAACAGCTTTTCAGAATATTTTTCGATGTTGAGCGGGAAGGGATGCGCTGTAAATTTTCTGACCCTTATCGGACATGGTAACCTGAGAAGTTCTGTTGCCGGGAATGAAGACAGAAAACTGACAGATGGAGAAAAAGAAAAGATCTTTCTCCTGCTTGATGAGGCATTGAGCGACGGCGCAGCCGGCCTGTCCACAGGGCTTATTTATCCGCCGGGTGTATATTCAGACACCTCTGAGATAATTGATCTTGCCAGACACGCGGCAGGCCGCGGGGGTTCGATCTATACGACTCATATGAGGAGCGAGGGGGATGAATTACTGGAATCAATTGACGAGGCAATAAAGATCGGTCTTGATTCAGGGGCCCATGTGCATATATCGCATTTAAAGACCGCTGGTGAGATGAACTGGGGAAAGATCGACAGGGTCTTTGAGAAAATATCCGATGCCCATCAAAAAGGCGTGAGGCTTACCTGCGACAGATATCCTTATACCGCGGGGAGCACAGGCCTGGATGCCATATTACCTTCCTGGGCATATGACGGAGGGCCTGAGGAGGAATTAAAGAGACTGCGGAATGAACGTGAAAGGCTTGCAAGCGATATTCTTAAGGCCTTTCCTGATGAAACCGGCTGGAAGAATGTGGTGATCTCCTCGGTGAACTCTGACAGGAACAGGTGGATGCAGGGTAAAAGTCTTTTTGAGATAAGCAGGCTCCAGGATAAAACCCGGCTGGAATGCCTTTTCGGGCTGCTTATTGATGAGAAGTTAAGGGTGGATGCGATATTCTTTTCAATGAACGAGGATAATCTGAGGTCCATTTTAAGACAGCCATATACAATGATAGGTTCTGACAGCTCGGCAAGAAGTTTTGACGGCATAACTGCCCGGGGAAAGCCCCACCCCAGGGGCTTTGGTACTTTCCCCAGAGTGCTGGGCAGGTATGTAAGAGAGCAGGCTCTTCTTTCTCTGGAGGAGGCTGTCTACAGGATGACCGGCCTGACCGCAGAGACCTTTGGAATTAAAAATCGGGGTGTCATTAAAGAAGGATATTTCGCGGATATTACTGTGTTTGACGCGGACAAGGTAATAGACGTCGCGGATTACGACGACCCGTTCAAAAAACCGGAAGGAATTCATTATGTTTTTGTTAACGGCGGGCCGGCGTTGTGGGAAGGAAGCCTGACCGGAGCCCTTAACGGACGAATTCTGAAAAATCAGCATATAAATCCGTGAATAGAGAATCGATGAAGGCCGAGAAAAGTGAATTGTGAATAGAGAATTGTAAAGAATTAGCTATGAACTATGTATTTACCCCTGCCTGTCCCGTGGTCCAAGTCCGATCGGACTTTACGGGATAGTTTTAGGTTCGCCCCTTTAAGAAGAACCTTACGGGGAGCCACGAGCTATGAACTATGAAGCCTATTATCGGGATAACAGGGGACGTTGAAAAGAACAGATTCTCCGTAAAGATCGTTTACGCGGAGGCAGTGGCAAGGGCCGGAGGCTATCCGGTTTTTCTTCCGCCGTCTTCTGACAGGAACGCGGCAAAGAGGCTGGCCGGTCTGATAGACGCGCTCCTGATCTCAGGCGGTTATGATATAGCCCCTGCTTTTTACGGCGAAAAACGCAAGGCGTCCATGAGACTCATTTCTCCGGAAAGGTTTCATTTTGAGAGGAACATATTAAGGGCGATAATGGCCCGTAAGAAACCTGTTCTTGGCGTCTGTTACGGGGTCCAGTTCCTGAATGTTGCCCTTGGCGGCACATTATATCAGGACCTCGCAAAGCAGAAAAAAGACGCCATCAGTCACAGGTCGGGGCATAAAGTTGAGATTTACAAAGGGAGTAAATTGTATTATATTTTAGGTAAGGAAAACATAAAGGTGAACAGCGATCATCATCAGGGGATAAAAAAACCGGGTAAGGGTATAATTGTTTCCGCTTCTTCAGGGGATGGTCTGACAGAGGCAATAGAACTGGAGGATTATCCCTGTTTTATAGGGGTGCAGTGGCATCCCGAAATGCTCTCAGACAGGCACTCTAAAAAGCTGTTCAAGTCTTTTGTTAACGCTGTCAGGACCGGCCGGGATATCAGAGCATGAAACCAGAACATTTATATACAACTGTTTCCCTTGCAATAATCGGGGGGCTTTTCTATCTTTTTTTCAAGGTCATAAGCCCGTTCCTTACCACAATCACATGGGCCGTGGTGTTAAGCATAATTTTTTATCCTCTCTATAAGGTTTTTCTGAAACTTCTTAAACGCCCCTGGATCGCTTCCCTGATCACCGTGATAATAATCCTGATACTTATAGTCGGGCCCTTTACTTATATTATAGAGTCGCTTGTTACTGAGATCGCCAGCACGTACAGCACAGTGGAAAAAAAGGGCTTTGAGATTGCAGCAAAAATACAGCAGAGTCCCACCTTTTCAAAGCTTTCCGGGAAGATCAGTTCATATACGGCAGGGAGGGACGTTGACCTGAATAAGGCCGCAGTGACAAGCCTGAAGGCGGTCGGCAGTTATATCGGGGAACGTATCTCACTTCTTTTCAAGAACGTGCTTGTTTTCGCGATTAATTTTCTGATCATGTTTCTGACACTTTTTTATTTTCTCAAAGACGGAGAGGCTCTGACCGATTATATAATGGAACGTCTTCCTTTTGCCAAAGAGCAGAAGGCGCAACTTGAGAAACGTTTCAAGGAAATGATCATAGCTGTTATCTATGGCGGGCTTGCGATCGGTATTATGCAGGGGACCATCGGCGGCCTTACGTTTCATTTTCTTGGACTGCCGGCGCCTGTTTTATGGGGTTCTGCCATGGCGGTCCTGGCCCTTGTTCCTTTTATCGGCGCATCTCTGATCTGGGGTCCTGCCTGTATAATCCTCATCCTGCAGGCAAGCTATGCGAAGGGGGTAATACTTCTCATCATCGGGGTCCTGGTGATCAGCATGATAGATAATGTACTGAGGCCCATGCTGATAGGCGACAGGACCAGGTTACATATGCTTCTTGTTTTTTTTAGCGTGTTTGGAGGCATCAAGTTCTTTGGTTTTATAGGGTTTATCCTGGGGCCGTTAATTGCTGCCTTGTGCCTGTCTTTGCTTGAGATATATAAGCCGGCAGAGCCCGTCGCACAGCCTGAAACCGGGGGGCAATAGCGGGCGGGGTTTTTAAAACGGTTAATCTCTAAGGTTAGTGTTACCTCTGGTAACACAACGCAGGGAAGTCATCTATTTATTAATATGCGTTTATGAACGTTTACTAAACGTTCGGGACTCCCGGAAGGTAGATCAGATGCTCACGTATAGTGAAGTCAAAGAGCTCTCGGCCATAAGCGGCGACGAAAATTATTTTGTCAGTCTTTACCTTAATGTCAATCCGGTCACAAATCCCAAAGGAGATTATCTTATCCATTTCAAGAATATGCTGAAGCAGACCCTTGATAATCTGGACAAGAAGACCGGAAAGAGCGTTAAAGAGGACCTTGAAAGAATAGAAGCGTTCATAAAGGACAACAAAAGGGGATTTAAAAAAGGCGTTTCAGTGATCAGCTCGGCGCCAAGAGGGATATGGAAGGACTTTCATGTCTCGCTTCCCGTAAAGAACGAACTTGTAATAGACAGCACACCTTATGTTAAACCCCTGCTTGCGCTTCTTGATAATTATCAAAGATGCATGGTCCTGCTTGTTGACAAGGAAACCGCGCGGGTCTTTATTATCCAGCTTGGAGAGATGCAGGAGTACATCGAATTATCTACCCCTGATATCCCGGGCAAGCATAAAAAAGGCGGATGGTTCTCGTTGCAGCAGAAAAGGTTTGAGAGGCATATTGATTATCATGTAAGCCTCCATATCAGGGATGTTGTTAAGGTATTGGATGATTTTTTTCAAAAGGAGGCCATTAATTCCCTGATAATAGGCGGGCCTGAAGAAGCGATCGTAAAAACAAAGGATATTTTACCGAAAGCAATATGTAAGAAAGTGATCGCGACATTTCATGCCGAGATCATGATGCCTGAAAAAGATGTTCTGGAAAAGGCATTGGAAATAGCAGGTGAGGCTGAAAAGAAGAAAGAAGCAGACACAGTCAGCGAGCTTATAACCAAAGCCATGAAAAAAGATATGGCTGTGATCGGTCTTGAAGATGTCCTGGATAATCTTCAGGCCGGAAAAGTTATGATGCTCGTTTTTCTTAAAGACCTGAGAACGGGTGGATCCAGGTGCCTGAACTGTGATTTTTTGACGGTTAAGTCTGTTAAGACATGTCCCTATTGCGAGGGAGAACTGGAAGAAGTGCGTTTTCTGATAGATTTTGCCGCGCAAAAAGCTGTTGAACAGGGTATGCAGATCGAAGTGATAACTGAAAGCGACGAGCTTGCCAGGGCCGGCGGAATAGGCGCTTTTTTAAGATACTGACAGGCGGGACCTCGTCAGGATCGTCTGATCATCCGCCTTCTGCTATTCTCTCTTCTTCTTCCTGCTGGGTCTTGCAGTCTATGCAAAGCGAGGTGACTGGTCTTGCCTCGAGGCGTTTTATGCCGATCTGATTGCTGCAATTTTCACAAATACCATATGTGTTTGTATCGATCCTTTCGACAGCCTCATCAATTTTCTTTAGCAGCATACGCTCCCTGTCCCTGAGCCTGAGCATGAAATCCCTGTCAGCCTCTGCGGTTGCCTGGTCTCCCATATCCGGGAAGTTGATCTCTCCTGGAAGCAGGTTTAATGCCTCCTCCGCCTCCCTGAGGAGGTTGTCTTTCTGGGACAGGAGGATTGCTTTTATTCCCTGAACCTTTTTTCCCCTGAGTGTCAGGGATGTCTTTTTGGATTTTTTCTTTGTCGCGGCTTTGATTGATTTCTTTTTAGCCGCTTTTTTTGCAGGTTTACGCGTTACTTTTTTTGCAACAGTTTTTTTAGCAGTTTTTGATTTTTTCTTTGTTTTCCTGGCAACCATGATAAACCCTCACTTAATCTAAAATGGCTTATAAAATAACAGATTTAATGTAACTAAGTCAATTGTTTTTCGAACTTTTGTCAAACCAATTTAGAAATGTCCTATTCTTACCAAAATAGAAATGTCCTATTTGTAAGTTTTAAATATTGCTCTCAGAAATCCCCTTTTGTTTCTGCATATAGCCTAAATGTTGCAGTTTTCTCCAGGGGTGGGTATTT
>BDTR01000050.1 GCA_002897775.1 bacterium BMS3Bbin08 | reverse complement strand
TCTATATTTGGGGCTGAGGAGTTTTGAACTATATATTCACCCAATACCAGACCTACATACGCAAAATTATCGGCTTCGGTTATTGATCCAGATTTTGTCAATTTTGCCGCGTGATTAATAATGGTCGTCGAGTAATAGGGGACGTTGCCAACTTATACAACTTATTTCAATTACAGCTTCTGATAAGGACTGTTTGGGTATAGAGGATTGTAATGCGGATAATTCCGGTGCGGGAGCTGTTCTTAAACAGCTATACTGCTCAGCATTAGCCAGGCGTCACTTATTTTGCGAATCATCAGATTTTCTTGCGGGGAAATTGATATCAAGATATTCAAGTATGCAGTATAAAGCGTATTCCTTCACGCAGTCTTCGCGCTCGCCAAGACTGTCTATGCCCAACTTCTCTAACCCGGATAATATCTCTTCCGTTGTCAGGGCTGTCATTTTCTCCTCCTGACCTTACAAACGCAATTTCTCTGCCAGATCCAAACGGCTTTGATTTTAAAGTAATTTTTATTTTCGTGTTACCATTTTATAACTATATTAACATTTCCTGTCACTCCTCGAACAAACCCGGGCATCCCCCGGTTAATTTTCTTTTCCGCGGCAGCCGCCTTTTGCCCTCAAAAACCGATCACACTGAAAAATTGACTTTGACTTTGCCGCCTGCAAAAAAGTATCTTTAGATATGGCAGCGGAGAGCTACAAAAAATGGGTGATAATTGCAATTTTTATTATAGTCGCGGGTATTGTCATTATAAGTCTCACGCGCTCTGAACGCATGCAGGAAAGGCCCGTAGGCCGAAGCATACCATCCGGGCCTATTGTAGATACGGGCATAACTAAGACCGGGCCGCTGGACAGGGTAAAAGAGCTCCCGGAGACCCCTGAGGCACTTGCCGCTCTTGGAGATAAATATTTTGAAGCCAACAGGTTTGAAGAAGCTATCGATATATATAAAAAAGCCCTCAAGCTGAATCCAGATGACGCGGACACTTATAATGACCTGGGCCTGGCGCTTCACTATACAGGAAAAACCGCCGAGGCTGTTGAAACACTGAAAAAAGGCACAGTGGCAGGACCGTACTATCAAAGAATATGGCTGAGCCTCGGTTTTGTTCTTGTATCAGCAGGAAGAAACGAAGAGGCCGGGCCCGCGCTGAAAAAGGCCATAGAGCTTGATCCTGATTCAACGCCCGGACTTGAGGCAAAGAAGATGCTGGAGATGATCAGGTAGTTTTATAATTTACCCTGTTCTCTGCCTGTCGATCTCGTACGCGAAAACAGCGCACGCCATTGCAACGTTAAGAGAAAGCTGAGCGCCCTTCATCAGAAGTGTGACCTTCAGGTCCAGAAGTTTCTGTAAGCCGGGCCTTATCCCTTTACCTTCTGAACCCATTACCAGGCACATGGGAAAAGGCAGTGAAGCCGTATTTATGTCCTCCCCGCCATCAACAACAGTTCCAACAGCCCAGTAACCCGCGGTCTTTGCTTCTCTTAACGCAGAGGATAAATTGGTCACAAGCGCGACAGGCACATGATTTTCCCCCCCTGAGGCAACGTGTATGACCGTATCATTCACCTCGCACGCGCCATGCTTTGGAATAACAACCGCGAAACCTCCGAAACAGGCCAGGATACGGATAATGGAACCTAAATTCTGCGGGTCATTTATGCTGTCAAGGAACACCGGCGACAGGCGGCTGTCCACCAACTCCCCAAACGGAGTATAAGCAAACTTATTAACCTCCGCCACTATCCCCTGAAGACGGTCGGCGCGTTTTATTCTTAAGAGCTCTTTTTCAGTAACGCTTTCAACCGGAATGTTCAAAGACCTTATTGTTTTTATTATATCCGGGGCCTTAAAGTTACGCTGGACAAATACCCTTCTGATGCTTTCAGGGTCTGCCTTAAGACGCTCCTGCACAGAGTTTTTCCCGTATAAGAACATTGTGTTTTTAGCCAATTACCTCTCCTTCGATGAATTTCTGACTGCTATCAAGGTAAAGTAAAGAGCGAAAATAAGTCAAGGCATCCGGTCCTGATCTTATTTTTCTTTTTCCGCTCCGGTGACCATTAGTGTTGCGTCATGTCGCAAGTATATATATAATTAAGAAACAATAATAAGAGGAGGGAACCATGACAAAAATTCTGTCTCGCGGTTTTGCACTTTTACTTTTATTAATATTCTGCAGTTACGCGGAAGCAATATGCGTTAAAGCCCCCCTGGCCAACCTGAGGAAAGGGCCCGGCACCGGGTACGAGAAAACATGGCATGTCTTTAAATACATGCCTCTGAAAAAGATCAGCCAGAAAGGTAACTGGTACAAGGTCCAGGATGTGGACGGTGATACGCACTGGATATATAAGAATCTGGTCACAAGCAGGATGGATTGCGCGGTAGTAAAAGTGGATGAGGCCAATATAAGAAGCGGCCCGGGCACGAAATTCCGTAAGACCGAGTTCAGCCCCGCTATAAAATACGATTCTTTCAAGGTCTTAAAAAGAACCGGGTCATGGGTAAAGGTGATTGACGAATTCAACGACACCGGGTGGATATTCAGAAAATTATTATGGATCTACTGAACGGGCGGTGAAGGGTTAGGGCTTAATTTCAGGCAAACAACCATTTTTGCCGGAGTGACCAGGTCCGCATATCCGGCAATTGATCCGGCTTCAAGCAGTTTTACCTCTATTTTAGCGACAATATGCTGAAGTTTAAAAAACAGATAGCCTATAACGACTAAAATAGCTGTTGTGGTTATGATCAGCGTTTTTTTCGCTATTTTCCGCTTCATTCTTTCAATATATCTTTGGTCTTTATCTGAAAGCACGTAAGTTCCTCCCTTAATAAATGTTGTCCACTGTGCTGTGTTTACCCCATTATAAAAATAATAGTCTTCTAACGGGGTTTACCTGAAATAATGGGACAGGCCCTGCATAAGCAGATGGACACCGATAGCCGCGATAAAAAGGCACAGGATCTTGGAAAGCACGGTGCAGACTATCTTTCCCAGATAATTATAGATCGTATCGATGAACCGGAGGATCAGCCATGTGATCAAAAAAACCACGATCACTGAAACTACAGCTACAAAATAACCGTGCTCGGAATAAGTTACAAGAACGGTCATCATAGCGCCCGGACCGGCAAGAATAGGGCAGGCGATCGGGACCGCTCCGATGTGACGGGCGTTCTGCTGTTCACCGGATAATACCCCGCGCACAAGAGAACCGAAGATCAGGTGATCTATGGCAATGATCAAAAGCAGCAGGCCTCCCGCAGCCATAAGGTCAGACAAGTGGATCTGGAAAAAATTGGTCAGGATATGTTCTCCGACAAGGATAAAAATAAAAAGTATGGCAATTGATGAGACGACGCCTGTTTGAAACGCCCGGCTTCTTTCTTTTTGTGTCATGCCGCCTGTGAGCTGCAAAAAGATAGGGATACTGCCTATGGGGTTAACAATGGCAAAGAGTAAAAGGCTTGATTTAAGTATGTCCGTCCAGTCCATAAGGGGTCTCCCAAATTCCGCGCCTGACGCCTAAATCAGTGAAGCGCAGTCATTTTGCTAAAGCAATCTTATTCCCTTCCCGGTCTATACAAACAAACGTTACATGCGTTGAGAAGATCAGGTCTTTTTGACCTCCTTCAACATTGCCCCGATATACATTTACAGAATACTGTACAGAGGTGTTTCCCTGTTTTGCCTTTTCAGTGATAAATTTCAGTATGGTCCCGCCCTTTACGGTGTTCCTGAACTCGACCGTGTTCAGCGCCCGGGTAACAAAGTTGCATCCCGGATAATCCAGGCTCGCGGTTATCCAGGCGTATTCGTCGACCCAGTTCAGCAAATAGCCTCCGAACAGATAGCCGTAATGGTTCAGATGTTCGGGCATTACTAATTTGTGATTTTCCATGGTTTTTCCTGTTCCTCTGACCGGTAAGGGCCCTGAATGATATTAACAGACATTAATATGTTTAACAATAAAAAATCGCGGGTAAAATACAGCTTTTTGTCCGGGGCTTTGTGTTATGGGGAGTCTCTGGTAAACAGTCATGTAAGGTCGAATGGGAAAGAGTATGAAATGGCAATGGCTCCGAAGCTGTGTTCATTTTTCTGCCCTTTAAATTCCTTTGTTCGCAGGACCTGGGTCCAGGTTATTATGAACTTTTTGTAATTGACAGCCAGGCCGCCGGCAATATCTGCCACAAAGTAATTCTTGGCTATGCTGTGGCTGTCAGTAAAGGTATTGCCGTCAAGAAAAATGTCCCTTGCCACTGCCCGGCCGTTCACCGCGCCGAACGCGAAAATCATGAACGTATCGCCTATTTCCAGCCGGGTACTGCCGGCAGGCCTTATCAGCGATACCCCGAAATCCCTGGGAATGTTCCAGCCTAAACGCAGTTCCAGCCCCGCGTTTAAATAAGTGTGAACATTGCCCACTGCTACGCCCGCGTGCGTGATAGCGCTGTATCCGAATTTTTCAGTGTCAACAGGATGGAAGAGCCACTTGCGCTCAAAGACAATTACAAGACCCGGTTCATTTTTTAATTGATTATCCCAGCCGTTCGGCTGATCAAGGTCGCGAAGTTCATGCACAAGTTTCTGCGTTTCTTCAGCGTAGGATTCAGGACCCACAATGCCTAACTGGATCTCAACCGTGTCCATAAAGCTCATTATATCTTTAGCTTCATTTTTCCTGTGATAGGCGGTCGAGATATAGGTCCAGCCGGCGTACGGCCTGTCGTTCTCTATAAGTTCGAACTTTCCGGTATCAGAAGGAGTATACATGTTCTGTCCGATAGCGAACTCGACCTTATGAGTATAGTTAGGCGGTGACTCGCCAATGAACGGGATCTTATGAACGAACTCCATCACCCGGCGCGGCAGCTGGCCGTCGTGCGCGTGCGGAGACAGGTCAGGAGAGATAATAGACAGTTTCACGCCATTAGTGTATTGGCTGTCAGTACCGTTAAAAAGGTCGTTCTCAAAATAAAAGGTGCTTGTCCAGGGGTTATGGTCCGCGGCCGCCGGAAGAGCCGGACACAGCATCAGGCACTGCATGACCACAATGAATACTTTGTATCTCATTCAGTTATCTATATTATTTTTTGTCAGTGACAACAAGCCAAAGCGCATGGACCATACCTGCAATACCGCCAGGAAGCGTGAAAATAACGTTGATTCAGAAGTGTTTTGATGCCACCTGTTTAATTATCTTTTAGTATGTATAACGTCACGGATAAGCCGCTTGATGGCTCGAGCAGCTTGCCGCCGAATCGGACTTAATCCGTTGGTTCGGCTCTATCGCAGAGGTCTGTTTGGAACTTAGGCGAACCGAAAGGGCTAAGGCTCGTCTTCAATATTAAACTCCTGCCGTAGTTTATTGTACCGCTCCATGAGTACGCGTTCATGACGCACCTCATCCTGGTAGAATCCTTCAAGGATTTCTTTCAGGACGTCTTCATCAGACAGCTCCTTGGCATGCAGGTACATGGTCTGAGCCGCCCGTTCTGCTTCAACAGCCTCCTTGAATGTAAGAAAAAGCTTCCTGATATTCTCCGGCAATTTACCCGACATGAATACCCTCCTTTCTATGACAGTTGTTCCTAAAGATCATTCTGGCCTGATACTGCAGATGAGAAGCGCTCGCAGGATGTCTGTTCCATATAATGGATGTGGGGCGCTTTGTGTCGAACAATAAATGATCATATGTTTCCCCTGTCTTTATATCAGAAACAACCATTTTAATCAATATAAAACTGTTTAATATTAGGTGATTATGGTAGTCCACCAACCTAATAGCATTACAATTGTAATGATATTAGGAAAATTGTATAACTCGGTATAATTGCCATAAAGTGAATTCCGGAATTTACAGGAATCAGGTTAAGCCGGCGCCGGAAGCAGGCAAAGCGTCACACCAGGCGGTCAACCTGAACCTGTTGTCACGTGACATCAATGAAGTAACCCAATATTCTCCATTTTCCATCTTTGTCCCTGACAACTGACACGGCCTCAGTTGTCAATTTCTTATTCTCAAATGACGCTTCATATTGGAATATGAGGTATTCACCAACCTGTTCCTCAGAAGACTTTGTATCATGCTGCAGTTCTCTCTTAAGCAGTTTACCCAGAGGCTTACGGAATCGATTCAGATCATCAGCCCATTCTTCTTTTTTAACATTTTTTTTAAAAAGATCTGCTAACCCCACCCAACTCTCCGAATACTTTCCTTCATCTATCAAGGCTAGCCATTTTTCAACCGCCTGAACAGGTGTTTCCTCCTTTGGTTTTTCACAGGACATTAGACTGACAGCAAAGAAAGATATCAGCGTCAATGAAGTAGCGAGAGCAATTAATTTTTTCACCATTCCTCCTTTACTCAAATCACTGACGAATAATTTTTCGATAAGCAAACATCGCAATTAATGTCCAGACGACAGTTCGCAAACTCATAGCAGCGATTGTGCGGACTTCATACATCCCACCCTTAAGTATGTGTATTCCAAATATCGCAAAAACAACAAGGGTAGCAGCAACAATGAAAATGGATATCCACACAGCCCAGTGTTTTTGCATCCATAAGCCGCTTCCCGCTATAAGATAAACAAACCCTGCCAAAAAATTGAACCAGACCACAAATAGTACATAGTTGCCGGCTTCTTCCCGAAATGTGCCATCAACAAATAAAACTGATCCACCGGACTTGATGGTAAGCAAACCAAACACAACCGCGATAACAGTAATAATCCCGATCCCGATGCTTCTATCGGATTTCATAGACACACCTTTTTAATTTCTAACGTCAAAATCAGCCCACTTCTTTATGCTTTTGTGCATATGTAGTTTGCCATTATATTTTCATAGTGTGTTTTACTTTCAATCTTGAATCCAGCTCTTTCAAGAAGACCTTCCATTATCCACCTATATGTAGAATATTCTTCCCGGAAATGCTTTTTACCGTCTTCAGCAAGCTCTTTTCCATGGATATTTTCAACATTTCTTATCCATTCATTGATACTTTCGTCGCTGTTCTCATTAGGGAAGACAACATCAGCAAGAAAAAGCTGTCCGCCGGTTTTCAACATGCCGTTTACCCGGCTAAGCGCAACTGCTTTCCAGAAATCAGGAATCTGAAGAAATTCTCATGTGATTC
>BDTR01000049.1 GCA_002897775.1 bacterium BMS3Bbin08 | reverse complement strand
GGAGTAACAAACTTCACATTCGCGCCATTATTAACCAGTACCTGTATGGCATCCATGATCGACTTCAACCCAAAACCCTCTCCTTCAAAAGGATTTCCGCCTGCAAGCAGGTTGTAATCATTCCACACCCCGTTTGAGTGTTCCGCAAAGGCAAAAAAATAGATATTCCCGCTGTCAGCATCTAATGACCGTGCCTGAAGCGTCTGATCAAACCTTTTAACGGCTTCATCGGGTGTTTCACACCTTGAGGTATTCCCCTGGCAATTCCCTGTGACAGTGCCGTTCATATCGATCTTTATGATCTGCACACCGTCATCATAGACCGCGCGATAAACATAATAGGACGGCCGGGAATTATTAATACCGGGAGGCTCATCCTCAATGTGCCCGTCATGGTCTTCAAAGGATATGAGATATCCGAGGGCAGAGGCTTCATGGTCAATTATATACTCAGCATAAGCGTCTCCCAAAGCGTCTTTCTCCAGTTTCCAGCCTCCGGTATAAGTCTTACCGTTATTGACCTTTAGTCCATTATGCAATGCCTGTTCCGCAAAATAGTGCATATCCTGGAATTTTATCCTGACCCCCTGTTCTGTCTGCGGACTCCGGTACCAGCAAAAACTGTTCCCCGAGTAGTAATTTGCATGCCCCTGAATGCCGAACTCATTCCCAAGGGCCAGATAATTATATTTATCAAATGCCTTTCCACCATACATTGGGTCAGCATACGTCTGCCACCACTCCCCTGCGGGCTCGATAAAGAGCTTTGGTTTTTGACCACGGGAATCAGCATAATTCAGCAGGATTTCGTATATAAGGTCATTCCCGGCAATATCTAATGAGTAAGAGGGATCGGCTTTACTTCCCGCGCCCGGCAGTGGAAGTGTCTGATATATGGTTGATGTTAAACAGTCAGGGTCACCTTCAGAAAAACCTATATCTCCCTCGACATGGTTCATTATGACAACATAAACAGGCTTTAAAGTATCGGTCCGGGTCGTATTGTTATCGCTTCCGCCTCCGCAGGAGGTTATTACAATGAGCATTAATGCTGCGGTTATTTTTATAATATCGAACATAAATCCTCCGGTTTATACTGGATTTATCTATGTATAAAAATCTGTTCCTTGTCTATTTAGACCAATAAAAATTTAAAAGGTTTATTCCGTTAGAAAAAAGTCCTGCCAGGACTTTCTAATGGGGTTTACTCCTTAGAAAAAAATCCCGCCTTTTTCTCTTTCACCGCCTGAGGCGGAGGAAACAGAGGCGGGTCTGACGGAATTTAATGGGAAGGCAAAGAACAGGAGACGAGTCAGCACCTCTACAGCTTAACATCATGCTGAAAAGGAAAATTCCGGCAACCGCGTTAGTTGATCAAGCCGCTTCCTGCCGCGGTTATATCAGTTCTCAGTTACCATTAAAGGATTTTCTCCGACGGAAACAGTGACTTCACCACCCACAGCATTAACGTCAAACTGCTCAGAAAAAAAACCGGATTCATTGACATCGATCATATCAATCACATGAACTGAATCTGCAGTTACGCTAAAGGTCAAATCCTGTCTGACGCCTTCTGTCCATAAGACAAAAACACGCCGGCTGTCCGCTTTAAGCAGGTATTCGTAACCCCAGCGATTCGCGTTCTCATCGGTAAGGGACATTTCTCCGATCTGAACAGCAACAGTTGAGTCTGTTTTTTCAGCAAGGAGCTTATATGCCCAGTAGATATTTCGGCGGGCATTGAAACCGTCAGTTGCGCCTTCTGGTACGGGTTCGGTGTTCTGCTCACCATCGCCGATCAGGCCAATGGAGTTAAAAAAACTGCCTGTATCTCCCATGAAGGCATACCTGTCCATTAGCAGGCTCCAGAAAAACCTGCTCAGTCCATTTGCACGGGACCAGCAGATCCGTTTGACAAGAAAGCGCGCCTGTTCTTCAAGGGTTTGATAAGGTCTTAAAGCCGTAGTAGTGCTGCCCGGCTGGCCTGTGTGAGTAGCATTTTCTCCTGTCCAGATCTCAACGTCACTCATGCCGTTTGCATCAAGGAAAGCGCGGGCCTCTTCCAAGTGTGTCATCTTCCAGTCAATGGCATCGCCCCACTCGTGCAGATCAACCGCATCAATTTTACCTTTAAGCGCAAGGACAGTCGGTTCCCACCATTCGTCCAAAGAACTTGCCGGCATATGAGAAATAAGTACGATCCCGGCGTCCGGGTCTGCCGCATGAGCGCCTTCTTCAATAAGTTCATAATATTGGACATACTCTTGCCGGGTACGTCCGCCTTCAGTCCAGTTCGGCCATTCATTTCCTGCCTGCCAGTATTTAACACGCACAGGAGAGTCTGCTTCTACATCACCTGTTCCATCGCCGTCATACCGTTCAACTACGTCCTGAACAAACTTCCTGAACTTATCAGGATAATCAAGAGGATCACGCTGGTCCGACTGTTGTCCGGTGTCAAAGCCGATAAGGGCGTGTATGTCGTTTCCGGATTTGTAAATACTGATAAGGGTCTTGTCGGTTCCCCGTGAATCCCAGTCATAATCATCGGGGTTGTCCGGATCCGGATCAACTACATCCCAGATCAGCAGGGTATTGCGACGGGTGAAACGCGCATTAATGGTCTGCATATGACCGCTTACCCACTCAAGGTATTCGTCATCAGTAAATCCCTTTTTCTGCTGAAAAAAAGGCGCCGGTGAATATGCACCGTGAATTCCAAAGGATGAAAGTTCATTTGCCGGCACACTGCCGTCTCCTCCACCTGTGCCCTGCTGAGATGAGCTATCACTACCCCCGCTACAGCCTATCATCACACTGAGGAGAAAAAGACAGAATATAACTTTGTATTTGGTTTTTTTTAATTTCACTGTGCCGCTTCCACAAACACAGGATTCTCATCAAGAGTTATTGTTACCTGCACACCAGATACTGTTTTTGTTTCTGTCTTAAAGAAATCAGGATAGTCATTCTCATTCAGGTCCGCTCCGCTGTCTGCATTCGGAACTGCTGTGGTAATTAAGGCATCTCCTGTGAAATCAACATTGAAAGTAATTGTCTTGCTAACACCAGTGTCATCAAAATAATCCCACCAGGCAACATAAACAGACTCGCCGCCTTTTAGAAATTTATAAATATAGACATTGCCTAATTCCTGAATGACTTGAATGTTGTCCCAGTCAGAACCTTCGAGTTTCTCAGTCATGAGCTTATAACTGTAATAGCCGAGTTTCTTTATTCCCAGACCCAGGTCATCACTAAATGCTCCGTCATATATCAGACCGGTATGGTCAAAATATCCGTTATTCTGCTTAAAACCTTCCATTAATCCAAAGGCAGGAAAGATTTTCTTAACCCCGAAAGACAGAGGATAGACAAAACGCTTTAAATAGTCTCCTGCCTGCTGACGCTCGGACTGATACGGCTGTAATATACCGGGCATATCTACCGGATCACCTGAGTAAGAACCCATCTCGGTTATCCATACAGGGATATTCCAAAAATTATATTCATTGAGTTGAGACCTCACAAGGTCATACGCGGCCTTACTTTTACGATAATCGCCGTCAGCAGACCCGTACCAGTGAAAATCAAATATATCAACATACTGACCGTTCAGATCAGATAAAATTTGTTGAGCATACACTGCAAAATTGTTAGCAAAATTCTGGGGAAACCCGGTTGCCCCGCCTATGAGAACCTGACAGTCCGGACAAGCCTCTTTGATAGCCATATATGTTATCCGCTGCAACTCTGCATAACCTGTTTTTGTCAGCGCATCCGGTTCATTATCCACCTGCCAGTATTTAATGGGATTGGGGAAAACACCACCGTTGAAATCTTCTTCACCGATACCGTCCCCGTCATAACGTTCTACCGTGGCTTTGACAAAAGCAGTGTATTTGTCTTCATCAACCGGCAAATAACTGTCCGTAATTTCATAGCCACAATCTTCGCGACCGGGCTCGGTGGCAATATTCGCAAGGATGTTTATCCCTTCAGGAACATTTCCGTAAAGAATATCATATTCGTCCCAGGTATAAGCAGGGTCATTAATATCCGGCTGGACCTTAAACCAGAAGGCGTATTTGCTTGGCCTGTTCCACCTGACACCGATGTTCTGGGCGTCAATGTAACCACTATCACTGTAGAAGGCCTTGGCTACCAATGCAGGATGGAAGCCGAACGGCGAATCCTCGTAGTCCGGAGTTGTCAGTCCGCCTTCACTTGAAGTTGCAGCTGCACCCGAATCACCACCTCCACCGCATGCGGTCAATAAAAAAAGAAACAAAACAACGGTCATTTTCATTACATTAAACATATAACTCCTTTCTCAATACGATTATGACAGGGGATTCCTTTAGTATTTTACCTCAGGGAGCAATGGTTTTTCCAATCTGTCCTTCGCAAAACGACGCTCTTTCGCTTCAGCAACGATCTTTTTAATTCTTCTCTCAAAATCATGACGGAACAGAATAAACTTCGCCTGTTGTTCAATCGTAAGTATATCCCTGAGTTCCGCCTTCTCCTCTTCATTAAGCTCCTGCAACTCCCTGTGTTTCCGTTCAAGTCTCTTCAGAATGCCTTTTATTTGTCCGTATGATTCTTCCTCCAGTGCCTCTCTGAGTTCTTTTTTGTCTTTTCCGGCGCTCTCATGCATCTCAGCCCTTTTTTTGTCAAACTTATGGAGAACCGGGAAAAGCCTCGAAGCGGTCTTTTCATCGAGGTCAAGTACCTCTGTAAGCTTCCAGATACGCATCATCCCTATCCTCTCCCTGAGCTCCTCTTTTCCGGGTGGATTATCAAAACCATCCCCGCCCTGCTGATGGCTATAGCCGTATCCCGCAAACACCCCTGTGATAAGCACCGCCATTAATACAATTAATATCTTTCTCATGGCCTTCCTCCTTTTGACCGTTATCCGGGGCTGTCCTGATGATAACGTCGTTTATTTTATTTAACTATTTAGACAGCAAAGAAACAGAAAGGTTTACCCCGTAAGAAATAAGCAGGGGGGGAACACAGTAAGACCCATTAAAAAAATTTCTAACGGGGTTTAACATGCAGATTAATCTATTATTTTTTGTTTTGTATTAAATACCTGAAATACTTCCGGGAATTCAGCATCATTTTTCTGAGAGAAAATTATCCCTCCGTTGCTATTGTATTTATCATAATCACTCTCTCCTGCATTGGAGGAATCAAATGAAGGCGCCAAGTATTTATGCACAACCAGCCCGCCCTCTATGTTTCTTTTTAATTGTCCCGTGGAGATATCAGTGACCTCTACAATGTAAGTGCCATTATGCTTACCAGAGTCACCCTCCAGTACAACAGGGGCAAATAGTATAAATATTCTTCCTTTTTCTTCCACTAAACTTGATGCTGTAAGAACTGCCGCGCCAAAAAAGGCGGCATCAGTGTTAGCAGTGAAGATTTCGACAAGCGCCCAGTTTTCTCCATGGTCTGACGATGATAAAAGGATCATTTTATGATCCTGGGTATCTGTTGCCACCGCAGAAAGGCTCATATACAGCACGCCGTCTTTATAAAATACGCCCGGTTCACTATAAAGTATGGTCTGAGATAAGCCGGGATTAAAGCTGTTTAAATCATATTTCGCGGGGCCGGGCACAACGGGGCTTCCGCCTGCCCCGAATAATACGAACTCCTCTGCTGAATCCAGTTCTTCAGGAGTATGCGCATATTTATAAGCAATGTACATAGTCTGGATAATCCTGTTTTCCTCGTAGTCGCTGTATGGCTTCTTAACAAAGTATTTATGGGAGAACAGCTTCCATTCTCTTCCGGGATCATCAGGATCATAAACCAATGAGGGAACTTCATTTGTCCATTGTCCATCAATATTTTGACTGTTCAATGCTATAGTGGTCTCAAAGGCTGAGTTAATTGCCTTGAGAAAAGTCCATGTTTCGCCGTGATCAGTGCTTTTGGCTAAATGTGTGTTCATGCGGGGCACTTCAATAGCAGTATATACAAGTCAGCCTGTATTGCCGTCATCGGCGTATTCTATCGAAGGATCAAAAATACCGTTTTGTAATGTTTCTCCTATGATATTTAGCTTTTCATAAGCTAAAGACTTTCCGGTGCCTGTAACACCGCTACCAGTGCCTTCTTCGCTTCCGCCGCACGAAAATATGGCAAAAAGACATAATATGGCGCTTATTCCCTTAAAATTGAGCATAATATTTATAATCCTGCTGTTAATAATAGTTAGACACAAGAGATACAGAAAGGTTTAATACTACTCATGCTTTTGAATAGTGTTTTTTTATTACATCGTAGAGTTCGTCAGGCGTCATAAGGCCGCCGCCCGGCCTCCCGTAGAAATCCACCTGCGTTCTTCCATTGACCGCCAGCCTTACATCTTCTACCATCTGTCCCATGTTCATCTCTATGGTCAGGAACCGTTTTTTAGCCTTGCTAAGTCTGGCGATCTCTTTTTCAGGAAAAGGAAAAAGCGTTACAGGCCTGAATAGTCCCGCCTTAATCCCCTGTTTTCTTGATCTCCTTATCGCTGAAGACACGATCCTTGCCGCAGTGCCGTACGCAACCACAATTAATTCCGCGTCCTTTGTATAAAGTGAATCATACATTACTTCATTCTTTTGCATCCTGGTGTATTTTTCCTGAAGTTTCCAGTTCTTTTCCTCGAGCTCGCCCTCTCCCATGAACAGTGATTTAACGACATTCGGCTTTCTTCCCTTACAGCCTGTAAGCGCCCAGTCCTTTGGAGGAAGCTTAGGACGCTTATACCGCGTCTGCACAAGCGGCTCCATCAGTTGTCCAAGCATACCGTCGCTGAGGATCATAACGGGGTTTCTGTACTCATCAGCCTTGTCAAAGGACTTCATTGTAAGGTCCCACATCTCCTGGAGGTCCCACGGCGCATACACAAGGAGCCTGTAGTCCCCATGCCCGCCTCCTTTTACAGCCTGGAAATAATCAGCCTGACTTCCTGAAATGTTTCCAAGTCCCGGCCCTCCCCTTTGTATGTTAGCTATTACAGCGGGCAGCCGCGCGCCTGCCAGGTATGAGATGCCCTCCTGCTTAAGGCTGATCCCCGGACTGCTTGAAGTTGTCATAGCCCTTGTGCCGGTCGCGGAGGCGCCAAACACCATGTTGATCGCGGCAAGCTCGCTTTCTGACTGTATAAATATCCCTCCGGCTTCAGGCAGTCTCCAGGACATATATTCAGGTATCTCATTCTGGGGAGTTATGGGATAGCCGGCATAGAACCGGCATCCTGCCTGTATAGCAGCCTCTGCCATTGCTTCATTGCCCTTCATCAGGACTTTTTTAACTTTTCTTCGTTCCATAATTTCCCCTCGACTTAGCTCGGGACGGTGAGCCTGTCGAACCGTGCATTTGTTTAGCCTCTCTCCATACCTCTATGGCAATGTCCGGACATACGATCGCGCACAGTCCGCACCCGTTACACTTCCCGGTATCAGACTGGGCGGCCGGATGGATGGCCATGGCATTAACAGCCCTGTCAAAGACGATCAATTCCCTGGGACAGGCTGTTATACAAAAGCCGCAGCCTTTACACAGGTCTTTATTTATTATAATTTTGCCTTTCATGTTAACGACCGTAAACGGTAATCAAAAATTCGGATTTGGGAGTTCGGAATTTGGAATTTTAATTCCGCAGTCCGAATTCTGCATTCCGCAATCAGTTACGTGTTACTTTTCGATCTTATCATCTCTTCAGCGTGCTTTATTGAAACCTCTGAACTGTCACCGCTGAGCATCCGGGCGATCTCTTCTGTCCTTTCGTCTTTTTCTATCTTTCTTACCTCAACCACTGTCCTTCCACCTTCAACCTTTTTCTCGATCTTCAGATGATTGTCAGCATACGATGCTATCTGGGGAAGGTGCGTGATGCAGATCTCCTGGTGTCCTGATGAAAGGTTCTTGAGCTTCTGCCCCACTGTTTCAGCGGCCTTGCCCCCAATGCCCGCGTCTATCTCATCAAAGACCAGGACAGGGATGCTGTCGCCTTTTGCCAGTATCCCCTTCAGTGCCAGCATCACACGCGAAAGCTCCCCGCCTGACGCTGTCTTTGACAGGGGCCTGAGCTCCTCACCTATATTAGGCGATATCAGAAACTCCACCCTGTCAATACCACCGGAGTTTACCTTAAAACCGTCTGTTGTGTCATCTCCTTTGTCGTTACTTATCCGGACTAAAAAGTCAGTGTCAATCATTGATAACTGCGCGAGCTCTTTTACCGCCTGTTTATCGATTTTTTTTGATACGGCCTTCCTCTTTTTTGAAAGCTGCCGTGCTTTTTCTGTCAGGGTCTTTTTGATCGATCCCAGTTCTGTCTTAAGTGCTTCCAGTTTTTCCCCGGAGTGCTGGACATCGTCAAGCTCCTTTTCAGCCCTGTCCCCGTAGTCAAGTATATCCTTAACGGATTTCCCGTATTTCCTCTTCAATGATCTTATAAGCTCCTGCCTTTCCTGTACAACTTCAAGCCTGCGGGGATCAAAATCAAGACTGTCCTTATAGTCCCTCAGGAAAAACGCCGCATCTTCAAGCAGGGGAAGCGCACCTTCTACAGATTTTACCGACTCATCTGCCTTTGCATCAACACCATTGATCTGCCTGAGGGCGTCAAGTACGCCTGAAAGTCCCGCCATACAGGCTGTGTCAGAGGCATAAAGGGACTCATAGGCCTCGTTGGCCAGTTCCGCGAGACGTCCGGCACTGCCCAGGATCTTCACTTCATTTTCAAGCTCTTCTTCTTCTCCGGGTCTCAGATCAGCCGCATTGATCTCATTTATCTGAAAGCCGAGCATATCAAGTCGCTGGGCCCTTTCACTGTCTTTTTCAGTAAGTTCACTTATCTGCTGTTTGAGGCTGAGCAGCGATCCATAAAGGGCTGTGACCTTCTGTCTTTCTGCATTGAGTCCGCCGTACGCGTCAAGAAGTTCGAGCTGCTTATCCGGTTTTAAAAGGGACTGATGTTCGTATTGACCGTGCACATCTATTATGCCGATGCTAACCTCAGCAAGGGTCTGCACATTGACCATGGAATTATTTATATACGCCCTGCTTTTACCCTGCGCTGAAAGGATCCTCTTCAGGATCAGACCGTCTTCGATATCAATGCCCATGTCCTTTAAAAGCAGGCAGGCCGAACTATTCAACCGTTCAGGCGTGATATCAAAGAACGCCTCTACAACCGCCTCTTTCTCGCCGCTTCTGATACGCTCTCCTGACGCCCTTTCGCCGAGTGCCAGTCCAAGGGCGTCTATGATCACAGACTTCCCCGCGCCTGTCTCGCCGGTCAGGACATTGAGCCCCGGCTCGAATTCCACAGTTACATCGTCGATTATCGCGAGGTTTTTAATATGAAGCTCTCGCAGCATATTTATTTATCAGCCGCCGTAAGAATGAAGTCCGGAGAGCACAAGGTTAACCCCCAGATAAGTAAAGATAACTGCCACAAACCCTATTACCGCGAGTATTGCCACTCTCTTGCCCCTCCATCCGGCCACAAAGCGCGCGTGCAGATAGAGCGCGTAGACAAACCATGTTATCAACGACCATGTCTCCTTGGGGTCCCAGGTCCAGTATTTGCCCCACGCGCTGTTGGCCCATATTGCTCCCATTATCAGTCCGCCTATTGTGAACAGCGGAAACCCTATGGCAATGCTTTTATAGGTAATATCATCAAGCATATTAGGGGTTATGGACAGTGCCGATAGAACTCTCTTAAGTCCAAGGCCGAACCGCCATATGACAAAGATAAATGCTATGGAGATAACCCAGCTTACAGCAACAACACTGCCTGACGCGCTTCTGAAAGTTGCCTTGAGAAAATAGCTCTGAAGCAGTTCCCCTCGCTGCATGGTAGACAGGCTGAGGTAGTCAAAGCCCATAGCGATAAGGACAACCATAAAAACACCGACTATAATGCTCCAGAAAATATATGACTTTTCCAGTCTCGACTCAGTAACCATCACCAGATATGCCACTGCCGCGCCAAAAGACACACCAAACGCGGCATACCCCAAAAAGCTTAACAGCACATGGAACAGGAGCCAGTTCGACTGAAGAGCCGGGATCAGGGGCTGTATCTCGGTTGACACGCCTGAAACATCTATAAAAGCAAGCGCCAGGGCTGCAACAGGAAGGACAAATGCTCCTAAAGTTCGGTTCTTGTATATAAACTCGATTATCAGGTGTATAAGGATAAGAGACCACACAAAAAATATCAAAGATTCATAGAGATTCCTGAGCGGAGCGCTTCTTAAGAGCGATTCAATAAACGCGGACGCCGGGGTCGATTCAACCCAGAAATGATAAGAATCCACCCACCTGATGATAAAGGCAATGCTCTGATTCAGAAAACCAAAGACAGTTATAGCAGTGGCAGTTACACCAATGGCATTTTTTCTAAAAGCTATATAGCTTATATATGTCGCCATCGCTAGAAAATAAGATAACTCTGCTACGCCGAAAAAAGTGGAGCTGCTCATTTTTTACTCCTTTCCTCTATTGACCGAGAGGCCTTTGCTAAAATTTTTTCCAGTTCCTTTTCAAAGGCAAGCCTGTTCTTGCTTGCCGTACCTCCGACAGAGATCTTTGTATGACCTTTTTCCCCCGAGGGGTCAGGACCGATGTTTACCCATATCTTTTTATGACTCATGAAAAAACACGCGTATAAACCAATAGTCATTAGGATGCAGGCTAAATAAATAAACCCTACACCAGGGTCTTTTGAGACCTGAAGGCCAGTATACTCAACTCCCCAGTAATCAAGAAACCTTATCCTGGCTCCGTCCGGCAGATTTCCTGTTTCAGGGATGCGTTTAAGTATCCATCCGGTAGATTTCCCCTCTCCCGCTCGGTCAAATTCTATGGCTACGGCCGGATTGATCATATTATCTGAAAATGTGGTCAGTGCGCCTGTCCGCGAATCTCTGGTGAGGGCCGGAGAAAAATTAACTATAGTTCCCCTGAAATCCTCACCGCTGATCTCAAAGGTCTCGCCTGGAAAGAGCCTGAGTGTTTTTTCCTGTCCGCCTTTGGCAGTAACCTGAATTATGAACTCACCGACCGCGTCAGGAATCATGCCGTAGCTGGACTGATAAAAAGTAATGCCCCTGTATTTAAGAGGGTCATTGACCTCAACGACCTTTTTCAGTATTTCCCTGCCGCCCTCTGTTATCACAAGCTCACTATGAAATTCCTGTGGTGTATTAGTGTCTTTGTAATAAATAGTGTCATACCAGTTGCAGTGGATGGTAAAACCAAGCGGTATTGTCCGCCCGTCACTCGTATATATATAGCTGTAAGAATCGCCTTCAGGAAGGTTTAAAAATCCTCTAAAGCCCAGCCTTGCGCCGATTATGGCGCCGACAAATATCAGGAGAATGCTCAAATGCACTACATATACCCCAAAGCGGGTATATTTGCCTTTCTGCGAATACAGTTGAACGGCATTTCCCCCTGTTGCTTCAAATACCCTGTATCTCGATGATCTAAAACTGTTCAAGACCTCGTCTTTTGCTGTTGTCTGGCCAGACCTGACACTCAGTTCTTTTTTTACAGGAAGGTTTTTAATGGCATTTTCTCCCTGGGGCTTCATCGGGGTCTGCACAAGGCGCAATGTCTTTGGAAACCTGTCAAGTGAACACACCGTAAGGTTGATACTGAACAGGACGAGAAGGCCTACAAACCACCATGAATGATACATGTCCATGAACCCCAGTTTTACGAATATGTTATAAACCGTCGGGGCCATGGAATCACCGAAGAACTTCGCAAGAAGCGCTATGTTCGTGGCCTGATCAGCCCGTTGTTCAACAATAGTGCCTATTATTGATGTCAGGGACAGACTGATAAGGATAACGACAGCAAGCTTAACAGATGAAAAAAAATCCCAGATTATGTCAAAAACGTCTTTTTTTTCTTTATTTTCCAAAGTTTGTTCTCCAGTTTGCCCTTTAGATGATAGTATTTAGATTATCGTGAAGTCAACGCCGGTAACAGCCATTGACCATTGATAATTGGCAATTGACCCGTAGGCTTCGCACGAGGCCCGTTGCTTCGCCCGCCTCGCCAAGACGAGTCGAGGCCGGGCCCCGAGGCGAGCGAGCAATTGAAGATTGATATTAGTTAAACTACCACTTATGAAAGTGCTTGCCCTTGAAACAGCTACTATTGCCGGAAGTGTCGCTATCGTCGACAGCGGTAAAGGTCTTGTCGGTGAGATCAGGGTAGATGTCAGGATCGCGCACGCGGAAAGACTGATGTCATCTGTTGAATGGCTTTTGAAGTCCTCACGCGTGCTCATTGATGATATTGACGCGTTCGCCGTATCCATTGGCCCGGGATCTTTTACAGGTCTTCGGATCGGCCTCAGCACGGCCAAGGGCTTTGCTTATTCAACAGGAAAGCCTGTTATACCTGTGCCAACTCTTGACGCGTTTGCCCGGACACTGCCGTTCTGCGCCCTTTACATATGTCCAATGCTCGATGCCAGAAAAAACGAGATATACACAGGGCTTTATAAATGGGACGGCAGTGTATGTAAAAAAATTATTCCGGAAACTGCGGTAAATCCACAGGATTTTTTAAAAAAGATAAAAGAGCCTGACTGCCGTCTGGCAGGCTTGTCTGTCTCTCAGGCATGTCCGACTGTTTTTATCGGAGAAGGGGCCGTGATCTATAAAAAACTTATACAGGATACATTGCAGGATAACGCTGTTTTTGCTCCCGCGGCAAGAATGTCTCCCTCAGCTTCAAGCGTGGCTGAGATAGCGATCGAAAGATCTAACGAGGGCGCTTTCCCGGACCCTGTCAGCCTGACACCGTTTTATATAAGAAAGTCCGAGGCAGAGATTCGTTGGAAGGGATAACATTCAGGAGAGCGTCTCCTGACGACCTGCGTGAGATCTATTCAATAGAAAAACTGTGCTTTACGACTCCCTGGAGCATAAATTCATTCAGCTATGAACTGGTCAATAAGGACTCCATCCTTAAAGTGGCTGTCTTTAAAAATAATATCATCGGCTATGTGTGCATCCGGATAATACTGGATGTAACACATGTATTGAACCTGGCGGTATCGCATGAGTTCAGACGCATGGGCATTGGAAGCGAGCTCCTGCGCTACGCCCTGCATGAGCTTGAAGTGCTGAGGCCTGATATTGATGTGATAACGCTTGAGGTAAGGACGTCAAACAAAGAAGCCGTCAAGCTGTATGAAAAATTCGGATTTAAACATAGAGGCAGAAGGACAGATTACTATCTCAAACCGCCTGAAGACGCGGTGATAATGGCTCTCGACATAAAAAAAAACGTCGTAAAAACCAGTTAACTAAACAGATCGGCCGTTCTATGTCAGTTATGCTCTCTTTTCAAAAAACCATTGCAAAATCAAAGTTTGATGATATATTATTCTTTATAGTATTATAATGGTAATCGTTACATTCTTTCTTTAAGTTTTTTAGTAACACACTAAGTTTAAAGGGGGAAAATTTCAGGAGTAACCGGCTTACAACATGTCAAAAGCGAAGATACTTTTTGTAGAGGACAGCAAGACCCAGGCACAGACCATCAAGGATTTTCTGGAGAGCAAAGGATACGATGTCATCTGGGTTGAAGACGGAAAATCCGCGATCAGCGAAGCAAAATCACGGTCGTCGGAACTGGACATAATCCTGCTCGACGTCATTTTACCTGACCTGAACGGAGATGAGGTATGCAGATGGCTGAAGCTCAATCAGGCCACCAGGGGGATCCCCATAATAATGCTCACTGTAAAGGGATCGATACCTGATAAGGTTATAGGGCTGGAGGCGGGCGCTGATGATTATATCCCCAAGCCTTTTGATGAGATCGAGCTTAACGCGAGGATCTATGCCTGCCTCAGAACAAAGGCCCTTCAGGACGAGCTAAAACTCAAGAACCGCCAGCTCGAGGAACTGCTTGAGCGGGTCGAGGTGCTCGCGATCACAGACCCGTTGACAGAGCTTTTTAACAGGAGACGGTTTGAGAACGTCCTCGAAAAAGAGTTCCAGAAGACAAGAAGATACAATTCCCCTCTTTCATGCCTGATGATCGATATTGACCACTTTAAAAAGATCAATGACGATTACGGCCACCATGTGGGAGACGCGGTTCTTCAGGATATAGCGCAGATAATAAGAGGCAACTTCAGGGAAATAGATATCATCTCGAGATGGGGCGGTGAAGAGTTCATTGTCCTGCTTCCCCTGACAGACAGCGAAGCCGCGTTAAAGTCGGCAAAAAGACTGCTTCAGACTATCTCAAACTACAAGTTCTCCAGCCTGTCCGGCAAAAAGGTCACCGTTAGCATAGGGGTCGCCAGCGCTCCTTCCGCAAACATAGACAGCGGGGAGAAACTGATAAACATCTCTGACCTTGTCATGTACGAGGCCAAAAAGAACGGCCGTAACAGGATAGAAACAGCTTAGTACGGAAAAAAACTTCATTCATAAAGGCATATAAAACAGAATGGCAAAAGCAACGATACTCCTTGTAGAAGACAGCAAGACACAGGCAAAGGCCATAAAAAAATTTCTGGAGAGCGAGGGGTATAATGTGACATGGGTCGAAGACGGAAAGTCAGCGATCAATGCCGCCAAAACCCAGCCTCCGGATATTGTGCTGCTGGATGTTGTTTTGCCGGACCTGAACGGTCACGAGGTATGCAGGTGGCTGAAGCTCAATCAAACCACCCGGTCGATCCCCGTGATAATGCTGACGGCCAAAGGTTCAACACCTGATAAGGTAACAGGCCTGGAGGCTGGAGCTGATGATTATATCCCCAAGCCTTTTGAAGAAATGGAGCTCAACGCGAGGATCTATGCCTGCCTCAGAACAAAGGCCCTTCAGGACGATCTGAAGCTCAAGAACCGCCAACTCGAGGAACTGCTTGAGCGGGTCGAGGTGCTCGCGGTCACAGACCCGTTGACAGAGCTTTTTAACAGGAGACGGTTTGAGACCGTCCTTGAGAAAGAGTTTAAAAGGACTGACAGATACCATACCCCGCTTTCATGCCTGATGATCGATATAGACCACTTTAAAAAGATCAATGATAAGTATGGCCATCATGTGGGAGACGCGGTTCTTCAGGATATAGCGCGGATAATAAAAAACAACTTCAGGGAAATAGACATCATCTCGAGATGGGGCGGTGAGGAGTTCGTTGTCCTGCTTCCCCAGACTGACAGGGCGGCCGCGTTAAAGTCGGCAAAAAGACTGCTTCAGTCGATCTCAATCTTTCAGTTCCCCGGACTGAAAGATAAAAAAGTCACCATAAGCATAGGAGTTGCCAGCGCGCCCTCGACAAACATTAGCAGCGGAGAAACGTTGATAAACAGCTCTGACCTTGCCATGTACGAGGCCAAAAAGAACGGCCGTAACAGGATAGAAGTGGTTTAGGTTGTAAAAACAGGGTTACACTAAAGAACTTGAAGAGCTATCGCAAAGAACTATGGTTCAACGTCCCGGCCCGCAGAGCGTTCATTAACATCACCCCTGATGTCGAGAAATGCCTCAAAGAAAGCAGGGTCAGGGAAGGTCTTGTGCTTGTTAACGCCATGCATATAACCGCATCGGTCTTTATAAATGACGACGAATCCGGGCTTCACCACGACTATGACGTCTGGCTGGAAAAGCTCGCCCCACACGCCCCTGTCTCACAGTATCAGCATAATGTCGGCGAGGACAATGCTGACGCGCATATGAAAAGGCAGATAATGGGAAGAGAGGTCGTGGTCGCTGTAACAGACGGAAAACTTGATTTCGGCGCATGGGAACGGATCTTCTACGGCGAATTCGACGGAAGGCGGAAGAAAAGAGTACTGGTCAAGATCATCGGGGAATGACAGGTCAGCACACATATTTATAAACAGTTGTATCTAAACCAGGGGGAGGTACAAATGACAGAAGAAGGCGTTCCCAAGCAGGAAAGAACATTAGCAATGTTTTGTCATCTTGGCGCGTTTGCCGGATATATTTTCCCGTTCGGCAATATCCTGGCTCCATTGATAATCTGGCTGATCAAAAAAGAGGAGATGCCGTTTGTCAATGACCAGGGAAAAGAATCTCTTAATTTCCAGATATCCATAACCATCTACTTCCTTATTTCCATCCTCCTCGCACTGGTGCTTATAGGTTACGTTCTCATGCTTGGTTTAGCGATCTTTGATGTTGTCATGGTTATCATAGCGACTGTGAAGGCCAATAAGGGTGAGGCTTATCGTTACCCTTTGACCATAAGATTTCTGAAATAGAGCCTTTATTGCGGATCTAAACAGCTTGAGCGGGGTAAGTCAAGATGGGCTTGAATAGCCGACAAAGTCTTTTCTGTTCTTGTCCCACTTAAAGTATTTCATCTCTTTGATCTGTCCCTGCCTGACAGAGACCACCATGTGCAGGGCGTCAGGGAACTCCGGCTCTCCAAATACTGTTTGCGCCTCAACGTCGGTTACTGAAAAATAGGCGTCATGGTCTATATGTGAATGATAGAACGCGATTATACCCTCTCCGCGCTCCTGTGAGGCAGATACGGTCCTGTCAAACTCTTTTCTGTCTATAGCATACGCGGTTCCGGCGTCCCTTGGATGTTTTTCAGGGTCATCCGCGTGCAGCCTGTTCTGGATATTCTCAAAATAGTGGACACTCTGGTCCTGCTCATCTCCGGTTACAATACCGCAGCACTCATCTGGATAGTTATCCAGGGCATGCTGGTATATTTTGGCTATGACTTCTTCATTTAAATACATTGTTTTCTCTTATATATCAATATAGAATAACCGATCTTTTAGAATAAAATTCCAATAACCAAATATCAAATTCCAGATAAGCTCCAAATAACCAATATCTAAATTCCAAACTGTTTGGTTCTTGATGTTTGAATATTGGGTATTATTTGATCATTGGTGCTTGTCATTTGGAATTTCTCAGATTTCATGACTTAAATACCGGTCGCCGCCGTCAGGGAAAATAGCCACTATCAGGCCTCTGTCAAGTTTTTCCGCTATTTTCAAAGCCCCTATAACCGCGGCCCCTGATGAGTGCCCTACAGGCAGTCCCTCGACCAGAGTGATTCTCTTAACCATATCATAGGCCTCTTCAGTATTAATAAAAATGGTGCTGTCCGGAAACTCCGGATCATAGATTCCGGGCATTATTGAGCTTTCTATATGCTTGAGGCCTTCGATCCCGTGCATTGCGTCGTCCGGCTGGATGGCTATGACCTGTATGTCAGGATTATATTCTTTCAGCGCCCTGCCGGCCCCCATTATTGTCCCTGATGTGCCTACAGACGCGATAAAGTGCGTGATCCTGCCCTTTGTCTGCTCCAGGATCTCAGGGCCGGTGTTAAGATAATGCGCCCTCCAGTTTGACGGATTATTGTATTGATCAGGCATGTAGTATCTGTCAGGGTCCTGATCATATATCTCCTGCGCGAGCCTTATGGCCCCGTCAGAACCTTCAAATTCACTTGAGTAAATAAGCTCGGCCCCAAAGCCGGATATTATCTTTTTCCTTTCCGGGCTCGCGTTCTTTGGAAGAACTATCCTCGCCTTATACCCCTTAACAGCAGCGATCATGGCATACGCGATCCCTGTATTTCCTGATGTCGAATCAATTATGGTCTTGTCCTTTGTTAATAATCCTTTTTCTTCGGCGTCTTTTATCATCTGGTACGCGGCCCGGTCCTTGACCGATCCGCCCGGGTTGTATCTTTCAAGTTTTGCGTAGATCTTCACATCTTTACTGATATGCCCTGTGATCTTATTAAGGCCAAGAAGCGGGGTCTTGCCTATTGTCTCCAGTATGTTATTGTCAACAGTATTAATAAATTTCATATTATCGATCATCGATCAAACAGTTTTGTGCTTAAATATCTCTCACCTGTATCAGGGAAAACAACAACGATCTTGCTGCCGCTTCCCAGTTCCTCCGCCTTCTTAAGTGCGGCAAACATGTTCGCGCCGGACGAAATACCGCAGAGAATCCCTTCCTCCCTGATAAGCCTGCCCGCTATCTCAAACGCCTCTTCGTCAGAGACCTGAATAATTTCATCTATAATATCTTTATTGAGCACATCCGGTATAAATCCCGCTCCTATCCCCTGGATCCCGTGAAGCCCGGGATCGCCGCCGGACAGCACAGGGCTTTTTGCCGGTTCAACAGCCACGATACTGACCCGCGCTCCAGGCTCTTTCTTTAATATCTCCCCAACGCCTGTTATCGTCCCCCCGGTGCCTACACCGGCGACAAAGGCGTCAACACCCTGCATCTGGCTAATGATCTCGCTGGCTGTTCCTTTTCTGTGCGCTTCGGGATTAGCCGGGTTTTTAAACTGCTGCGGCTGAAAATATCCTTTGCTTTCAGCCAGTTCCTGGGCCTTTTCCACCGCGCCGATCATATCCCTGGAGCCTTCGGTCAGGATCAGCTCTGCCCCAAATGCCTTTAGCATGGTCCTTCTTTCAACGCTCATTGTTTCAGGCATGGTAAGCACCAGTTTGTATCCCTTTGCAGCGCAGACAAAGGCCAGGCCTATCCCGGTATTGCCGGATGTCGGCTCGACAATAGTATCCCCGGGTTTTATCTTTCCCTCTCTTTCCGCGGACTCTATCATTGAATTGCATATCCTGTCCTTTATGGAGCCGCAGATATTGAAGAACTCAATCTTTGCGAAAACAGCGGCAGAACCTTTTTTTGCGAGCTTATTGACCCTCACAAGCGGCGTATTGCCGACAAGTTCCAATACTGAATCAACAGGTTCGGAGTAAAAAAATGGTTCTTTCATTTCCACCTTAAGCAGCGTTTAATCGCTCAGTAAGCAGAGAACAGTATTATACGTAATAAGATATGTCTTCAGGTTTGCATTATAAATAACCGGACTAAATTTTTCTATATCCCTCTGATCAGGCCTGCCTGCCGGCAGGCAGGCTGATCTTTGTTGTTTGTTTTTTGTGTCTGTTCCTATTATAATCCGGTTATGCAGGTCTTTCTATTTCTTGCCATGATCCTGGTACTGGGTGTTTTGTTCTTTGCGGTCCAGAACTCAGAGGTAATAACCATAACATTTTTCAACTGGATCTTTGAGGGTTCTCTTGCCCTTATACTTGCCCTTGCTTTTTCATCCGGCCTTTTAGCCGGCATCCTGCTCTTTATCCCTACATGGTGGGGAAAAATGAAAACCGGAAGAGCGCAGAAAAAGCGCATTAACGAGCTTAAACAGCAGCTGTTACACGCTCCGGAGCCGGAAGAAGACATTTATGAGACAGAGGAAGCTGAAGAATAAATCACGCCCTTGCGCTTCTTAAGATCATAAACCCTGAGTACAATATCAGCGCGCCTCCCAGCAATGCCTTAAGCCCGGGGACCTCATGCAAAAAGATCAATGCCAGTATGACCGCTCCGACAGGTTCGAGATAACCAAGGATCGCCGCCTCATTAGCCTTCACGCTGTGAAAACCCTGCACGTATAAAAACGGCGCAATGGTTGAATGTACGATCCCGAGAATAAGGATATAAGGCAGTGCCTGCAGCGTAAGGGGTATACCCGCGATAAAAGGAAGGAGCATAAGGGCAACAAGGCAGTTCTGGACACAGACAATAAATAAGGAGGAATACTTCTTCGCGATCCCCCTTATGATAAGGATCAAGAACGCGTACGCGAGCCCTGAAAGAGCGCCGGCAATAATACCCTGACGTTCACTGTCAGAGAGAGAAACAACATCGCCGAAAAAAGGTGCCCCCAACATAGACCATAAACCGATCGACGAAAGCAGTATCGCCAGCCACGCTACCTTGAGAATTCTTTCTTTCAAAAAAAACGGCGCCAGCAAAGCAACAAATATCGGAGCTGTATAATGCGTCATTACGGCATTGGCAATGGTTGTGTTCTTGAAAGCGAAAAAAAAGAGAAACGTGTTCACGACAAATAATACAGGGATGAGCATGAGAAGAAAAAAATCCCTGGAGTTGTTATCAGTCCTGATCACATTCCTGATCTGTCCGGTTGACAACAAAACCAGAAGCTGGATTGAACCCGCGATTACAGCCGGATAAAAAATAATGCCCGTATTGGGAAGATCGGTCTTTCTTACGAATATCCCGAGTGAACTCCAGATCAAAATGGCGATAGTTATTTTCAGATAACCCATGCTTTAATTGTTAATTGATGATTGATGATTGATGATTTCACCCCGAGGTCCAGGTTCGTTAGAACCTCGCGGGGCACTATTCACCATTCTCGATTCACGGTCTTTTCCTGAACTTCTCTTTTAATGCCTTTTCCACTGCGTCAGGCACCAGCCCTTTGACAGGTCCTCCAAAAGAAGCCACTTCCTTTATCATGGTTGAGGTAAGAAATGTGTATTCTTCACTCGGCATCATAAATACCGTTTCGATCTTTGAGCTTAAACGCCTGTTCATAAGTGCCATCTGCAGTTCATATTCAAAATCCGATACCGCCCTGAGACCCCTAATGATCGCAATGCTCTTTCTGCTCCTGGCATAATTAACCAGCAGACTATTAAATCTCTCCGCACTTGTGCCTTTTAATCTTCTGACCGATTTCCTTATCAGCTCAAGTCTTTCCTGGATCGTAAAGAGAGGCTGTTTTTCCCGGCTCGGGGCAACAGCAATGATCACCCTGTCAAATATTTTCAGCGTCCTCTGGATCAGGTCTATATGGCCGTTGGTAATAGGATCAAACGTCCCGGGATATATGGCTGTTTTATTCACTTTCTAACCTCCTCGCTGCAATTTTATTGCAGCTGATTATTCACCCCGTTAGATAACTACTATCTAAGGAATATATACCATTATATATGAAATATTATTTCGTTCTACTTACCTTAATTAGATATTAAATATTATCTAACGGGGCAAGCCGATTATTATATGATGACACAGATCAAAGTCTCTTATAATGTCTTATAGAGACTTAATATACTGTCACCATAATGATAGTCTTTTATTTTCTGTAAACTCCCGAACCGGTCAGGCAAATGTTTCTTGGCAAAGTGTTCTGCCATGACCCTGCCTCCGGGCCTCATAATATGCGACCCGCCGATCGCTGTTAACGCATGAATTATTTCGTCTGTGTGATACGGAGGATCAAGAAATATTATATCAAAGGTCAGGCTGTTTAGCTCGGCCCATTCAATAAACTTCAGGACCTTTCCTGTTATTACACGTGCTCTTTCAGAAAGACCGGATTTTTTTATCAGCTTATCTATTGCTTTTAAATTATGGCTGTCTGCCTCAACAAATATTGCTTCCGCTGCTCCCTGACGCAGGGCCTCAACACCCACAGCGCCTGTGCCTGCGTACAGGTCAAGAAAAAGCGCGCCTTCTATGCTGTCCCTTAAAATATTAAGAACAGCCTCCCGGACCTTGCCAGTGGTCGGCCTTAATGATCTTTTCTGTGCCATACCGCCCTTTATCACATCCTTTATCAGACGCTGAATGTCCAGTCCTACTATATATGCAGGACAACCTCAGGGTCAAACTGGCCTTACATAACATACCACAACTAAAGGTTTTTTTGGCCTGGGCCAGTGTCAGGGCAACAAAAAACTGATACGCATATAAGGCACCTTGACTTCATAGCAAAATTTTGATAATTATAGAAATTATAGGCAGTTCACTCGAAAAAACCGGACAAGTTGAAGGAGGTGTAACATGGCGGCAGAGAGAGCAAAAAAAACAGAAAAAAAAGAACTGGAGCCATATCGCTCAAAGGGACGGCTTTTACCTTTTGAGCAGATGGAGGGTATGTTTGAGGACTTTTTCCGCAGGCCCTTTGGACGGCCGTGGTGGCATGCCGCGCCTTTGCCCAAGTGGTTTGAGGGAATAGAGCCCTCGCCCTCGGTCGATATATTCGAAGAAAAAGACATGGTTGTAGTAAAGTCCGAACTTCCGGGAATGACAAAGGACGATATAGCGGTTAACCTGGGCGATGGTACGATCACCCTCAGCGGAGAGAAAAAGAAAGAAGAAAAGGTGGAAAAGAATAACTACTATCGTCATGAGCGTTCATACGGCTCATTTTCCCGTACATTTACTCTTCCTGCCGAGGTCCAGACAGATAAAGCAAAGGCATCATTTAAAAACGGTGTGCTTGAGGTAAAGATCCCCAAGACAGAAGAGGCAAGGAAAAAAACAAAAAAGATCGAGATAGAATAATGCAAGCTTTGCTTGCCGTAAGTAGCTCATAGTTCATAGAAAATAGTAAAAACTATCCACGCTGGAAGCACGTTTTTTGTTATGGACGCTCGTATGGAAGCTGGAGACTCGATGCTGGAAACTAGATTCGGGAATCTAAACCGAGTATCGATACAAGCATCGACAACGATAAACGAGAGGCTATAAAAAAGACGTGAACCATGAAAGGCTGCCTTTATTCACGGTTCACGTCTTTTTATTAATAACATCCCTGATGATCTTTCCTTCAAATCATATATTCGCTGATAGTGATAAAATCTATTCAGTGAATGCGGATCGCGGGGACATACAGAAAAACCTTCAAAAGACCGTCAGCGCGCTTGCGGGGGAAATAGGCTCGCGCGCGTATTTCGAATTACAACCCCTTCAAATGGCTGCTGATTATATTACTTCAGAACTGGTGCATTACGGCTATGACGTCTCTTCCCACGGTTTTGAATTTGGAGGGAACACCTACAGCAACATAATAGCTGAGATCCCGGACAAAAAAAAACCTGAAAAAGTCCTGATCATCGGCGCCCACTATGATACGGTCACAGGAACCCGAATTATCACGCGGTTGGTGATACTCCGGAGACACTTGATTACAAAAGAATGACAGATGTTGTTCTGGGACTTAAGTCCTCTATAGAGGAAATTGCCGGTTTAACTGATTAGTTAAACTGTTATAGACAGATCATCGCGCGTCAGCGTTCTTGGTTTTCTCCTGTTTCCGTTAATATCCATCTTGCTGCACCACTTGTGGTTATAGGGCAGTCCCCAGGCCCGTAAAGATCTGAGAGTTTCCAGGCCTCTGAACTCCAGCCTGTTCTTCATCTTAAGGAACAATCTTGCCTCACTGTCAGCGTCTGCCCCTGCCCTGTGGGGCCATTCATTGACGATGCTGTAGCGGCCCAGTAAATAATCAAGGCGGTGGTATGGAAACTCAGGATGCAGCCGCCGCGCAAGCTTCAAGGTACAGAGCGCGTAATGCGACAGGTCAGTGCCAACGCGCTGGAACTCATACCGCATGAACCGCATGTCAAAGGCAGCATTATGTGCGATAAGCACTGCGCCGCGGATGAACCTGGCTACCTGCCACGCGACATGCTCAAAAATAGGCGCGTCTTCCACCATCCAGTCTTCAATACCATGAAAGATCGTATTTATTATCCGTCTGTCAGGATTTATAAGTGTTTCAAACTTGTCAACGATCCTGTTATCAACGATCTTGGTCATGCCGATCTCACAGATCCGGTCGTCCCGGGTAATTCCGGTTGTTTCAACGTCTATCACCACGAACGTAAATTTGTCAAAAGGCTTGTCCATAAACCGGTTGTTCATATTATTAAGGGCCGCTTCCATAATATTTAGATTGATTAGTTTAACTATTAAAACGCAGAATCGTCAATTAACGCATATCCACATTCAGGCCGGATCCAGTTACAGCGCCTGCCCGGCACACGCTTTTCTCATATTAATGAGCAGTTATGATATAAAAGAATTGATGACAGGTGATCTTTTATCAGGTGCTGGTTATTTTTTTAGCGGGCTTAAACTCATTACAAAACCGGGAATGCGCCGTTTTGTCCTTGTACCCGTAATTATCAACACTGTCGTTTTCGCGATAGCTATCTGGATAAGCATAGACCAGTTCCACAATTTCCTGGACTGGCTGCTGCCGCAGGCAAACAGCTGGCTTTCAGAATTCGCCCGCGACGCGCTTTGGGTATTTTTCGGGGCCGTGGTGTTGCTTATACTGTTTTTTACCTTTACCCTTGTTGCCAACCTGTTGGGCGCGCCGTTCAACGGTCTTCTCGCGGAAAAAACAGAGACATACCTGACAGGCATACAGCCTCAGGACCCTGGCGGGCTGGGCACTATCATGGCGGACATTCTGCCTTCCCTTTTAAATGAAGTACAGAAACTTCTTTATTTCGTGATACTTGGCTCCGGCGTTTTTGTCATATCACTTATCCCTGGAGTGAACTTCATATCACCGGTTCTATGGATAATATTCTCATCATGGATATTCTCACTCGAATATATCGCCTATCCGATGGAAAACCATAACATACGATTCCGCCAGGTTAGAGCAGAGCTCAGGAGAATGAGAATGCTGAGCCTTGGGTTCGGAGCCGCGGTAATGATCGCGACCCTGATTCCGCTGGTAAACTTCATGGTAATGCCTGCCGCTGTTGCCGGGGCCTCTGCCCTGTGGGTGGAAAGATCAAAGGATATTATCCCGGAAGGGGCAGATCATTGAGTTGTTGACTAATTTTCTCAAAAATGGTAATTTTCAAGTGAAGTTTCAGGCACTTTTGCTAAACGTAAAGCCGCAAAGACCTGGACTTTGTGGCTTTTTTATATAGATAGTATTTTAATTCTTTAGTTACAAGCAAGGAGGTTCAGCAAATGCCTGAAGGAACAGTGAAGTGGTTCAACGAATCAAAGGGTTTTGGCTTTATTGCGAGTGAAGAGGGAGGAGATGTTTTTGTTCATTATTCTGCCATCCAGGGAGACGCGTTTAAGACTCTCAATGAGGGCGATAAGGTCAGCTTTGATGTTGAACAGGGCGATAAAGGCCCAAAAGCAGTAAATGTAACCAAGGTCTGATCAAATAAAATCCCCCCCTCAGGGGGGGGATTTACAGTACTCAGATATATATCCGCTTTATAAAAAAAATTTCCTTTCTTAACTTCTCTTTCCACCGCAGAACTATTATGAAAATCCGGAAACAGGGACGCTTCAACATTTTTTCGCTCTGAATATATCGTGCTCTCTGTCAGGTTAACGCATGTATCTGGTAGAATAAGGGCAATGAGATTCGTCAGACAAAGAACAGAGAACAGCGCCTGTCTATGACCCATAGAGAAGCATTATCACTATACCAGCTGAACCAGCTCATCAGGACCGTTATCGAGACTTCCCTGCCTGAAACCTTTCGCATTACCGCGGAGATAGCGTCAATTAGTGTCAGGAACCACTGTTATATGTCAGTAGTGGATAAAGATGGAGATGCTATTACAGCTGAGATGCCGGCTGTTATCTGGGCCGGCAGATACAGGGCGCTGTCACGTGAGTTCCGCGATGCCACAGGGATAGAGCTTTCCAAAGGGATCAGGATACTTTTTGAGGCATCTGTAACTTTTCATGAAAGGTACGGGCTTAAGCTGAACGTCCTTAACATAGACCCTGCCTATACCATCGGGGAACTGGCTGTCAGAAGAAAGGAGATACTGGAGAGGCTGGCAAAAGAAGGCTTAAAGGACCGCAATAAGGCGCTGGAGTTTCCCCTTGTACCCCAGAGGATAGGGATCATATCATCTCCTGCTGCCGCGGGTTATGAAGACCTTATGAGCCACCTTAAAGATAATGCATACGGTTACAGGTTCTTCTGTCGTCTGTACGACGCGGTAATGCAGGGCGACAGAGCAGAGGCCTCGGTCATAAGCGCGCTTGAACGCTGCGGGAATAATTCTTCCAGGCTGGACGCGGTGGTAATAGTCAGGGGAGGAGGAGGCCTGTCAGACCTGCACTGCTTTGACAGCTACGACATTGCAAGAACGATCGCTCTCTTAACCCTGCCGGTCATATCAGGCATAGGCCATGAAAGGGATATAACAGTGGTTGACGAAGTATCCAACGCAAGGGTCAAGACACCTACGGCTGCTGCTGACCTGCTTGTCACAAAATTAAAGGATTTTGAGGACAGCATAGATGAATTAGCGCACAGCCTGGCGCACGGGACAAACAAAATGGTCGCGGACCTCAGGGAACAGCTTTCCTCTTTAGCAACGATATTCGAAAGCTCTGTAAGAAACGAGCTGTTAGGCAACAGCCACAGGCTGAACGTCTTGATAAAAGGATTAAAATATTCCCTGAAGCTGATACATGCTGAGCAGGAAAGGCTCCGGTCAAGGGAAAGCAATATCAGCCACCTGAACCCCCGGAATGTCCTTAAAAGAGGCTATAGCATTACTTACAGGAACGGTGAACCTGTCAGGTCCGTATCCGGGATAAAAACAGGGGATTCTTTAACAACAACCCTTTATTCAGGTGAGATAACCAGTAAAGTAGAAAGCAGGCGTCTTAAAAAAACGCTTAATAACTCAGATTGAAAACTAAAGATTACACGGACGTGAAAAAGAGCAGATAAGAAATTCAGTGTAATCAGGTAAATTTTACGAGGAGGCGGCAATGAGCAGGACACCCGGCTATAAAAAGGCCCTTGAAGAGATAGAGTCCATAGTTGAGGAGATAGAGAACGAAAATGTTGATGTGGATATACTGACCGGAAAGGTAAAGAGGGCAACTTATCTAATTAACATGTGCAGGAAAAAATTAAGGGCAACTGATGATGAAGTAAGAAAGATCCTCGAAGAATTTGACGGGGAGGCGGAAAACACAGAGGGACCTGAATAAACGGCCATGGATATCAAGGTATTAAAGGCTTCAGGCGTGGTCGAGGACCTTAACAGGGACAAATTAAGGTCATCACTTCTGCGGTCGGGCGCTGACTCGGACCGCGTCGAAGAAGTTATTGGAAAGGTACTGTACGAGATCGAGCCGTATACCAGCACAAAAAAGATCTATAGGCTCGCAAAAAAATATCTCAGGCAGTTCAACCACGCGTCAGGGCTCAGGTACACATTAAAAAGGGCCCTCATGAGGCTCGGGCCTTCGGGTTACCCTTTTGAGCAATATTACGCTGAGCTGCTGAAACACTACGGATACAGCACTAAGACAAATCTTGTGATCGAGGGCAGATGTGTCAGTCATGAGGTCGATGTATTCGCGGTCAAAGATGATGAGATCATGGCTGTGGAGTGCAAGTATCACAACAGGTCCGGTATTGCGACCGACATAAAAGTCGCCATGTACGTATACGCCCGGTCCCGTGACCTTGGCTATGGCTTTAAACACAGTCAATCAAAAAAGACATTTAAGGGCTCGCTTGTAACGAACACCAGGTTTACCGCTGACGCCGTTAAATACGCCGGGTGCATGGGGTTGAACTTAAGAAGCTGGGGACATCCTGAGCACGACAGCCTTAAAAAAATGATCGAAAACAAAAAGCTCTATCCTGTTACCGTTATATCAGGTCTAAGATCAGGGATAATAAAAACACTGATCGAAAACCGCATTATCCTTCTTAAGGACCTTGCAGAGATGGATGTGAGGAAGATCAGAAAGACCCTGTCACTTCCGGAGAAAAAGGCCGCTGTCCTAAAAGACCAGGCTGACGAACTCTGTTTATACTGATCTCCAAATAAAACAGGGGAAGCGGCCATTTTGAAATGGCCGCTTCCCCCTCAGATATTCAGCCTGCTTTTTTACAGGCGCTTACTCTGTAATAAGTATCTCGACGCGCCTGTTCTGCGACTTGCCCCACGCTGTATCGTTCGACTGAACAGGTCTTGGTTCGCCGTGTCCCCGGACGGTCATCCTCGACGCCTTAATTCCGCCTTCTTCAACAAAGTACTGTTTCGCGGCCTGGGCCCTTCTGTGCGAAAGCCCGAGGTTGTACTCTTCATCACCAACACTGTCAGTATGGCCGTCTATAACAATTTTGGCCTTCGGGTACTTGTTGATGAAGTCAACTGCCTCGTTCATCCTGGTGCGGTCCTCTTCTTTTATTACGGCCTTATCCGTGTCAAAATGGATGTGCAGTGTCATCCTGGCAATAACCCCGGGCTTTGGTTTTCCCGGACAGAGCGCCTCTGCCATTGCCCTTGCTTCCACTGCCATGGCAATCCCCTCCTGGGTGCCGCAGTACTGCTGATAGGTCTCATAGGCCTTGTCTCTGAGATCTGACGCTTCCTGAAATTCAACAGGACATTGTACGTCCTTACCTGCTTCACGCGCCGCTTCTATGGCCCTGTCAGCCTCAGGAAGTTCCTTATGGTAGTACCATATCCTGTCCTTGGGCGCGAATTCCAGATGAGAGCACCCCAGGATAAAAAGAAATGAAAAAAGAACCATAAATATCAAGAATATCCTTGATCGCATTTTACTCCTCCTTGAAAATTATTTTATACAGCCGGTTATTCAGACCAGGTAAGACCTTTTAAGACACTTAATGAGTTTATTCAATGCTTATCACATAAACACTATTTTTTCAAGTGTGCTTATACGCTTTGTGCTTATACGCTCAAAATATTAAAGCTCCCTGCAGTCCCGAAAAGTCGGGGCAGGGAACCTGCCTGCCCGCCGCCATGCCAAACAAACTGGCAGGCAAGCACTACAAGGCGGGTAAACCGGCAGGCAGGTACACTCGCTGTTCATTTTAAATACAGGGCAGAGACCCCTCCTGTCTTTTGCCTGCCAGGCTGTTTTTTTGATTTATTTACGCGTTTTGATATACTTAGTGAGTGAACTCCATTGATAGAGGGACACCGATGGAACAGCCAGAGTTTATCTATAAACGAAAGCCGGCCTTTATCTCTTTCCTGCTTGTATATCTATTCTGCTTTGGCATTTCCTATTTGTTAATACATGGTTCCCGGGTTGTGTCCGGCGTTGTCACAGAACAGGTTCTTGAACGTCTGGCGATAGAAAGGTCTCACCAGCTCCGGGACCTGCCTTATGGAATAATACTTTCTGTTCCATTTATTTTCTACGGTATTCGCAGGCTATTGTGGAACATTATGAGCAGTTATGAAATAAACTCAACTGAGATCCGCCTGTTAACCGGAAGCCTCATAAGAAAAGAACGCTTCTTTGAAATATCAGGGTTTTATGGTATATCTTTCAGACAGAACCTTCTTGAGACACCATTCGGGATCGGCTGTATTATCCTGGCCCCAAGGGCCAAAGGCCGAAAGTTATTTATCAGGGGCGTTTTTGAGGTAAGGTCAGTTGTCGAAGCCCTTCGGCCGGGACTGGTCAGCTTCGATTAATGAATTCAGGAGACAGCATGCGGTCAACATCTAAAGGGAAAGGCGCGGTCTTAAAAGTTTTGCCCGTTGTATTCACGGCTGTATTATTAATTACTTTTTCGCAGGCAGCCGGAACAGACTGGAAGCCGTATGCCAAAAGCATGAACAAGGGCATGGAATATCTCTATTCTCCGGAGAGTCTGGACAGCAGTTCCGCAGGCATTGTAAAAGTATGGACAAAGATCATCCTTTTAAGCCAGGAGAAAAAAGACAAACATATTCAAAAAAGAAACGCCACCAGGCTATCCACAGATGGCTATGAGAACATTAAATACAGTCTGTATTTAATGGAGTTCGACTGCAAAAACAAGATGCACAGCCGGCTCTCTTACAAAGATTATGACCGCGATCTTTCAGTCCTTGATTCGTATGATTATAATTCACCTTTATGGAAACCTGTTGTCCCCGAATCAAGCGCTGAACAGCTTTACAAGATCGTATGCCCAGTCAATAAGTAGTGCGGGAAAAGGTGGGAAATAAACTTTTTTCCTGCCTGTATTTTAATTACTTATAACCCTTTTTGAGCTTGAAAATATGAACACCAGCAGTTAAAATCAATATCACTAATACTAATTTTTAGATGGCCAGGGCTTTTATCCGCCTTCGCAGAACACCACGGGTTTACCCGTGGATAAATGCGAACAGAGTGCTTCGGCGAGATGTCACCTGTCGGATAATAAGGCGCCACGGGCCTGCTTGCCGGTAGGCGGACTTGCACGTGGAGTTCCATAAAAGGGGGATCACGATGAAGACATTAATTACATATTTTTCTTTGACAGGCAATACAGAAAAAGTTGCCCGTTCTATTTCTGATGCCGTTAAGACTGAAAAAGACATTATCCCGATCCAGGATGTTAAGAACATTGAGAAATATGATCTCATCTTCTGCGGGTTTCCGGTTGTTTCCCACAGTCTACCGCCAGTTGCGGCGCGGTTTATCAAAGGCCTTCCTCCCGGCAAAAAGCTGGCCATATTCTCTACCCACGGCTCTCTCCGGGGCGGACAGCTGGCTGTCACAGCAATGGAACAGGCTGTAAGCCTGGCTCTGAACAGTAAGGTTCTCGGCACTTTTAGCTGCCGCGGAAAGGTCCAGCAAAAAGTAATTGACGACATGGTGAGCCAGGCCGAGAACCGGGCCTGGGCGCAGGAAGCCATGGGAGCTGATCCTCATCCTGACAAGGCCGACCTGGAAGACGCCCGGGAATTCGCAAAAAAAATAATGGCAACATCCTCTTCTTCATAAACAAGGGGAACTTTTTCCTCCGGCGTTCTATAATTAAAGACAGCCGATAGAGTATCTTATTCGAACGATCCGAAACCTCCTGTTCACTGCTTTTGAAAACTTCGAAAATTAAGATATAATTAATAATACAGGGCAAACTTTCAGGTTCCAGTACTATCTTTAAATATCAAGGGAGCAGGCTGACAACTTTGCATATTCGGCGGCGAACCAGAAAAAGGATCGACACAAGTCTGGATGCCAAGATCATTCTGAGTGGACAGAGTTATGACGGCGTTATAGGGAACCTGTCTGAAAATGGAATAAAATGGTATCTGTATGGCAAGGTCATGAATTTTATCCATGGTGACCGGCTTAAGATCAAATTCAGGACCCCGTCAGGACAGCTGATCGATATGTACTGTAAAATAAAATGGTTAAATAAAAAAGAAGAGCGCCCCTCAGGCGCAATGGATATAGACGCTCCGCCTTCATACACAGAAGTAGGTCTGGAGATCATCGAATCGGTCCAAAAGTACAAAGAATTCTTTGAGACCATCGGCGGCTCTGATAAAGCGTAGCAGGAAAACCCGTAAAACATTGTAGATTGTTGATTGTAGATTTAATGTCTGAGCAATACATTTTCAGTAGTCCAGGGCACTGCCCTCTGTAAGGTACTCTATGACCTCGAGTTCGTCCCTGTCAAACCAGATAAGGCCGCATAGCCGGCATAAATCTATTTCCACACGGTATGGCATTACAGCATCATATAGTTTACGGTTCATAATATTTCCGCATGCAGGACATTTAAGGGTTGATTCGGACTTCTTTATGTACTTGCCTTTGTTCTTTATGGAATATTCCATGATCTGACCCGCAAGCTCCTTTGTGCGGGGAGAAAAAGCCATCTCTTCCCTGACAATGATGCGCTGAAGATGCTCCCGCCTGACCAGCCGTCCCTTGCAGCTGCCGCATCTCCATATGGGAACCCCCTCATGGTAGATCCTCTCAAGGCCCTGGCTGCAGGAAGGGCACGCCTGCACTCTATAGTCAACAGACAGGCCTTTTTTAAGCATTTTATTTATCTCTTTATATTCATGGGCCGGTTTGACGCGTTCGTCATTTTCCATTGTTATCCATGTGAACGGGTCCAGCCATTTTAACTGCGAAAGTTCGAACAGGGTGTACGGGCCGTGCCACTTTTCCTCGTTCTGCGCGTACCATATACTGCTGTTCTCGGAAGTGGATACCGTGGTCTCGTCGTACTTGCGTTCCTTCTGCTTCACGCTTGATTCCAGGGTCTTGTAGTCGGCATGCCCCATATCAAGCAGAATATCTATCCGCTTCCTGATAGGCGGATGAGTTGTAAATAAACCGGCAAAAAAACCCCAGCTCTCCTCCAGCTTGCTGGAGCGGGGATTCATAATGAAGATCTGTCCCAGCTCTTCGGCAGGAAGCCGGTTGCCCCGCCAGCCCGTGGAAATGACATACAGCGCCTCGGCCAGACCAAGGGGGTTTCTTGTCAACCTTACCGCAGTGGCATCAGCGCGCAGTTCTCTTTCTCTTGAGATCCACGTGTTCATTAAGCGTGTCAGTACCCGCATGGTAAAGAGCACTATTACAAGCATCGCCATTAAAGGGTAGATCCCGCCCCTTCGCCTGTACAGGGAACCGCTTCCCCCGTACCAGCCGGAAGTGGCCACTTTCAATAATCCCGCGTAAACAGCCGCTATGGAGCACGAGACCGTCGCAAGCAGGCAGTCACCCCAAATAAGATGGCTGGCCTCATGCGCGACTACAGCCTCAAGCTGGCGGCGGTTCGTTTTTATAAGCAGGCCCTCTGTGACCCCTATAACAGCGTTACCCTTATAATCCAAAAGCGCGAACGCGTTGCAATACCTTGAAGGAACGACATAGGGCTCGATCCGCATACCTCCTGCCGCCACTGAAACTTCATCAACAATGTTATTGAACAAAAAGTGATAGCGGTCCTTTGGATCTATAGGCTTCGCGCCGATAACAGAAAGCAGTCTGGGAACCATGTTTATTGAAGAGTACATCCAGTGGAGGACCGCCACAAGCAGCGCTATACCGAAAATCTTCAGCATTACGGGCAAAGCATACGCGTTAGATGTCGATGTACGAAACCCGGACTGAAAGATAAAACCGATCCTTACTACGTTGTAGATAATGAACGCGCTTAAAAAATAAAAACCCAGAAGCGTAATGAACAGTAATACAATCCTTCGGCTTTTCCTGGCCTCGATGTCAAGAAATGAGAACGGCATACACGCCCGCCGCTAAAATTTAACCGCAGGAACCCGCTTGTCGCGCGGATCTTCGATCTCCAGAAATTCGGACTTTTTAAAACTGAACATCTGGGCAATAATGTTCTGGGGCACTGTCTGGATAGATGTATTAAACCTCATAACCTCGTCGTTGTAATACTGACGGGCAAACGCGATCTTGTTCTCTGTTGTTGTAAGTTCCTCCTGCAGGCTCAGAAAGTTCTGATTGGCCTTGATATTGGGGTAATTCTCCACCACCGCGAAAAGCTGGCGAAGCGCTCCGGTGAGCAGGTTCTCGGCCTGCGCCCTTTCTTTTATATCCGAAGCGCCGGCTGCCTGGGCCCGTGCCTTTGTAACGTTCTCAAGGGTCTCTTTTTCATGCACAGCATAGCCTTTTACCGTTTCCACCAGGTTTGGTATCAGATCATGCCGTCGTTTCAACTGGACGTCGATCTGAGACCAGGCGTTCTTAACCCTGACTTTCAGTCTTATAAGTGTGTTATAAAGAACTACAAAAGCCACAACCAGCAAACCCAGAATACCAAGCAAGACAATTGTTCCCATCGCTTACCCTCCTTTTTCTCATTAACACAGGTCAGGAAATATAATGTTTTATTTTAACATATATGCCGCTAACGCCTCTTTTATTTTTCCGCTGCTTTACACATCATCCTGTGTGCGGGGGCAGCGATAAGCGGATATTTAAAAAAAGACGCGGGGAGAGAAATGCAGATCGTCAGGGCAGTGCTGGATCACGACTCATCGGCAAAATACTCTCCAAGGATCTCCCTGCTGTGCTCATCATCATGGCAATAGATACACAGGTTCTCCCAGTTCGAACCGTCAGGCGGGTTGTTGCTGCGGTCTCCATCCTTGTGGTGCACGGTCAGCATATGAGCATCCTTATCGCTATACTCTTTCGCGCATTTCGCGCAGATCAGGCCGTGGATCTTCAAAGACTGTTCCCTGTAGCGGCTTGACGTGGGAGCCTTTTTTTTGATCTCCCGCACAAAATCCTCGGCAGACCTTTTTTCTCCTTTTTTCCCGTGCCCGGGCCTTTTACTCCTCATTTCACCCCCACCTTGCAAGACAGGAAATACCTTTACTGCCGCTTACTAATATTATCCCGCATTATTTCGCGGAGGTCAAGGAGGCGAGCATATCAGGAAGAGTATTTGTTAATGACCTTTTCAAGCTCTTCAGACCACACAGCATAGCCTTTATTGCTCAGGTGTATCCCGTCATCAAGCAAATAATGCCTGAACGCCCTGCCCTGCTCATCAATAAAAAGGCTGTATATATCGAGGAATTCAACCCTGTTATGCTCTTCGACCAGCTTTTTCAAGGAACTGTTAATACTCCTTATAGACTTATCCGGGATAAAGTCCAGCAGTGTCGGCAGGAGACTGTTTATAAAAATACGCGCCTTGGGAAAAGCAGTTGACAACTCTTTGATTATCTCCCTGTATGGACCCATAAAATCAAGATCTTCCATTGCCATATTATTTATCCCTGACATGATAAATATGAGACCGGCAGAAGAACTTGACCCTGTTAACTTCCTGACCCTTACAAGCAGTCCTTCCACCGATTCCCCGCCTTTTCCAAGGTTCACGGCCCTGTGATCAGGGAACCTCTCCTGCCAGTCGAAAAATTCTATAAGGGAATGGCCTAAAAAAAGTATATCCATACGCTTTAATAATAGACCAGATCCATTTGAAAATGAATACTTTTTAAAACCCGGGGCGCGCTTATTGACAAAAAAAGCAATCAGAGTTACTTTTAATATGATGTATTTGTTAGACAGATCAATAAACTTATTTCTGTGCCCTCTGTGCCTTCAGTGGTTAATTTTAATATGATATATTTATCTGACAGACCATTAAATACCGTAAAAATAACAACCCGCCTGCTGTTCTTTTTTCTTTTTCTTTTATTCACCGGATGTTCCAGGTCCGGGGATCTGAACAGCTCAATTGAAAAGATGAAAGATGAAAACCCCAGTATCCGCTGGCAGGCCTCTCTTGCCCTGGCCGAGATCGGCGAGCCCGCTGTTGAACCGCTGATCAGCGCGATAAAGGACAATGACCCGGGTGTGCGTGAGTCCGCTGTACAGGCGCTTGGTCAGATAAAAGACCCCGGCGCGGTCAAGCCGCTTATGGCCGCGCTGAAGGACAGCAACCCTTACGTCCAGGAGGAAGCTGCTTTAGCTTTGCAGGAAATCACAGGCGGCAGCTATGCAAAATTTCTGCCGGGTAAAGACACCGCCAGGTAGATTACCTGATCATTTCCTGTTGTTATTACATTTGGTTAATGGTAAAATCCGCTTATGGAAAAAAGGCGTTCCAGGAGAATACAGGTCAATTTTTCAGCTGAACGTATCTCCGGCGACCAGAATCATGCCGTATTTATAGAGAACCTTTCTGAAAACGGCATTTGCATGATAACCACTCCTTCCAGGTCTGGCAAGCCCTTTATCCCCGGATCACCTGTCACAGTCAAGTTAAAGCTTTCCAGGGACGGTATACTTGATCTTGATTGCAGGGTAATATGGTCGCATGAGACTGACCCCAAAGGCCCTACAACCAGTGTCGGCCTGGAGATCATAGACCCGCCAGCGAAATACCTGGAATTTATAAAAACCCTGCACTAATATAAGTTGTGTTTATTGCCCTTTCCAGGCATTAGACCGCGAGGAGACACCGGGGAGCCCAAACCCCGGATCAGGTGTATGTATAAAGAATATTTTGGTCTGGAAGAACTACCCTTTTCCATTGCTCCGGACCCCCGCTATCTTTACATGAGTGAGCAGCACCGGGAGGCCCTGGCCCACCTGGTTTACGGCATCAGCAGTGACGGCGGTTTTGTCCTGCTGACCGGTGAGGTCGGAACAGGCAAGACAACTGTCTGCCGATGCCTGTTGGAGCAAATACCTGAAAACACCGAGATCGCGTTCGTGCTCAACCCGAAACTGACCGTTGAAGAACTGCTGGCAACAATATGCGATGAGTTCGGCGTCAGTTACCCTGAAGGCAATACAAGCATCAAGGTCTTTGTGGACCTCATTAACCTGTTCCTTCTTGACGCCCTTAGCAAGGGCCGTAAGACCGTGCTTATCATTGATGAGGCCCAGAACCTGAGTGCTGATGTTCTTGAACAACTTCGCTTATTGACCAATCTCGAGACAAACCAGCGCAAACTGCTCCAGATAATCCTGCTGGGACAACCGGAACTCAGGGAAATGCTGTCAAGACCGGAACTCCGACAGCTGGCCCAGCGCGTTATAGCCCGCTACCACCTTGGGCCTCTATCGAAAAAAGATACATCTGCTTATATTACACACCGGCTCTCGATAGCAGGACTACGCGATACCCTGTTCCCCGCTTCCACAGTTAACAGGATATTCCGCTTAAGCGCGGGGGTTCCGCGGCTTATTAATGTGCTGTGTGACAGGGCGCTTCTGGGCGCCTTTACACAGGGACATTCCCGGGTCAACAAAACCACTCTGCTGAAAGCCGGCCGTGAAGCGCTTGGAACTGAGGATGATAAAGAACCGCGAAGCAGAGTGCTCAGATGGCTGATGACAGGTTCCCTGATCGCGGTCATTGCGGCGGTACTGGCAATAACCTACTATAATTACGGATCTCAGCTCGGCGCCGTAGGGATTATTGACCCGCCCCAGCCTGAAACCCTTAAAAGTCCGGCAGACACAAAGGATCTGCAGGGATTGTGGCCCGGAGACAGGACCGGTCACATGGGCATGGAAACCGCGTTCCAGTCTTTGTTTGAGCTGTGGGGCATTTCTTACGCGCCCGGGGACAGCACCCCCTGCCGGCAGGCATTGGCTCACAGCCTGCGCTGCCTGAGTAAAAGAGACAGCCTGAACAGCCTGGCCCTTTTGAACAGGCCGGCAGTGCTGAAGATGTTCGATAAAAAAGGACAGGAGTTTTACGCTGTGCTGACAGCGCTTGATAAAGAAACCGCGACCTTTGTCAGCGGCAGGGAAACAAGAAAGATTGCTGTCAGGGATATAGCCACTCACTGGTTTGGTGATTATACTGTTTTATGGAAGGTGCCCCCTGACTACACAGAAGAGATCCTGCCGGGCAGCCGGGGAGCCCAGGTACAGTGGCTGGATAAACAGCTGGCATTAATTCAAAACCGCGCGCCCGGGGATCAGACAGACCCTGTGTTTGACAACGCGATAGTCGATCAGGTAAAGAAATTTCAGCTTGCCGAAGGCCTGGTCCCTGATGGAATAGTCGGCACGTATACTCTCATTCATCTTAATTCAGCTGTTGGCGGCAGTATACCGAAATTAATAAGCAAAGAGGATATCTAAGTATGTCTTTTATTCTTGACGCCCTGAAAAAGTTAGACCACAAACGCCATAAAGGCTCGGTCCCCGACCTGATGACAGTACATGACCCGGCACCTCAGGAGCCGAAGAGCCGCTCTGTCTGGCCCTATATCTTTATGGCGGCATTACTGCTTAATACAGTGGTACTGCTGGCATTACTGAATCCCTGGAAATCTGAAGAACCGGTTATCGCGCAGGCAACTATGGCTGCACAGCCTGAACCAGCGTCAATGGTCCGCCCCGGACAGCAGGACATCCCTGCCGACCGGACAGAGGGATCCGCTGAGATCAGAACAGATAATAAAACTCTTGCCCGTAATGCCCTAACCCCTGATATGCCTTTATCAGAGGCGAGCGATGATGCTGAAGAAGCTGTCTCAAAACAGATCAGTCCAACAGATGAAATTATAGCATCGCTCATAATAACTCCGCCCAAAAAACAGGACGCTCCAATCATTGATGATCTGCCTGTTGAGCCGGCGCCTTCTGATATCATCGAATCTGAAACTGAAAAGGGCCTGCCCTATCTTGATGAACTTCCCCTGTCTGTTCAGCACGACATTCCAGATATGAGCATTACCGCGCATATTTATTCCAATGACCCGGCCTCACGCATGGTCAGTATTAACGGCAGTATCCTGCGGCAGGGCGAATCTGTCGCGTCAGGCCTTGTTCTGGAAGAGATCACTCCCACAGGGATCGTCCTTGATCATATGGGCAAGCGTTTCCGCGTCAGGGGATTTTAGTTCCGCAAAAAAAATCCGAAAAATATAGTAAGATATCTTCTATCATTCCTTTTGAAAGGAGCAAAAAAACAGTGAAACATACTTTTAAAGTCAGTATAAATATATCTGAAGAAGAAGGCGGCGGTGCTTCTCAGGTTACCCTGCTTGTAAGAACACCTTAAAAGCTGTTATTTGTTTTCAGGTGATTGGTCCGGGTCCTGCTCGTCCGCTATTATGCCGTAGACATTCCCAGGAGGCGGGGCGCCCCTTTTTTCCGCTGATACTTCACACTCGCTGAAATGAGGCTTGTCCCTGCGGCTGTGCGCTATAAGGGCCTTTACAACCTCCCAGCCTATTTTGCCTGTCTCAGCCATTGTGGTCAGTTCCTCAAAGGCTGTCCTGTTGTCATAGGCAACAGGCCTGTAAGGCCTTGGCGAAATAAGGGCGTCGTATATATCGCTTACAGCCACGATCTCAACCATTCTGTCATTAAGTTTCAGGCCTGCCGGATACCCTGACCCGTCCGTTCTTTCATGATGTTCCTTTGCAACAGCAACAGGCAGGGTCTTGCTGTCCTTAAAGTAATAGCTGAGCAGTACGTACCCGGCTGCCGCGTGATGTTCAAGGTTATGATGCTCTGCGCGCGTAAGAGGCGCGGCTTTTCTCAGGATGTCAGGGGAAATGCAGAGCTTGCCGATGTCATGCGTCGGGCCGGTCGCGGCTTCTCTGATACGGTCCTGATAGTCTTCTATCAGGTCCCCGGCAACCAGCGTTGAAAGAGCAAACACCATAAGAATATGGCGATAGGTATAAAAATCATTTTTTCTGAAATGATCGAGTGACTGCAGGACAGGAGACACAAGATTGACGCCTTCCATTAATTTCAGGAGCTCCGCGACCTGTCCCTGATCGGCAAAGACCATGTTATAAGGCGGCCTTTTCAGAAAAGAAACAAGGTCCTGCTTTATTGAACCGTGATCAGCCAGAGAATTGATCTCATATGAAGAGCTGTTTGAAGAGATCAGTTCCCGCAGAGTTTCTTCGGAAAGCTCTTTTCCAGCGGCAAGCAGTTCTGTGCCGTCCAGGGTAATGACCGGATAGTTGAGTTTCAGCACTGACATCAGGCTATATCAGCCTCTGCATTATGACATTTGAATATTTCATATTCACTATATAGGCAAAACAACGCGGCATGTTTGCCTGAAACTAATGAAGAATACCATAAAAAAGAGCCTGCTTACAATTCCGCCTGTTTCTTGACTTAATTCTTTGATTTGTTTTAAATTTTAATTTCGTGACATACACATCCTCGGGAGTGTAATCCCTCCATTACAGGAAGGGAAAATGGAAAGAAGACGTTCCAGAAGAATTATCAAGCGATTGGAAGCAACATTTACTTCAGAAGGCGGTGTAATCAACAGGGGGATAACAAGCAATCTTTCCAGGGAAGGTCTGTTTATCAGGACCCTTAAAGGCCTCCTGCCGAATAACAGGCTCGAACTCAAGCTTTATCTTCCATCAGGAGAAGCACTGAACCTTCACGCCATAGTCAGGAGGACGGTCAAAACGCAGTTCCAGAGCATTAAGAACGGAATGGGGATTGAACTCATAACGCCGCCCCCGCAGTACACTGAATTTGTTCAGAGCATATACTAACCATTGTAAATTTTAGATTGTTGATTTTTGATTTGAGAAGCATCTGTACTTCCGGTCTTTTTCGACTGGTCTATTCCACTGTTTAAACAGTTTGATCGGTTTGAACGGCTTGATCTATTTAAACTATCCGTTTTGTTCTTCCGAATCTTGCGAGCTTCCGCGCTTGTCTCCTGACTTCTCCTTTTGGTATGATATATTTATTCATGTACTAATCCAGGAGGATAAATGATAAAAAAGATCACTGACATCTTCAAAGAAAAAGACAGGACGTTCTCATTTGAATTTTTCCCGCCCAAGACGCCAAAAGGCATAGAAAACCTTTACAGGGCCGCGGAGGAGCTTAACAGGCTTGGCCCTGACTTTGTCTCTGTCACATACGGAGCAGGCGGTTCCACCCGCGGTGCGACAATGGATATCTGTGTGGAGATCCAGAAAAGGTTTGACATCACGGTCATGCATCATCTTACATGTGTCGGGCACAGCCGGCAAGAGCTTGAGGCCGTCATCAGCCAGTTGAAGGACAATAATATTAAAAACATACTCGCCCTGCGCGGCGACCCGCCAAAAGACGTTGAGAACCAGGAGCCTGCTCCTGACGGTCTTGAATACTGTTACCAGTTGAATGACCTTATAAGGGAGCATTCTAAAGATTTTTTCAGTATCGGCGTTGCCGGTTTTCCTGAAGGCCATATCCACTGCCCTGACAAAGACACAGACACTAAATATCTTAAAATAAAGATCGAGCACGGCGGAGAGTTTGTCATTACACAGCTTTTTTTTGACAATAACATCTATTCCGAGTATGTCGAAAGGCTTGGAAAGCAGGGTGTTAACATACGAGTGCTTCCGGGTATTCTGCCCATCACCAGTTATGAGGGCCTGCTCAAGTTCTGCGACATATGCGGGGCAACTGTTTCGCAGGAGGTCCATGATATATTCAAGCCCCTGAACGGCAATGAGGAACTGACCAGAAAAGCGGGTATTGAGTTCGCGGTTAAGCAGTGCAGGGACCTGCTTGAACGGGGCGCGCCAGGCCTTCACTTCTTTACACTGAACAAAGTAGAGCCCACAAAAGAGATATGGAACAGGCTGGGGCTCTGATTTCTTAACAACACTTATAACCACTGAAGACACAGAATACGCTAAAAAAAGATAACTACCGACTACAGATATATGGTCCACTGACAACAAACAACTAACAACTTTCCATTTTAAACAGCTTCCGCATTTTTTACAGTTCTCTATTCTCGTTTCTCGTTTCCCGGCAAGCGAAGCATGGTAGCGGAGTTTGCTTGACTTCCCCTGCTGATTTTTATATATTTTTGAAATGTCTGTTCATATATTTCTTAAGGATAAGTTCTTTAATCTTCGTGTTTTTTTCTGTGCCTTTTTTGTCCTGTCTGTATCAGGTATCATTTCCTGCAAGGACTCATCACGAACATCTGTTTTTATAACAGAGGATGATGTAAAGACGATAATGCTTGCGGTGGAGGTCGCAACTCAGAACAGGGATATTGACAATGTTGTTAAGTATATGTCGCCTTCTATTGTGATAAATATTACCGTGGCTGCTCCGCAGGGCACCCGGAAAGTCAGATGGTCCCGCCGGCAATACAAAAAAGAGACATAAAAGAACTGGTCAATGATCTCTGATTATGTATATAAAAGAGAGAACGATAAGATATCTATAAGCGAGGACGGCCGGAGCGCGGTCGTGGAATTAGAAGTTTTTGAGTCAATGTCAGTCCGGGGACAGACCATTAAGGCGAAAACCCTTGAAAAGGTCTTTATAGAGATCATAGACGGGGAATTACTGGTAACACAGTTAGACGCATACATAAAGATGTAACAATTGATCATCAAAGGAGGTTATATGAAAACAAAGCTCCTCAGGTTTTATCTCTTGCCTGCTGTTCTCCTGACAGCGTTACTTGTGTCTGCCTTACTTGCAGGATGCACAAAGTCAGCCCCGCCCTGTGATAACATTGAGACTGTTGACGCTGTGATTAATGCGGTATCCGAGAACTTAAAAAAGGATTTTAAAAGCTTAACGTCTTTCCAGCCCGGTATGGAATTGTCCGATGATGAGTGGAGACTGATGCGTTCTGGAATGATCATCACTGTAAAGAACATGACCCAGTTGAGTTATGACGAGGGAACCGGACAATACGAATGTGCAGGAGATGTAACGATAAACGGCGTCTCTGGAACAGAAGCGATCCCGGTTACTTACACATCCAGGCTTCTGGAATCCGGCGAACTGGAGGTAACTGTATCCGGGCTTGATTAAAAACCGTTTCTTAATGTATCTTTTTGATTAATAAAAAGAGATGAATTCATCAATGGAAATTAAATTCTGGGGGGTCCGAGGATCTCTCCCTGCCCCGGGCGCTTCCACTGTCCGTTACGGAGGCAACACCTCATGTGTCAGCATTGAACTGGATGGGGATAAAATACTTGTTTTTGACGCGGGCACCGGGATCCGGGAAATGGGAAAGGCCCTGGGCGAGCGGAATGCTGATCTGTACATCCTGCTCTCCCACAACCACTGGGACCATATTCAGGGATATCCGTTCTTTCTACCGCTTTTTAAAGACAGTTGGAATATCCACGCCTTTGAGATACGGCAGGGCAAAGTTATGCTATGTTCTCTTACAGAGCAGATGGACACTCCTAATTTCCCGTCTTCAGCGTGTCTACCGAGACAGTATGAGTGCAGGATCGATGACAACCCTATGATTTATCTGAAAAGCAAGGGATTTAATATTTCACGGATCGCCACAAATCACCCTGGCGGCGGTTTTGCCTACAGGGTCGAACATAACGGCAGGTCTGTGGTTTATATGACAGACAACGAGCTGGAGCCTCCTTCAAAGAAAACAACCGGGTTTGATGAATTCACCAGGTTCTGCAAGAATGCCGATATCCTTATCCATGATTCCCAGTACCTGGAGAATGACATGCCCCTTAAGCACGGATGGGGTCACAGCCTCGTAAGTCAGGCCTGTAAACTTGCCTCTGCCGCAGAGGTCAAACACCTGGTCCTCTTCCACCATGATCCGGACCGCACAGACGGAGAGCTGGATGTGATTCAGGATAACGCCCGGGCCTGGTTCAAAAAAAACGGCGACAATATCCAGTGCACTGTTGCATTCGAAGGACTTACCATTAACATCTGAGACCCCCCATTTTAGATTAGTGGTCACCCGCCCTCCACAAAAACCGGCGGGCAAGCTCGCTATGCATTCATTGATTGATGATTGCAGATTTAACTCTCTACCCTCTACTTTCTACTTATTTTCAGCGTCGTGGCACTTAAAGCATTTAAACTTGGGAGGGTGCGTACCTTTCATTGCTTTCTCTTCTTCAGGCCCGTGGCATTCCATGCAGACCGCGGCATCGGTTATTCCTGTATGGTCGGGATCCGCCGGTATTATTGGATAGTCGTTGCCGGATAAAAGATGCAGCACTCCGACAACCACCAGAACAAAAACAAGAAATAGAAAAAAGTGTTTCATACGTAAATTTTATCATATCAGACATATTTGTAGTCAGTGTTCTGGGTTCTGTGCTCTGGGCTCTGTCCCTGCCCGGCAGCAGGCAGGTTCTGTGCTATACTGAATCCGGATGAAGGAATTCAGGGTATCTGAAAAATACGTTGCCAAAAAGCAGGGCAAGATAGCCAGGTCTTTGTATCTTCATTTTGCCTTTTTTATTATTGCCCTTTTTTTCATCTACACGACCTTTAAGGCCAGGTCAATACTTTTTTTCCTCTTCCTGTTTTTTGCCGTCTATGTTCTGGGGAATATCGCTGTTTTAAGAAAAGTACATTCCTCTGTGCAAAAAAGCGGACATCTTAAGAGTTACAAATTATTTGAAGACCGGTTTGTCCTTGTATACTCAAGCGGTCATGAATACACCAATACCTTTGACCAGTATCCTGGATGGGTGCTGAAAAAAAGCAATAAAAACATAATAACCAGAGTGACCCTTATTCCAAGGTCCGCTAAAAAGCTTATCGAGGTCTTCAGGCCCGAACATGCCCCGGCAAAGAAACTTTATATTGAGGGCATAGAGAATTTTGATGACTTTATAACAGAGCTGTCCAACGGCCTGCCCAGGTTAAAAAGCAGGGTATATGTCCGCGTACTGAGGATATTGATGATCCCTGTCTATTTCCTGCTGTTTTCAGGGCTGATCAACGCAAGTGACGCGTTATTGTCCGGTTTCATGTTTCCGATCGCTGTAATACTGTCATTTATCGCTCTCATAGTAACCGTGGTCCTGATCGACAGTAAGCTCAAGGAAAAGCAATATAAAGAAATTACCGGTTACCGATAACTTCTTTAAGTCGTTAGTTTTTGGTTTAGTGATCACCATTCGGGTAAGCCCGCCACACTACAAGGCGGGTAAACACAATGTAAGGACTTGTGATTATCACATTCGCTCATTACATATCGCTATGCATTCATAGTTGTTAGACTAAAAACTAACAACAAACAACTAACAACTTTTTTTAGAACTATGGAACTGAATATCTCAGAAATCAGGGAAAAAAGGATAAAAAAGCTTGTTGCTGTTTACTACGTCATTTTTGTGGCCCTTATCTTTCTGGCGTCTCTTTTGAACCTGTGGCTCGCGTATAAAATAGGCAGTATACAGGGCCTGGATTTTGGGCGGATCATCGCTTTGCACAAAAGCGCTGACATAGAAAGGATATATCAGGGGTATGAAGTAATTATAATTCAGCGGCTTGGCGCCTCATTATGTTATTTCCTTCTTGGCATAGCAGTGGCTTTACCATATTTGATATACAGGTGGACCAAACCGCTTAGAAAGCGCTGGGATGCGGGCTGAAAACATTTTAGATTGAAGATTGTTGATTGTAGATTGCAGATTTTTGTTCACTACCCGCCTGCATTTATAGATCTTAGATTTAAGGTGCTTCCACTATTTTTAATTCACTTTGTTTAATAAATTCAGAGTTTTCAGTGACTTCTGTGCCTGCCCGCCGGTTTGTTTGGCGGCGTTGCCATTATCTATTCTCCATTCTCGGCCTCTTATGTAAACAATTCCACAGTTCTGAGAAGTCTCCTACATAAAAACATCTTGAGACGCTTTCCAACTCCCTGAAATAATTGATTTTTTCAATGGTATTAAAATTGCTATCTTTATTGTTAGCAGCCCTGTATATGAGGACATTATGAGCTTGGGCAAACGCCTACATAAACGTTTTGAAACCACTGACAGGATTCGGGCAGAGGCCGCGTTTTCTGACCAGATCAAGATAAAGAACTTAAGTATGGGCGGGCTTTGCATTGAAACCCCTCAGCACCTGGTCCATGACAATGTTTATGAGATCGAGCTGTTCTGCGGCAATAAGGGAAACGTACAACAGCAGGCCAAGGTGGTCTGGTCCGCGTTAAGAAAGACCGTTAAACATGAGGAGAACTTTTTGCCTGTTTATGAGGTCGGCCTTAAGTTCGTTGGTCAGAGTGACAACGAAAAATTCTCCTTACACAAACTCATCACCAAGATCATTCATTAGTGGCCGCCCTTCGGGCAAGCCCTCCACAAGAACCGGCGGGCAAGCACAATGTGAGGAATAATAAATTATTTTCATAATTACTCACCTTTAACCTGCCTGTCCTGCCAACTGGCAGGCAGGCGGTAAGCAGGTTCGCCTGCATTCATTAAATGGTCTCATGCAACCGGGCATCTCCATGTGCCGCAGGAAAAACAACTATGAGCTATCAGCTATCTTCACCCCATGGTCCAGGTTCTTCTCAGCACCCACGTCTAGTTTTGCATATTATAAAACTGTGGGTGGAGAACCTTATGGGGCCGCTATTTTTTAAATTCATTTTGGTTTACAAATTCAGGGGTTTCAGTGGCTTCAGTGGTTACGCGTTACGGTTTTTTTATCCTTTACCATGTAGTAACCGATCACTGCTATGGACACGAGGTTGGCCAGGTAATTGAACATCATCCATGTTACCCATCCGAATTTCATTAAAACGCTTATAACATAACAAACTTCTCCGGTCAGCCACAACCCGACAAACACAGGGCTGATCCCTTTCGCACTCTTGCTCTTAAAACATTCCCAGGCCTGGGGAAACCCGCAGACCGCAAACGCAACAGAACCTATCCAGCCTATAAGATCCGCCATAATGGAACCCGTATAGTACCTTTTTATATTATCCGCCACAAGAGGCAGATGCCTTCCCCTTCTGTGATATCTCGCTCGCTCGCCTCGGGGCGACGGCGGATAAAACAACTCCTTTTTTGCATATATGCCTGATTATATGACGTTTCAGGTCAATATACAGCTTTTTTCATGCGCGGCATAGAGAATTGTACGGTATTGGCCTCTTTTTTAACGTAAATTTGACAATCTTCATCAAAAAATGTTATTATTACCCTGAAGTTTCGGAAGTTTTTGTAAGTGACCGGGCCACAAAGACTTTTAGCTATGTGGCCTTTTTCTTTTTGTCTGGAGTAAGGTCGTTCTGACGCTTTAATTCACTGCAGGAGGTACACAGCGATGGTAAATGGAACAGTAAAGTGGTTTAACGAATCCAAAGGGTTCGGCTTTATTTCCAGGGAAGAAGGTGCTGATGTTTTTATCCACTATTCTTCCATAGCTGGCGAAGGATTCAAATCCCTTATCGAAGGTGATCTGGTCAGCTTTGAGATCGAAGACGGCTCAAAAGGCCCAAAAGCAATCAATGTAGTCAAACAGTAACCATCCCCGCCCCCGCAAAACGGGGGCGGGATTTTTTTCAGCGGAGAGAATGGTAAACAGACAGAACCACTACGCAAATCAGGAAGCCCACAAACAAAAAAGGCTTGAAGCCGGCCTGGTTTCAGAACGCTTTCCTAAAGTTTCAAGCATTGTTGTCCATATGACGCACTTTCATAGATCGTCAGATCAGATACTTATGGTGCGTGACATCAATTTTGCACCTGCAAGTTATGCTTATTTTCATATGGGATGCTTCACGAAAAAGTGCGAGGACGGCGGCTTTGAATTAAGCAAGGTCATAAACGGCATGATAAAAAAACGCAAAACGTCAGCAAAAGGGGAAATGACCTGCAAAGGAAAAAGTGAAGCCTCAGGTTTAGATAACGCGAGAATTTCCTACAAAATCAGTATTAAATATAATAAAAAGTCTAAATAGATGCCTTTTCAGTGTCCGGGGCTTTTGATCTTAGCCTCTTCTTTTGAATCTCGAGGCCTTCATCCTTTTCACTCGTGCTTCTCTGCGTTTGCGTTTTTCCTTTACTGAAGGCTTTTCATAAAAGCTTCTAGTTTTGATCTCCTTTAAAAGGCCCTCTTTCTGTATCTGGCGCTTCAGGATCTTAATAGCTTTCTCTACATCGTTTCCGTAAACTTTTACTTCCAAACTTGTTCTCTCCCCTTCCTTGCCGATAAAATAAAAACCCCCAGCCTTTAAAGCTAAGAGTTTTTCAACCAAAAAAGCTGTTAATACTATAACATAAATAGCATATTTTCATGTTTCTATCGCCTTATCTCCTTGATTTTTCAGCTTTTTTGCCGGCGATATGACCTTTTCGGCCAACTGACGCGGACAATTTCGGGGTGATGTTCTCGTCTTCGCTCAATGTGGATCAAAAAAGCCTGCTCCTGGGTGCTGTCTTATTGTAAATTGACGATCGTTGATTTTATATTTAAAAAGCTTTTATACTGCTGTTCTTGTTACCCCGTTGTCCGGATAGTGCGGAACTTTACTGGGCTCAATTCTCTATGGGCTATCAGCTGCGAACTATGAGCTATTATCAATTCACGGCCTTTTGCTAATATACAATCTATGCGTCACAATGTATATGTAATAAGGCTTCACCCAGATGTGCTCAAGTCCAGGAAGTTCAGGGATGAAAACCCGGATCATGTTCCTGGAAAGCCCTGCGTTTATGTGGGTGTTACAGGTTTATCACCTGATGTAAGGTTTGATAACCACAAGGCAGGTTATAAAGCGTGCGGTTTTGTCAAAAAATACGGAGAGACCCTGCTGACCGAGCTTTATGAGAAATATAATCCCATGTCATATGACAGGGCCAGCGAAATGGAGCGCAAACTGGCTGACAGCTTGCGCAAAAAAGGCTACGCAGTATGGCAACGATAGCATCATTTTAGATTGTAGATTTGAGGAACTGCCACGTTGTGCATTTATAGATTTTAGATCTAAGATTTAAGGTACTTCCGATATTTTTAATTCGCTTTGTTTTATAAATTCAGAGGCTTCAGTGCCTTCAACTGACGATCAAGGACTGCATTGAGAATCCGGTGAAGACCGGATCAATAAAGGAATTTATGCGGGCAGGCGGTGATCAATACAAGATGCAGACCTTTGACCAGCATCTTATGAAACTCTACGAAGAAAAGATAATAGACATTGAGACAGCCAAGTCAGCTGCCACCAGCGCCTCTGACTTTGAGCGTAACGTCGCGTTCTATTAACGTGGTCCGTAGTCAGTAGTCTGTGCTCTGTGCTCCATCCACTATTTCCCCATGAGCTATGAGCTATTCACTATTCTCCATTCTCGATTCACGGTTTTTTGTTAATATATAGCCTGTGAAACCAATAATTATCATTATTATATTGCTGGTTGCCGGTATCCTGGCCGTGTGGTTCTTTGTCTTCGCGTCCATTAAAAAAGAGCTGGAAAAGCGCTCCCAGGAAGTTTTGCAAAGGTTCAGGGATAAAAAGGTCCTGGGCGTTTCAGCAGAAGCGAATTTCTTTGGCCAGGAATCCCGGGGTATGAAGCAGATACGCGGCAATGGAATACTCATACTTACAGATGAGGAGCTTTATTTTCAGATGCTTTTCCCAAAAAAAGAGCTTACTATTTTAGTTAACAGTATTATTGGTGTTGAATCTACAAGATCCTTTCTGGGCAAGACCAAGGTTCATCCGCTTTTAAAAGTGGATTTTAAAAATGACAAGGACGAAGCTGACTCAGCTGCCTGGCTTTTAAAGGATGTGGATAAGTGGAAACAGGGTCTGGAGCAGTTAATTAATAAACAGCAGGAGGAGACAAAATAATATGCCAGACGGGTTTCATGGTTCAAAAGAGGAATGGGAAAAGCTCGAAGCGCCCCTTGTTGAGATCGATGAATTGCTCCAGAATTTTGCCCGGGAAAACAACATGAAATTAGTAAAAAATTACCATAACTGGCCCTGCCGGCATTTAAGGTGGATAAAGGATATCCCAAAGCTCATTGAAATAGCGCTTGAAGATAAAGAGCTCATGACATTCAGGGTCTGGATCTGCACGTTTCATGACATAGAACAAAAAAGGTTCTGGAAGCACTCCACCCTTAAAAGCAATGTTTCTTTTCCCGAGATCAGGGACAATCTCGCGGAGATTCTGGCTGACAGCAAAAAAATGCTGGAATCCTGGTCAGCAAAAGGTCTTAAATTCGCTGGTGAGATAAATAAATAATATGAAGGAATTTACTATATCTCAGAATGAGAACAATGAGTGGATCGTGACAAGCGATAAGATCCCTGGTTTTATAGCAAAAGGCAAAACAATGGAAGAGGCTGTGGAAAAGATGAAAAAAGCCTTTAATACCTACTTTCCCTGCGGCCCGTGCAAAGGGTCAGACAATGGATGAGCAGGACTATACCATTGGGATCATTTCAGACACCCATGGTCTTCTAAGGCCCGGGGTCAGCACAGTGTTTCAGGATGTTGACCTGATCATACACGCGGGCGATATCGGCAGCCAGTCTGTGCTTAATGAACTGAAGTCCATGTCAACAGTAGTTGCGGTAAGGGGAAATATGGATCATGAGGCCTGGGCACGCGGGTTGCCGCTGACAGAAGTAGCTGAGATCGGAAAAAGCCTTGTTTATGTCCTGCATGATGTCAGCAGGCTTGACCTTGAGCCTTCTTCATCAGGGTTTTTAGCTGTTATAAACGGCCATACCCACAGGCCGCTTATCAAAAAACAAAATGGCGTGCTGTATGTAAATCCGGGCAATTCGGGGCCAGGTAGTTCCAACCCCACTGTCGCGCTCATGCATATAAAAGATGGGACCTTAAGCGCCAGAGTGGAAACAATATAGAGACATTGTAGATTGAAGATTGTTGATTGCGGATTGCAGATTTTTGTTCACTATTCCCGATTCACAATTCTCTTTTCAGGGTCTCTTACTGATCCAATCTTCATATTTTTGCATAAGCGCGTCCCATGAAAAGCGTTCTGTAAGTTCAATGGCCCGGTCTTTTGTAAGGCGCTCTTTTTTAGAGATCTCCCGGCTTAATCTCCTTACAAGTTCCCTGTCCTCATACAGAAACTCTCCGGGAAAAAGCTCAGGATAGGAAAGCCTGTTTGGAAGAAGCGGCCTGCACCCTGCCCTCACAGCCTCAACAACTGCCATGCCGAAAAACTCATGGCATGCTGTTGATACCACAATATCACTGAACCTGAGCCATTGAGCGTATTCTTTTCTGGACCCTGCGTATCCAAAATGGATCAGCCTGCGGCCCAGCTTTTTTTTGGCTTCTTCAAATACAGGAGGGATCTCTTTGTAGGATTGCCCGAGCACAACAACCTTAAAATCAAGGCCCTTGTCTTTAAGCTTGAAAAGCGTTTTAAAAAACTGCTCAGGGTTTTTGTCATGCTCCCATCTATGGTTCCAGAGTATCACAGGAGCCCTGTCCTTTTTATGCGGCTTTGCCGCGTCAATTATCGAGAAGTCAATTCCAGGCCAAAGCACACTTGTTTTTGAGGCCAGGGACCTGGCCGGGTCTTCAAGTTTCATATCATGTGACGCCTTCAGCAGTTTTTTCGCGCCTTTTAAAAAAGAGTTCCGATTATACCTGGAGTTAAATGCCGCTTTATCAGAGCTGAGCGCAGTGGTCAGGTTGGTAAGTGAAAAGTGAAGGTCGCGTTCATCCTCTATCTGCACAGGATAGTCAAACTGGTTCTCGTGAAAATAAGTAAGCAGGGGCGCCTGCCTGGTCCATTCAGGCGCAAGGCCCCTGAAAACAGCCGCATCAACAAAACTTGAGCACAGTATGCGGTCGAACCTCTCTGCTGATCCATGCAGCCTCTCAGCAAAGACAGGCGCCGCGAGCCTCATGCGCCATTTCCACTTGCGAGCCGGAAACGTCATTAACTCAAACTTAAACGCAAGCCTTGTCAGTCCGTCAATAAAGGTCTTGTGTGAACCTCCGTAATAAGGCTCCAGCACCAGTATCCTCAGGCCCTTATCATTTCCCATTCAATATTATACTTATCATTTGATATACTTGTGATATGGCCAGGAGTAGAGAATAGCGTGGACAACAGGCGATTTGAAAGGCTCCATACTTTTTTGATGGGTAATATCGTTGTAAACGATACTACTTATCCTGTCTATATAATCAATATGTCCAAAGAAGGCGCGTATGTAAGGACCGCGCCTTTAATTGAACCTGTTACCTTTGATCCTGGAACGAACCTTAAGCTCTCGACCGAGCTTTCTACCGGGTATTCAGTAAGCCTGTCCTGCGCAATAGTATGGTCAAATGAGACCCACCCCGACGGACTGGTGCATGAGATGGGTCTGAAAATTTCAAATCCTCCGTTGGAATACCTGGAATATCTGAAAAAGGAGGGGTTTATTGAGCCTGAAGACCTCCGCACCTCTGAAGAAGAGGTTTTTTGAAAGGCCGCGCTTGCGCGCTACTTTTCCGCGATAACAAGTATCAGCCCGCAGTCAGGGCACTCAACCGCGTCAGCATCCACAGCTGAGCCGCACGCAGGGCATTTGCCGCTGCTTGCCAGTTCATTCGAGGCCTGGATCTCAGGGTGGACCTCTGCGTAATACTGCTCAACACGGTCTTTTGCCTTTTCAACATCCTCTGATGACACCTGCAGCCTGCATGTATTTCCGCAGCATCCTTTGTTGCAACCATCGTCAGCAGTAACAGCAGAGGCAACGCCGGAGTCAAGAAGAACATCCTGAAGCTCCTGCATCCACTTTAGCTCACCTTCGCTGACAACCACCCCTTGTTCCAGTGGTTTTTCCCTGAGCCGTTTCTTTTCTTCCTGCACTTTTTGATTTTCCTCCGGCAGAAGAAGAACAACGCCGCAGTCAGCGCATTTTTCAATATGAGCAAAATACTCGGCATTGCATTCAGGACATATCTTTACTTGTTTCATAATTTTAATTATAACAATAAACAGTAACAAGTGACCAGTGACCAGAAACCAGAGACCCGTGACTCATGACGCGTTACCTGTCACAGCTTTATCACTTAGTCAAAAAACGAAGTTTTTTCAGGGGTTCCCTTTGGAGATTTGAGGTGCTGAGCGAAAACTGGAAGGAAATAGAGCGATTTTGTGTCTGACCCCCACTGCTTCGGTTTGCGAAGCAAAACGGTGGGGGGAGTTTAAAAGCGCTCCCTGGAAGTTGAGCGAAGAACCGTCTCGCAAATCTCCCAGGGCTGCCTTTCTTTGCCTACTTATAAAACTTAGTTCCTAAGTTTTTCAAATGATAGGAAAAAAGATAACTTATCTTATTGACCTGCTTTATTTCATAAATATGAAAGTCAGTAGGACCTGCATTTTCTTTAGCAGGTAAAACAATGCAAAGCGACCGAAGGGAGCGAATGTAAAGAAATGATTAAGTCCTTACATTGGTAGATCCCGAAGGGTCTACTAAAGCAGGTCCACCGGGAAGGTATCAATAAACTCTTTTCTCCATTCTCAATTCACAACCTCTATCTAAAACTTTCTGTAAAATCCACAACCCTTTTATCCATGAGGATATTACGCTTACTGATTGGTTTTCTAAGCACAATGCCTTTTAAAGTGGTGCACCTGCTGAGTGCGACATAGAGCTGGCCGTGCGAGAACGTGCCCCTTCCGATATCCAGGATAACCCTGTCAAAGGTCATGCCCTGGCTTTTATGTATGGTAACCGCCCAGGCAAGTTTAACAGGGTACTGGGTAAAAGACCCGGTGCTCTCGGTTATGATGGTTTTTTCATCGCTGTCATACTTGAACTCGAACATCTCCCATTTAAAAGGCTCCACATCAACAAGCCCCCCGTTATGAAGCGCGATCTTGATGACATCAGGAGAATCAGCCACTGATTCAAACCCCAGTATCCTGCCCACGCTCCCGTTTATCCAGCGGCCATGAGAGTCATTATTAAGGAGCATGACCTGCGCGCCCTGTTTAAGCAAGAGCTCAGGCAAGGTAGGCAATGCCCTTGCCTCAAAGTCGCCCTTTACAGTGCCTTTATAAAGAGATGGTTCTCCCTTCAGGTCCTCAAGTTTTGCCTGGTTTATTCCGTCTGCAAGAGCATTCGTGGTTGTAAGATGGATATAAAGGTCATCCGCAGCTTCTACAAACCCGGGGTCAAGCTGCTGGTTGATCTTTTTTATATGCTCAAATTCGGCTGTGTTGTCTCTTATGACATTTAAAAGGCTCAGGAAACCTTCGTCGTCTTTATGCCTGTAGACCTTTTGAAGTTCAACAAATTCCATGCTCCTTGATACAAGTGAGCCCTGCTCTGTCCAGAAGCTCTGCCTGAACACCCGGGAGTCAAAAAAATACGGGCTTTCGTAAACCTCTGTAAAAAGCGCTTTTTCCTTTGATGTGACAACAGGCGGGAGCTGATACAGGTCTCCTATAAATATCATCTGCACCCCGCCAAAGGGCCTGCTCCTTGTGGGGCCGAAACGCCTTAAAAAGATGTCCACACAATCCAGCAGATCAGCCCTTACCATTGAGATCTCGTCGATCACAACTGCTTCAAGGTTTTTGTAGATATCCTTGTCCCTGGGCCTGATCCTTTTGGCGCGCTCAGCAGTTATATTCGGCCTGAAACCAAAAAATGAATGAACGGTCTGGCCCTTGATGTTCACAGCAGCCACACCTGTGGGCGCGAGCACTGCTATGTTCTTAATGGTGTTGGCCCTGAAGTACTGAAGCAAAGTTGATTTGCCAGTGCCTGCCCGGCCCGTGACAAACACATGCCTGTCCGTGTCCTGCATAACACGAAGTGCCTGAAGGAACTCAGGATTCAGTTCAATGTTCGAGAGATCTGTCCTGGGCATAAGAGATTATATCAAAGGTTGGGATTTATATTAATTTGCAAGGTGTTCTGTAGTCCGCAGTATGTAGCTTGTAGTCTGTGCTTTGCCTGCCCCCGCGTCCAGATTCGCTCCGAATCTGCGGGAGTGCTCTCTATGGTTTTTTTTGATATAATTTAATTCATATGAGTTTACTTGATCTTTTTAAGTCCGCGCCCACGATATCTCCGGATACTGTTCGTGAGTATATAACGGGTAAAAAGCCGGATGAATATCTGCTTTTGGACGTGCGTCAGCCCTCAGAATATGAGCACGGGCACCTGCCTGGCGCAAGGCTCATGCCCATAAGCGAGCTTTCTTCAAGGCTTGGGGAGCTGGACACCCAAAAACAAACCATTTTATATTGCAGAAGCGGCAACAGGAGCAACTCAGCCGCAGGTCTTCTTATAGGCGCGGGGTTTAAGGATGTTTTAAATATGCAAGGCGGTATCACACGCTATAGCGGGATAGTTGCCAGCGGCCCGCCAGAGGCAGGGCTTTTCTGCTTTCCTGAAACCCTAACTCCAGGGGAACTTTCTGCAGTTGCCTGGTATCTTGAGGACAGCACTATCAGGTTTCTTAATAGCCTTCGTGCTGATGTGCTTTCAGATAAAACACCTGATATTGTGTATAAGCTTGTCGAGGAAAAAGAGGTCCATAAGCAAAAGCTTGCAAAGCTTTATAAAGAACTTACCGGCAAGGAGCCGGAACCAGAGTTTCCAAAGGGTGTGCTTGACATACCGGCACAGGAGGTAATGATCGGGTGCGTCAAGGTCTCAGATGCTGTTAAATGGGCAGAAGGTAAAAGCATAAATGAAGTGCTTGAGCTTGTTTTGTCTCTTACCGCAAATACGTATGATCTTTATCTGAAGTTAAGCCGCCAGGTCAAGTCAGATGAGGCCCGCAGGGTGTTTACCTTGCTTTCCAAGGAAGAGCAGGAGTATGTGGAGAGGGCTGCGGAAGCGTTTGAAAGGACGCTGGATTAACAGGAGTTGAGAGTTCGGAGTTCGGAATTTTCATTCCGCGCTTACGCACTTTTTTGTCCTTCCGCTCTTGCGATCTTTCGCGCTTCCATACTATTCTACTTTTTAATATGATTCTTATAATTCCTTCAGCCGGACTTGGCACACGCATGAAGAAAGCCGCTCAAGGTGTGCCAAAAGAACTGCTCCCTGTGGGCGACAGGCCTGCAATTGAATATGCAGTGGATGAAGGTATTTCAGCTGGCATAGAAAATATCGTCATTGTCATAAGCAAGGATAAAGAGGTTATTAAGGAGCATTTTAAAAACTTTCAGGGCCCGGCCTCCATATCGTTCCTCTATCAAAAAGAGTTGCTGGGAGAGTCTGATGCCATCAGCTATGCAAAGGAAGCTGCAGCTGGCCATGCTGTGGCAGTCATCTATCCTGATAATATCTACTTGCCTGCTCCAGGGGCGCTTAAAAGGCTCATGGCAGTTTACAGCAGATACAACACAGATATGATCGCGCTCAATGAAGTAACAGAGGAAATCAGCCATGGGCTCAGCAATTCCGGAAGGGTTGATGTCAGTCATATGCAAGATGATGTGTTCAGGATCAAAAATTTTTATGACAAGACAAGGGAGCGTTTTGTCCTGCGCCAAAAAACAGAGCTAAGGGCCTGCGGTATCTATATATCCGGTCCGTTTATCTTTGATTACATCGAAAGGTCCAGGCGCGTGATACATGACGGGGAGCTTACGGACATAACTGTAAGAAAAATGATACTTGAAGACAAAGGCATGCTGGGATGTAAGTTGCCGGGACAAGTATTTGATATAGGCAGCCCCGTTGGATACAAACAATGCGTGGAGTATATAAGTAAATATCCAGGAAGAGAAAAGAGGTTCAAGTCAGCACTGGACAAGGTCAATAAAGCCCACCGGAAAACCTTAAAAAAGCTCTCTGGGTAAATAATACGTATTTCCTTTAAACCCTGCCCTGCTTCTTACCGGTTTAATGCTTCTCGATACCCTCTTCGCAGACCTTGACTTAGGTTAACGTGTATGTTAACCTAAATTATGGGCAAGACGGTCATCTTTTATCGGACAGTTGATGGTAAATGTCCTATACAAGACTTTCTTGATTCCTTGTCCGGGAAAGCTGCCCAAAAGGTAACCTGGGTACTGAAACTGCTTGAGGACCTTGATGTTGTGCCGGCTAATTATTTCAAAAAGCTGGTTAACACTGAAGAGATCTGGGAATGCAGGATCCAGTTCGCCTCAAATGCTTATAGGATATTCTGCTTTTTTGAAGGCGATTCAGTAGTTGTCCTGACTCACGGGTTTACCAAAAAAACGCAAAAGACCCCTCGTCGGGAGATAGACAGAGCAGAGGCCTACAGGAAAAATCATTTAAAAAGGAGGTTAAAAAAATGAGCGACCTTAAAAAATATATTCATGGGAGAAAAAACAGGGAGAAACGCTTTGCCAGGGGGTATGACGAAGGCTTTGAGCAGTTCAAGATAGGCGCTGTACTCAAGCAGGCCCGTGAGTCTGCTGGTTTGACCCAGGAAGAGCTTGCCCTGAAACTTAAAACCAAAAAGACCGCTATTTCCAGGATAGAAAATCACGCAGAGGATATCAAGCTGTCGACCCTGGAAAAGGTGGCTTCAGCACTCGGGAAGAAACTTCAGGTAAAGATCGCATGACAATATCAGATAAGGAGTTGTAATGGCAAAATACACAACAACGATCAGCGAAGACACCCGTCAGAGGATCCACGCGTTACAGAAAAAAATGCGCTTCTCAAGCTTCATTAGAAAGGCGATTGATGTCTTTGTTGAGGAGCTTGAGAAAAACCCTAAATTAGAACCCAAGAATTTCATCATCACAGTGAAAGTGAAATAGTGAACGGTTTGAACGGTTCTCTATGAACTATGTATTTACCCCGTGGTTTAAGTCTGATTAGACTTTACGGGGAGCTATGAGCCATGAGCTATAATAAAATTCGCGTTACCTGTGCCAAGGGGATAACTCCTTTTTTAAAGGAAGAACTCATTCTGCTGGGATTCCCAATAATCTCTGAAACAGTCGCGGGCATTGAAACTGAGGGGACCATGGACGATACCCTCCGGCTGAATCTCCTGCTCCGCACAGGGCATCGCGTCCTCTTTCTCCTCAGGAAATTCCGCGCGGAAAATGCCGATGACCTCTATCAAAAGGGGTCGAATATAGCATGGGAAGAGTATATAGCCGGAAATGGATATTTCAGTGTGTCATCCAGTGTGGATAATCCGACCATCAAGACCCCGCTCTTTGCCAATTTAAAGCTCAAGGATGCGATCGTGGACAGGATCAGGAAAAAAAGCGGTCAGCGTCCTGATTCAGGGCCTGAAAAAGACAGGGCTGTGTTAAACCTGTACTGGAAAAATACAGACTGCTCAATTTATCTTGACACCTCAGGAGAACCCCTGTCCAAACGCAACTACAGAAAGATCCCGATGAACGCGCCCATGCAGGAGACCCTTGCGGCTGCTGTTATCCAGGCTACAGCATGGAACGGAAGCGGTCATTTCATCAATCCCATGTGCGGCAGCGGCACCCTTGCCATAGAGGCTGCCTTGCTGGGACTGAACAGGGCTTCAGGGATATTGAGGAATAATTTTGGTTTTATGCACCTGAAGGGATTTAATGGATCTCTTTGGAAGGACCTGCGCGCGCAGGCAAAAAAAGAAACCAAAAAGTCCCTGGATTGCAGGATCATTGCCACTGATATCAGCGAAGATGCGGTTGAGGCGGCCAGGAACAATGCCGCTACTGCAGGTGTAGAGCATTTGATCGAATTTGATGTATGTGATTATCCAGACACCTCGATCCCAGATGGAAGCGGCATAGTGATCCTCAACCCCGGATACGGCGAAAGAGAGGGCAAGAGCAAAGAACTTGAAAGCGTGTACAAGGGGATCGGCGATTTCTTCAAACAAAAATGCAAAGGCTACACTGGATATATCTTTACAGGAAATCTTGACCTGGCAAAAAAGGTGGGGCTGAAGGCAAAAAAAAGAGTGCCGTTTTTTAACGGCCCTATAGATTGCAGGCTTCTTGAGTACGAACTGTACGAAGGCAGCAAAAAGAATAAACAAAAGGGATTGTAAGTTCTTCTATTTTTTAGTTTAAACTACGAGCTATGAACTATCAGCTAAGTTGCTATGAGCCATGAGCGAAATTAGACGCGCGGATATAAAACGCGGATCACGCGTCTCGATCGTGCTTAAAAAAGACCAGCGGACAGGAAATCTTACAGAAGGGATCGTAAAGGATATTTTAACTAATTCACCTTCACATCCCCATGGGATCAAGGTACGCCTGGAAAGCGGGGAAATAGGCCGCGTAAAAAAAATACTTGTTTAAACCAGACCTGACTCCGAATTTCCCTTATGCATGACTATAAAGTAAAAACAAAGAGCAGTCTCATTGAATATCTGACACATATTGGAATCACACGGACCAAGAGCAGGCAGTTGTTAAGACACAGAGCTATTGGAGTGAATGGCAAGGAGGTAAAGAGCCTTGACCATATCTTGCTTGAGGGGGATAGGGTTTCAATCAGCAAAGATAAAAAAGATACAGAAAAGGTCCCGCCGCTGGGGATAAAAATCATTTATGAAGACAACGTTTTAATTGTCGTGGAAAAACCTTGCGGCCTGCTGACAATAGCCACTGACACAGAAAAGACAAAAACCCTCTATTTTCAATTGAACGAATTCCTCAGGCTGAGGTCTCCCCTGGCGTTTGAGCGGGTATTTATTGTCCATCGGTTAGACCGGGACACATCAGGCCTGATCATGTTTGCAAAGAACGAGAAAATAAAACATATACTCCAGAATAACTGGAAACAGGTTGAGAAACGATATTATGCTATTGTTGAGGGCACGCCTGCGAAAAAAGAGGGCGTGATCGAGAGCTGCCTGAAAGAGACAAAAACGCTCAAGGTCTTCAGCGGCAGTCATTCGGTCGTAGACCTGCCTGTCGGCAGGCAAGGCTCGACTCTAAGAGAGGAGTCAAAAATATCTAAAACAAAATACAAGGTCCTTAAGCCGGGCAAGGACTATACCCTTCTTGATGTACAACTTGAAACCGGACATAAGAACCAGATACGCGTGCACCTTGCGGATATCGGACATCCTGTAGTTGGTGATAAAAAATACGGAGCAAAAACCAATCCATTCAAACGTCTGGGCCTGTATGCTTATGTCCTCTCGTTCAAACACCCGATAACAGGAAAAGCATTACGTTTCGAGAGTAAAATTCCCAAGATACAATAGGCCGGGGCTTTATTTCGGAGATTTATCCCGTCTACGATGTTGTACGGGAGCCCGATACATCGGGGCAGGCCCGAATAGCACCGATGTCCGAGACCTTAACTGAACTCAGTCGAAGTCCAGACTGCCACCATTATGGCAATCTGAGACTGACAGGACGGTAGCAGAGCATAGGAGTGATAATACATAGTGAGACTAATGAAAAATAAATATTATCAAAGACGTAAGGCATATAGTTCTGATATCAAAAAGTTGTTAGCACAGGCAGTTAATAAGTGTTAAAATAATAAAATCTATGAAAACAGTCAACTTATCTCTCAGTAAATCCTCTTTCATTAGGGGCCTTCAGTGTCACAAATCCCTTTATCTGTATAAACACCAACCAGAACTACGTGACGAAATTTCAGCGTTACAGCAGGCCTTATTTCAAAGCGGCACAGATGTTGGAATTTATGCCCAAAAACTTTTTCCTGGAGGAGTTGCAATACCTTTTGGTAAAGGGACTCTTTCAAAACAACTTAGCCTTACCAAATCTGAGATTGAAAAAGGCACTAACACTCTATATGAAGCCGCGTTTGTCCATGATAATGTCTTTGTTAAGGTTGATATCTTACATAAAGGTAAGATGGGCTGGGAGCTTTATGAGGTCAAGAGCTCAACCGGAGAAAAAGACGTATATTTAGATGATGTTGCTATACAGTATTATGTTTTAAAAGGGGCGGGACTCCCGGTATCTAAGGCCTTTTTAGTGCATATAAATAATAAATACGTGCGAAAAGGCAAAATTGACGTGAAAAAGCTTTTTGAGATAATTGATTGTACTAAACGTGTAAAAAACAAACAGGATTCCGTTAAAAAAGAACTTGCAAAACAGAAAAAAATGCTTGAAGGAGATATACCTGAGATTGATATTGGTAAATACTGCAGTGCACCTTATAATTGTGACTTTCAGGGACACTGTTGGCAGCATATACCGGAGAATTCAATATTTGATCTTAGGGGGCATGGCGTTAATAAGTTTGATCTATATAAACAGGGAATTGTACATCTGAAGGATGTTCCTGCGGATAGTTTAAATCGTAATCAGGGAATCCAGGCAAATGCAACTCTTAAAAAGAAAAATGTTATTGATAAGGATAAGATTAAAAAATTCATAGAGTCGTTGTGGTATCCACTGTATTTTCTCGATTTCGAAACTTTTGATTGCGCCATACCGCCTTATGATAACCTGCGTCCATACCAGAAGGTGCCTTTCCAGTATTCACTGGATTATTTAGAAAAAAAAGGTGGCAAGATAGGTCATTATGAGTATCTGGCACCTCCAAACACAGATCCCAGAGAGGAAATTATTACCAGGCTTATTAAGGAAATCCCTCAGGATGCCTGCGTTTTGGCATATAACATGTCATTTGAAAAGGGAGTATTAAAACAGCTTGCAGAATGGTTCCCGAAATACAAGGGAAAAATCGATAGAATTATATCAAACATAAGAGATCTTGCAGCCCCTTTTAGGAGCAAGGACTATTACCATTATAAGATGAATGGATCATTTTCCATGAAAATAGTGTTGCCTATACTCGTGCCGGAATTAAGTTACGATGATATGGATATCGGTGAAGGCGGCATGGCCTCAGAGGCATATCTGAAGATGTGCCAATCACCGGATTCGACAGAAAATGAACAGATCCGCAAAGCTCTTCTCGAATATTGCGGGTTGGATACATTGGGTATGGTTAGGATATTGGAGAAGCTGGGAAAAGCTTGCTAATTGTTTAGGTTAAATAGATTTGTTTTTACACTAAATCAGGGAAACAGGGGGGAATGCAAGAAACTCGATACGAGTCGCAGTTTAGTCGCTTCGACAAAGTCTGTCGGGGAGAAACGTAGATCCCGATTGTTACCCTTCATCTATTTCTCGATATCTGCTGATTTATGAAATTGCCGGATAGCTTTTGTTGAGTTGAAACTGCTGCCCCAGATCCTTTTGCCATAGGAGTCAAAAAAGCTTTCTACCTGTCGCCGGAATCGCGTAAGGACCATTGACCGCGGACTTTCTCTAAGGGCTCTTCCCCAGACTTTCGCCAGCTTTATCGGTGAAAGTTTTGTTTTGCGGAAAACCTGGATCATATCTTTAATGTCCGGATCCAGAAAACGTGTCACTTTTCCAATGGACCAAAAAGCCGGACTGAGCACCCTTAGAGTCAGGTTGCCGTATTTTTTATAAAATTTTGTGTTGTTTTCATAGTCAAGTAAAGTTATCATGCCCCATTTATCGATATCCTCGGCATAGTTGACCTGAATACCGGTTTCAGCAATTGCTTTCCTAATGGCAGATTCCAGCTCCTCCCATCCAGGTTTCCCCGCCTTTTTAAGTTTGATGGCAAAGTCTATGTCCATGCTGGGCCGTTTGCTGCCCATTATGTGACCCGCGGCCGCACCGGTTAGTATGATCTCAGCCTCTTTATTAAACTCAGCACCAAGGATCTTGAAAAAACGGTCTATTTGTCGTCGATCCATTTTATTTCCGCCTGCTCCACTGATCTGGCAATAAGACTATTGATAGTCTCTGTCGAACACAACGCGCGTAAATAAAGCCACGCCCGAGCGCTTCTTCTGGTAGGCAGGGGCAGTTTGCGGTGGTGGGCCCGCACACTTTGAAGTCCACACTGGAGAACTTGTTTCAATAAATCGTAGATTTGATGTTCAGAGGGATCTTTAGGGGGAACTCCCTGAACAACTGAACGAGCTACCCTCTCCATAGCTTCCCGCGTAAAATCGCTTTTATACTTCTTATGTCCCGGTGGTTCGCCATTGACAAGAGTCCCCGGAGGCACATCAAGGGCGTTTGCCAGCGATCGAATGGTAGATAGAGTCACACTCCTCTTTCCCCTTTCGATACTCGATAAATTGGGACGGGGTATGTTGGCCCGGGCCGCCAGCTGCTCTTGAGAAAGCGATCTGTGTAATCGCCAAAGCAGAACGTTATCGCCAAAAGTAATCATGTTTTAATTGTAGTATATTTACTACATTTAGTCAATTTGTTTCTTTATATTTAAAAATATAATTAAAATTCTGTAAAATTATTAAATAAACCCGAAAATCATCAAACAAGGGTATGTGTTTTAGGAGGTAATAAATGGAAGTATTAATTCGTGTGATATGCATGGGTAGTGGAAGTCTTAGGGAAAGAATAGTTAATGATAGTAAATTACAAAAGTTCAATCTTGAAGTTACAGAACAGAAAAAGCCTGGACGAAATCCGGGGTGGGCAAAACTGCATAGCACAGAAAATTATGGCGCTGTAAACATCCACTGGAATGGGCCGACAAAAACACTTGTATGCAGGTTTGTGACAAAAAGAACAAATAAACCAGACAATATAATCGGCAATTTCCTGGGATTTTTAATGGCCAGATATCGCAAGAGAATTAAAGCAATAGTTCTCTGATCTTTTTACATGATTTCATTAATAAACCTCTAAATCATGTGTCGGAATAGCAGTGAGGAAGTGTAATGCAAGAAACCAGACCTGACCCCAGAATGGTTACTTTCCAGAGGTGCGCACCACCCGGCTGAACGACTTCCGGACATTCGCGCCGCGTTTCGCTGCCGGGACCTTTGTCCAAACCCTGGCTGAGGACGCCTTCTTGCTTGAATTTGTCCTCTTGGCCTGCCGCGCGCGCGGCGGACGGCTAAACTCAATATTGCGGGACGGTTTGGGCTTGTTATAGTCAAAGCCCTCAAGCGTTCTCCGCTCAACTTTCTCCTTGAGAACGCGTTCAATACTCAGGACCATGTCCTTGTCTTCATCTGTTACGAACGTAAAGGCATCGCCGTTCTTCGCGGCCCGGCCTGTTCTGCCGATCCTGTGAGTGTACGCGTCAGCTGTATCTGGAATGTCATAGTTAATGACGTGCGATATGCATGAGACGTCAATGCCCCGGGCAGCGATATCGGTCGCGACCAGTATCTGATACTTGCCTGCACGAAACCCGTCAAGCGCTTCCTGCCGCCTGGCCTGCGAAAGGTTGCCCTGCAGCGACGCCGCGCTGTACCCGTCCTTCTGGAGCATCAGTCCAACTCGTTTTGCCCGGTGCTTGGTGCGCGTAAAAACAAGGACCGACTCAGAATTTATATCCCTGAGCAGTGCGCGGAGAAGCCCGGTCTTCAGGTGCTGACGTACTGGAAAAAGGGCATGCGCTACTGTGTTGAGAGGTTTCTTATGATCGATCTGGATTGTGACAGGGTCCTTCAGCACATCATTGGCGAGCTTCCTGATATCGTCAGGCATGGTGGCTGAAAAGAGCATTGTCTGCCGCTTTGACGGTATGTGCTTGATGATCTTCCTTATGTCCGGGAGAAATCCCATATCAAGCATGCGGTCAGCCTCGTCCAGCACCAGCACCTCCAGGTGCTTCAGGCTGATCGTAGCCTGGCCGATGTGGTCAAGCAGACGTCCCGGACATGCGACGACAATTTCCACACCGCTGCGGATCTTTTGGATCTGCGGTTTGATATTCACTCCGCCGTACACTGAGACGCTCCGTAAGCCTGTCTTCTTTCCAAGACTGCGGGCTGCCTCGCGGGTCTGTTCCGCAAGCTCACGGGTCGGCGCAATGATGAGCGCGCGGACACGTCTGTTCCTCGACTTTATCAACCTGTTGAGGATCGGCAGGACAAACGCGGCGGTCTTGCCGGTGCCGGTCTGGGCAAGCCCCATAACGTCGCGCCCTTTGAGCGCGTGCGGCATCGCCTGGGCCTGAATAGGTGTTGGTGTTACATAGCCGGCATTCGAGACGCCAGCCATAATTGTGCTGTCTAAATCAAATTCTGTAAATTCCATGATCTCCTTTTTTTGTGTTTCAAGACGAAAAAAAAGGCTTCGGGAGTATTCCGAAGCTTTGTGGGGGCAAATTTCATCCGAATACAACTTAACTTATTAACAATAGCCTCTCAGGAGAGGCAATGTCAAGTTGGAGCCCTGCATAAGACAGGGCGGAGATCCCGATCCATCGGGGCCTGTCAGTACCTGTCTGCCGAAGGTAGAGGCGGGCTTATTGAGAATTTCCAGTCCAAATATGTATACTTAGCGGGTTGATCAAAATGAGCAATGAACCTGACAAGATAATTTACTCCATGATCGGGGTAAGCAAGTATTACGATAAGAAGCCCGTACTGAAGGATATCTATCTTTCATATTTCTACGGGGCCAAGATCGGTGTCCTCGGCCTCAACGGGTCAGGGAAAAGCTCCCTGCTCCGCATACTTGCGGGAAAAGATAAGGAGTTCAACGGTAAGACCGTGCTTTCTCCTGGTCACACCGTGGGCCTGCTTGAGCAGGAGCCCAAACTGGATGACAACAAGACCGTGCGGCAGATCGTTGAACAGGGTGTGCAGGAAATAGCAGATACCCTGACAGAATATAACAGCATTAATGAAAAATTCACTGAGCCCATGTCTGACGATGAAATGAGCAAACTCATCGAGCGTCAGGGAACGGTTCAGGAGAAACTCGAAGCAATGAATGCCTGGGACCTTGATTCACGCCTGGAAATGGCAATGGATGCACTGCGCTGTCCTTCAGGAGATACGCCCATGGAGGTCCTTTCAGGAGGAGAAAGGCGGCGTGTCGCGCTTTGCAAGCTCCTCCTGCAGAAACCAGACATCCTGCTTTTGGATGAACCCACCAACCACCTTGACGCCGAGACCGTGGCATGGCTGGAGCATCATCTGCAGAGCTATGCCGGCACTATCATTGCAGTGACCCATGACCGGTATTTTCTCGATAATGTGGCCGGGTGGATACTGGAACTTGACAGGGGACAGGGTATCCCGTGGAAAGGCAATTACTCCTCATGGCTTGAGCAGAAGAAGAACCGCCTGGGGCAGGAAGAGAAGTCTGAGAGCGAAAGACAGAAGACCCTTCAGCGCGAGCTTGAATGGATACGCATGTCACCCAAGGGGCGGCACGCGAAATCCAAGGCGCGTATCACTTCATACGAGGCGCTCCTGAACCAGGATATCGATAAAACATCTAAAGAGCTCGAGATATTTATTCCGCCGGGACCCCGGCTGGGTAATGTGGTCATTGAAGCTGATAACGTGAGCAAGGCATACGGAGATAATATCCTTATGCAGGGTATGACCTTCTCCCTTCCTCCGGGCGGTATTATAGGCGTCATAGGCCCTAACGGAGCAGGAAAGACCACCCTCTTCCAGATGATCACCGGACAGGGAAAAGTGGATTCAGGCACATTCAATATTGGAGAAACAGTCAAACTCGCTTACGTGGATCAGAGCCGGGATGACCTGGACCCAAAGAAAAGCATTTGGGAGGTTATCTCAGACGAGCAGGATACCGTTCAGCTTGGCAAGAGGCAGATCAACTCACGCACATATGTGGCGCGCTTTAATTTTTCAGGGAGCGACCAGCAAAAAAAGGTTTCAATGCTGTCAGGAGGAGAAAGAAACCGGGTGCATTTGGCCCGTATGCTGAAAGAAGACGCGAATGTACTGCTCCTTGATGAACCTACCAATGATCTTGATGTAAACACCATGCGCGCCCTGGAAGAGGCTTTGGAAAATTTCGCGGGCTGTGCCGTGATCATCAGCCATGACAGGTGGTTCCTGGACCGTATCGCCACACATATACTCGCCTTTGAGGGCGACAGTAAAGTGGTCTGGTTCGATGGGAATTACTCGGAATATGAAGCCGATAGAAAAGCACGTCTCGGAGCCGCCGCAAACCAACCGCATAGAATTAAGTACAGGCATTTGACGAGAGGGTAAGGACCCTCCCTATTGCCCTAGCCCTGACCAACACAATTCCTATTGTCCTTTATAATTTATCTCCTCCTCAGACTGCCAGGATGTTGGCAGTGAGGTATAATATACTGAAATCAAAGAAAACAGGCCTGAGATCAAAAAATGTCTTATAAATTTGATTCATTAATGAAAATTCTAAATATGCTTGATAGCGGGAAAAAAGTGACGGTGCATTCGTTAATGGATGATCTTGAGATCAGCGAAAGAAGTGTTCATCGCTATCTACAAACATTACAGATTGGCGGTTTTCCTGTTCATTATGACAGAAAAAAAGAGAGCTATGTTTTTGTAGAAAAATACAGTCTTAGAAAACCTGTGCTTTCAGTTGAAGAAACACTGTCTCTCGCCCTCGCAAAACAAATGTTAGGTAATTTCGGCTCAGGCATGGAAAAAAGTCTGAACAGCATAGAAGAAAAGCTTTCTGTAAAAAAGACCGGCCTCTCAGGACATATTGTTTTAAAAGCTGAACCCCCCTCCCCTGAAGTTGGAGAGTATCTTGAGGCAATACATCAAGCGATTATAAACTTTCAAAGGATAAGGCTTATATATAAAACTCTTTACTCTAATAAGAAGTCAACTCGAAAGATCGATCCATACTATCTCTTTTTTTCGCCCCAGGAGGGTTTCTGGCATCTCAGGGCATATTGTCATTTAAGAAAGGAGCTGCGCACCTTTGACCTTGATAGAATAATCTCTCTGAAAGTTCTAGATGAGTCGTTTGTTCCGATTAATATTTCACAAAAAGAAGAACTCTCCAAATCATTTGGAACATGGCTTGATGGAAAACCTGTTGAAGTTGTATTAAGATTTGATAGCGATATATCACGCTATATTACAAGAAAGAAATGGCACAAGAGCCAGAAAGAAAAAGAGCTAAAAAATGGCCAGCTTGAGGTTAGCTTTAAGGTGACTGGTTTAGATGAAATAAAAGAATGGATATATAAATGGCTGCCTCATGTTGAAGTCATAGCTCCGAAAGAATTAAAAACAATAGTTAAAAAAGACCTGCAGAAAGCCCTTCAAATACACCTCAAAAAATAGTACGGCATACTGCCACAATGGTGGCAGCGACCTTTGTTATCATTAAAATATGAGTGAAGAGGAATTACTACAACTCCTTGAAAGTAAAGATATTAATGATATTTACGAGGCACTCGGGGCCATTGGAAAAAAGAAACTGAAAAAAGCTCTCGAAAGTCTTAAATATAAAGCGCTTTATGACGACGACCTTGGGATCCAGGAAGAAGCGATCCGCACGATCAGGAGGATCGGAGGCAAAAAAGCACTGGATACCTTGAGGTTTCTAAAAACAACAGACCATAAATATTTTATCGAAGCAATATTGAAATACGGTGCTGATGTAGATCAGATAGATGTACATTATTACATAAAGGAGAGGGAAGATGAAAAAAGAAGAAAGAATCAATTTAGAAGGAATTAGTAGGGAGGCCTTGAATGTCTAAAGTTTCATTGATTGGGACGATTGAAGATTTTGATATCATGGAATGGCCTGAAAGTGATGAATTATCTGGATTTATTATGACCAATGAACATGAAGATATATTTTTTACTCTTGATGATGATATTGCTCTACGTTACCGGTCCAAGCTTAAGAAAGGAAAAAAATATTTATTTGAAGGCAATTTAGTAATTTTTGAAAGCGTGGTGCATCCAATTGAAATAAGGTCTCAGTCATCACCAGCAACACGCGCAAAATTAAGCGAACTATCTGACGAGGAGTACAAAAAGAATAATAATCGATTCGCACATCAACATATCTTGTCTATTTATGGGCCAATTTCGAGCGTCAAGTATCGCCGCACAAAAAGCGGCAGCGAATTGGCCTATGCTAAATTCAAAGATCTGCCTGATTTAAAAGTTCTTGTTTTCTTAGAAGAATTTAATAACTTCCGGAAGATTTGCAAGAAGAACAAGAAGCTCTTTGTTCTGGGCTCTCTCTCAGAGACCGGCCCTCAGTTTCTTGTTGAAAAAATAAAAGAAATCAATTAGTAGTTAACATTCCTTGATTCCACTATATTTCTTAAGGCATTGTATGATTTTTCATTATTAAATCTGCCAGCTGGATGTTTCCATGGTATTACATAAGCATTACGTTTATTATCTTTTATCGGTGACTTATATGGTTCGTTTGGGTCGACATCAAGATCTAATAGCCAGATTAATATTTCGAATACTCCACATGCAATTATAATGTCTGGATTTATCTGTCTAATTTGTTCGCGCAGTAGTTCTCTATCCCGATGTGCGTATGCATTGATTTGAGACCAAAGTGCAGATGATTCACCAGATACTTTTTTTAGGTTGATAGTCGCAATTTTCGAAAGAGCCTCTCGCATCAAATCTGAGTTGTTAACCTTCTTATATTCTGGGAATCCCTTCCATATCCCGGCCGCCCATCGTGCAACAGTGTGCCACATCTTAAAACATGGGCCATCCTTTAATAGTACCCGGAGATCTTTACCAGCAAAATCGTTAACTTCCTTCATAATAAAAAGTATCTTAGGCTTTGCGCTTTTAAATTCTTCTGTATTAAGTATGCCATCTTTACATATACGATTTATATCTTCTGGACTATTCTTATAATGCCTCTGCCACTTGTCCCATATCTCTTCCATTAAAATACCTCCAATATTTCCAATTATAGGTAGTTTGCTTAAGTTAGTAAACTGTTTTGTTTGGGGACGTTACTCTTGATGGCTCTTTTAGCTAAAACAAGCAATTTTTCTAATGAGAGCGGTTTTTCCAAGAAATCAACTGCTCCTTTTCTGAGTGCTTCTGGCACAATTTCAGGCGTTACTTTTTTGCCGGTCAATATTACCGGCGGGCTTTGCTCGTTTATGATAACGTTCTCTAAAATATCTAGAAGATGTATATCCAGAAAAATGAGGTCTATGGATTTAGTTTTAAGTAATTTAAGAGCGTTGCTCCCTGTTTTTGCAGTAAACGCTGTATATCTCTCGTATTCAAAAATACCGCTAAGGGTTTCTCTAACGCCCGCGTCCTCGTCAACAATTAATATTTTTTTCTTTGCCATGCGTCCATTTTACTAAACCAGACTGCCACCATATTGGCAATCTAAAGAGGAATCTTGATTTTCAGGCCTGTTTTGATATACTGATGTGATTATGAGCAGAGTTCCTCAACAATCAGGCGAACGCGGAAGTTTACGGCATATTCAGGAACTTATCAACAATCGCCCTGCCCTGTTGAATAAGCTCATCAAAGAGAAGATACATATTAAGTCAGATAATATTGAATGGGTGTCCCCATTAGCAGATGATGAATACGCCGAATATCGTGACGATGATTTTATAAAAAGACTTGGGATCCCAGGATTAAAGATACCTCTGCACGATTTCTGGCCCAATAAAGGACCGCAATGGGATGCACTTGGACAAGGAAATGACGGGGAGGTTTTTCTGGTTGAAGCTAAGGCGAATATCCCGGAATTACTGTCAAGCTGTGGGGCCAGATCACCTAAATCTCGGAAACGTATCCAGAGGCGTTTGAAAGAGACAAGAGAGTTCCTTAAGTGCCGGACTGAGATCGACTGGACAACCGGGTTATATCAATACGCCAACAGGCTCGCTCATCTCTACTATCTGAGGCATCTCAATAAAATAAAAGCATATCTCATTTTCGTTTACTTTTTGGATGATACTACTCATATCCCGACGTCGTTAGAGCAATGGACAGGTGCACTGCAGCTGGAGAAGAAACTCTTAGGCCTTAGCAAACATAAATTATCGAGATATATTGCAGATGTTTTTATAGATGTGGGGGAAATGTTAAGATACAAGACCTGACCCCTAATGAGTTACTTATTCTTAGTTCTGAGATTGCTGCTAATACATAGTTTAATACAACGTCCCCAAAATAAAGGAAACTCATATGAACAATGAGGAACTCGTAGGCCAGTTGAAAAGCCAAAGCACTTGGCGTTTGTTTTTTCTTACCATAATCACGTTGGGTATTTATTCTGCCCACTACATATACCGTCAGACGAAGATAATGAACCATAGCCTTAATGGGGGACATAAGATATCAGAAGACCTTGTAAAGTTTATCTTTGTCTTCTCATACGTGACCGCTATAATTACAATCCCATATTTATTTGCTCCGGAGGGGCACTCAATTGAAACACTATACGACTTACTGGATCTTATTTGGGGGATCCTTATCGTGATTTGGGCATTCAAGGCCAGAAACAGGATGAACATGCTGCTCAGCGCAGTAAAAGGTCAGCCGCACTGGTTCCACGGACTGTGGACTTTCCTTTTTACGAATTTGTACTTCAATTTCAAGATCAACAAACTTAATGAAATGAAAAACTCAAAAGAATAAGGGAGAATATTCATTGGGAGGTATGGTGAGCCTATCGAACCGAAATGGTGATTTGATATAGGGACTCTTATTATAAAAAACAGTCGCCTGCATTAAAGATATTCAACTCTCCACAATTGATACAATTGAATCTCTTCCTTTTGAAGTCCATTTTTTTTACATCATTTTTAATTGGAATAGAAATACCTTGAGTTTTAATGTATTTACTTATATGCCCAGAGTCCAATTTTTCAATATTTACACCATCTTTTATTAAATCACCTTTTGAATAAGAGTTCCATGAGTTTTTCTCATATGATATTCGATTACTATTGTCCCCTTTAAATACAGTCTTTTTGCTGATTATTATACCTGTAGGATTTGTTTGATTACAAAGTTTGCATTTTGCTAATAAGTAAAAAGAGTCATCTGGATTTTTTGTCCCCTCTATCTCTTTAATTATCCAGATAAAATTCAACTTGCCAATAAAATTTTTTATTCCTACTATGGACGTCTCTCCAAATAGATCTGTTATTTTTGTATCGTATTTTTTTTCGACTCTTTTTACTTCAGGCGTGTTATTAACGAGCGCATCTGACAACATTTCTATCTTCTGTTTGGATAACAGAAATGGCTGTGAGCCGGCAAGCCAAATACCAGAAGTGTGAACGAAACAGACAATCAACGCTACAATCTCATTGTTCTTATTTTTAATTGTTAAGAGTTTCATCGCATGAGGAATGACAGATAATGCTCTATTTAGAATGTAGGGATAACTAACAGCGCAACTCCATGGTCTGACATCACCTCCATTTTTTACAAACTCCAATAGCTCTTTGCAATTTTTTCGAACAAACTTAGACCCTTCGTGATAACAAATAACATTTGCAATACATTTATGTAGTGCCCTTGAAAATGAGTCTGTATTCCTTAAGAAGCTACCATTGCGAATCTCTGTCCAATGGCCTTGGGGATTTCTCTTTATTTGAGCTCCACTTATTCCCTCAATATGCGTTTTTTCTTTAAGCCTTCTCTGCCGTCTTTCTATGTCGCTTGTTTTCTTGCCTTTAATTCTTGTATCGGTTTGATATGCATGCATCATAGCTAAACTACCAATCTTTAATGCCTTATCTATCTTACTCAACTCATTGTTGCATTCTTTGCAAACATCTCCAATAGGAAGTGTATCTATTCCGCCGATAGCTTCAGGAAATATATGCTCCACTCCATCTTCTTTCTTTATCCCTGTGGTTTCCTTTCCACACCACATGCATATTAAATCTGTTTTTCTCATTACTTAGATAGACCTTTCTTCCAGATACAGATTCTATATAAATGAAAAAATACAAAACCGATTAAAACAGATATGGGAACATAAAAGTTAATAAAGTGGTACATACCTTATTCTGTTTTAATGGTGAGGACTTCGAGTGAGCCTCAGTCGAACTCCTTGTCGAACCATTGAAGGATTTTTTGCCTGCCCTGTATTCAAAGCCGTAAATTCTAAATAGTTCATGGCAGAGTAGTATTGGGAAACTTGTACTGAGCTAAACCAAAGTATATTGGCGGCGAGAATGTTTTTGATTTTTTAGTGACTTTCAAAAATCGAACATCACTAAAAATAAATTTTTATTAGTTACAAGATTGTTTAACTTCAAAATGATGACAGTGATCGCAAATTTCAATTGATTATGTTTGATTAATCTGGTACGACACTATTTATTTCATTTTCCAAATTCTGCAATTCAGATATAATATCGTCAAACTCCGGATATTCTCCGAAAATTATATCCCGCATAGCGCGATAATCATCCCTAAGCGATTCCAGAACATGACCTGACGGCACAAGTCTTAATGTGCCAGGTTTTGCCAGATCATACCTTGCCCATGCTCTCGGATAGAATTTCTGCTTAAAGTCAGCCACACTTTCAAGAAGACCAATATCCGCCACTGCAGTATTTTTTACTTCTGCGGATGCCATCTTCGCCAGATCATAATAGTGTCGAGAGTAACGCGGAGGCTGCGGGTTACCTTCCGGGCGATGTGCTTCATGATGCAGTATAGTTGCTTTCTCCCAGAATGTGCGCTCAGCCTTAATAGCTTTTACATTGCAGTCTGGTTTTTGAAAAACATCGGGGAATTCCTCGGCGGCATATGGTCGAATAGTATATTCGGCAAAAGGCACCCATGATGCAAGCGGCCCAATCTCAAGACGAACTTCCGGCCTCAGATACGTGTTCTCAAATGCAGAGGGATAGCGAATATCAAGAGCATACGAGTCTTCTTCTACACTGCTGCAATGACAAACCGGTGCAATACAGTCCGCTATCTTCGGGAAGAGTTCTTCATTAATATACTCCTGAGCCTTTTTATTGATGTCTTCATTCAGTTTTTGTTGTTTCGATTTTGATCTTTCCGCTTCTGGATCTTCTCCTGTAAGCACCTGCCAGTCAAGAATTAGATCAATATCTTCTGAAAACCGTTCAATTAAGTGAAAGACTTTCGACAAACTTGTCCCCCCTTTAAACATCAACAGGCTGGAAAGGTCCTCTTCACTAAAGAGTTTGCCTAATGTCCATGTTACCCAAAAGTCCTTTTCTACAACGGCAGGTGTCATGCCTCTTATTGCCGCTGTTTCCGAAAAAAGCTCACTCCGTTCACGTTGTGATAAGGAGGCAACCCGATTCATCAGTTATAATCCCTGCAGATTTTCTTAATGCTGTCATAAATCCAGCCGGTAGCCGATTTCGTGTCCTTAATAATCTTAAGACATATATTAGGCTCAAATTGACTGCGGATTTTTTTGATAACCTGTTCGGTTATATGCTCTTTCCCCAGCGCTTTTAACGCTTGAACAAGCAGGCCGCTTTCCCGATATTTAAAACCAACATCTTTTAAAGCGGACTTTTTGAACTCCAGCCTATAATTACCAATAGTGTATTTTCGATTCGGCCCATCAGAGAGGTAAATCAATTTACCTGGGACCTGGGTTGAAAGCCCGAGTAGATTCAATGCCGCATCACCTGATGGCTGAATGCGCCAGTTAAATTTGCGGGCAAATGCCTGCGCTGCCTGGTCAAAGTCCGGGCTTAATTCCTGCTTTAACAACTCGCTGTATTTAGGGTAGTCATATATACCCCGGCATACGCGGCGGATCTTGCCGTCCTTTGTCAGTACAGACAGTGATTTATCTATACTTTCTCCGCTAAATTCTTCAATAAAGTCGCTTGCCGAGAAGGCCCAACCCCTACCACGGCCATATATCCTTGAAAGTACTTTATTTTTAATAGGTTGCATAATTTACCACCTCTCACTTTATTCAGAAAAATATACCATTTTTTCTGAAAATATGATAGTTTTATTTGCAACCTCCAGGGTTGATTCATCAGATCTGAATGAATTAAAATCAAAAAGGTTGTTTTTATTTTAATATCAAAAAAAGGACTTTATCTGTTGGTAGAGGGAATTGGTCTCATAAATCAAATGCCTAAACAAAGATTATCACTAAAAGTGTAATGGTGAGCCCTTCGACCGTGCTCAGGACTATGTGGCTTGATTTGTTGAAGTGGAATAGTGAGCCTGTCGAACTATCGAACCACCGTCCCCATTTTTTTGGGTGGGGCCAGTAATGCATAGTATGCAACAACGTCCCCTAAAATGAAGATGAATTCATGGTATCTTTAAACAGGGATGGAAACACCGATCAATTAAAGGAGGGTGAGTAATGATAGGCGCTATTGCAGGTGATATAATCGGGTCCATTTATGAGCGGCACAATATCAACCGCACTGATTTCCCTCTTTTTGATCCGATGTGCCGTTTCACAGATGACACAGTGCTTACCATCGCTGTCGCTCACAGCATTCTTCATAATGAAGGGTATGAAAAGAGCTTGAAAAGATATTACTCGTATTATCCGGAAGCCGGGTATGGGCCTTTATTCAGGAAATGGGCAGCGCGCAAAGACAGCACACCGTATAACAGCTGCGGGAACGGATCAGCCATGCGGGTAAGCCCTGTTGGATTCGCATTTGATACATTAGAAGAAGTGCTTTTGGAAGCGGAAAAAAGCGCTTCTGTTTCCCATGACCACCCTGAGGGCATAAAAGGAGCGCAGGCCACA
>BDTR01000048.1 GCA_002897775.1 bacterium BMS3Bbin08 | reverse complement strand
TGCCTCCCCTGTGACTCTCGTAAATGCATAATTACCTGAGACTAACCTGCCCACATCTTGAGAATTCGTTCCCTTGACTTTATTCAATAGTGACTATATAATATAGACATAGGAGGTGACTATATGGAAACGAAAATTGTGTCTATATCTAATGGTAAAAAGAACTTTACAGGCCTTATAAAAGAATCTGTAGCCAAAAATGAAGATATTATCATTACTAAACGAGGGCAGCCTGTAGCAGCCCTTTTACCCTATAAAGAATATACCAACCTGAAAAAATTGAGGACTTATCTGAGAATGCTCGAAATCTCTACAGAAATGCGTAAAACCGGCATTAAAGCAAAGGATGTTTACGCGGCATCAAAGAAAGAACTTGAGGGCAGAAAGCTGTGATTATAGTAATTGACTCAGGAGTTTTGTTAAAGGCTTACTTTTCTGATGAAGATGGCCATACAGAGGCACAGAATCTTATCAGTGACTACGCAAAGGGGAACATTACATTTCATGCGCCGTCTCTTATTACCTATGAAATAATCAATGCCTGCCTTGTTGCCTCAAGGATGGCACGCTTTCCAAAAAAAAGGGCGAAAGAGCTAATGAACGAGATGCTTGGAATTGAGATTATTAAGGAAGATATTGGACCCTTAAAAGACAGAATCTTCGATATCTCCACAAAGCATAGCACAAGCGCGTATGATGGAGCTTATATAGCCGTTGCCGAATCAAGACATATACCCTTCCTTACAGCCGATAAAAAACTCCTTAATAGTCTTAAACACCATTTCAGTTTCGTTAAGTGGATCGGGAATTACTCCCAATCCCTGTGACTCTCAAAGAAATTATCGAAGTTCAACTTCGATAATTTTACATGAAGCGGCATTCCCTCAATGGTTTTCTTTTTGCGAGATGTCAAAATCGAGCTTTAGGTAGTCAACAGACACAAAGCAATAAAGGCGGATGAAAGAAAACTGGATAATTAAAGAAGCCCGGAAGCATGATAAAACCGGGGATATGGCCATCCTGGAAAATCCCAGGATAAGGAAATACCTTGATGATCTCCTTATAAAACGTTTCTGGCCTGTGATCAGAGAGAGCCTTGAAGACAACATGTACAACTACTCGCCGCGGGATAACCCGGAGACTGAATTCAGGCTTAGTCATGTTTTATCGAGGTCACTAAGCTTTATGCTTTTAGATGGTGACAGGGTATTTTTCAAGGGAAAGTTAACCTGCTCAACTGAGCACTGGATGCTTGGCAGTGAGTTCTTTTTATCATTGCCGCTGGACACCGATTCCCGCGTAGTCTTTGAAATACTCGGCAATTCCCGTTTCAGTGGAAATCCTCCCACGCTTTCTATAGATAAACGCTATGGTGTTTATGAAATAACCATTCAGTCCGGAAACGGAGCAGGCTGGGGCATGTATGGTGAAAACCATATCGATGATAAGATAAGAGAATCTATAGATACTAATATAGATATGTACGAATTTGTTATGGATGAAGATCTGACAGCCGATAATCTTGGAGAATTTCTGACAATTGTTTACAAAGTGTATGAGGCATTTTGAAATATATTACATAAAGAGGATAAGGAGCAGATGGGTAAACGGACAAATAAAGGTTTCCAGGATATCACCTGGTTCGATTTGGAATCATGGGCCGGCTCGAAAATCGTATCGCGAGGAAGGTCGTATCAACGGAATAAATACGTCAACGAGCTTGCGATTACCAGATCGGGTGAACTTCTGGCATGGGTTGAAGGTTCCGTTACCTATGCTACTATGGTCTCTCTTGATAATGGAGAGATATCGTCTGTCTGCACGTGTCCGTACCATTCGGCCTGCAAACACGCCGTAGCAGTGATCCTTGAATATCTCAACTGTCTTGAAAACGGCCGGAAGGTGCCTGAAGCGGGAAGGAAAGATGAACGTCTGAATTTAATATCACGGGGCATTGATGATGAGGATGACGAATACGATAGCTTTGACGATGAAATCGAGGATGAGGTAACGGCATCGAAAAAGCCAAGTGCATCCTCCACAGAAGGCAGACTTGAAGACTTTCTTAATGAACAATCAAAAAGTCAATTGCTCAATCTGATTACAGATATTCTGGAGCGGCATGATGAGGTCAGGGAGGAACTGGAATTCAATGTACGCCTCAAGACAGACTCTTCTCCTTCTCTTGCAAAGACTGTTGAACGTGAAATAGAAGATGCTGCCCGTGAGCCTGCCTGGTGGAATTATAGGCGGGGCTGCGGTTATCGACCTGACTACTCACGCGTCCGCGCCGGACTTCAGAGACTGCTTGACGAAAAACAGACTGATGAAGCGCTCCGGCTGGGGGAAAAGCTTTTGTTTCTCGGCACACAGCAGGTTGAGCAATCGCATGACGAAGGGGACGCCGCCGAAGAGGTGACTGACTGCATGACAATCGTTTTTAAAGCCCTGCGGGATTCTTCATTGCCAAATGAAGAGAAAATGGAACGGGCAGTTGATTTTGCTCTGCGTGATGAATACGGCCTCTGTGACGGCCTTGAGGAATTCTGGAAAAAGAAATTCAGCAAAAAAGACTGGACCGCCCTTGCCGACCGCCTCCTGAATCGATTAAACAGCATGAGACCTGAAAAAGATGGAAATTCATTTTCGCGTGATTACCGGCGTGACAGGATGACAGACGAGATCATCCGGGCGCTGGAAAATGCCGGACGGCAGGAGGAAGTCATTACTCTCTGTTTAAAAGAAGCTGAAATAACCTCAAGCTATGACCGTCTCGTAAAGCATCTTCGAAAGGCAAGGCGTGACGCCGAAGCAGAAGAGTGGATTCGCAAAGGCATTGCAGTTACGCTAGATAAATGGCCCGGCATCGCGAATGGATTGAAGGAAGAGTTGCTGGATATAAGACGAAGGAAAAGGGACTGGAATTTTGTTGCAGCCGTTCTGGTAGATGATTTTCGCGAGAATCCCTCCCTCGACGCATTTAAGGAACTCAAGAAGGCTTCGGAAAAAGCCCATGTCTGGGAAACTGTCAGAAAGGCTGTTTTGCATTTTCTTGAAAACGGCAAAAAGCCACAACAAAACCGAAGTGATTGGCCGCTGCCGGATACAGGGCTTGAGAAGTCCGTAAGGCGGCGCTCAGGTGAGCATCCCCTCACCACCGTCCTGATCGATATTGCCATCCACGAAAAGAAAATCGATGACGTCCTCAAATGGTATGATCGTTATAAGAAAAATAAGCAGGGATGGTCCCGTGATGATCTTGAAGACAGGGTCGCGGGCGCGATCGCACACGACTATCCTGACAAGGCTGTCGGGATATGGAAAGGAATTGCCGAAAAGCATGTATCCCAAACCGGAGTCAACTTTTATATTAATGGCGCAAGATATCTGCGAAAGGTCAAAAGCACAATGACAAAGAACGGAGAAGTGAACGAATGGGAGACGTATCTTCAAAAGTTGAGAGACGCTAACCGCAGAAAACCGAGGCTTTTGGAAATTCTGGGCGGATTATCGGAGAAACCGATTATCCGGGCCAGGAAATGACTTACACGGGGAGTCAACATGTAATTCAGGACAATCATCTTCCTCTTTTCCCTTACGAGTTCCCGCCAGATCCTGGCGTACGGCTTTCTGTTGTTCATAATGAGTATTATTCATATTACTGAAAAATAGTCAGTCCGGAAAGATGGGGAATCCTTGACCTTTATAGCGGGTTACAAACCTGACTCCCCTGTGACTCTCAAAGAAATTATCGAAGTTGAACTTCGATAATTTTAGAAGCCTTTGTCCACCCCCCCGCGGTGGAACAAACATAATATCTGTGTAATCATTGTAAAATCGGTGTTATCAAGCTCCTGAGATCAGGAGCTGATCAGCATTTCAAGAAGCGCTTTTTGAGTGTGAAGCCTGTTTTCCGCCTGGTCAAACACAACGCTCTGCGGAGAATCCATGACATCATTTGTTATTTCCTCTCCTCTGTGCGCGGGAAGGCAGTGCATGACTATTGCATCGGCCTTTGCAAGGGAAACAAGCCCCTTGTTTATCTGATAGCCTTTAAGTGTTTGTTTCTTTTTTTCATGTTCTTTTTCCTGTCCCATACTTACCCAGACATCAGTATAAAGCGCGTCCGCGCCTTTAACCGCTTCTTCAGGATCGATCAATAACTTTACTTTAGCTCCCTCTGAGCGGGCTGTTTCATATATGCCGGCGTCAGGGGCATGGTCTTTTGGGCAGGCAAGGACAAGGTCTATTTCAGTCAGTGCCGAGGCCTCTATGAGTGAATTTGCCACATTATTGCCGTCGCCTATGTAAGCCAGCCGAATATCTTTAAGCCCGCCTTTTTTTTCTTTTATCGTGAGCAGGTCAGCCAGTACCTGGCAGGGATGATGCAGGTCGGTAAGTCCGTTGATCACGGGTATGCTAGCGTTTTTCGCGAACTTCACAATTGTATCGTGCGCAAATGTTCTTATTACGATCCCGTGCAGGTATCTTGACAGAACCTTTGCCGTATCCTCGATGGTCTCGCCTCTTCCGAGCTGTGACTCTCCAGGGCTTATATCGACCGCCTGCGCGCCGAGCTGGTATATGCCGGTCTGAAAAGAGATCCTGGTTCTTGTTGAGGCCTTTTCAAAGAACAGGCCTATACTTTTGCCGATAAGCGGGCAGGTCGATACGACTCGATCCCGAGCAGAAACGTCTTTCCCGGATTTAAGCTCAGATGCCCTGTCCAGGACAGCATTGATCTCTTCGACTGACAGATCTCTTAAAGTTAAAAAATCTTTTTTCATCTTTTTTTCACTGATACAGATAACTTTTGACTTTTTTTATGATATTTTTTCGAAAACATCTTCAAGCACTTCAATAAGCCTATCTACTTCTTTTTCAGTAAGCGTCAGGGCAGGTGTGAAACGAAGCACATTGCCCCCGATGCAATTAATAAGGACCCCTTCTTCAAGGCACAGATTGACTATAGGGCCGCAGGTTGTTGTCATTTCCATGCCGATCATAAGACCCAGCCCCCTGACCCCTGCGACAAGTGACGGATAGTCCTTTTTGATCCCCTCAAGTCTGTTAATAAGATATTTACTCATGCGTTCGCAGTTATCCAGAATAAATCCGTCTTCAAGCAGGGTTTCCATGGCTGCTTTTGCCGCGGCGCATGCCAGAGGGTTTCCGCCGAAAGTGGCCGCGTGTGAACCCGGCTGAAAAGATGCCGCCACGCTATCTTTAGCGAGCATCGCGCCTATGGCAACTCCTCCCCCGAGCCCTTTGGCAAGGCTCATTATATCAGGCTCTATGCCAAAGTGTTCATACGCGAACAGTTTGCCCGTCCTTCCCATGCCTGTCTGAACTTCATCAAGAATAAACAGAAGCCTGTATTCGTCGCAGACCTTGCGAACTTCTTTTAAATAGTCCATATCAGGCATTTTTATCCCTGCTTCTCCCTGGATTGGTTCCATCATTACTGCACAGGTGTGCTTTGTGATGGCTCCTTTCAGGGCATTAATGTCATTAAACGGTACATGCTTAAATCCGGGAACTAACGGTTCAAAGCCCTTTTGCAGTTTTTCCTGGCCGGACGCGCTTAATGTGGCAAGTGTTCTGCCGTGGAAAGAACCAAAGGCGGTTATAATTTCATACCTGTCATGTGATAAGTGGTCTTTGGCGTATTTTCTTGTGAGCTTTATGGCGGCCTCGTTTGCCTCTGCTCCTGAATTGCAGAAAAAAACCTTGTCAGCAAAAGAATGTTTTACCAGCAGTTTCGCAAGCTCTATCTGCGGCTCTATGTGATAAAGATTTGATACGTGCAGAAGTCTCTGTGCCTGTTTCTGCAGGGCTATTACGACCTTTGAATGGCAATGACCAAGATTGTTCACAGCAATACCGCCGACAAAATCCAGGTATTCCTTGCCGTTGGAGTCCCAGACTTTCATACCGCGGCCTTTTCTCAGAATAATGGGAAAACGCTTATAGGTATGCATTAAATATTGCTTTGAGGCATCCATAAGTCTTTTTTCCATAATAAAAAATATAACATAAATCGCCAAAGAAAGCCCCGTTAGATTCTGCACCCACAGTTTTGCTTACCTAGTGCCCATTCCTTGATTTGCTATTGCAAATCTTTGGCAGCAAAACTGGACGCGGGAGTTATAAAAAGAATCTGGACAATCCCGAACCACGGGACAGGCAGGGGCGGGTAGCAGGCAGGGAGATAAAAAGAAATTTGGGATTTATAGTTTTTAACCTGCTGATCAGGCTTTGTGTTAAAATCAGAAAGTTCCAGCAGGAATACGCTTGGTGAGGGCTTATAATGAAAGTACTGGTTGCAATGAGCGGAGGGGTGGATTCCTCTGTAGCCGCCTATCTGCTGAAAGAGCAGGGCCATGAAGTAATTGGTTTAAGTTTTGAGCTGTGGGATCAGCGCGACACTAAAAATCCTAATATATGCTGTTCTCTTGAAACCATACAGATCGCGCGGGATGTCGCGGAAAAACTGGGTATAAAGCATTATACAACTGATGTCAGGGACAGCTTTTACCGGGATGTAATCGAGGAGTTCTGTTCCCTGTATATTTCAGGTGTGACTCCTAACCCGTGTATTCTCTGCAATAAATTTATAAAATTCAAAGCCCTGCTTAACAAGGCGGCGGAAACAGGGGCTGATCTGGTGGCAACCGGTCATTATGCGCGGATTGACCCTGTACCATTCGGTACAGGGCAAGCACGTGAACCCGGAGAACAGAGCACAGATAACAAAAGATTTTTATTGAAAAAAGGGGTTGATCCTAAGAAAGACCAGTCTTATGTGTTATACGTAATGACCCAGGAAGAACTCTCAAAAACAGTATTTCCTTTGGGAGAACTAAAAAAAGATGAAACCAGGAATATTGCTGCAAAGCTTGGCCTTGCCAGCGCTTTGAGACCTGAAAGCCAGGAAATATGTTTTGTTGGTGACGGCAACTACACTGATTTTGTAAGGGATTTTGCTCCTGAGGCGTTACAGCGGGGCCCGGTGGTGGATACGCAGGGAAAGGTAGTTGGTGAGCACAAAGGAATTGCCTTTTATACCATAGGTCAAAGAAAAAGGCTGGGGATTCAAACACTTAAGCCTCATTATGTTGTTGATATTAACAGGCAGAAAAATATGGTTATAGTGGGTTCAAGGGCTGAGGCCGAAAAAAAAAGCTTTATAGTCAAGGAGTTAAACTGGATCTCCATGGATGCTATTTCAAAACCCTTCAAGGCCCGTGCCAAGATCCGCTCCACAATGAAAGAGCAGTCAGCCACTCTGATTCATGAAGAAAATCAAAAGGTTAGGGTAGAATTTGACGAGCCTCAATGGGCTCCTACACCAGGTCAGAGCGCGGTTTTCTATGATAAAGATGTAGTTATCGGCGGCGGGATAATCGAATAACACCCCAGTTTGTCCAAACACCTTTTTTGCCTCTTAAGCCCTTTATTTATAAGGGAAATTATGTATTTAAAATTTTTAAATTTGAATTTTTTAATTTTATGTGTATAATTACACAGTCATGCCTAAGTATAGAATTGGATGCAGTGGATTTTTATATGATTCCTGGCGGGGAACGTTTTATCCTGAGGACCTTCCACCAAAAAGATGGCTGTCTTTTTATGTGGGAAAGCTTAACTCAGTAGAACTTAATGTGACCTTCTACCGTCTTCTTAAAAAAGAGGCCTTTGAAAGATGGCACAAGGAAACCCCGCCTCAGTTCTCTTTCAGCCTTAAGGGCAGCCGTTTTATCACACACGTAAAAAAACTCAAAGATGTTGAGCTTCCGCTTTTAACTTTTTTTAATACCATATCGCCTCTTTTGGAAAAACAGGAGATTGTTCTGTGGCAATTACCGCCGAACTTCAGGGCTAATATGAAAAACCTGGAGGAGTTTATCGCGGCTATCAAGCCTTATCCGGTGCGCCATGTTTTTGAGTTCAGGCACAAGAGCTGGATCAACAGGAAGGTTTTTAAGATGTTGACTGAATCAAACATAGCCATTTGTATGGCTGATTGGCCTGAGTTTATTGATGAATTGCCGGCAACCGCGGATTTTGTGTATATGCGCCGGCATGGCGAGGGAGGAAGCTACGCGACCAATTATTCCACAGAACAGCTTAAAAAGTACGCTAAGAGGATAAAAGAGTATCTTAAGATGGGCAAGGATGTTTATATATATTTTAATAATGACGCCCTTGGTTATGCCCCGCATAACGCAATGGAACTGGGATCTATTCTCGAAGCCTCTCTTCCGGCGGGATTAAAGGCGTCAGCGCTGTTAAAGAAGGAAAAACCAAAAAAATCAAAGGCTACCAAGAAAAAGGCGGTCAAAAAAGCAGTAAAGAAAACAAAGGCTAAAAAAGCCGTAAAGAAGACAGCTAAGAAGACCGCCGGAAAAACCACCAGGAAAACTGCCCCAAAAAGGGCGGTTAAAAAGACGGCTAAAAAAGCCGCCAAAAGATCAGCCTCCGCAATAAAAGCAAAGAAAAAAAGACGCTAAGCTGTCCTGAGCAACAAAAGCTGATAGCTCATAGCTGTTAGCTCCTGGCGTAAAAACTAAAAAACCTGGAAACCCCGAACCGGCCGGGATACCAAAAAAACAGACCGGCCTGAATTATTCATGTTCAGGCCGGTCTGTTTAATAAAAAGCTGTAAGTCTTAAACTTCTTTTTTACTTCAGGTGTTTGCTGACCAGCTTGGTCATTTCAAACATTGATACTGTCTTCTTGCCGCCGAATACAGCCTTGAGGTTTGCATCGGCATTAATGTTTCTCCTGTTCTTCTTATCCTGCAGTTTGTTCTTCTTGATGTATATCCATAACTTCTTAACAACTTCGGTCCTCGGGATGGGCTTGCTTCCCACTACTGTGGCGAGGGTGTCGCTGATCTGCATCGGTTTCATAAAAGCCGGGTTCGGCTTTCTTTTCTTCTTAACTTTCTTTGCTGGTTTTTTCTTCGCTACTTTTTTCTTCGCGGCCTTTTTTGTTGCGGCCTTTTTCTTTGCTGGTTTTTTCTTCGCTTTCTTTTTTGCTGCCATTCGCCCCTCCTCCTTTTAAAGGTTAATATTCAGTCCCGTCCGAGCGGGACAAATAAGGTTGTCACTCACACTCAATTCTCGCTTTATTGATACAAAGTTTATCAGAATAATTTACTTAATTGCAATCAAAAAAAACAGTGACATTCCATCTTGTTTTTTTTCTCTGATACTATATACCATATTATTCGCCTGAATACAATAAAATTTTTTAAGCATCAGCTCTGACCGGCGCGCGGGATCCGGCTCTTTTGAGCTTTATGTGTTTTAAAAGTGACGCATACGTGTATGTGTTCAGGATATCCTTTTCTTCCAGCCAGCCTCTTCTCGCAATACCCACCCCGTATCTCATAAATTCGAACTGGTAGCTTACGTGTGTGTCTGTTGATATAACAAGCCGCACTCCCATTTCTTTTGCCTTTTTGCAGTAGATATCGTTCAGGTCAAGTCTCAGGGGGTACGCGTTTATCTCCAGCGCCGTGTCCGTATCCCTCGCGGTCTTTAAAACCTCATCCATGTCAATTTCATAGGCATCTCTTACTCCGATAAGTCTTCCCGTAGGGTGGGCTATTACTGATACATAGGGGTTTTTCATTGCTGATACGAGTCTTTTTGTAAGCTGTTCCTTTGATTGCCTGAACCCTGAGTGTATCGAGGCTGCTACTATATCCAGTTCTTTAAGCACTTCGTCCGGGTAATCCAGAGCGCCGTTGCTTTTTATATCCAGTTCGATCCCGGAAAGGAGCCTGAATCCGCGCAGCCGCCTGTTCATCTGCTTTATCATTTTGTTCTGGGCCAGGAGCCGGTCTATGCCCAGTCCTCCCGCGATAGCAAGGCCTTTTGAGTGGTCAGTAATGGCGATGTACCTGTAGTTTTCAGCCCGCGCGCGGCGTCAACGATCTCATCCAGGCTGTGACTGCCCGCCAGATACAGGTCCTTTACAGGCGCGGTCTTTTCAAGCCGCGTGAGTATGTCCTCGGCCAGAGGAAGGACAGTGCCAAGAGGATAACGCCCTGCGCGTCTTTTTATCATGGCGATCCCTTTAAGGATGTGTTCTTCTGTTTTCGCCTGAATACCGTGGAGTTCCCTGAGTTTTCCTTTTTTTGCCAGTCTCTCCAGGTCATCTATATTTTTTATTTTGCTTTTCTCAAAAAGCATCTTTGCAGTGCGTGGACCGATCCCGGGTATTGACAGGAGAGAGACAAGGCCCGGGGGAACCGCTTTTTTTAATTCTTCGTATGCTTCAAGCCGTCCTGTTCCTGTATATTCCCTGATCTTTTCAGCAAGGTCCTGACCGATACCAGGGATTTTTTTGAGTTCGTCAGGAGGTGTTTCAGCCACGTCCTTTGCAAAGCCCTCAATATTTTGCGCGGCCCTTCTGTAAGCCCTTATTCTGAACGGGTTGTCACCTTTTATCTCGAGTATGTCGGCAATATCATTGAAGACCCGGGCGATTTCCAGGTTTTTCATAATTAAAGTATAGCAGAAAAGCCGGCCTGAATAAGTGTCGTTTTATCTTGAATTCTGTCATTGTTTCTGGTAATGTTTACTCGATGTCTCAAGACTGACAGGGAGACGGTGTTTTGACAATGAGGACCTACAAAAAAAGACTTCAGACCTTTGCGGTATTTTCAGTGCTGTGTGTCGTGTTATTTTCTGCCTGTGTAACTACTCCTAAAAAGGAAAACAACGACCAGAGGAAAGCCGAGGCCCACTATAAACTCGGTTATGCGTATCTGACCGATAACAGGCTGAAAAAAGCATATGTAGAGTTCCAGACGGTATTGAACCTTGAGCCCAGGAACAAACAAGCCCTGAACGCCCTCGGCCTGATAACGTCCAGCCCGGGGTTCAAGGAATATAAGGAGGCTGTCAAATATTTCAATCGGGCTATTTCAATAGACCCTAACTATTCGGAAGCTATGAATAACCTCGGCGCGGCTTACGTTAACATGGGGAAATGGGATGAGGGGATCAAATATTTCCGGAGGGCACTTAAGAACCCGGTATATGCCGAGCCTGAAAGCGCGTATTATAACATTGCGTATGCCCAGTATATGAAGGGCGACTACGCCGGAGCTGTTATAACGCTCAAGGGAACCATATCGAGATATCCGGAGTTTCCCGGGTCTTATTATGTTCTTGGTCTTGTCTATATAAAACAGGGTAAGGTCCAGGACGCGATTGATGAGTTCAACAAAGCACTGAAAATAGTGCCTGAATATGCGGGTGTTCTCTGGGAACTTGCCAACGCGTACTTAAGGCAGGGTGAGAACGAGGAGGCGCTTATACACTTCAGAAAGATCATTGATAGCGGAAGTGATGACGAGAGAAGCAGGAAGGCGTTGGAATATATAGAACTTTTAAGAGACTGAGCCGGGAATACGTTAAAGGGTGATGCGTGCTTGTCCGTGGTACCTTCCTGATAACCCTCCTTCGCCAAGGCTTCGGAGGGTTATCCGCCAACTGAGAAATCCGCCGAAGCATCTCTGTGCATCTGCGTAGGCGGATAAAACTGTGTAATACCAAAATAGAAATGTCCTAAAAACGGTCATGCTATATAACCCTTTTAAAACATCCCTGTCTGTCATGCTGGCTTGTCCAGCATCCTTCTAAACAAGTCTGAAAGATTCCCGACAAGCGGGAATGACACCTGCATTGAGTCAATGCAAAAACAGGACATTTCTAAATTGGTAAGAATAGGACATTTCTAAATTGGTTTGACAAGGCGGATAAAACTGTTGACAAATGATAATTTAGACTGGTATCTTTTTTCTTACGTTTTTATTCTCTGCAGGGACGCAATTCTCAATATTTTTAAAAGAGGAGAGGAATTATGACAAAAGCTGAACTTATCGATCTTGTGGCGGACAATACCAGGATATCAAAGGCTGCAGCTACAAAAGCAATTGATTCTTTTATTGGTGGTGTTACCAGGGCCCTTAAAAAGGGCGATAAGGTGACGCTGGTAGGGTTTGGAACTTTTTCTGTCAGCAGGAGAAAGGCCCGGAGGGGCCGCAACCCGAAAACAGGTATGGAGATCAAGATCCCTGCCACAAAAACTCCCAAGTTTACAGCTGGTAAAGCCCTTAAATCAGCAGTTAAGTAATAACTTTAAGAAAGTAGCGAGCAACGAGTAGCGAGTAGAAAGATTTTTTTTCTTGCTGCTTTCTACTATCTACTCTCTACTTTTTTAAATTAGGAGAACTTAATCTGCAGACGCTGAATGTTATCTGCCTTTCCTGACTGCGGATCAATTTCAAACACAACACCGGAAAGCACAGACGCCCCTTTTGCCGTTTCAAAACGAATGGGGATGTTTGTCAGGAATCTCTTTATTACAAGGTCTTTATTTACGCCTATTACAGAATTTACCGGGCCTGTCATCCCGGCGTCTGTTATGAACGCGGTGCCTTTGGGCAGTATTGTTTCATCCGCGGTCTGCACATGAGTATGTGTGCCTATAACAGCGCTTACCTCTCCATCCAGGAACCATCCGAAAGCTGATTTTTCAGAGGTCGCCTCGGCATGAAAATCTACAATGATAGCGTTGGTATGTTCTTTAAGCCTGGGAATCTCTCTTTTCGCGGTCTTAAAAGGGCAGTCAAGCTGATTCATATACACCCTGCCGGAGATATTCAGCACCGCTATCTTCCCTCCGCCAGGGGTCGTGACGACTATACTTCCGCGTCCCGGCACTTCTTCGGGATAATTAGCAGGTCTGAGAAGCCGGTTTTCCTCCTCTATATATGTAATGGCCTCTTTTTTATCCCAGATATGGTTGCCCGAGGTAAGTACATTAATTACGCCCATTGAGAAAAGCTCTTCACCAACAGTTTTTGTTATCCCGAATCCGCCGGCAGCATTTTCAGCGTTCGCTACAACAAAATCTATTTTCAGCTTATCAATAAGTTTAAGAGCCCCCTGCTTCAGTGCATTTCTGCCGGGCTTACCTACGATGTCACCTATAAATAAAACTTTCATGATTCAAAATCTCGGTTATGGTTAAGGTTACGATGCCGGTTTGGTTAATGGGTTAAGTATTTGGTGTTAACTTTACCCTGACCCAACTACCATACCGGCTTCCTGACCCTTGCCTTTTTTCCTCTGTATCGTGTATCGATATATCACCTCGCGTATTTTACGTATCTGGACTCCCTTATCACGGTTACTTTTATCTGCCCGGGATATGTAAGCTCCTCCTCTATCTTTTTGGCAAGGTCCCTTGAGAGCTGGGCGGAAAGATCGTCGTTCACCTCCTCCGGCTTTACAATGATCCTTACCTCTCTGCCGGCCTGAATGGCATAACATTTATTTACGCCGTTAAAAGATGTCGCGAGCTCTTCCAGTTTTTCAAGCCGTTTAAGATACCTTTCAAGAGATTCCTTTCGCGCACCAGGTCTTGCGGCAGAAAGGGCGTCAGCCGCGGCTACAAGCGCCGCTTCCACTGATAGGGGGTCTCCTTCTCCATGGTGGACCTCAATGGCATTGACTACCTTTGCGTTTTCTCCATATTTCCTGGCAAGGCTCGCGCCGATGGCCTGGTGAGAGCCTTCGACCTCGTGGTCAACTGCCTTGCCTATGTCGTGGAGAAGCCCTGCTCTCCTGGCGAGTTTTGAATCCACTCTCAGTTCCCCGGCCATTATACCAGCGAGGTACCCGACCTCTCTTGAGTGCTGAAGGACGTTCTGCGCGTAAGAGGTCCTGTACTTGAGCCTTCCGAGAAGCTTTACTATTTCCGGGTGTATGCCGTGCAGTCCCAGGTCAAAGACCGTCTTATCCCCGTCTTCTTTAATAGTGTTCTCGATCTCCTTTTTTACCTTTTCAACAACCTCTTCGATCCTGGCAGGATGGACCCTTCCGTCAGCTATAAGACGCTCCAGAGAGATTCTCGCGATCTCTCTCCTTACAGGATCAAAACCGGACAGCAGCACTGTTTGAGGGGTGTCGTCTATGATGAGTTCGATCCCGGTGGCTGCCTCAAGCGCCCTGATGTTCCTTCCTTCCCTTCCTATGATCCTTCCCTTCATCTCGTCCGAAGGCAGGGAAACGGTGGAGATGGTGTGTTCGCTAACATAGTCGCTCGCGTATCTCTGAATGGCAAGACTGATGATCTCTTTGGACTTGCGGTTGGCTGACTCAACCGCTTCGTCTTCAACCCGCTTTGCTACTTTCGCGGCCTCGAATTTCGACTCTTCCTCTATTATCAGTAAAAGCTGTTTTTTCGCGTCCTCGGAACTGAGTCCCGAAAGGCGCTCGAGTAGTTCCTTCTGCTCTTTGAGGAGCTTTTCGTAGTTACTCTCTTTTTCTGCCAGCTTCTTCTCCCTGTTGAGAAATTCCTTTTCCCTTCTGTTGAAGCTATACTCCTTTTTATCGAACTGCTCCAGTTTCCTGTCCAGCATCTCTTCCCTGTTCCGTAGTCTCTTGTCCAGCCGGTTAAGCTCGGACCTCTGCTCTTTTAATTCTTTCTCAACTTCAACTTTCGCCTGTACTATTTTGTCTTTAGCGGCAAGATCACCTTCTTTTTTAATGGTCGCTGCTTCTCTCCTGGCATCCTGCAGAAGTCTACTGGTCTTTTGTTCAGCGTCTTTCAGCCTTTTACCGGCAGTTCCCCTGTAGTATATGGCTGAAAGGACAAAACCAACGACTAACCCGACCGCAAGCGCAAGAAAGATATATAGGTTAATCGACATTATACAACCCTCCTTTTGTGCAACCTGATTTTGAATACTTTTTCATAACCCTGTCCGGACGGATAATAGAACGTCTTTTTCCGCGGGAGGTATTCCTGATCCACGGAATGACCGTTGTAGTTATGAGGATATTTATACCCTATACCGGCTCCGAGACGGGATGCGCCCCTGTAACCGGTGCTTTTAAGATGTGAAGGCACCTGCTCTGTTCTTTCCTCCCGGACGTTTGACAGGGCGTTCTCTATGCCCATGTACGACGCGTTGCTTTTCGGTGCCATTGCGATATAGATCGCTGCCTGTGCCAGAGGTATTCGTGCCTCTGGCATGCCGATCAGTTCAGTTGCCTTCATTGCGGCAACCGCAAGCTCCAGTGCCCTTGGGTCAGCATTGCCTACGTCTTCTGAAGCGCAGATAACGATCCTTCTTGCTATAAATAAAGGGTCTTCCCCAGCCTCTATCATTTTTGCCAGCCAGTAAAGCGAGGCGTCAGGATCCCCTCCACGCATGCTTTTTATAAAAGCCGAGATAGTGTTGTAGTGTTCCTCCTCGTTGTAATAAAGGGATTTTTTCTGGAGGACCTCTTTTGCCAGTTTAATGTCATAAGTGGAGCAGTTCGTGCTTTTAAGAATAAAGCTGCCCAGTTCAAGGGCGTTAAACGCCTTTCTTGCGTCGCCTTCTGAAACCCTGGCGATAAAATTCATTGCATCCGGTGTAAGTTCTATCCCTGATCCACCTATACCGTTTTCTTTGTCTTTCAGGGCATTGTCAAGCAATTTTTTAATATCATCTTCTTTTAAGGGGAAAAACTGGAAGATCATGGACCTTGAGGACAGAGCTGGAATTATTGAAAAAAACGGGTTTTGTGTTGAAGCGCCTATAAGTGTTACGTTGCCTGTCTCAACATCAGGCAGCAGGGCGTCCTGCTGAAGTTTATTGAACCTGTGGATCTCGTCGATAAAAAGTATGGCCCGCTGACCCTTACGAGCACTTTTCAGGGCCTCTTTTATGTCCGCCACACCGGAAGTAACAGCATTAAGGGACATAAATAATGCCTTTGTCATCCGGGCGATTATATGAGCCAGTGCGGTCTTGCCAGTGCCGGGCGGGCCGTACAGTATAAGGGAGACTATGGAATCCTTTTCAATAGCCTCTTTTAAAGGTTTTCCATGGCCCAGTATGTGGGACTGGCCCAGGAATTCCTCCAGTGTCCGGGGCTGCATCCTCCAGGCAAGTGGAGCTGTTCTGTTGGAATTAAAAAGTTCCATTCTGTCAACGGGGTATTTCCCCGGCCTCTTTGGTCGCCGTACGTACCGGGACCTTGCTCAAACGGCCTTTGACAGTGAGAACTTATGCGGGTGGCTGGATATAATTATAAAGATTTACTGATTCTATAGGATAAACCCCGTTCAAATCCTCCATTGATGGCAGGATTTGGCGAAAAATGGAATAAACTGCGATATAATTCACGGGGCCGAAAAGCCTATCCGTTAAGTCTATAATTATCATCCTTACCCGGCAAAGTGTAACTGTCAAGGCCAAAAACAACAAGATTAACCCCGCAACTACGGGGTTATAAGACCCACCTTGTCGTGTAGACGGGCATCTTGAATCCCTATTTTTACAGGTGGGCGCCTTGAAGACAAAATTAGGCATTTCCCGACAGGTCGGGTTGCTCACAATTGCCTTACTCTGGCTCCCTGCTAAATCTAATTGAAGGTTCAAGTTCTCCACCTATCACGCACAAGGCAGGTAATTACCTGATTAATGATAACAGAAAACCCTTATATATTCAAGCTTACCCCGTTAAAAAAAATAAAGATCATGAGAATTTTCTAACGGGGTGAATTATGCTAAAATCTATGATAAATATGGAACATTAAGATGATAGAAGCCCCTGATTAATAAGGATTTTTTTTAATTTTTCCTTGTTTTCACTGCTCATGGCGCAAAGGGGCAGCCTGAACTCTTCCTGTATCTTCCCCATCATGCCAAGAGCGGTTTTAGCAGGTACCGGGTTTGTCTCAATGAACATTGACTCATTAACAGGCTCAAGCTTAAAATGCAGTTTCCTGGCCTCTTCGATTTTGCCCTCATTCCACAGCCGGCACATATCAGAGACATCTTTTGGGGCAACATTCGCGGCAACAGATATCACGCCTTTGCCGCCAAGGGCCATGAGTGTCAATGTTGTGAAGTCATCACCTGAGATCAGGGTTATACTGTCTCCGCACAGGCGTATTACCTCGCTCACCTGTTTCATACTGCCTGTGGCTTCCTTGATCGCCACGATGTTCTCGATCTCAGCAAGCCTTGCTACTGTTTTTGGGAGCATATTTACCCCTGTCCGGCTGGGAACATTGTACAGCACCACAGGTATATCCACTGTTTTCGCGACCTTTTCGTAATGTATGTAAAGGCCTTCCTGGGATGGCTTGTTGTAGTATGGTGTGACCAGCAGGACCCCGTCCGCGCCAAGGGCCCTGGCTTTTTTAGTCATGGTCAGGGTCTCGTCCGTGGAGTTGGCGCCTGTGCCCGCGACTACCGGGACCCTTTTGTTAACGGTCTGAACAGTTACCTCTATTACCCTGTAGTGCTCATCGTAATCAAGGGTAGACGCCTCTCCTGTTGTGCCGCAGGGCACAATGGCATTCGTACCTTCAGAGATATGCCACTCGATCAGATCAACAAGGGCCTTTTCATCGACTTTGTTGTTTTTAAATGGTGTAACTATTGCGACAGCTGATCCTTTAAACATGATTTCTCCCTCCAGAAGTTAGTGCTGATTATTAGATTTTATGAGAACTGTATAATAAGGTCAAGTTCAAAAAGCATCAGATCTTCCTGATTGACACTTAATCGTACATTCTGATATGTTCTTCTAATGCTTGAGACAGATCACATTTTTGCAAACCGTCTGATAAAGGGGATATGACCGCGTGTTTGACCTTGGAATGCAGGAACTTATACTGGTCTTTGTTGTGGCTCTTTTTGTTTTCGGGCCTAAAAAACTGCCGGAACTGAGCAGGGCGCTGGGCAGGGGCGTCAGGGAGATGAAAAGGGCCTTGCGCGGGGTAAAGGACTCTTTTGATGAGGCAGAATCCAGGATAGAAGAGAGCGTATCTCTGGAGACCAGGCCCGAAGTCCCTGAAAAAGAGGAAAAAACAGAAGTTCCAGAGCCCATGAAACAGGTGGAAAAACCCGGCCCCGATGAAGAGGGGCCCGAAGAGAAGAAAGATGATGGATAAACTGCCTATAACAGAGCACCTGGGCGAGCTCAGGAAGAGATTGATGTTGTCCCTGGGAGCTGTTGTTATAGTTGCCGGCGTCTGTTTTTATTTTTCCGAGGATATCTTTTCTATGCTCACACTGCCCATGAACAGCTCACTCAAGTTATCCGCGGGGTTTCCTTTTTTTTCCTTTGAGCCTTTGGCCACAAGACATGAACTCGTGTTTCTTGCGCCTGCAGAGGCATTATGGATGCACATAAAAGTTTCATTAATAAGCGGGCTTGTGATAAGCTCTCCGCTGTTGTTATATGAGTTCTGGGCGTTTGTCGCACCGGGCCTGATGCCAAAAGAAAAAAAATACGTAGTTCCTTTTATAGCTGCAACAACGTTCCTTTTTCTTTTAGGCGCCCTTTTCTGCTTCATTATAGTGCTGCCTTTTGCAATGAACTTCCTTTTAAACTATAAGACAGGCGTGCTTAAACCCATGCTGTCTGTGGGAAAGTATATTGATTTTTGCCTGAAATTCATCCTTGCCTTTGGAGCTATCTTTGAACTGCCGGTCGTGCTGGTCTTTCTTACAAGAATGGGGATCGTCACACCTGAGTCCCTGGGGAAAAACAGGAAATACGCTATAGTCCTGGCTTTTGTTGCTGCCGCGCTGATTACCCCTACTCCTGACGCGTTCAACCAGACGCTTATGGCGCTTCCCATAATCCTGCTGTATGAGGCCGGTATCCTGGCGTCAAAGGTCCTGAGAGTGAAGCAAAAAGACGTTGAGAACGACAAAACCTCTCCCCCCGCTTAAAAAGGATATTTTTTTAAGGTATAATTAATACCAGGAGAAGAGAATGATCAGTCTAAGGGGCAAGAGTCTTACAGCAACTGCCAGGGATATCGCGGACGGGTACACGATCGTTAATCCTCTTTTTTTAAAACCTCTGGACGCCGTATCTCTGAAAGGCCTTTACCAGCAGGTCATGAAGGTTCAGACCGAGATAAGAGGCGAGAAATTTCCCTTTAATGATGTCGGCCGCATAAGAAGCAGGAATATGAAACTACAGAGGCTGCACACCACACTTATGATAATCAAAAATTTTGCCAGGGAAAGAAGGATGAAGGGTGTTTCCTTATAATTACCCGCGATATTGTTCTGCCGCCTGCTTTTAAACTTGCCCTGACCGATAGTTACCGGTTTTAAGTCTTCTGTATTTTTCCTCGCCTACGCATTCTTTTGCAAAGGCGCACCACTCTATACATGTTGGGGCCATGACCCGCGAGTTCATTTTGCCGCAGTGACGGCATGTTACCTCGGTCTCATCGCTCCAGATCTCAATAACCTTGCCGCAGTAACGGCATTTAATGTCTTCTGGTTTAGGTTGTTTTATTTCCGTGCTTCCGGGACAGCTTTCTTTAAACATTTATTCTCCTTGTAGTTAAATAATATACTATAAGACGATCGTATTGGTATGATGCGGGTCATAAAAGAGAAAATATGAGAAATCACGGCTCGACAAGCCTGCCTGCCGGCAGGCAGGCTCACGATTCGACTGAGCTCATCGAAGTCCGTCCCGAGGACATTCGGCTGAGCTCAGTCGAAGCCCAAAGTCGAGGGAAAGATCAGGAATGTGGTGGACTAAAGGTGATAAGGTCTATAATGTTAATGGGGTAGCAAGGGGCAACATTAAAAAATTCGATCTAACATTTGATGTTGATACATTAAAGGCATTTGATAAATGTAAAAAAAATTAAATCGCGAGTTGAAAATGATATTTATTTTAGGGACGTTGTTTCATACAACGTATAACTCATAGTGTTGACATAAGGCACACGTTGTGCTACAATGAATTAAATGAAATATTTCACGTGGAATGACGAAAAGAACGAGAAGCTCAAAACAGGGCGAAATATTTCATTTGAAGAAGTTGTTTTTTCCATTGAGCGGGGATATTTACTGGATATTCTGGAACACTCAAACAGGAAAAAATATCATGGACAAAAGATTTTTGTTGTTCAGATAGAGGATTATGCTTGCCTGGTACCTTTTATTGAAGAAGAGAATCAAATATTTTTGAAGACGATTATTCCAGGCAGAAAGGCTGCCAGACTTTACCTGAAAGGAGGAGATGAAAATGCCAAAGTTGAATAAAGAGGAGAAAGCTCTACTTGACTCCTATGAGAAAGGCGAGTTGAGGCCGGTTAGAAAGGCAAAGAAGGAATTACAGAGCTACCAGGTATATGCGCGTGCTACTTTTCAAAAAGACAAAAGAGTGAATATCAGAATATCTACAAGAGATCTCGAGGGAATCCAAAAAAAGGCGCTTGAAGAAGGAATCCCTTACCAGACTCTTATATCCAGTGTTCTTCATAAATATCTTTCCGGTCGTCTGAAAGAAAAAACTGTTTAGTTGTTACATTTGACCATAAAAGAGTCTCTTGTGTTAGAAAAGCAATAATGACAAAACAAAAGCTGCTCTCAAAAATTCCTTCGGTTGATGAACTTGTCAAAAACCCGCGTGGTGAAAAGTGGCTTAAGCGCCATCCAAGGAGGACGGTCCTCAAGGCCATAAGGACCGTGCTTGATGCTAAAAGAAAAGAGATACTGAAACAGGGTCTGGCCGGTGAATTGCCGATCGACCAGATCTCTTCTGACATTGGGAAAGAGATCAGCCGGCTTGCTGCCTACAGACTGAAACCGCTGATAAACGCTTCAGGTGTGGTGATCCATACCAATCTTGGCAGGGCCGTTCTTTCTGATAAGGCCAAAGAGAACATGCTCCACGTTGCCGGCAGTTATTCCAATCTTGAATATGAGCTTTCACAGGGCAAAAGGGGTAAGAGATATTCGCATATCAAAGACATAATCAAAGAATTAAGCGGGGCCGAGGACGCGCTTGTTGTTAATAATAACGCCGCCGCGGTCCTTATCTGCCTTAATACGTTCGCAAAGGACATGGAGGTCATTGTGTCAAGAGGAGAGCTGGTTGAGATCGGCGGCTCTTTCAGAATACCGGAGATCATGGAATCAAGCGGCGCCATTTTGAGGGAAGTGGGCACGACCAATAAGACCCATTTATCTGATTATGAAAACGCGGTAAGCGGCAACATCGCGCTGCTTCTAAAGGTCCACCAAAGCAATTATAAATTATTGGGTTTTACTGAAGAGGTCTCCATAAAGGAGCTGGTGAAACTGGGCAGGACATACATGATCCCGGTCATGACCGATCTGGGAAGCGGCTGTATGATCGACCTGCGGCAATACGGAATATATGACGAGCCTGCGGTTCAGGACGTGGTAAGGTCAGGAGCGGATATAGTGACCTTCAGCGGAGATAAACTTCTGGGAGGGCCGCAGTGCGGGATAATACTTGGTAAAAAGAAGTTTATACAAAAAGTGCAGGAGAACCCGCTTCTCAGGGCTGTCAGGGTCGATAAACTGACGCTTGCGGCCCTTGAGGCAACGTTCATGCAGTACCTTGACGAAGAAAGGGCATGCAAAGAGATCCCTACACTCAATATGCTGACACAGCCTCTGGAGAATATCAAACGCAGGGCCAGGAGGATATCGTCGGCTTTAAAAAAAGGCATTTCCGGCCTGGCGGATGTAGCGGTTATTTCAGACCGCTCAAGGGCAGGCGGAGGTTCTTTGCCTGAGGCTGACTTTCCGACCTTTGTAGTGTCAATCAGACCCCATAAAATATCCCTTAACGCGCTTGAAAGGAAACTGAGAAACACAGACCCCCCGGTTATTGCAAGGATCAAAGACGACGCACTGCTTGTTGATGCCAGGACACTGCGCGACAGGGAGGTCAGGACACTGGTAAATTGTATAATTTCAGCCTTATCGTAAGTTTTAATCGCTCGCGGGTAATAAAAGAATGTCATGAGCCCGGGAAGATGAGAAGTTGAGAGGATCAGATGTTAAGAAAAGAACTCTTAGCTTCTCAGCTTCATAACACCTTAACTTCTTACTGATTCTCAGGAACAAATGCGTTACGTAATTCTAGGTACAGCAGGACACATTGACCACGGCAAAAGCGCCATTGTAAAGGCGCTTACCGGTATCGATCCTGACAGGCTCAAGGAAGAAAAAGAGCGCGGCATTACCATTGACCTGGGGTTTGCCTATCTTAATTATCCTGACGGGCTTACTGTGGGCATTGTCGATGTGCCGGGGCATGAGAGACTTGTCAAGAACATGCTTGCCGGCGCGGGCGGCATTGACCTTGTGCTTATGGTAATTGCCGCTGATGAAGGTGTCATGCCGCAGAGCAAAGAGCATCTTGCGATATGCGATCTTCTTAAAATAAAAAAAGGACTGATCGCAGTAACAAAATCCGACCTTGTTGATGAAGACTGGCTCGAGCTGATAAAAAATGATATTGAGGCCTTTGTGAAAGGGACTTTTCTTGAAGGGGCGGAGATCATAGCCGTGTCTTCCAGGACGGGATCCAATCTTGAGGCGCTTAAACAAAAAATAAGAGAGCTTGCCGCGGACATTGAACCAAAACCTGTAAAAGGTATATTCAGGCTTCCTGTTGACAGGGTGTTCACTTTAAAGGGTTTTGGCACTGTTGTGTCAGGGACCGCTGTTTCCGGGAGCGTCTCTGTTAACGCCGCTGTGCAGATACTTCCCAGGGGGACAAAGACCAGGATCAGGGGACTTCACAGTCACGGCAGGCCACTGGACATAGCTTATGCGGGACAGCGGGTGGCCATGAACCTTCAGGGTATTGAGAAAGAAGAGCTCCGGAGAGGAGATGTTATCTCATTGCCCGATAAAATAAGGCCGACATCAGCAATTGACGCCCGGATCGAGCTGTTAAAGGATATCCCGCTTTCAGGCCTCAAGAACAGGAGCCTTGTGCATTTTCATACAGGGACCTCTGAACTTACAGGAAGGATAATCATATATGACAGGGAAGAGCTGAAACCAGGGGACAGCGCTTACTGCCAGTTCAGGTTCAGGGAACCGGTTGCCGTTATGTCAGGAGACAGGTATGTGATAAGGAGATTCTCCCCATTGTTAACAATAGGCGGAGGAGAGATCCTTGATACTTCACCTCGGCGCAGAAAGAAAAAGGAGGGAGATGACGATCTAAGGGTTTTTGAAAAAGGCGGACTGAAAGAGAAACTTTTAATGAAGACCTTTCACGCGGGGATCAATGGTATAACCTTGCCGGCCCTTGAAGGCTGGATCAACGCGGAACTTCCGGTTATTAAAGACTCGGTAAAACAGCTGGCTGAAAAAGGTGAAGTGACACAGATCGATAACAGGCTTCTGCATAAGCAGGCTTTTGAGGCTTTCTCAGGTAAAGTTCTTTCAACGGTCAAGGCTTTTCATCAAAAGAACCCTTTGAGTCCGGGTATACCAAAAGAGGACCTGCGGGCTGTTTTTAAATGGCTCGACCAGAGGCTTTTTGAGGGCCTTCTTTTAAATGTAAAGGAGCTCACCTTTGACAGGGGGATAATACGGTTAAAGACATTTAAGATCTCCCTGAGCGGCGACAAGGAACTTTTAAAGGAGAAAATACTAAGGAACCTGGAAAGGGCCTCTTTTAATCCTCCGGCAAAGGACGAACTTGCCAAGTCAATATCTATCCCTTCCAAAGAACTTGGCGAACTGCTTAAGATCATGGCCTCGGAGGTCAGCGTGGTCAGGATAAATGACGCCCTTTATATATCATCGGCCAACCATAAAAAAATGATAAATGGTCTGAAGGGTTTTTTTAAGAACAAGCCGGAGATGACGGTCGGCGAGTTCAGAGATATTCTGGGGACCTCCAGGAAATATGCCGTTCCTTTTCTTGAGTACCTGGACAGCAACAGGATCACCCTGCGTGTAGGAGATGTGCGAAAATTACTCATGAAGCCCGATTAAATTAAAGCATGAATAGCACTTGGAGCCGTAGAGGGGCCCGTGGGCAAGAAAATAAGAAGTTAAGAAGCTATGAAGTTACGAATAAAGATGATTTTTTTTCATCTTCTCAACCTCTTAACTTCTCAACCTCTCATACTCTAAATTTCTGATGGTATTGTTCCCTTACTAAATCTTGTTAAAAAAGCGGGTTTTTTGTATACTCACAACTTATAGAGAGAAAAAACAGTGTTTTGCCGGCAACTTTAGCGCGGCTGGCAGGATTTCCTTATAAGAATTACAAGGATCATGGGAGTCAGTTTATGAAGGCGTTAATTACAGGGGGTGCGGGGTTTATCGGCTCGCATCTGGCTGAAGATCTTCTGGATGCCGGTCATCAGGTGTTTGTAATAGATGACCTTTCCACAGGCAGTATCGACAACATCGAGCATTTAAAAAAACACAGGGGTTTCAACTATACAATAGATACGATCCTTAATTCTCCTGTGCTGGCAGAGCTTGTTGACAGGTGTGATATTGTATTTCATTTGGCCGCTGCAGTAGGTGTGATGCTTATCGTGGAAAGCCCTGTGCGTACCATAGAGACAAACATAAAAGGCACGGAGGCCGTTCTTTTACACGCGAATAAAAAGAAGAAAAAAGTGGTCCTTGCTTCCACGTCAGAGGTCTATGGTAAGAGCAAGCAGAAGGCTTTTAAGGAAGACGGGGACCTTATTCTGGGTTCCACTACCAAGGGGAGATGGAGCTATGCCTGTTCAAAGGCCATAGATGAATTTCTGGCCCTGGCGTACTGGAAGGAAAAAAAGCTCCCGGTGGTAATTGCGAGGCTGTTCAATATTGTGGGCCCCCGCCAGACAGGGAGGTACGGCATGGTTGTCCCGAGGTTTGTTAAGCAGGCGCTGCTCGGCAATCCAATTACTGTTTTCGGTAACGGCAAACAATCAAGGTGTTTTACGCATGTTAAGGACGCCGTCAGGGCTCTTATTGAGCTCAGCGCGAAGGACAAGGCGGTCGGAGAGGTCGTTAACCTGGGCAGTGACGACGAGATAACCATAGGGAACCTCGCGAAAAAGGTCAAAAGTGCCGTAAAAAGCGAATCAGAGATCCAGCTCATACCATACGATAAAGCGTATGAAGAAGGGTTTGAAGACATGCTCCGGCGGGTGCCTGACCTTTCAAAGATCAAGAAGCTCATCAGGTACAAACCAAAGTACTCGTTAAAGGATATACTTAAGGACACAATAGAATACTACAAAGGTCGTTAAATATTGCGTTATATCATCGCTTTAATCTTTTCCATTATCCTGTCCTGGTTTCTTACCTCGCTTACCAAAAGAACAGCGCTCAGACACAACAGGGTGGCAGCGCCAAAAGAAGACCGGTGGCATAGCACGCCTACCGCGCTTTTTGGAGGAGTTGCCTTATACCTGACCTTTCTGATCGCAACGCTGATATTTGTAAGACCTCTTGAGATGGAATTCATAGGTATTCTGGCGGGCGGCACCATCCTTTTTGCGGTTGGTATGGCGGATGATCTGCGGCCGTTCAAGCCGTATACAAAGCTGGTTGTCCAGATAATAGCGGCTGTCGTGGCCCTTATGTTCGGTATCAGGATGGAGATGTTTCCGCCGCTGGTGGCGGTGCCGCTGACCGTCCTGTGGATAGTGGCGGTAACAAACGCGTTCAATCTGCTTGATAATATGGACGGCCTGTCAGCCGGGATAGCCTTTATTACCGCGGCTGTTCTGGCTGTTGTATCTTTTATGCAGGGCAGGGCGGAACTGGTGACGATTTCACTTATTATTGCCGGTACTTCTCTTGGCTTTCTGAGATACAATTTCAACCCGGCGAGTATTTTCATGGGCGACTGCGGCAGCATGTTTCTGGGATTTACCATAGGAGCTCTTACTATAGCGGGTACGTATCAGCATGCCTCAAACCTGATCGTGACAATGGCTGTTCCGGTTCTTGTTATGGCCATTCCGATCCTTGATACGGGCCTGGTGACCGTTATGAGAAAATTAACCGGCAGGGCCGTATCGCAGGGAGGAAAGGACCATATATCGCACCGGCTGGTTCTGCTCGGCCTGTCCGAACGGCAGGCTGTCCTTCTGTTATACCTGTTAAGCGTAATAACCGGCGTAATAGCGATCATATATCCTTATTTCAATTTTTACGTGATAACGATCATCGGCGTCCTTGTTCTGGTCGGCCTTTTTTTCCTCGGAGTGTTCCTCGGGGAGACAAAGGTCTATTCCGAGGAGGAGATGGATACCGCAAGGGAAAAAGTGATGGGGAAAAGCAAAGGTATTATGTTTAACACCCGGATATTTTATAAGAGGCAGATAGTAGAGGTCCTGATAGATTTTGTTCTCATTACCGTAGCGTATGTCTCGGCGTACCTGCTCCGTTTTGAGGGCAGTATTTCAGAGGTGAACCTGCAGCTTATTACAAAGTCCCTTCCCATTATCCTGCTTGTACAGCTTTCTGTCTTTTACTATTTTGGTCTTTATAAAAAGATATGGAGATACTACGGGCTCTCTGACGGGGTAACTATTTTCAAGTCTGTAACCCTGGGAACTCTTGTTAGCGCCGTTATACTTGTTATGACGACAAGATTTATAGGCTACTCAAGGGCTGTTTTTATCATATACTGGATGACACTTTTATGTCTCGTAATAGGCGCAAGAGTTATACTCAGGTTATTGCGCGAGCATTTTTCCGAGATACAGAAAGCCAGAGGTAAGAGGGTATTGATTTATGGCGCCGGAGACGCCGGCAGCTCGCTTCTCAGAGAGGTTAAGAACAATCCTGAACTTCACTATAAGGTTGTCGGCTTCATTGATGATGACCATAAGAAGATAGGAAGAAGGGTTGACAGTAAGGCTGTTCTGGGCTGCGGTGAGGATATCGGCGGCATAGCAGTTGTGAAGAATGTGGAGGAGGTCCTTGTGGCTATTTCCAGACTAAGCGAGGAGGATTTCCAGAGAATAAAAGCGTTGTGCGAGAAAAGCGGTTTATCCTGCGGAAGAATGGGTAGAATTCTTTAATTTTTTATTTTCCATCCATGCGGTACCCGCTCCCAATACAATAAACAGGACTTTCCCGCTTAATCTTCCGAGTTCATTGCTCATGATATTCGCTATCATAAAACTGAAAACAGTTCCCAGGACGATTATTATGGAGAAGTTGCGGTCTTCATCAGACCTGGATTTGACGGAATATTTGATCATGTAAAACACATATATGAAAATAAATGCCATAAATGATACAAGACCAAGTATTCCGCTCTGAAAGGCCAGCTCCAGAATAAGATTATGCGGCGGAACAAATCTACCCTTATGCCGGGTGTATATCTTATACACCTCAGGCTCGTCGGTTTTCCATTTGTTTAAATATTTGTCCTGAGCGACTATATTGGTGTATTTTTTCATCCCCCATCCATATCCGGTAACAGGCCGGTCTTTTATAACGTCAACACCTGCCTTCCAGAGCGGTACCCGGTTTGTGAAACCGTGCGGTCTTTTTAGCTCCTCATAAGGGTGGGTGATCTGGTATAGTTTAAGCCTGTATTCCGCCACAGCGGGATTATCTCTGTGCGTATAAAGCAGGGATGCGGAGATGATCATGATCATAATGATGAACACCCTTACCCCCAGTCTGTAGGTCTTCGGCTGTATGAACAGGGCGCCCAGAAATATAACGAATACAGTTCCGCCAAAAGAGGCGACATGTCTGTAGGCTGCCAAAATGGTAAACTCCAGAAGCATCACGAAAAGCAGCAAAAACCGAAGATTTGTACGCATAAGCAGAAAATATCCTAATGTAAGCGGTAAGAGAGTAATACTCATTTCCGCGTAACCGCTGTACCATTTTAGCTGCTGGCGCAGGGTCTGATCCCAATAATACGACAAACCCCAGTTGCAGGATTCAATTACCACGAATACCGTATAAATCGCAAAGGCGGCAACCATTGGAGCAAGAAGCATTCTGATCTTTTTCATGCTGTTGTACTCTGTGGAGGCGATCAGGAAAAACAGAAAGGGGATGAGCAGTTCGCCTTTGAACCGCTTGATGTTCTCCATAGGTTCAATGCCGGCTAAAGAGGTGATCAATGCTATTGCCATGAACAGGGAAAGTGAGACGGTCACCGGATTTAAGGGCATAAATTGCCATGAACGCTTTGACCTCAGCATCAGCCAGAAGAAGACTGCCAGCCAGAAGGTTATCTCTTTTATAGAGGTTACGTGCGGGAACGGCAGGAGGATGAGCTGAACGAACATGAAAAAGTGCATTATCCTGAAAAGCAAGTCCGGCTCAGACAGTTTTCTGTTTTTCATATTTTTCAAGATCTTTCCTGTTTAAGATAAAAAAACCTTTGCTGTCTCAATAACCTCGTCTGCTGAAACCGAGGCAATACACTGCCGGTCGCCTCTTTTGCATTCTACAGCGGTTGAAAAGGTATAAGAGCAGGGAACGCACTCCAGCTTATTCTGTACCACAGCCGCCTTGTCTCCAAGAGGCCTTTCATTCATTGCGCATGGACCGGCGATATTAATGATCGGCACTCCCATGGCCTCTGCTATATAAACAGGTCCGCTGTCAACACTTATAAAAAGAGAGAGTCGTTGTAAAATGGCCGGCAGTTCAGCCAGTGCGAATATGCCGCAGCTGTCGACAGGCGCGGTCCTCATGTGTTTTTTTACATCGTCTATGACTTGCCTGTCGCCTTCAGAACCGATCAGTACGACCTTACTGTTAAAGTGTTCCTGAACTCTGTCAGCTATATCGGCAAAGATCCGCGGTGCAAGTTCCTTTAACTTGTTTCTTGCGGCAGGCGCGATCCCGACAAGCTTAGCATTTTGGAGGTTTTTTCTCTCCAGAAAATCCGCTGCCTTATTCTTTGCCATGTCTGAAGGGTGCAGTTCCAGCTTTGAACTGTCCTTTGTAAGATGGACACCCATGGATCTGTTAAGGAGCTTCAGATAGGTATCAACTATGCTTTGTTCCAGGACATGAGGAACATTCAGCGTGTTTAATATGGATGAACATTTAAATGTGGATCCATGGAAGTTGGGATAGATCGAATATCGTTTTTTGATCAGCGCCCATAACGGAACAACATTATTCGCGACATTGGGCTGAAGTGAGACAGATATGTCGAAATTGCCCTTTCTCAGCCTGTCCGCTATTCTAAATTTGCCAATGAACCCCTTCATGTCAATGCCGCGGACAGGGATGATCTCATCTATGTGCGGATTGTTATCCAGCACGGGCCGGCTTGCAGGATCGGCCATTACACTGAGGAAGGCTTCAGGGTATTTCTTTTTTATCTCCCTGAACACAGGGGTACTGCATACCATATCGCCTATCTTTGCCGTCTGGAAGACAACGATCCTTTTACCCGCGGGAGTCCCTTTTAAAGAGGCTATCATATAAAGAAAGGGAAACAGAACAAGGCTAAGAACAACATATATCATCCTGCCACCTCGGAGATTATAGCGCTGACCTCACTTACATATTTTTCAATTGAAAAATTTTCAATAACACGCATTCTGCCCAGTTCGCCGGCCTCTGTCATGAACCTGGGAGATGATATAAACGTTGAAATGCTTTCAGCGAGCTTTCCCCTGTCACCTGCCGGGAACAGGAGGCCTGTCTGTTCGGGAATGATCAGCTCTACCGGCCCTGCGATCCCTGACGCCACGACCGGTTTTCCCATGAGCATTGCCTCGAGTATCACCCGGGGGAACCCTTCTCTTTCCGAAGGCAGGACAAATATGTCCATTGCGTTTATGTAAGATATGGCATCAGCCTTGAAGCCTGCCAGCATGACCCTGTCACTCAATCCGTTTCCTTCTATTTCTTTGCTGAGATATTCTCTTTCCGGGCCTTCTCCAAGGATCAGGCATTTCAGACGGCCATGCCTCTTTTTATTAACAAGGTATGCCATGGAAGCAACAAGGTCTGAGAAACGTTTTCTTTTTATAAGAGATCCCACTGATCCGATCAGGATCTCATCTTTTTTAATCCCTAATTCCTGTCTTACCCTGTCAGCTGAGACCGCTGGTGTTATGGTGCTGTCTATGCCGTTATATATGACAGTGCATATTGAACCGCTTACGCCCTGACGCACAAAGCTGTCCTTAACCCCTCTTGAAACACATATCATTTTTGTGAGGTGTTTATTTGTCGTGCTGACCTCAAAGGGGTTCAGGCCGGTCTCTATCCTGCTGTGGATCAGGGACCTGATACCTGTCTTTTTTGCCGCGATCAGGCCTTCAAGATCACTTGAAGGCTGATTGTTCATATAGATAAGGTCAATGTTCAGTTCCCTGATAAGCGCGGCGATGCTTTCAGCGTCTTTTTTTATTCTGAAAAGGTAATCCATAAAAAAGATATACAGCTTTTTCAGTTTCCCGCTGAAAAACAGAATGGTTCTGCCTGTCTCTTTTAATATCTTTGCCGCTGCCGGCTGACCGCCGCGCTCCAGCAGCAGAAAATCTATGCCAAGTTTCTCAATTTCGCTTTTTACGTCAGAGCCGGGCGTTTTGTCGAAGTTATGGTAAAAAAGAACCGTGAACCTGTACTTCTCCCTGTCAACACGGCGCAGCAGTTCAAGCAGGCTGTTCGTGCCCCCGCCCCATTCCTTGCCTGTGTCAAGTATTAAGATATTCTTTTTCATGCCGTTTATGCCTTATTCCGGAACATTAGCATTGATATAATACTGATGTCCCGGGATCTCCATGACCTTATCAAAGCCCGCTTCTTTTAAAAAAGACTCACATTCCGCCCTGACCTTATCATTATGATATTCCAGTACCAGTTTTTTTGTTTTTTTAAGCGTCTGCGTTCCGCCTTTTAATGCCTCGTGCTCCTGTCCCTCAACATCCAGCTTTAATATGTCTATGGATGTCACATGATACATCTCTGATATACGGTCAAGGGTTGTGACCTCAACCTCCACTTCATTTTGCCCGGCCTGACGGCCCTTTACCACTTTACCGCTTAATGTTGAAGAGTCCCAGGTAAGGGTTGTTTTCCCGTTTATTGAGCCGATCGCCAGAGGCAGGGCAGTTACGTTTGAAAGGTCATTTGCCTTTACGTTCTTTACAAGTCTTTGAAAGACAGAAGGGTTGGGCTCGAACGCGTATATCTTTGCAGAGCGGTTCTGAGCCGCGCGCAGCGTATAAAGGCCGATATTTGCCCCGCAGTCAAAGATCGTCCGGCAGTTTTCCGGGTTGAACATGGGGTGCTGTTCATAGACCTTATCAGCAAAGATCTCCTTATAATGAATTAGTTCCCCCCAGAAAGGCACAAAATGGATCATGAACGCATCAATTGAAACTATAAGCTCATCATCGATCTTTATCCTGAAACCCAGGTCTCTTAAGATGCGCTTTAAGAAGAACCTGACCACCGAAAGCTTTGCTGGAACGCTCGGAGCCTTTGCAAAATACCATAGGGCCTTTCTGTGTTTTGGCGGCAGTGTATAAGGTTTCATTTTCAGGATCGATCCGGTTATGTTTAGAGTCTTATGGCATCTTCACAGCGGTAGCAGAGGAAATTATCCGGCGCTTTTTTGCCGAGGTAAACCTTTTCCACGATATCCCGATACCTTGCGCTGTTCCATATATCGAATATCGTGGATTCATTAAGATTTCCGAGTATGCATTCTCTGTCCCAGTCACGGCAGCAAAGGATCACGTCGCCGTTCTCCACCACATGCACGTGCGTCAGGGGCCTGTGTTTTAAAGAGCATCCCCTGATGTTTCTGGAATAATTATCCCTGCCTGTGTCAAGCTTGCCGGCCCAGGATGAGAACCCTCCGAAGTTAAGTGTATTAATGCCTTTGTTCATCCAGAAGGCCCTTTCTGCCTCAAGCTTCTCTTCAGTGTCAAAGGGGATGGCATTATTAATGGCTATATTGGAGATCTTCAGGTTATGTCTGCCTGTTTTGGCGGTTTCAATAAAGCCCATCATGTTTTTGTGCGTTTTGTCGTAATTAAGGCCCATCACCTCTTCGTACTTATCCCTGTCTGTAATGCCTCCCTGAACGCTGAGATACACAAAGTCAACTGAGTCAGCCATTTCAAGAGAGGTTTTTTCGGTTAAAAGGCTGGCGTTCGTTGATATCCGTATCCTGGACCCGGGGTTTTTGGCTTTGGCGTACTTAAGGCGTTCGATTATCTTCCTGTCCAGTAGCGGCTCATTAAAAAGGTAAAGCGATATTTTTTCTATGCCGTGGTGTGAACATTCGTCAATGATCTTTGCGTATAACTCGTCGGTCATGTGTTCTACCGGCGCGCTTCTCTGGACCATGCTGTACGGACAGCACGTGCATCTTGCGTTGCACGCGGATGTGGTCTGCAATTGAATAACAGACGGGAACTGTTTGCGCTTACGTGCCCTGAGCCTGGCTTTAATTTTTGCCTTTATACTTTTTATCATAATTACAGCTTAATCCCGTTTTATTGACTGCGTGTGATCACGGTTTAAATAAAACTGATAGCCCGGGATTTCATGGACCATTTCAAACCCTTTGCTTTTAAGGAGTGCCCCGCACTTTTGCCGGAGCTCCTTGCCGTGATATTCCAGCACTATCCTGCCTGTTATTTTTAATGCCCTTTCAGCTCCGAGCAGGGCCTCATATTCATTGCCCTCTACGTCAAGTTTGATCAGGTCTATGGATGACAGGGCAAACCTGTCCACTATGCTGTCCAGCGTAAGCATTTCCACGCTTACCGAACTGTCTTTATCAACACTGCCTTCCGCCTGTATCTTACCTGTAGGCGAAGAAGCTGCCGAGGTGAACACGGCTTTTTTACAGGCTGAACCGACAGCGGCCTGCAGGGGTCTGACCTTATCAAGCATGTTCTCATCTATGTTCTTCAACAGCCTTTTAAAGACTGCCGGATTGGGTTCAAAGGAAAAGACCTCGGTCTTTCTGTTCAACGCGGCGCGCAAGGTAAAAAGGCCTATGTTCGCCCCGCAGTCAAACACCACCCCGCAGTTCTCAGGGGCAAAATCAGGATATCTGTCAAAACCGGCATTAAGAAAGATGTCATTATAAGGCCGCAGTTCACCCTGGGACGGTACAAAATTGATTATAAGGTTGTTAGGGTCTATTTTTGCTTTTAGTTCGTCGTCCGCCCTGACATTGAACAGCCGCTTAAGAAAAAAACCTATTACTGAAAGTTTGTCATGCAGGGAAGGCGCCTTTGAGAAATACCAAAGGGTCTTGAATCTGTCCGGCAGTCTTAATGTTTTCTCCATATTTGCCCCATGTAAGCTCTACCGTTAGAAAGACAAATGCCTGCCTGCCAGTTTGTTTGGCACGGTGGCGGGCAGACAGGTCGGTTATCTTTTAACGAGTTTTTTGAATACGTCCAGGATCTGAAAACTGTTTTTCCTGTTGTCAAACATCTGCTCGGCCCTTTCCCTTGATCTTGCTGCCATTGTTTCTCTTAACCGGTCGTTCGTGAGGATCTCACTCAGATGGCCTGAAAGTTCAACATAATTGCCCTGCGCGTAGATCTTTCCGGTATCGCCGATCAGTTCAGGCATGCCGCCCGCGTTTGAGACTATTACAGGCAGGCCTGATGCCATTGCTTCAACAACAGCGAACGGGAACTGCTCATTTACCGTTAGCGTGGTCAAGCTCGGCATTACGAACGAGTCCGCCAAATTGTAGTATTTGTTCATGGAAGTGTTTTCAATGAATTCAAGGAATATTACCCGGTCTACAATACCAAGGATCTTCGCGGTCCTGGCCAGATTATCTCTCTGGGCGCCCTGTCCGATCAATACTATCTTTACAGGCAGGCCTTTTTGTATGAGCGGCCTGGACGCGTAAAGTAAGGTAAAGGGATTTTTCCATGAAGTCAGCTTGCCGATAAACATAATTACCAGGTCATCTGCCGAGATCCCCAGGTCAGACATCAGGACCGGGTCTTTTGGCCCCGGGGCAAAGAACGAAAGGTCAACAGAATTAAGCACCACATCTATTTTCGAGGGATCTATGCCTTCGTATTCCAGGTTTTTCCGGGCGGTTTCTGAAATACAGATAAAATGGTCGATCTTATCATATGACCGTCTTCTTGCGAATTCGCTCCGTTCATTAAAGATATGGGAGAAAGGCAGTGTGTAAGGGTATCGGAAAACCAGCTTGTAGCCGAACCTGTCTTTTAAGGACGCGAGCGTGTACAGGGAGCGCTCGGCCTTTGTGAGAATTACGTCGTACCTTTTTGATGAAAAGTGTTCGGCAAGTGAAAAAGGATAAAAATCAACATGGGTCATTTTTTCGTTGTCATACAGCCAGCGCCTGATGAAGCTCAAAGAATGTTTTATTGAGAGCCAGGTTTCATGATTGTGGCGCAGCAGGTGCTTTTCAAAGTCAAAGCCTGACGTATCATGCTTGTTGTTGTCAGGGACGAACAGCGTAATATCAGTCTTATCCTTAAAAGGCTCAAAAGACTGAACAAGCCACCTGCTTATACCTTTATCAGCAAATACCCCGAGCTTCATGTCTCGTATTATACCCGATTACACCCTACAGTTTTCACTTGTCGCGGCTTATGGGGAGGGTTGTTTAAGGTTGTCGACGCTCGCCCCGTTGTCCAGATTCGTAAGAATCTAACGGGGTTTTACTCCTTTGCCGTTCTCCAGAAGAGATTGGCCGAAAATAATTTGCCGAGCCAGAGCGGCGTAACCGGGGTTACGGATATTCCGAGCTTTAACATGCCGAAATTTTTGTTGCCTAATATGTGGCCGCCGAACGGAGTGATCGCCGCTTCTGAAAAATATTTTTTGAGCAGCTCTTCCAGTGCATTGTATGAGAAATAGCGCAGATGAGCGGTGTCATCAAAAAAAGGGGTCTTCCCAAACAGGAACCTGAGCCTGTTCTTTAAACGTGTGACATTAGGCGTTGACCCGCAGAAGGTCCCCCCGGGCTTTAATATCCTGAGGATCTCCGTTACGAACTGTTCCGGGAAGATCAGGTGTTCGATGATCTCCGCGGCCACCACGGCATCGAATGAGGCGTCATCAAAAGGAAGGGACTGGTTAAGGTCCGTGTGAATTGTCCCTATTCCGAGAGCCTTCCGGCACAGTGAAAGCGCGACATCATCTACATCAGCTCCTGTCACGTCATTGCCCTGAACGTAATTTTCTGTCAGGCTTCCGTCCCTGCAGCCCAGGTCCAGCACTTTTTTCCCTGTGCCGACCGCTTCTTTGAAAAGGTCAGAGCTTTTATGGCCTGTTGTTTTGCCGTATTTGTTCCTTCTTTTGTGAAAATCCACGTAGAAATCACGAAAGAGGTTCTTATCCATTGTTCATCTCTCCGTGTTTCCGCTGAAATATCAGGTTATATGCTTCTTCCATTTTCAAGACCATGTGTTTCAAAGAATATTTTGAGTCAATGAGTTTTCTCGCGTTCAAAGCGACAGTCTTTGCCAGGTCCTCATTGTCGAGCATTAATTCAATTCCCTCAGCCAGGGAAGCCGGGTTCTTTGGCTCTGTCAGAACGCCCGTTTCCCTGTCGCGCACGATCTCAGGGATAGAGCCCGCGGTAGTTGAGACCACGGGTTTTTCCATGGCCATGGCCTGAAGTATTGCCTGTGGTACCCCTTCGTTCGCGTAGGACGGAAGCACCGCGATATCAATAGCTGACAATATATCATTAACATCATCCCTGTATCCAAGGAAAATGACTTTATCACTGATCCCCAGTGACGCGGCCTTTTCCTTAAGGTGATCATACCTCGGGCCGTCACCGGCTATTATGAACCTGATCCCCCTGCGCCTGCCGATCAGAAGCTTTGCGGCCTCAAGCAGATGATCATGCCCTTTCCAGCTCCTTAGGGCCGCGATCGCAGCGATCGCCTTTTCATCATCTGCTATCCCAAGGGTCTTACGCAGGTCATGGTTAAGGGGCCTTGGATAAAACACCTCCTGATCGACCCCGGTTGGTACGGAAATGATCTTTTCCCCGGGGAAACGGTTGAAATTAACAAGCCTGTCCCGTATGAAATCGCCGGTTGTGATGACAAGGTGCGGCAGATACTGGTAAACGATCCTGCTCAATATGCCCGTGTTTACAGGCGTTGAAAGATGCCGGGTTCTCAGTATGGCGGGCCTGAAGCGTGAGATCCGGCCTGCTATTGACGCGATCCAGCTGTCCCAGGAGCTGTGGGTGTTCACAATATCCACCCGGTATTCCGCGATTATTTTCATGAGAGAGATAACTGATATTATAAAGTCTTTTTTTCGCATATTAAAAATCTTTTTTTCAAAACCTTCCCTGTCTGCCGCCGGGATAATACCGCTTCCGGGCTGAGCGGCTATAATAATGCGGTGGCCTCTTTTTTTCATCTCCCTTGCCTCAAGGATTATGCGCATTTCCTGTCCGGCCCAGCCGGTGGAGGACTCTGTATGCAGTATGGTTAGTTTCTTTTTTATCATTTGAGTAAATTATTATTTTTTATGACTTCCAGCACATCTTCTGCTGAGATAGAAGTAACGTGACCGCCCTTTTTGATGACGAGCTGTTTTTCTCCCCTGGGAGTCCATTTTACCGGCCGTAGTGTGCTCCACAGGGAAACAGTGGGTGTGTTAACGCCTGAGCCTATATGCATTGCACCGCCTTCACCGCATATCAGAAGATCGGACGCCGCTGCAAGCGCGGCAAAGTCCATGACCCCGGGAGATTCAAAATAAAAAGACCTTAAACCTGTCTCCTCTGATAATCTGACAGCCCCGTCCTTGTCAGAAGAGGCTGATGCTATTAAAAAGGTTATTTTGTAATGGTCTGATAAAATACCGGCTGTCTCCCTGAACCTTTCGATCGGCCAGGTGTTTTCAGGCTTATTGTTGCTTACATTAAATACAACTATGTTATCGCTTCCGGTGATCGCGTTCTTTTGAAAAAAATCACTGACCATGTCCCTGGAGGACTGCGCGATCTCAATATTAATATCCTTCACCGTGTTTTTGATCCCTATCGTTTTTATAAATTCAAGCAGGCCGTCGACCTGGTGAAGTGATTTCCATCTCCTGCAGTTTTTAACCGGCAGGTTATAGCAGATCTGCATGGGGTGCCATTTGTCAGGAACGCATCCCATCCTGATCCCAGCTCCGCTTGCAAGTGATATGAACGCGAGCAATGATGAAAACCCGGCCTTTGCCGTTATAACAAGGTCAAAAACTCTTTTTTTCTGTTCGAGGGTCCTGTAATAGCCCAGATATTTGTTAGCGCGTGAGCCTTCTTTTTCGTAGACCAATAAATCATCAATAAAAGACGCTCCTTTAATAATTCCAGCGTTGGACTTGTCGGCAAGAACCGTAATATGCGCGGCGGGAAACTCTTTTCTCAGGGTCCTGAGCATAGGGATCGCGCATATCATGTCCCCTATATTGTTCCTTCTTACAACAAGGATGTTTTTTATTTTATCTTTTCGAATGTCCATTAACGGTTAATTAACCTGAGCGGTATTTGCTGTATGCCGGCGAACTGTTCTTTTTGGCTGGTACTCACTTCACAGCCTTCCATAGCAGATCTCTGCCGAATAAACGGTTCAAATAACCGGGCGTGTATTTTGATACCTTTAAGAACGGCAGGATCTTTCCACCGATAGGAGCTATGCGGATGTCTTTGAAATACCGTGCAAGCAGTTTTTTTAATTTATCATGCGAAAACATGTGGACATGGGTCTGGTCTGTATCAAACTCCTTTCCGGCCAGGAACTTAAGCCTGTTCCTCATCCTGAAACTGTTGGGTACAGAACCAATGAACATGCCGCCTGGTTTTAAGATCGACGATACCTTTTCCAGAAAGGCGTTAGTATAATAGATATGCTCCACTATTTCACAGGCCACCACCACGTCAAAGGCCCCCTTTTCAAAGGGAAACTCGGCATTCAGATCAAGCCAGAGGGTTTCGATGCCGTATTTTCCCCTGGCCAGTTCAAGGGCCTTTCTGTCAATATCCGCGCCTGTTACTGTGTTGCCCCGCGCAAAGAACCTTGTCAGTTCGCCGTCCCTGCACCCCAGGTCCAGTACGGTCTTTCCCTTTCCTATCCACTCTGACAGATAAAGGCCCCTTTCGCCGTGGCAATACAAATAACCGTATCTTTTTCCTCTTTCATGGTGCGATCTGTAGATATCTTCCAGCGTAAGTTTTGCGTGTGTAGCATCTTTGTCTGTCACTTTGCCTCCGGGACCGAATCCCTGGTCTTTAAATTCAGGATCGTTGAAACCGCTTTTTTCACATCATCCGGCTTTATGGCTGTCATGCAGTCTCTAAGCTGGATGTCCGCGCACGAGCCTTTTTTGCACGGTTTGCACGGGAACGGCTTTTCAATTACAACATGCCCTTTACCGTACGGCGCCCAGGAGTTCTTATCTGTCGGCCCGAAAAGCGCTATCACAGGCGTCTTCACTGCCGCGGCAATGTGCATTGGAGCTGAGTCCACCCCTATGAACAGGCTGGATGCCGCAGAGACCGCCGCGAGTTCTTTTATCGTGGTCTTGCCGCACAGGTCCAACAGCCGGGAACCGTTAGTTGTGAATCGTGGATCGACGAAAGAAAGAATTTTTTTTGCTTTTTCAAGTTCTTTTTCCGTTGGTGCAGATGTTACAACTACCTTTATTCCGTTGTCAATAAGCCATGAGATCACCTCGGCCATGTATTCATCTTTCCAGCATTTCCACAGCCAGCGTGAGGTCGGGTGCATGTGAGCAACAGGATCGGTACCCCTGAAGCCGTTTTCTTCGAAGATCTTTTTTATTGAAGCACTGGATTGCTGAGGGATAAAAAAGTCGACTTCTGTATTATCAGTGTTTATTCCAAAACACCTGAGCACATCAAGATTTTGTAATGCCATGTGCCCTGTCTTTTGTATGTCCGCCAGGTGAGTATAAAGGAACCGTTTGCAGGCAAAGCCTTTTCTGCCGGGGTCAGCCGCAAGTCTGTACCTTGTTCCTGACACAAAGGACACCACAGCCGCCCTGTCTCCGCCGGTCAGGTCCACAGTCATATCAAACCCGTTCGCGCGTATTTTTTTCAGAAAGGAAATTTCCTTTAAGTATCTGGTCACTGCAGGCAGTTTTTTTATCGACCTGTCAAATACCATAAGTTCGTCAATAGCAGGATTGCCTGCCAGTACCTGTTCTGTGCCTGAGTTAACAAGTACTGTTACGCGCGCGTCAGGGAATGTCTGCTTTAGCGCCCTGATCGCCGGCACTGTAAGCAGGACATCTCCGATGTGCCTGAACTTGATCACAAGTATTTTTTTGATGTTTTTAAACATTGAAGCGCCTGATGCCAAGTTGATCACCCTGTTTCCGAGATAACACCTATGATACTGTTAATTGCCTGTTCAATTGAATGGGCCTCTGCCCTGATCCTTGCGTTTCCCCCCATTTTTTCAACCTGTTTTAGTGAATCTGAGATCCTCCCTGCAAATGCCCCTGCATCTAAAGGGTTGTCGATCACATAACCATGCACCCCGTTCTCAATAAGCTCTGACGCGCCGTTATAAGAGGTGGTTACCACCGGAAGCCCTGAGGCCATGGCTTCCAGGGCGGCATTGCTGAACGGGTCGTATATGGTCGGAAGCACAAAGACATCAGCAATCGCGTAGAGTCTTTCGATCTTGTATTCGCTTCCCCAGAAGATCGTCTTCCGGGATATGCCCAGGCTCTTTACCATGGATAAATACTGTGGTTCTATGGCCCGGCCGGCTACCAGGAGTTTTACGTCACTGGTATCCATCATTGAAAAGGCCTTTAAAAGGGTATCAAGCCCTTTTCTTTTGAAATCAGCACCGGCAAATAAGATCACCTTTTCTTTTTTCCTGATGCCAAAAACACCAAAGGATTCCTTTAGAACGTTTTTCTGCTCCCGCGGAACAGGTTGAAATCTCCGCAGGTCAATGCCGTTGTAGATCACGGTTATCTTTTCTTCAGGAACCCGGTAGTGCCTCATAATGTCCTTTTTAACCATGTTTGAATTGGCTATTATGACCCTGGAGCTCAAAAAACACTTTTTTTCGAGGTTGAGCAATACAAGATGGAGGGGGTTCAGGCTGAAACTCAATCTTTTTAAGACCGGCTCGACCATGGCGCGCTTCTTAAGCCATTCCCTGTGACAGCCGTCTCCGGCCCTGTATACCCCGTTAGAAAACTCTGTTTGAGCTTTTTTCCCAACGGGGTGAATATCCCCGAAAATTACCCGTTCAAAGCTGAGCACACAGTCAAAACTGTCCTTTTTAAGTTCTTTGCGAAGATTATTTGCAAAGAGCATGTGAGACAGGAACGAAGGTTTTCTTATACTCTGTACTTTATGTGTGATGTAACGACCTTCAGGCCAGGCGTCTGAGCTGAATATATGCACTTCATGTCCCTGAGCCTGCAGCCCCTTTGATACCAGGGACATATAGTTTTCAGCGCCGCCGTAAGGGCTGTAATTTTTGCGTATAAGGGCAATTTTCATTTTTTTTTTACGTTCCACCGGTTTAAACGGATTTTTTGAGAAATCGTTTAAACATTGTCATCCAATAGTCCCCGAGGTAATTGTTTTTACTTATTTTTTGCTGTATTATAACAAACTGGCAATAATGATTCTCTAGTCGTGTATTGCCTTGAAAAGTAAAGAAAAATGATCAGGGATTACTCAAAGAAAAAGAAATTAATAGCTGTTGTAGGGCTTGGCTATGTGGGTCTGCCCCTTGCTGTTGAGCTGGCAAAGAAGTTCAGGGTCATCGGCTTTGATATAAAAAAGTCGAGGATCAAAGAACTTTCTTCAGGCAAAGACAGTACTGGCGAGGTCTCAAAAAAAGACCTGAGGTCTGTAAAACTTGAATTCACGCATGACCCGGTTAAATTAAGCAAGGTGTCAGTAATAATCGTAGCTGTCCCCACTCCTATAAACAGGCACAATATGCCTGACCTTCTGCCCCTTGAGTCAGCATCCAGGCTGGTCGGGAAAAACATGAGCAAAGGCGCGGTTGTTGTCTATGAGTCAACAGTTTATCCGGGTGTGACAGAAGATATCTGTGTCCCCATTCTTGAGGAGCGTTCAGGAATGACCTGCGGCAGGGAATTTAAAATAGGTTATTCGCCTGAGAGGATGAACCCCGGAGACAAGGCGCACAGCCTTATCAATATTGTAAAGGTCGTGTCCGCGCAGGATAAAAAGACCACTGACCTGCTGGCAGGGATCTACGGCGCAGTGGTAAAGGCAGGCATACACAAGGCGCCTGACATAAAGACAGCCGAGGCCGCAAAGGTGATAGAGAACATCCAGAGGGACCTGAACATAGCGCTTGTAAACGAGCTTGCAATCATTTTCAATAAAATGGGCATCGATACAAAGGCAGTGCTGGATGCCTCGTCAACCAAGTGGAACTTCCTGCCTTTCAGGCCCGGACTTGTTGGAGGCCACTGTATCGGTGTTGACCCTTATTACCTTACATTCAAGGCACAGGCAGTGGGGTATCATCCGGAGGTCATTCTGTCAGGAAGAAGGATAAACGATAATATGGGCAAGTACATAGCTGATATCACTGTGAAGCAGATGATAGGCTCGGGCAGGCCGGTCAAGAACAGCAAGGTCCTCATACTAGGTCTCACGTTCAAGGAAAACATAGGGGATATAAGGAACACAAGAGTAATTGATATATATAATGAATTAAAAAAATACGGGGTAAAGGTCTTTGTGCATGACCCTTACGCTGACAGCAAAGAAGTTCATAAAGAATACAGGATCCCGCTCCTTAAGAAGCCTGAGGACAAAAAACCTTTTGACGGAATAATTCTTGCGGTAAAACACAGAGTATACCGGAAGTTCACCCCAACGTATCTGAAAAAACTGTGCAATGGGAACCCGGTGCTTATTGATATAAGGTCATTTTATGATAAAGCCCGGGCTTTAAAAGCGGGATTTCACTATTGGAGACTTTAACTGAACAGAAGAAATAGAAGTTGTTGAAGATGAGAAGATAGGAAGTTAAGAAAAGGATAGATTATGAAAAACATACTTGTTACCGGATGTGCCGGATTTATAGGTTCAAAAGTATCTCAATTATTGCTTGGGAGCGGGAAAAAGGTCATAGGCATTGACAATGTAAATGACTACTATGACCCCGCGCTTAAGAGATGGAGGCTTAATGTGCTTAAGAAATATCCCGGCTTTAGTTTCCACAAATTTGATATCGGAAACTATAAAAAGGTCAGGGATGTTTTTAAGAAATATAAGATACATGCTGTAATTAATCTGGCGGCAAGGGCAGGTGTAAGGGCTTCAGTGGAAGACCCGTGGGCTTATCTTGATACCAACACAAAAGGGACCCTGAACCTTCTGGAATGCTGCAAGCAGTTTAAGGTCAGGAAGTTCGTTCTGGCATCTACCTCCAGTCTTTACGGCCTGGAGAAAATGCCTTTCACAGAAGACAAAAAGACCGATACACCATTGGCGCCGTATTCAGCCACGAAAAAAGCCGCTGAGGCATTCTGTTATTCGTATCATTATCTTTACAACCTCGATATAAGCGTGCTCAGGTACTTTACTGTGTACGGCCCTGCAGGCAGGCCTGATATGAGCATATTCAAGTTCATCAATAACATGGACGCAGGCAGGGCAATCCCTGTTTTTGGTGACGGCAACCAGACAAGGGACTTCACTTATATCGATGATATTGCTGACGGAACAATAAGGGCGCTTAAGCCGGTCGGCTATGAGGTATTTAACCTGGGCAGTGACCACCCGGTAAAACTCAAATATGTGATAAAGCTCCTTGAGAAAAACATGGGTAAAAAGGCAAAGATCAAAAGGCTTTCAAGGCACCCTGCTGATGTGACCAGGACATGGGCGAATATAAACAAGGCCAGACGTAAGCTTGGCTGGAAGCCAAAGACCTCTCTTGAAAAAGGCGTGGAAAACACGGTCAAGTGGTTTATGGATAACAAGAAGATGTTATTGAAGCTGAAGTGGCCTAAATAAAGTCTGTCATTCCGGCTTGTCCGGAATCGCTGGAATCATTTCTTTTTTATGTCATTCCGGCTTGACCGGTCGAAGCGACTCTCGCGAAGACTCGCATCGAGAATCGTTTCTTTAAGTCGGAGACTCGACTCTGCGAGAAGGATTACCGTGGTGTACAGCGTCTCAGCAATGCTGTAATGATGGGCGCGGAGAAAATTGAAACAAGAACTGAAAACAAAAAGTCAAAATTAAGCCCGAAAATCCGCATCCCATCGATTAACTTGATATGTTTTATTTTTCAGTATATTTTATTTCGTTCTCTTCACACCAATCTTTGACAATTTCCTTTAAATAATCATCTCTGTATTTATACCAATCATCAGCAACTCCATATCTATGAATAGCATTTTTGAATCGCCTAAAAGCCCCTTTGCTTTTTATTGCATAATACAGGGATTCTGAAATTGCTTTATCACTAATGGATAAGCAAAATCTTTCCATTATGCTGTATTCATGAATATCAAATTTGGTAGGAAGCTGCATGTATATTTCTGAAGTTTCATCATCATTTACTTTTTTTGCTGTTTCTATAGCCTTGGCTAGCCATTCCGGACGATCTTCAGATAAGTCCTCTTCATATGCGGCGTTTATTTCTTCTTCTGTTATCGTCACAATCTCACCTGTGATTTTATTGAGATAAGAAGACCCTTCATCAGGCTGTATTTCAATTGCGTCAATTATGTCGCTAAGTTTAACTTTCACAATCGCAGCTTCCTTTTAATCTCATCCGTTGCCGAGGCGCGCAGCCGTGTACCGTATGGTTCATGGCGCAGCGTCTCAGGAACGCCGGAACTCACTGGTTTTTACGGAGCGCAGCGGAGTAAAAATCCAGTGAGTTGTTATGTGTTTTTGTCATCTTTCTTTAATAACTTCTTCATTTCACGATCAAAATCGGAAATATATTTTTTATCTTCTGCATTTCTGTATTTATCGTATTCAATTTTTGCTTTCTCAATTGCTTTTTGATGACTAACATTTCCTGCATTTGTTAACAGTTCTTTTTCACTTATTCGCAAAAAATCATCCAACTTTTGTATCCAATCATTCATTTTCATTAACCTGCCATTTGTTGCCTGGAGTTCGGCAAAATCAAGATACATAGAAACGATGAGATTGAGTTGTTTTAACTCATCTTCTGAGAGATAATTCTTAGCAATTCCAATATCTCTTGTGGTTATATATTTGCCTTTAAAATTGGTAAGACCTAAGAACGGTTTATCGGCATCCACTCTTTCGTTTATCATTTCGGCTGCTGTTTGACCGTGAATTGCGTAGTGCATTTTGTTTTGCACCGTTGCAAAAAACTCTTCTGTTAAATTGTCATCTTTTTTGTAATCAATGCTGGTTGTGTAAATATCGGTTACTTTTTGGTAAAAATTTCTTTCACTGCTTCTGATGTCACGGATTCTTTGCAGAAGTTCTTCAAAATATCTTGATCTTGCTCCTTCCTGCTTCAATCGGTCATCATCCATTGTAAAGCCTTTTACAATATATTCATGAATCCTTTTTGTTGCCCACTGGCGAAACTTTGTTCCCTGTTTGGATTTCACTCTGTAACCAACTGAAATTATGACATCGAGATTATAGTAATTTGGGGCTTTTTGCTGAAATTCGGAAATTCCGAATTTCTTTAAAGTTTGGCCCTCTTCTAGCTCTTCTTCTGCATAAATATTCTTAATATGCTCATTTATGGTAGACTTTGCTTTCCCGAAAAGCATTGCCATTTGATCTTGGGTAAGCCAAACAGTTTCATCTTCTAACTGTACTTGTAGCTTTGTTGTTCCGTCCGGTGCTGTATAAATTATTATTTCCGAGTTTTGTTCCATTAAAAAGTACTCCAAATTGCGTTTCTATTTATTCTCATCATCTATTCAAGATTGCTCTTACCCAAATTACATTTTAAACAAAGCGTTTTTAAATTCTCACGAACAGTTTCACCACCTTTACTCCAAGGTTTTATATGGTCAACATGAAGTTTAACACTTGAATCTTTTGCGGGACTTGCACCGCATTGACAGCAAGTGAAGTTATCTCTTTTCAGAACTTGGAATCGTAATCTTAATGAAGGATCTCTACTCGTTTGCTTTCTTTTTGCGTCTATTTCAAAGTTAGAATTATTATTCATTTGAACTTCATTTTGATTTGCATAGTCAATAAAAGATTGCAATGCATGCGCCCATGAATTGAATCTTCTATTGTAAGGACCCTGTGAAATTTTGAAGGATTTACGGATAAATCCCTTCTCGTAGGCTGTTTTCCTTTGTGCTGCCAAATAGATAATATATTTTCAAATAATTCTTCGTCAGAATAATTATTAATATTCCCTGCTTTTAGACCAACCTTGGCTAACGCTTTGTTCCATGTGCCAAATCTTCTTGAGAGAGTAGTTACATCATACTTCCCATGTTCTGAATAAAGTTTTTGGGTAAGAGTATCTGTATTTAAATTTTCTGCTACCTGCTTAAGATCGTTCTGCAATTCTTCTGTCGTAACAGGTGCATTTTTCGGTGATGTATATTTAAAATTATTCATATTTATTTTATTTTTTTCCTCACATAACGTCTGCGTGAGTGATGCAGACCATGAAACATATAAACAAGGTGAAAAACAATTTGCACAATGCAAACTATCGCAACCTCAAAAAGTCACCGCTGGTCTGCATTCATCTGCACGCTGTTGTGTACGCCCGGCATGGGCGTGAACTCATGGGGTGAGGTTTCGGAATTCACGAAACCAAGTCCCCTGTACGTGAACCCTGCTAATTTTCTTGATATTAGCAGAAGTACCAGCCTAAGGCAAGTCGAAGATCCCGATCCTTCGGGGGGCAAAATCGTGAGGTTTTGTCTGGAGCCAACAGTAGGGGCTTTAGGCCGAAGCATACGGCAAAGCTATGAGCCGACGAACAGAAACAGCATAGTAAGGCCGAGTCTGCGGGTAAGTCGGCACGACTCGATTCCGAGTCGGCACAACACAACGAAGTCCGGGGTTCAGTGGAGGAGCCTGTCCCGGTGTTGTGTTGAGCCGGGAGTAAATGCTGCGGTTGTGTAGTGTCCGCCTCAGGCGGATCCGCCGAGGCGGAAAAGTTCACGTCCTTATCCGGGGAGATC
>BDTR01000047.1 GCA_002897775.1 bacterium BMS3Bbin08 | reverse complement strand
TGAGTTGGACTGAAGAGCCGGATGTGGGAAATTCACAAGTCCGGTTCTGTGAGGGGCATTGAAGTTTCTCACATGTTAGGACAATGAACGAAACATAGGAGGAATCATATTATGTCTACTCGACAAACTAAAATAACGGCAATAGTATGTCTGATTTTTGCTGCCGGCCTGTTTGCTGGATGTCAGGCCAAAGAGCAAAAAGCAGAACAGAAAGCAAAGCCGGCTGCACATGAAACAGAAGTTAAGCAGCCGGTGCATGCAGAGGCTCCCGCGCCTGAAAAGGCAGAGCCCGTAATAGAGCCTTCCAAAGAAGAGGCAGTCCCCGAGGCTGAGCCGCAGGAAACCGTTGAAGCAGACGCTGTTCCAACGGAAGAGCCTGAAGAAACCATCCTGGAAGAGACCGCTCCGTCGGTCAGTGCAGAGTATCTAGGTGTCAAAAAATGCAAGGCCTGCCACCTTAAACAGTACAAGGCATGGAAAAAAACGACTATGGCAGGCAGCTTTGAAAATTTAAAAGCATTGGTAAAAGAGGCGGAAAAACAAAAGGCAGGTCTTGACCCTGGAAAAGACTATACCACGGATGAGAAGTGCCTCAGGTGTCATACAACCGGCTACGGCAGGCCGGGCGGGTTTAAGAGCGCTGAAGAAACCCCGCACATGGCAGGTGTTCAGTGTGAGGGATGCCATGGCCCTGGAAGTGAATATCGAAAAATAATGAAAAAGAACAAAAAATATAAATTAGCCGAAGCAAAGGCCGCCGGACTTATTATTCCGGCTGAGGATGAAAAAGGCTGCATGAGCTGTCATGGAAGCGACAGCCCGTTCACAGAGAAGGTCGATCCGAAGTACGTTTTTGATTTTAAGGCCCGGCTTGAAAAGACTCATAGACATTATCCTTTGAAATACGAGCACTGAAAGAGTGAATGACAAACCAATAAAAATGTATACGCTGAGCAGCTGCTATTGCAGTTTATATGTGCCGGACAAATAGAATGAAGGATCTGTGCCGCGTGTATATGTCCCTGAGCGCAGGCCGCCTGAAAAAACAGCCTTCTTCTAATACGGTTTAGCTTTTTATAGAAATAACTGATAATATTAAAACTTGAATTTAAATAAATTGTGAGGATAAAAATGCTTGAAGAACATGAAAAAATAGCGATGATAGCGCAAAATATCCACAATGCTTATGAAGACAATTATTCTGATAAGAAAATACGCAGCCAGTTCGAAGCACTGTTCGACAGATTCCTGGCGCCTGTGGACCCTGAAGCTACCATGGAGCCGTATGATGTAATAATTGTCCTTGGACGTCAGAATCCCAAGGAGTTTGAGCAGATGTTAAAGGAAATGAAAGAGCGTTCCCTGATCCCCGGTGATTAACTGTCTACAAGACAGTTAATCATTTTTGATTGATGATTGTTGATTAGTGGTTACCCTTCGGGTAAGCACAATGTAAGGAATAATATAAACACGTTTCATTGTATTGACCTTATATCAGCATTACACACTACACGCTGCATGCGTAGAATTTTTTTTACTGCAAGGATCATTTGACGTTAAATCGTATTACTTGCTATGGTTAGAAACACCAAAAAAGGAGCGAACTTTAATATGACAACTGAGAAACGGCAGAACATAAGGCACGTCTTAAAGAATGAAGTGTTAATGTGCAAGGTGCTCCCTGATATCGAGGGAAGACTTTTAAATATCTGCTCAACCGGGGCCTGTGTTGGTTCGGATAAACAGCTGACCGTAGGAGACAAGCAGAAGATTCAGCTTAACAACGGCGGTCATTCTGTAAATCTAAAGGGTGTAGTTATCTGGGAAATAACAGAAGGTTCAGGAGATGACCTGAAGTGCCAGGCAGGATTAAAATTTGTCGATATGAACGAACAGGACAAGACAGCTCTTGATCATCTCCTGGCTGCAATAGTAAAGGCTTAGAAGTAATCTGTTTTCTACCCGTTACTGACCTATGCGTCACCTGCCTACCGGCAGGCAGGCGCATTACAGCCTTCAAACATTTGCAGGATACTGCCTTGAAGAGATAATAGGGGCTTATCAGTTATCGCAGGAATTTAGTTCCCAGATCTTAAATGGGAAATCCAGCTTTTTGTCCCGGGATTCCTGGTCTATCTTTTTGATCTTTACTCCCACCAGGTATTTATCCGCGATCTTTTTCTTCCACCTGATATCAGCAAGCGCGTAAACATATGAATAGTCCTGAAGAAGCTTGAACTTGATCATTATGAGGCCGTCTATTTTGCGGTCAATGCTGTTTGCCACAAAGCTTAAACCGCAGCGGGAAAAATTTATTGTTTTGCCCAGGTAATACCTGGCTGCCCCTGTTATTGATACAAACTCCATATCAAGAGGGACCTGGAATCTGCCGCTTTTTCTTCTGTTGCTTGGTATTTTCATGAGGATTTAATCACAGAAGCCTTTCTATAATATATATACGTAATAACACAGATAAAAGTCGAAATACTTAATACATGTAAAACCGAAACTGTAAAGCAGTTTAACATATATTTTTCTGCCTGTCAAGCGAAAAAATAGCCCTTTTGGTGCGACAGATTACTGATCGCAGATCACTGATTACAGGTCACAGAGTATGATTTTCCTCTATAAATAAAGATGTTAGGGGCCATCACCCCTACTTTTTGCTTCTTGCCCTGAGTTTGGCCTCGATAAAATCTTTGTGAGAGACATAGATCAGATCAGCAATTCTGCGTACCATATGCTCTTCGTATTTATCCAGGGTATCATCTGCAAAAGCAACTTCCCACAAATGCTCCACAACTTTTACTTTCTGCTCATAGGTGAATCCCCTGTTAATTAAAGAAGTGAACTCATAATAGTCTGTTGCCCTTTTGACTTCTTGTTCAGCAAGCGTGAGCAGGGTATCTGTTTCCTCCTGAGAAAGACGGAACTTTGAGCGGATACTGCCGGTTATTGCTTTTAGTTCATGCTCGCTGACCTTTGTATCAGCGCGCATCATCTCAATAAGAAGCGAGGCAGTGGCAAGCTGCAGGCAATGTTCAGACACTTGTTCTGAACTGTTGGCAGAGGGTTTGAAGTTACTTTCAAAGAACTGCTTTATTGCCTTCATCATGATAACACATACCTTAATGCAACTTGACTGGCACTGTCAATTGTTCCCTGATAACCGTGTTCTTGCCGGATCATTGGTTTTTCCATTAAAATGAAGATTAAGATTATACAGAATAAGGAGAGGAGTTGAAACTGAAATTAGGCGTTGGCGTATTTGTTCGAAAGGATAATAAGATCCTGCTTGGGAAAAGGATATCCAAAACACATGGAAACGGCGAGTGGAGCCTGCCCGGCGGTAATCTTGAGAAATGGGAATCTCTTAAGCAGTGCTGCTTGAGGGAAGTATCCGAAGAAACAGGCCTGTCCATAAAGAACATTCAAAAGCTGATATTTACAAATGATATGTTCCCTGAAGCAGACCTTCATTACATAACGCTTTATTTTACTGCTGACCCTGCGGGCGGTGAGCTTATCAATAAAGAGCCGCATAAATGTGAAAGATGGGAATGGTTTAAATTGACGGATCTGCCCCAGCCGTTGTTTTGCGGAATTAATGAAGTGGTCTCAACCTCTAAGATCTTCTGAACTTAAGGAAAATGAAAGATTTTTTTAGTAAATACGGTCACTATATTGCAGCGCCTGTTTTTTACGCCGCAGTTGCTATATCAGGCGGTCTTTTTACTAAAATGGGCTTATATACATGGTATCCTTCGCTGATCAAGCCCTCTTTTACTCCTCCGGGCAATTTTATAGGAACCGTCTGGACCGTCATATATATTCTTACAGCTTTATCCATGATCATTTTTGTTAATAAGGCCAGGGACGATGAACTGTTCGGGCCGATAATCGGGCTTTATGTTGCAAACGGTATTTTCAATGCAGCGTGGGGTCTGATCTTTTTCGGAGCTAATCTGTTAGGCCTTGCGGTTATAGACGCGGGATTGATACTGTTCACAGTCGGGCTGTTGATGGCCCTTGTGGGGCGCTATTCTTTTTTAGCATGCCTGCTTCTGCTCCCGTATTTTGCGTGGACCTGCTTTGCCACTTACCTTTCATATGTTATCTATCAGCTGAACTGACTTTTTTTTACTGCTGATCTATTTGCTGACGTGGTCAAGCGCGAACTTCAGGCCTTCAGACCTGCCTTCCCAGTATGCAAGCCTGTCGCGGGTTATGGTGATGTTATATTTATCATGGGGCAAAGTGTTTTCCAGATCATTTAGTTCTTTTTTTAGATAGTCTGCTTTTTCAACTGACTTTTCATATTCTCTTTTTAATATATCGCTCATTTTCGCTCCCAGACCTCAGGGGTCGTATTCCCCATAGTGCCAAGTTCAATTCTTGAAGGCCTGATGATTACCACGCAATAATCCGGGTCATCAGGTCCGGAAAAATAATTATTCAGCTCGTCGAACCAGAATGCATCGCGCTCTGCCTTGTCTGTTGAAACCTCGGCAGTTCCCTGCACCTGTACCCAGTTCCTGGCGGTCTCAAGGCTGGACACCCCAAGGGAAATGTGCACATTCGGGTTTTTCCTGATCTGCGGAACCTTTCTGGAACTCATATGGGTACAGAACCTCATAACAAGATCATTGTCAGTCTTGCCCATGACATAACGCACCCATGGCTTTCCATCCTCAGTGATAGTAGCGACATTAATTAATTGCATCTCTTTTGCAGCATCATAGATCCTTTGCTTCAGATCGCTCATAATTCACCTCCTAAGGGTATTAACTCAATTATATTACGGTTTTCAGAATATACAAGGGGGTTACTCTGTGACAAGGTTTATTATGGTTTTTGTCTTTTACACGACCAGGCATAACTATGGAAGTCCGACTTCCATAGTTATGCCATAGATTGGATTTTGGAGAATTATGCTTTTTTGCGGGTAGTTACCGTATCATTATTCACTGCCACATACTTCGATATCCTGGGGGATATCTTGAGTTCACGATTCACTGACTTTGATTTTCCTTGACAAAACAAAGGCTTAGGAGTACTATTAACGAAAAATTATAGAAGTCCGACTTCCATAATTTTGGGGTGTTGATTGATGCAGAGGCCGCATTTTATTGAAGATTACATATACCATATCTTTAATCGGGGAGTGGATAAAAGAGATGTCTTCCTGGATGATCAGGACTATTTCAGGTTTATCCATAATCTGTTTGAATTTAATGATGAAGAGCCTGCCCTGAACGTGAATTATTACTTTGATCCCAAGACCATGACCGTCAGTTCAAGGCTTGCCCCAAAAGACAGTAAGCCGCGGAAAAACCTTGTAGAAATAATGGCTTTCGCTCTTATGCCAAATCATTTCCACTTACTGGTAAAGCAAAAATCAGACGGCGGCATTACAAAATTTATGAGAAAACTTGGAACCGGGTATACCAACTATTTCAACAAAAAGTATGAGAGATCCGGGGTTTTATTCCAAGGGAAATTTAAAGCAGTCATGCTGGATAAACAGGAGCATTTGCAATACCTGCCAACCTATATCCACTTAAACCCTCTGGGCCTGAACTATGGAAGTCGGACTTCCATAGATTGGCGGAAGGGGATGAAGTTTTTGGAGGAGTACAGGTGGAGCAGTTTTCCGGATTATATCGGCAAAAAGAACTTTCCGTCTGTTACTCAGAGAGATTTTATCCTCGAGATGTTTGGGGGAGAGAAACAGTACAAAAATCATACTGAAGAGTATTTGCAGGAGAGTGCTAAAATAGCTGAGTTTGAAGCACTGAAGGAAGTGCTGATCGACTGAGCGCAGGAATTATGTATAACTATGGAAGTCGGACTTCCATAGCCTTCCATAGCTGGGTTTTAAAATACGTGCTTGAAAGGAATAATATGAGTGCGCCAAGCAAAGCTAATATAAGCAAGCTGGAAAATCCAGCACGTGTAGCGGCTAACCACCGGCACGGAACTAAACCATGCGTATGAGGAGGCAACGAATTATACGAAGCCATGGGGAGGGCAGAATGTCAGCCACAACGCAAGTGAAGGTATTGAGCCCCGAAATTATCCTTATTGCATTGGGTCAAGGGTTTCATTTCCTG
>BDTR01000046.1 GCA_002897775.1 bacterium BMS3Bbin08 | reverse complement strand
TATAAGTGGGGGTGTAATATTTAAGGAATATCCGGAAGTGAAGAAGCAATTATGGGGAGGGCAGTTTTGGGAAGATGGATATTTTGTGCGTACGGTTGGAGATAAGGTAACAGCAGAAGTGATAAAAAAATATATTGAATATCATTGGAAGGAAGAGAAGCATCCGAATCAACTTGAATTATTTTAGGGAGTCGTTAGATGCCCCGCCTTGTAGGCGGGGAGCTTCACTCAGAAATACTTATTTATAAGGCGGGGAGACATGAAAAAAACCATTGCAGTCCTGTTTATGTTGATCTTTCTGGTGCTTGGCTGCGCCAAAGAAAAAGTTAAACCATCTGCAGACTCCTTAATGACACAGAATGTCCTGGGTGTTCTGGAGAGCATCAAACATGCCTATGAGAAAAAAGACGGGATTGTTATCGAAAAAAGGCTGGCGCCGGCCCTTTCCAAAGACATTCTGGATGGGTTCACTTTTGAAACAGCGGAACTGACCTTTAATCCGAGGATGGTAAAGATAAATGCTGATTCTGACGTTACTGTCAAACTTATATGGCGCGGGACCTGGGTTGTGGGCGGTGAGTCATTAAAAGGCAGGGGAATCGGGACTTTGACCTTTAATGGGAAAACCCTTGAGTTAATGAAAATAGAGGGCAACGATCCGTTCAGAACGCCCAAAGTAGAATAGAAGCTCATAGCTCCCCGTAAGGTTCTTCTTAAAAGGGCGAACCTAAAACTATCCCGTAAAGTCCAATTGGACTTGGACCACGGGACAGGCTGGGGTAAATACATAGTTCATAGCTCATAGGTTTTATATTAGCTGTTTTTTACGAATAACCGTAGTATTAGCCGAAGTGCATGAACTATACCCTGCCCTGGACAGAATGGTGCAGGGCGGTACATGCCAGGGGTGAACCTACCGGCAGGCACGTTAATAAACATAGTATTTTTTTATTTGACTTGAAATTATCATAATATGCCGAAGTGGTGAAACTGGCAGACACGCTAGGTTCAGGGTCTAGTGGGAGCAATCCTGTGCGGGTTCGAATCCCGCCTTCGGCACCACTGAACCCTACGAAAAACCCGGCGAGGGTTAGGGCTTGTATTTTGACATTCAATGTAAAATGTCAAGGGCTGACCCCATGCCTCTATTTCCGCTTGCTCATTCCTGTTGAAAATTGGAATGAGTCAATGAAAATTGCGGATGCACAAATAGAGAACTATAGGGAGGAGGGGGTGCTATTTGGTGGCGTAACAATTGGACAAATAGTCGGCACAATCAATCTGATTTATTCCGACCCCAGGACTAAAACAATGGAGATAATTGACATCATGCCATTTGTAAGCGGACGATTAATACAAGGTTGGACAAAGAAAGAACTTGATGAGGTAATTGCTATCACAATACAAATCAAACGATGCGAAATAGAAAATGGACTAATCGGTAAGGTATGTGGTGAATTAAGGAAAAGGAAAAACAAGCTATTGGCAAAATTACGAAACAAGCCTACTGATAAAAATAATTTAAGTGATAATAGTAGTTGTGCATCAAACTGTCGGGAAATGTATTATTCAGGTAAATTGAAGAAAGGAATAACTATAAAGCAATGCATTAATGAAGTATGTAATTAAATTAATCGCGTCTATTTTAATAATATATGGCAGAAAAACCTGACTCTAAGGAAACGGAAAGAGATAGCCCCAAAATGCTACTCAGGTAAGGTGGGGTAAACAACAAAACGCCTATCTAAAAAAAACAACTTTTTCTTGACTTAACTTGCTGATTTAACGTAATATTTTCATTATTATATGTCTTGATTTTGTAAACTGTAGCTTGACAAGAAGTTAACATAATGTTAACATTATGGCATCGAGACATTATACCAAATCTGAAGCCACGCGTTTAATTAAAGATTTCTCACGAACTGGCAGAGTCAGGAATACGAAACATGCCAAAACGAGCATGAAAGAACGCGACATTACAATGCAAGATGTTTTATGTGTCTTTAGAAATGGTGCAGTTGTAGATAACCCCGATCTGGATATTAAAACAAATCTTTGGAAATACAATATTATTGGCAACAGCATTGATTTAGACAATGTGGTCGTTACAGTTGCTATTGATTCAAAAGCAAAGTCAATAACAGTAATAACTGTTTTTCAGAGGTAATAAACTATGAAATGTCCTTTCTGCAATAAAAAAATGGCGGCAAAAAAAGACCCATATCATTATACGGAGTCAGGATTGGACAACGTTTTTTTACACACCGATGTATATAAATGCGATTGTGGAGAAACCATTGCTGACATTCCCAACATTTACGGACTACATGAATTAATCGCAAAAGCTTTAGTAAAGAAAGAGTCCATGTTAATGCCTAAAGAAATAAAATTTCTCAGAAAAAAAATGTATTTAAAAGCAAAAGAACTGGCGGATATGCTTGGTGTGACTAAAGTCACAGTATCACGGTGGGAAAATGGCGCAGAGAATATCGGCATTGCTAATGACAAGCTGATCCGTTTTATATATGCACAGATGTTCCAGGAAAAATGCAAAGAAATTGTAGAATTTATTGATAACGTAAGAGAAATAAATCCAACAGCAAGAAGAAAAAGAATAATTATCCCCAAAAAAGATATAAAAGGGGCTGTTTGCTACTTTTAGTTTATTATCTATCCCGTAATTCTTTCAACGCAGGACATATCAGCAAATTGAAGAGATCGAGGCAGGAAGAAATTAACGCTTTAAATCTCTGCGTCCGGCCTGCTTTTTAAAAGGTCTTTTTCTTTTCGTGTGGCTAATACCGGCCTTTTCAGCTCCGGCGCTTCCCCTTTGCATGGGCCTTTCTTTCTGAGACGATTGTACTGAACGGCGCTGTCTGTCAGGCCTGCCACTCGGTTTTGCCTTTCGCGGGGCAGCGCCTTTTTTCGCGGCATACCGCGATACCCTGCGATAACCCTTAACGATCATTTCATCTGTGATCGGCATGACAGGTATCTTCTGCTTGATGAAGTCCTCAACGTCTAAGAGGGAGTGGACATACTCTTCGCAGGCAAGCGTTATCGCCCTGCCGGCGGCGCCGGCCCGGGCTGTCCTGCCGATCCGGTGCACATAGTCCTCCCTGTCCTGCGGAAGGTCGTAATTGATCACATGCGTTACCCCGTCGATATGAAGCCCCCGGCTTGCTACGTCCGTGGCCACAAGGATCGGCAATTTGCCTTCCTTGAACCGGGAGAGCACCTTCATCCGCTTTTTCTGGTCAAGTTCTCCGCTAATGGCGGCGGTTGCCAGACCATTGGCGTTCAGCAGGCGGTCAAGCCGGTCTACCGCAGCCCTGGTGTTGCAGAAGATCAGATAGCGGCCCTCAGGCTCTCGTCTAAGGACCCCGAGAAGAAGACCGTTCTTTTCAGACTTGCCTACATGATAGATCTCCTGTTCTACAAGTTCCACTGTTACCTGCTCGGGCGTAACTGAAAACTGTTCCGGCAAGTTCATGTGTTCATAGCATAGTTCAAGCACGCGGTTGGAAAGGGTAGCTGAATAAAGCATGGACTGGCGTTTGTCGTAAGGAGACAGCCTCCTGAGTAAAAACCGCAGGTCGCTGATAAAACCCATGTCAAACAGGCGGTCAGCCTCGTCGATAACAAGGAACTGGGTCCTCCTGAGGCTATAGACCTTCTGCTTGAGATAATCGATAAGCCTGCCCGGCGTGCCTATGAGCATGTCGGCGCCCTTTGCGACTTCCTCGCGCTGCCTGTGATAGTCTATGCCGCCGTACACAGGTACGATCCTGAAGCCGGCAGGGCCGCCCAGCAGTTTTGCCTCGTTCTCGATCTGGACCACAAGTTCCCGCGTCGGCGCGATAATAAGCGCGCGGGGTGAGGTACCCCGTCCTGGCGGAGGCATCTCCAGCATACGCGAGAATACCGCGATCAGAAAAGCAGCGGTCTTGCCGGTGCCTGTCTGGGCCTGGGCCGCGATATCCTTTCCGCTCAGCGCCGCGGGCAAGGTCAGGGCCTGGACAGGGGTGCATTTACTAAACCCCGCGGCCCTGATCCCCTCAAGGACTTTTTCGTGGATATGCAGTTCTTCGAATTTCATTCCCTTTACTATACCTTAAGCACAGCCAATCCATAAAGCAGGCTCTCCGTAGCCGCAGAGCCGCATTGCCTCAGAATATAAGATCCTGCATAGAAATAAAGCAGGACCATCTGTTATTATCCTGAAAATACCTTATAATAACTAGTAAAAAAACTGATCAATAAGGAGGAGAGTAATTTTGGCAAAGCGTTCCGGCATGTACAATCAAAAAAAGCGGCAAAAAGAACTTGCTCGAAAGAAAAAACAGGAAGCTAAAAGACTGAAACGCCAGAAGGACAAGGCGCTTGAACAAAGCACTGAAGAAACAACCCCGGCAAATGTTGGACCAGAGTCCTCCGGAGACACACCTGAAGCAGTAGAGTAACTAACAGGAGAGAAAATGATCTCAAATATTTTAAAATTATGGCGTGCTTTTTTTATCTTGTTGATCCCTTTGATGATCATGTTTTATCCCGTCGAGTTGCCTGCTGAAGACAAGGCGACTGTTGAAACTGAAGCGCCGGCTGAAGCCGAGGAGCCCGCTAAAGCGGATGAACCTGTAGAAGCGGAAAAGGAAATCACAGTGGAAGAAGTCATAGAAGTCAAGGAAGTAAGGCCGCTTCCGCCCTTTAAGCAAGAGGTCCTGTTCGAAGACCATTTTCAGGACAACAAGAACAAGTGGATGACAGAAAAAAACCCCTTCTTCAGCACATATATAGAGAACGGTAAATACATTATCAGTCAGACCGCTGAAGGCTCAATAAGAGCAGTGACCAATTTTCTGTTTTCATTGCCGGATAACATTGACTTTATCATTGAAGCCTCAATTGAGAAAACCCCGGCCAGGGACAATTTAGGCTTTGGACTTATCTGGGGTTCTTCTGATATTAACAACCAGTACAGGTTCTATATTTCCGACAATGGAAATTACTCTATAATAAAACGCGAAAAAGGCGTGACTTCAGACATTGTGGCCTGGAAAAAATATAAAGAGACCGGCGAACAAAAAAACAAATTAACGGTTTTGAAGTATGGTGATAATACCCATTTTTACGTGAACGACGAACATATTGACTCAGTGCCCGGCCTGTCTCCTCCTGGCAGTGGCGTGGGTTTTGTCATGGACGGCAAACAGGCGATCTCGATCGATTATATACGCGTTACTCAAATAGAAGCAGAAAACCCGGACAGCGATATAAAGCCTTTAGAACCAGAAGAAACGCCCGTGCCAGAATCATCAAAGTAAGAGCTTACCCCTCTGACGAACCGGCAAGCCCGGGGTTTCTCATTCAACCCTGAGACTCAATGGTCTGCTCTTTACAGCGTTTAATGGAACTCAGAAGATAGTCCTTGAATTTGGTGGGCAGGAGCCATCTTATGCCGAACTTTTCAGCCCAGTTAATGATCCCGTTATCAACAGTGACCAGTAACGCGTCAAGCTCTTTTGCCAGGAGTATAAGGTCAACGTCTTCGCCGCTGTCAATTATCCCCTCTCTCAGCGCGTCCCTGTAGTTTCTCCTGAGGCCCTGGATTATTTCTTTTTCATCTGCTTTGGCCACGTTACGCACTGCCTTTTCCGCTATCCTGAGCCCCTTGTTGACCCTGTCCCTCATATCGTCGATAAGCTCATACAGCAGGACCGCCGGAAAGGTCAGTTCGTGCCTGCTCGGCGGTTTCTGATGGAGCATTGTCAGCAGGTCGCCGGGAACCTTATTGATGTCCACGAAGTTAAGCAGTTCCCTGAAGGTTGACGACGGCATATAAAACTCGAATGTCGGGATCTGGGCGGCAAGGAACAGGAAACCCTCTATCGCCTCGGTAGGGTTCCTGCCGAAATCACGACGCACTTCGGGGTTTACGAACAGGCTTGTGTCAAGGACAAGTTTTTCTTTTTTAAAGCTTACAGGTTCCACTCAGGTCAAGTGTCAGGGTGTTCCAGTGCTCGCATTGCGGACACCGTCCGACCCATTCCTTTGAGATATAACTGCAGTTAGAGCAGCAATAGGGTATAAGCAGGGGCGTTTCAAACTGCAGTGCTTTTTTGTATTCTTCAGCCGCGTTTTCATGCTGAGCGCGGCGCTCGTAAATGCCTCCGAGGAGCGTATGCAGATCAGGATAGTCCATGGTCGCTGTGTCGATCCCTGTGATGGTCTCGTACGCGTAGTCTATCATTTCCAGCCTGTAATAGAGCTTGGCAAGGAAGAACTGCAGTTTCTGGTCATTGGGATTTGCCTGGATCGCCTTTTGATAAAGGGCGATTATCCTGCCCGGCTCGCCGACCGTGATAAAAAAGTCTTCAAGTCTCACTAAAAAAACCAGGGAAGAGGTCTCTTCAAACCCCTCCTCAAGGATCGCTTCGGCTTCCTTGACATCCCCTTCGCTTATGTATGTCTCGGCAAGGGCAAGGTATGCTGATATAAAATCCTTATCCAGTTTTACAACGGCCTTTAAGACCTTTTTTGCTTTTTCAGTATCACCTTTTTCAAGGTGGTCACGCCCTACTTCGTACTTGTATCCCATAAGCTTCCTGTTCTCATCCTGTTTTTTTTCCGCTGATATATCACTTTTCAGTATCTTGTACTGGATATCAAGCAGGTCCTCCCAGTTCTTATTTGTTTCATATATCTTCCTTTTGCCGTAAAGCGCCCTGGGATTTTCCCCGTCGATCTCAAGGATGTTATCAAGGCACCTTAAAGCTTCCTGCCACTTCCGCTCGGCAGTAAAAACTTTCTCAAGCGAAAAAAGCGCTTCTATGCTCTGGGGGCGGACATCTTTTGCCTTGAGGTAGAACTCTTTTGCCCTTACCATATCGCCTCTATTAAAGGCTATATCGCCGCGCCTGAGCAGGGCATTAACGTTATTCGGCTCTTCTTCGAGAATACGGTTGAAAAGTTCTGTGGCCTCGTCATACCGGGTCGCGAAAAAGGCATCAAGGCCCTTTGAATATGATTCCTGTATCCTCTGGTATTTTTTCTGCTGGCGATGGCTCTGCCAGGTCTCATAGTACCGCCTTGCGTCGCGCACAGCGCCGACAAAAAGCATTGAGAGCGCTCCTATGACGATCGAAAAAAGTATAAGGGCGATCGTGGGAAGCTCAAGAACATGCGTCGCGCTGAGCTTTAAAGTAACAACGCCCTGGTTCATCAACGCAAGGTAAGCAAGCCCCGCGACAAATATCAAAACCAGCAAACCTGTAAATTTTGTCATTTGGATGCCTTTTGTCTTTTTATAGCGGGCTTCAGCTGCTTTTCAATGGAAACGCGCGGAGCGTCCAGCCACAGTTTTTCAAGTTCGTAGTAATCCCTGCTTTCTTTATCAAAGATGTGGACCACCACATCTCCGTAATCCATTAGTATCCAGCGCGCAAAATTCACCCCTTCCCTTCCCAAGGGCTGCATTTTGTCTTTTGAGAATTTTTCGTCTATTGCTTCCGCTATTGCCTTCACCTGCGTTGAGCTTTCTCCGGAACAGATCACAAAATAATCTGCAATAGACGAGATGTCCTTTAACTCGAGGACAAGTATGTCTTTGGCTTTTTTGCTATTGGCTGTTTTTGCAGCCTTTATAGCCTTTTTTTTGCTGTCTACTAAAGGACTCCCCTCCCTCCTGAAAAAAAGTAGCGAGCAACGAGGAACGAGCAGCGAGAACAAAAAATCTCTCTACTTGCTACTCTCTACTTACTACTTCTTTTTATACAACTTATGAGAAATTATATAGGATTCAACAGAATCAGGCAAGAGGTATTTTATGTTTTTCCCTGCTTTCACGCGGCTTCTTATACCAGAAGCTGATATTCCCAACGCGGTAATTTTACACAAAAAAATCTTCCTGCCTGTCGTTAGGGTGAGTGATGATCTCCTGCCTGCGCCTTCAGCAAACCGTTTTAAGAGCTTTTTATGCGCAGTTGTGAAATACGGGGAGCCGGACAGGTCGGTAAAGCAATAACCCGGTCTTGCAATGATCACTAAACTCGCGAGCTCCATAAGCCTGTCAGGTTGTTTCCATTTGGCAAGGTCAAGGAAGACGTCAATACCAATGATAAAAAAAAGTTTTGCGTTCCCGTATCTGGAACTCAGCCTTTCCAGTGTATCGACCGAATAGGAAGTCCCTCCGGCCTTTATCTCGATATGCGATATATCAAGAACCGGATCTCCTTTTATCGCGAGCCTTGTCATTTTGTAGCGGTGGCCGGCGTCAGCCAGAAGCGGCTTTCTGAACGGGGGCCTGCCGGAAGGTATAAAAAGGACCTTGTCCAAGGCGAACATTTCACGCACTTCTTCCGCTGCCCTCAGGTGCCCGAAATGTATGGGGTTGAATGTGCCGCCCAGAATACCGATCTTCATAACAACTCCGGCCGTTCAAGAAGTTCAAACTGTTTAAACGGTTTAAGCGGTTTGAACGGTTTAAACATTTTTTATACTGTTTCCGGCGTCAAAACCCACTCCACAGACCACGACCCGTCTTTATTTCTTGTGAAGCAAGCAATACCAGCCATTGTAAAGCTTATGGCCCTGTTTTCCTGGTCACCGCATATAAGCAGGCCGGCAAGTTTCGCAAGGTGGGGCAGATGCCCTACAAGCATTATGTCTTCTTCAACCGATGACAACCGATCTGCCCACATGCCGGGATCGTCCATTGGCGCTAACGCGCCGGTTTTAACCACTCCATGGGAAGGCCTCAGACGCGCGGCAAGGATCTGGGCGGTCTGAATGGCCCTTTTTTTCCCGCTATGAAATATCGTGCTCGGCTTCAGCAAAAGACCTTCAGCGCGGTGTGCTGTCTTTTCAATGTCGTGCACACCCTTTTCTGAAAGGCCGCGGGACGGGTCTTCCTGCTCTGTCTTTGCCTCAGCATGCTGAACAAGATAAAGTTTCACATCATCACCCCAATCTAAAATCTAAGATTTGCAATCAAAAATGTTGCTGTTTCTATGTTCTCAGTTGTCCGTTCCCGAATACAACGAACTTCTGGCACGTCAGTTCCTCAAGCCCCATAGGGCCGCGCGCGTGCAGCTTGTCAGTTGATATGCCCATCTCCGCGCCAAGGCCGAACTGAAAGCCGTCGCTGAACCTGGTCGAAGCATTGACCAACACAGAGGAAGAGTCCACTTCCCTGAGGAACCGCATTGCCTTGCTGTAATTAGCCGTAACTATTGTGTCCGTGTGCGCGGAGCTGTATTTGGCAATATGGTTTATGGCAGCATCAATATCTTTTACTATCCTTATGTTAAGGATCTTATCCACATATTCAGTGTAAAAGTCCTGATCCTGAGCGCTGGACAGAGTCTTATCAACGCGCCTTGTCCGCGGACAGCCCTTGAGCTTGACCTTTGCTTTTTTAAACCTTTTTATCATGCGCGGAAGAAACTTCTTCGCGATCTTCTCGTCCACCAGCATGGTCTCCATGGCATTACACGTGCCCGGACGCTGGACCTTCGCGTTAAAGCATATATCCTCAGCCATTTGAATCTCCGCGTCACGGTCCACGAAAACGTGACACACTCCTTTGTAATGTTTCAGCACAGGTATGCGGGAGTTCTCGGTCACAGCCCTTATAAGCCCTTCCCCGCCCCTGGGGATAACAACATCGATCAGGCCCTCAAGTTTCAGCATCTCCATAATAGCCTGCCTGTCAGTATTGTCTATGAATGTTATTACTCCCTCGTGAATGCCCCGGGACTTCGCGACACCCCTTAATATCTTAACTATGGCCATATTTGAATGCACAGCCTCTGAACCGCCCCTGAGGACCACGGCATTGCCTGCTTTCAGGCACAGCGCGGTCGCGTCAGCGGTCACGTTCGGCCTTGATTCATAAATTATCCCTATGACCCCCAAAGGCACCCTCATCCTTCCTACCATCATTCCGTTAGGCCTTGTCCGCATCTTTGTGATCTCTCCCACAGGGTCCGGAAGGTTCGCGATCTCAACAAGTCCCTGAGCCATCTCATTTATTCTTTTTTTGGTCAATGTCAGCCTGTCGATCATGGCCTTTGACAGACCTTTTTTTCTCGCGGCTGAAATGTCCTTTTTATTGGCTGATTCAAGCTCCCTGCTTTTCTTAAGCAGGGCCTCTGCCATGCTTTTCAGGGCATTGTTCTTCTGCCCTGAGGAAACCTTTGCTATCGCCCTTGAGCCTTCTTTGGCCTCTCTGGCCTTTTTTAATACATACGATCTGATATTCATAAAGATACCTCCGGTTATTAATGGACGCGGTAACTACTTTTGTTTTTAGTCTCTATCTGTGAAATCAAGTGTGTCATATCTGTGAAATCCAAAATATAATTTTAGCATAATTGCTCCTGAAAAGCCGTTATCAGATGGTTGTTGCCGCCAATATCCCGACAGAGTTTATTTTAAAAGCGCAATTTCTGTATAATAGCTCACTACTGGTCCACAGGTTTCCCAAATATAATTATGTTAACATTCGAACAGCACATTAACGAACCGAAGATCGCTTATTTCTCCATGGAAATAGGCCTCAACGATAATATACCCACTTACAGCGGCGGCCTTGGAGTGCTTGCCGGCGATACGGTAAAGTCCGCTGCTGACCTTAACCTGCCCTTTGTCGCTGTTACGCTTATAAGCCGCAAAGGATATTTTAAGCAGTCCCTGGATGAAAACGGCGTTCAAAAAGAACTGCCCGCTATATGGGACCCTTCAGCGCTCATGGTTGCCGCGCCTGAAAAACTAACTATTGAGATCGAAGGCAGGCCCGTTGTTCTGCAGGCGTGGATATATTTTGTTGAAAGCCTTCGAGACTGGAACGTCCCGGTGATCTTCCTGGATACTGACCTGCCTGAAAACAGCCCTGAGGACAGGGGTTTGACAGACCACCTGTACGGAGGGGATGAGCGTTACAGGTTAAAGCAGGAATTTATTCTGGGCGCCGGCGGTGTAAGGATGCTGAACAAGCTGGGTTTTGAGATAAAAAAATACCACATGAACGAAGGCCATGCCGCTTTTTTAACCCTGGAGTTACTGCAGGAACATAAAAAGGACATTGAAGAGGTCTGGGACGAGATGTATGTGTGGGATCTCGAGACTGTCAGGGAACTGTGCGTGTTCACAACTCATACACCTGTTGAGGCAGGACACGACAAATTCTCGTATGATCTTTACAACAGTGTTACAGGCAGCTTCTTTCCGGAAAAGGTCCTGCGTAAACTCGCGGGAGAGGATCATATCAATATGACGCTTCTGGGTTTTAACCTGAGCAATTATGTGAACGGTGTGGCAAAAAAGCACATGGAGGTATCCAGGCATATGTTTCCGGGCTACAAGATAAACGCCATAACGAACGGCGTGCATTCTTACACATGGACTTCGGAAAATTTCAAAAAGATCTTCGACAAGTATCTTCCCGGCTGGGCCAATGAACCCGAGATATTCGTAAGGATAGGCGTGATCCCGGACGAGGAATTGTGGGCCGCTCATATGGAGGCAAAGAAAAAGCTGATCGATAATATAAACTCCAGCACCAATGCCGGTATGGATTATGAGACCCTCACCATTGGATATGCCAGAAGAATGACCGCGTACAAAAGGGCTGACCTGTTATTCTCTGATATTGAGAGGCTCGCGAAGATAGGAGACGGCAGGATCCAGATCATATATTCAGGAAAGGCCCACCCAAAAGATATCGAGGGCAAGAAGATAATCGAAAAGATATTCGCATACCGGGAACACCTTAAGGGAAAGATAAAGGTCGCGTTCATCCCGGGTTACAATATGAAGACCGCTCTCAAGCTTATCTCCGGTGTGGATGTATGGCTGAACACGCCGCTGAGGCCTCTTGAGGCATCCGGCACAAGCGGCATGAAGGCCGCGCATAACGGCGTGGTCAACTTCAGTGTGCTGGACGGCTGGTGGATAGAGGGGCATATAGAAGGATTCACCGGCTGGGCAATAGGCCCCGCGCCGTCTGACATAGGGCCGGATAATAACATAAATCAAATAGACGCGGATGACCTCTACCATAAGCTCGAGAATTCGGTCATTCCCCTGTATTACAATGACCGTAAGACCTGGATAAGGATGATGCAGAATGCCATCGGCAAGAACGCCTATTACTTCAACAGCCACAGGATGATGCGCAGATACGTGACTGAGGCCTACATTAAGTAAACCCCATAAGCCCGCCTTATTTTAGAACTTATTGCTTTTTTCATGCCATAAATGATAAGTTTTGTTTATGAAAGAAAATGACATAATTGAAGTGGTGAGGAATGTTATAAAAGTCCATCCTGAGATAAAACTGGCTTATCTTTTCGGTTCACAGGCAACAGGGCGTACCGGAGATCTGAGCGATTTCGATTTTGCCTTTTATGTGGACGAAAAAAATACACATAAACTGTATGACCTGAAGTTCATACTTGGCGACAAAATAAGCCGGGCATTGAAAACAGATAAAATAGATATTATCATTCTTAATCTTATCGGATCCCCCGAGCTAAAATACAACATTATCAAAGAGGGCAGACTTCTCCACAGCGAGGAACCGTTTAAGGTTTTAATTGAACCGAGAATCCTGAACGAGTACTTCGATTTCCACGATCTTCTGGCGAGATACAAACTGACAAAAGCCGGATAAATACTTATGACCAATCTCACTGTAATCGAAAATAAAATCAGCTCTGTCCACAAATATCTAGCAATCCTTGAGAAATATAAGACATATTCTCAAAAAGAGATAATTGATAATATAGACAGAAGGGGTGCGGTCGAAAGATATCTTTACCTTGCGATACAGTCAACTATTGATCTGGCAGAAGCGGTCATAGTTTTTAAGAACCTGAGAAAGCCTTCAACCATGAGCGAGTCCTTCCATATCCTCCACGAAGCGGGCATAGTCCCTGTGGATTTGACAGATCAAATGGTCAGGATGACAGGATTCCGCAATATCATCGCGCATGATTATGAAAAGCTGAATTATGATATTATGCATGATGTACTGCAAAACAGGCTGGAAAATATCGAAAATTTTCTCGAAGTGATAAAAAAAATATCCTGATACATCACGCCCAGGTCAACATCACTGCAAATCATTCACATATATTCAATTAAAAAACCGGCATACAGGTCCCGAGCTCTGCGCGCCTTATCAGGCATCGAATTCCCCTTCTACACCCGCTTTACTTCAGGCGGCTTTTTTGCGGGGGGGTCAGGATAAACTTCCGGATATCCAATAACGATCGGGCCGAAGATCTTTTCATCATCTTTTAACGCAAGCGATCCTTTAACTCCCGCGTCTTCAGTGACCATTGAGCCAAAGCCGACCCAGCAGGTCCCAAGGCCCAGGGAATGCGCCGCAAGCATGATATTTTCACAGGCCAGGGGACACGAATGATCGGCATACCTGCCCGAACCTATGACAAAGATGATCGCCGGGGCTGAATAGTAGACCGGGTCTTCCATTTCATCGTAGCGCTTCATAATAAGCTCATATCTTTCAGGGTCTGTGTCTTTTACCTGTTCGAGTATCTTCTTTGCGTTGGGCAGTGCCGCCTGAAGAAGCTTCTTTTTCATGGCGCTGTCCTCCACAACAACAAAACGCCAGGGCTGGCTGTTCATTGCCGACGGCGCCTGGTTGCCCGCCTCTATGATCGTATTTAAAATGTCCTTTGGTATCTCTTTGGACTCGTATGACCTTACAGACCTTCTTTTCTCTATCGCGTCAAGTACCGTGTTCATTTTCTCCTCCGTTTTGTTTTATTAAAGTTTATCATTTTCGCAAAGAAGTTCAAGATAAGCGGTCATAAGCCTGAAGTGAAGAATGTTTCAGCAAAGCGCCGGGCCGGGGTTTTATTCGCAGTGAACAGACCTTTTCTTTATCCAGTCGCGTATCTCATTGACCATTGCGTCAATTGTTGCCTGCTTTGGCATGATGTTGACCGTTAAGCCGGCCTTTTTCACGGCTTCCGCGGTTACAGGGCCTATCACGGCAATGGAAACTCCCTTTAAAAGCTTATACGCGTCCTCACCCATTATGGACATGAAATTATTAAAAGTAGCCGCGCTTGTGAATGTGGCTATTGAAATCTTGCCCTCTTTCAAAAACCTTTTCAATCTCTTGCCATGGACCTCGGGTTTTACCGCTGTATACGCTGTTACAACGTCTATCTCACCGCCGTTTTCCCTTACTTTCTCAGGGAAAACATCCCTTGCAACCTCGGCCCGCGGCAATAATATCTTAAGACCACTCAAGGATCGCGAGGTTGAGAAGTTAGGAAGTTTAGAAGTTGAGATCCCGGAGCCTTCTGCTTCCTTCTTAGTTTCTGAACCTCTCATCTTCTCAGCTTCTTCCAGGAAGGCCTCTACGAGTCCCTCCGCATTGAACTCCTCAGGGACCAGATCCACTTTCAGCCCGAATTTTTTGACTGCTTCCGCTGTTTTTACGCCGACGGTGCAAAGCTTTACACCCTTAAGGTCCCTTATGTCCCTGTCTGACCCAAGAAGTCTATTGAAGAAAAATCTCACCCCGGTCGAGCTGGTAAAAACAAGCCAGTTATATGATTCTATTTTGGCAATGGCGGCATCCAGCCCTGTCCAGTCCCCGGGGGGTACGATCCTGATAGTTGGAAACTCTATCACTTCAGCACCCAGGTCCTCCAGCCGTTCAAAGCTCTCTGCATGTTCCCTTGTCGCGAGCACCCTGTAGCCGAAAAGCGGTTTTTTCTCATACCATTTAAGGCTCTTTCTCAGTCTCACGACATCTCCTACGACCATTACGGCAGGCGGCCTTATATCTTCTTCTTTAACTGTTTTCGCGATGTTCTCAAGGTTGCCGGTGATGGTCTTCTGCTCAGGACGCGTGCCCCATCTTATTACGGCAACAGGCGTGTCAGGGTTTCTGCCGTTCTCAACAAGCCTTTTACAGACATCTTCGATATTTTTCACTGTCATAAGGAAAACAATTGTTCCGACCCCTGTCGCAAGTTTTGCCCAGTCAATGGAACTTTCTTTTTTCGTGACATCCTCATAACCCGGAACGATAGCAAGGGAGGAGGAATAAAGCCTGTGAGTAAGCGGGATCCCGGCGTACGCCGGCGCTGCCACAGCAGAGCTTACACCGGGAACGACCTCAAACTCTATATGGGCCTCTGCCAGGGCCTCTGCCTCCTCACCGCCCCTGCCGAACACAAAAGGGTCCCCGCCCTTTAGACGGCAGACCGTTTTGCCCTGCTGTGCCTTTTCTATCAGTATCCGGTTTATCTCGTCCTGTTCCATGGTATGGCGGCCGCCGCGCTTTCCGGCATAGATGAACTCTGCGTCGTGGTTTATGTAGTTAAGGACCTGTTCATTCAGGTGGAAATCATAGACAACGACCTCTGCCTTCCGGAGAAACTTAAGCCCCTTTACGGTCAAAAGCCCTATGTCACCAGGTCCTGCCCCTACTATGTATACCTTGCCTTCCATTCTATATCACCGATAAATAATAACATAATCAGATTGATACGGGCACTTCCGTCAGGCGGCAAAAGACTCGCCAGGTCTACTGCCGTGCAATATCTGCGGTTAAAGTTGTAAAATAAATTAAAGCGCTTGATATCACAGATCAAACCGGGATCACAGAAATAAGGCAAAATCAATCCAACAGAAGTATCTGTTTTATCAGGTTTAATGAATATTGGACCAAGAGGTAAGAGTGGCGAAATCCTGTTGCGCTCCGAGAGACGAGCGGATAAAGATCTACCAGGTCGACGAGTGGAAGGTTAAAGAGACCGAACGCAGGTTTTTCAGGCCTGACGACCTTCTGCACAGCCCGCCTTACGTTCAAAAAAGAAAAAAAGGCGTTTATCTTTTCATCGACCCGGAGTCACCGAACTGGATAAGCGTGAACCGCGCAGGCGCTGAGATACTGAAGCTGTGTAACGGCAAACGCACACTCGCGGACATCCAGGACGCGGTAAGCAAAAAATACGGGAAATCTGACAGCCGGCGGGTCAGGCGGGAAGTATCAGACTTTTTAAGCGCGGCAGGACTGTTGGAGTTTGCCTCTGAAACGCCCTTCAAAAGACCTGAATACACAGGCAGAAGCAGGGCCATCAAACCCGATAAGCTGGAAGAGCTCTGGATATATACCACTCTGGCATGCAATCTCAGGTGCAAACACTGCCTGGTAAGCGCCGGCAGGGAACTTAAGGGAGAATTAACGACTGATGAGTTAAAAAAACTGGTGGATGACGCTGTTAAACTGGGCGTTAAGCGGTTTTATATCACAGGCGGAGAACCGTTCATAAAAGATGATATTTTCGAGATCATAAAATACATCACAAAAAAGAAAAAGCGTGAACTGATAATCCTTACCAATGCCACCCTCTTCGATAACAAAAATATCAAGGCCCTGGATAAGGTCAAAGGTCCGAAGCTCATTATCCAGGTGAGCCTGGAAGGCCCGAACGCAAAGGTCCATGACAGGCTCAGGGGTAAAGGCAGTTTTGACAAAGCGGTTGAGGGGATAAAAAAACTCATAGCAATCGGTATAACGCCCATTGTCTCAACAGCGCTGAGCAAATACAACAAACAACATGTCAGGGGCACTTCAAAGCTGCTGTCAAAGCTCGGGGTCAGGGAACATAATATTCTCTGGATGCACGCAAAGGGGCGCGGGGCCCGTAACGTGAGCGACCTTTATGTGCCTGCCGGGGAAATTACGCCCGTAATGAGACAGCTTAAAAAAACATATAAGGAGCAGGAGATCATTTTTGATAATGTTGAATCATTACGGGTCAGGGCAAGGGCAAAACGCGGAAGAAAGAACGACCTCTGCAACAACTGTTACGCCAAGATCTGCGTAAATTCAGACGGACATGTCTACCCCTGTGCCTCTCTTAATGCCGACAGGAACTTTGACGCGGGATCTATCAGGAAAAGATCCCTGAGTGATATATGGTTGAATTCAGAGGTGATGGAGAAGGGCAGGCAAAACAGCGTCCGTGACAAACAGGGGTGTGGTTCCTGCTATCTGAAGTATTTCTGCGGGGGCGGCTGTACGTCCCACAGTTATTACGCGAGCGAGGTCGAGACCGGAAAAGGCTCGATCAGGGCGCAGGACCCCTACTGTTCAACTTACAGGGCCCTGTTTGAGGACATCCTGTGGGAACTTGCTTCAGAAGGAGTATCCCCGCAAAACAGCAGTGGATATGCCGCTCCTCTGGTATTTAACGCCATGGACGCGAAACTCCCGGCCCATCTGGACTCCGGTATCAGGTCGATCGATGACGCGTTTGAGGTGGGATGCTGCCACTGCTCCTGCGTTCTCTCGGTCGATGTTGAGGATGATGAAGAGGTATGCAGGCCCGAAATAAAAGGGCATGTGACAAAGACAGTCAGGAAAAAATTCGCGAAGGCCGCTTATGACCCTGTAAAGGATTACTATTGCCCGACAGGTTATGACCCCAAAGACCTGGAACATATCCCTGACGAGGTACTTGAGGTCTCCTACGGGTGCGGCAACCCGGCCGCGCTTGCGGACATCAAAAAAGGCGAGACAATAGTGGACCTGGGGGCAGGCGGCGGGATCGACTGTTTCATAGCCGCAAAAAAACTGGGGAAAAAAGGAAAGGTCATAGGGATCGATATGACCGATGAAATGGTCGAGAAGGCGGCTGTCAACGCTGAGAAGGTCGCGAAAGTTCTGGGCTATAATGTTGTTGAGTTCAGAAGGGGCAACATCATGGAACTGCCTGTTGATGACAACTCCGCCGACCTTGTGATATCCAACTGCTCTATCAACCTGACCGAGGACAAGACAAAGGTCCTTGACGAAATATTCAGGATACTAAAACCGGGCGGCAGGTTCATCATCTCGGATATTGTTTCGGATAAACCAGTGCCAGGATACATGAAAAGGGACAAGGAACTCTGGAGCGCGTGTCTTTCCGGCGCGTTGACGGACAGGAAGTTCCGGGAGACAGCGGAAAACGCGGGGTTCCCTGACACCAGGCTGACAAAGAATTACCTGTACAAAAAAGTTGATTATATTAATTTTCATTCAATAACAATGAAAGGCGCCAAGCCACAATCCAAACAAGTTAAATGTATATATTTGTGAATAAGGAATACAAAACAAATCCACAGATTTCACAAATATGAGGACAGCGGAGGGTAGCGAGTAATAATAAAAAAATGCAAATTTAGCAGTTCAGATTTTACAATGTTAATTTTGCATTGTTAATTTTAAAATTATTTTTCTCTCTACTTTCTACTCTCTACTTGTTACTATAAGAGATATGAGAGTCACCCTTGTCAATTCACAGGTCCTGGACGGAAACAATGTTGTCCCCCCGCTGGGACTGATGTATATAGCCGCTGTTCTGGAAAAGGCAGGGCATGACGTCCAGCTTTATGACGCCGATCCTGAATATCACGATACTATTGTCAGGGAGATAAAGGAATTTAGACCGGACCTCATAGGGCTGAGCTTCCTTACAGTAGGGTATCAGAAGGCGTTCAGGTTGATGAAGCAGCTTAAAAAAGAACTGCCAGACGTCACCTGTTGCGCGGGCGGGGTTCATCCCACTGTCAAGCCCGAAGAAACAATGAACGAGTTCGGCTTTGACTTCATAGCTGTCGGAGAAGGCGAAAATACCGCGGTGGAGGCATGTGAGAGGCTGGAGAAAAAACAAAGCCTTGCAGGCGTAAAAGGCATTATGTACCGTGAGAACGGACGAATCATAGACAACGGCGGAAGAGACCTTATAAAAGACCTTGATACCATCCCGTTTCCCGCGCGCCATCTGATCGATATGGGCCCATATCTCAAACCGCCCGGCATTATAAGGGGCCATGCCGACAGCAACCAGACAACAGTGGTCACCAGCAGGGGTTGTCCGTTTAAATGTATTTACTGCGGCAGTCACAATATCTTCGGAAGAAAAACCAGGAGGCGTTCCGTAAAGAATGTGGTTGATGAAATGGAGCATCTGAACAAAACATACGGCATGAAGGGCATTTATTTCTGTGATGACACCTTTACGCTCAGCCCTAAATGGGTCAGGGAATACTGCGAGGAACTGAAAAAGCGCGGCCTTAAAATCAAATGGGCCTGCCAGTCAAGGGTCGACCAGACTGATGAGGATCTCATGCGCGTGATGAAAAACTCCGGCCTTGTTCAGCTTGACTTCGGGGTTGAAAGCGGCTCGGAAAAGATCCTTAAGGTGCTGGGCAAGGGGGGCCACGGCGACAGGACAGAGCAGATCAAGCATTCTTTCAAGCTCTGTAAAAAACTGGATATAAGGACTTTGGCAACCTTTATAATCGGCAACCCGGAAGAGACAAAGGAAGACATCGAGCAGACATTCAGCCTGGCAAAAGAGATAAAGGCGGATTACACGGCATTTTATTTCCTGACTCCCTATCCGGGCACAGACATATATGATATGGCCATAAAGAACAACTGGCTTGACCCTGATCTGCCTTTTTCAGAGATATGGGCCCACAGGCAGCCTGAACTTCCTTTAATGGCAATTACATTCAGCAGGGAAGAGCTAAGAGATATACGCAGACACCTTCAAAACCATTTCTTTACAAGGAACTACCTGCGGAGTTCCGGGAATATAAGCTTTTACTCTATACTGCTGTCCATTCTGTTCAGGCGTCCAAAGGTATTTTTTGAGGCGTTTAAAAAGCTCTTAAGAACCAGAAGAATAGACTACGTGGTTGAGACACTTAACGCGGAATACTGGCGCATGAAAAAGTACGAAGGCCGCGGATAACTATTCCCGCGCAGATCCCGGCACATCCGGGGTACTGCTCCTGTACCTGGCCACTATACCGCGAATAATAAAATAGCTGAGGACCGCTGATATGGCGCCGATTAAAAAGGTACCTACGAAAAACGGCAAAATAAGCTCTTTCAGTTCATGCATAAGTGACATAAATGTGACACTGCCCCAGTCTATATCCGGGAAAACCTGCTTCATGCCCATCATTTTTGTGCCGACCCATGTACTAAATGTATAGATCGGCACTATTGTCCACGGGTTTGTTACATACACCCCGACAACCGCGACAAACCTGTTCAGGCCCATAAACCATGCCATAAAAAAGGCGCCGATAGTATGAATGCCCAACAAAGGAGACATGCCCCAGAAAACCCCGATAGCAAATGCCATGGCTATACTGTGCGGCGTCTCTTTTATTTCCAGTATGCTTCTGAGTTTATCCCGGTAACCCATATCTCTAAAAGAAGTAGCGAGGAGAGAGTAGCAAGGAGCGAGTAAAAATTTCTTGATTCTTAGTTTGTAGTTAATTCTCTCTACTTGCTACTCTCTACTTCCTTTCTATTTAAAATGTTCATATCCTTCTGCTTTAAAACGTGTCTTTCTGCCCCTGTCCACAAGATATCTGCCTTTTTTTGTGATCTCGCCTATTTTAACAGCATCTGTCCTGATGTTTGTAGGCGCTGTAAAGAGCAGGACATAGTCCTCTCCTCCTTTCAAAGCGAGTTCAAAAGGGTCTGCCCCCAGGTCTTTGGCCGCGGCAGCCAGTTCTCCGGATATTGGTATCATGTCCCTGTAAACCACTGCTCCAACCCCGCTCTCATCACATATATGGCTCAGGTCAATAAGCAGGCCGTCACTGACGTCTATCATGGACGTCAAGCCGGCAGTTCTTCTCAACGGCTCAGGCCCGGGCATCAGGTGTTTTTTTATCAGCCTCTGACGCGCGCGGCTCTGAAGACGGTTCTTCTTCCCGGCATATTTCCTCAGGAGCATAAGTCCGGCGGCTGAATCGCCAGGTGTGCCTGTCACAAAAATACCGTCGCCGGGCCTCGCGCCTGAACGCGTTACCACTTTATCAGCTTCACCGATAAGCGTCCCGCTCAATACAAGCCCCTGTTTTGATAAGCAGGTGTCTCCGCCCACGACCGCCACATTAAACTTTTTCGCGGCTTTCATCATCCCGGAATAAAGTCTGTTTATTCCGGCAAGCTTGCAATTGCCCGGCGCCCCGAGGCCCAGAACAAAGTACCTGGGCGTCCCGCCCATCGCAAATATGTCACTTACATTTACTGCCAGTATCTTATGTCCCAACTCGTCAAATGCCGTTAGTGAAAGATCAAAATGTACCCCTTCGATCATCATATCAGTTGTGATCAGGGTTTTCCCGGCAGGGCGCCTGATAACAGCCGCGTCATCACCAATACCTTTGAGAATTTCAGGCAAAGCCGTGGAACATCTGGCACGGAAGCTCTTTATAAGACCGAATTCACCCGGTTCTGAAACCTGCCGTAAAGGCCGGGCCGGCTGACTTTTATTATCGGCGCGCTTTATGGTCATTTCGCAAAAAACTTACCGGGATATACAGCCGCGCCAGAATGAATAACAATAAGCAGGCAGGGGGAAAATATCACGCGTTATTTATAATTTAATTTGCCCTGGCTCTTCTGACGCCCTTTTTAAGGGCAATTTTCAGCACTTCGTCCATGGTTTCTACAGGCACAAATTCCATGTCTTTCTTGATGTATTTGGGAATATCCTCAAGGTCTTTCTCGTTCCTCTTGGGTATGATCACCCTGTGTATCCCCATTCTTTTTGCCGCAAGCGCCTTTTCCTTCAGTCCGCCGATCGGAAGCACCCTCCCCCTCAGTGTTACCTCGCCGGTCATAGCCGAGCTCTTGTTAACAGGTCTGCCTGTAAAAGCGGACGCGATAGCAGTAGCCATTGTTATGCCTGCTGAAGGGCCGTCCTTTGGGGTCGCGCCGGCAGGCACATGTATGTGAATATCGTTCCTGGAGAAAAGGTCATTATTGATATGCAGCGACCTGGCCCTTGACCGGATGTAGCTCAGGGCGGCATGCGCTGATTCCTTCATGACATCACCGAGCTGTCCTGTAAGCGTAAGGGTGCCTTTGCCTTTCATTATGGTCGCCTCAATGTAGATTATGTCTCCTCCTGCTTCAGTCCAGGCAAGCCCGGTCGATACCCCTACCTCGTCTTTCTTTATTTCTTCCTCCGGAAGGAACTTGGGTACCCCAAGGTACTTTGAAAGATTGTTCGAGGAGATATGGTAGGTCTTCTCCTTGCCTTCGGCGATCTTCCTGGCAACCTTGCGGCACAGGTTCGCTATCTCACGTTCAAGGTTTCTGACGCCGGCCTCTCTCGTATAATGGGTAATTATCAGCAGTACAGCGCTTTCATTGATCTTCAGGTCCCTGGTGGTGATACCATGCTCTTCCAATTGCTTGGGGATAAGAAAATTCTTTGCTATCCCGGCCTTCTCCTCGGCCGTATATCCTGAAAGGTATATTATCTCCATCCTGTCCCTCAGGGGAGAAGGAATAGACTCTATAAGATTGGCGGTGGTTATGAACATTACATTGCTCAGATCAAAAGGGACACCAAGGTAGTGGTCCGCGAAGGCAAAGTTCTGCTCAGGGTCAAGCACCTCAAGCAATGCCGAGGCAGGGTCTCCCCTGAAGTCCATACCGATCTTGTCAACTTCATCAAGCATGAACACTGGATTGTTCCTGCCCGTTGTTTTAATGCCCTGGATGATCCTTCCGGGCATGGCTCCCACATATGTCCTTCTGTGGCCTCTTATCTCAGCCTCGTCCCTCATTCCTCCCAGGGACATCCTGAAGAATTCTCTTCCCATTGCCCTTGCTATCGACTTGCCGAGCGATGTCTTACCCACTCCCGGCGGTCCGACAAAACAGAGGATCGGGCCTTTCATCTTCGCCTTAAGCTTTCTGACGCCAAGATACTCAAGTATTCTTTCTTTGACCCGTTCAAGGTCATAGTGGTCTTCATCAAGGACCTTTATGGCGGACTTAAGGTCAAGCTTGTCTTTTGTGCTCTTTGACCACGGCAATTCCACAAGCCAATCGATATAGGTCCTTATGGTGCCGGCTTCAGCGCTGTCAGGGTGCATCTTCTCAAGCCGTTTGAGCTGTTTAAGCGACTCTTTTTCAACTTTCTCAGGCATCTTTGATTTTTCTATTTCCCCCCTCAGCTCACTGATCTCTTCGGTGCGCTCGTCTATTTCACCGAGTTCTTTCTGTATCGCCTTGAGCTGTTCCCTGAGAAAATATTCCCTCTGGCTCTTGTCTATCTCGCCTTTAGCGTCAGACTGGATCTTCTGCTGTACAAGAAGGAGCTCGACTTCCCTGTTGAGTAGCTCACTTATTTTCCGAAGGCGCAGTATGGGGTCAGTGAGCTCGAGTATTTCCTGCGCGTGCTCTGATTTCAATCCGAGGCTCGAGGCCACCAGGTCAGCCAGCTTTCCGGGGTCCTCGACATTTTCTATAAGGACCATTATGTCGGGCAGGAGAGATTTGCCGAGCGCGACGGATCTGTCCATCTGCTCTTTCACGTTGCGCGCGAGGGCCTCGTCCTCGATCGTCACTTCTGAAACTTTCTGGTCGTCAACCTTTTCAATGTTCCCTATGTAAAACGGTTCTGTCTGGGTGTAATGCAGGACCTTTGCCTTTGCGATGCCCTGTACCAGCACCTTGAGCCTTCCGTCAGGGATCTTAAGAACCCTGAGTATGGTCCCGACCGTTCCAACGGTATAGAGCTCGTCAGTCGACGGGTCCTCAATATTCACGTCCTTTTGCGTTACCAGCAGGATCATCTTGCTGGCTGACACGGCCTCATCAACCGCCCTTATCGATATATCCCTTCCCACAAAAAGCGGGAGGATCATATACGGGAAAATAACGATGTCCCTGACCGGGAGGATCGGCAGCGAAGTCGGGATCTCTACCTGGTTTTCTTCTTTCGTGTCCACGTTAGCCATTACTTCTCCTCTTATTTATGAATTATCCGAAGTGTTTTTAAAAGATACTTTCTGAATTCCTTTTTTATTTTCGGGTGCTTTAATGCCAGCTCCACCGTAGCCTTAAGATAACCGACCTTATCCCCCGCGTCATACCTTTTCCCTTCGAAAAGATAACCGTAAACAGGTATATTATTATTAATAAGAGTCTTTAACGCGTCGGTCAACTGCATCTCGCCGCCTTTTCCGGGCGGTGTTGTTTCTATGGCCTTGAAAATATCCGGCGTCAGTATGTACCTTCCGATGATCGCGATATCCGAAGGCGCGGCTGATGGTTTCGGCTTTTCAACCAGATCGGTTATCTCATAAACGTTCTTCTTTATCTTATTGCCTGCAATTATACCGTAACGGTGTCTTTCTGTCTTCGGCACCCGCTGAAGGGCAAGTATGGTGCCCTCATGTTCTTCATAAAGCTTTATCATCTCTCCCAGAAGATCGTCATCCGGGTCGATTATATCGTCGCTCAGGATCACCGCAAAAGACTCATCCTTTATAAAAGGCTTTGAGCACAGTATCGCGTGGCCAAGTCCGAGCGGCGCCTTTTGCCTGATATAGGCAAAATGGAAATGATTGAGCCGTTTGATCTCCCTGAGCAAGGCCTTTTTGCCTTTTCTTTTGAGGTTCTCCTCAAGCTCCCACGCGGAATCAAAGTGGTCCTCAAGGGTCCGCTTGGATTTCCCGGTAATGATCAGGAATTCTTTTATGCCGGATTTTTCCGCCTCTTCAACAGCATACTGGATCATCGGCTTGTCGACGATCGGAAGCATTTCCTTCGGCGCCGCCTTGGTTGCCGGTAAAAACCTTGTGCCCAGTCCGGCCGCAGGAAACACGGCTTTCGTAATTTTTCCTGGCATACATGTCCCCTAAATAATTAAGCGCAGATGTTAAAACAAGACAAAAAATAATTTGATCGACGTAAAAGAAATAAAAAACCTTAATGTGCTAACCTATATTTTAGCATGATAAAGAAGTTATTAAAAGGGGCGGCCCAGCGCCCCGGTATATTGTTGTTTTATGTTGACAAGTTTCCGCTTTCATAAGGATAATTATATCGTAAATCAGCAGTGAACGTAAAAATTGATCAACTCAATCGCAAAAAATGAGAACCCCTGTTAGAACCCCGGGAGTTTTTTTATGAGCCTTCGAGCGTTACTGGACCTGCAACTTAAGAATGCCGACGAAATAAGGAACCTCTTTTATGAAGAGGGCTTTGAAGTTGAAGACCTGCCGGATAAAAAACATCTCTTCGACAAAATATCCAGAGGAAATTATGAGCTTTTCGTGATCAAAGATCCCTGCAGCCCTTCCACGAGTCCGGCAATAACAAAGATCAAGGAACTGGATCCGCGCATAGAAATCATATGCATAAGGGACCGGCACGATGAAGAAATTGCTATAGAAGCGATCAAAAGCGGGGCCACAGCCTGTTTTGACGAGTCGGTCTCCATAATGATGCTGAAGGATACAATAAAGAAAATAAAGAAGGTGTATGACTACCGCAGGAAGACCCACCTGATAGAATCAGCGCTCAATGAAAAATACGTCTTTGCCAACATTGTAAGCAGAAGTTCCGCCATGCTCGATATTCTCTCCCTTATAAACCGTATTGCGCCGTACTACCGCACAATGCTGATCACAGGAGATACAGGGACCGGCAAGGAACTGCTGGCAAAGGCTGTTCATGAAGTGAGTCCATTTTCAAAAGAACCTTTTCTGGCCTTCAATTGCAGCGGATTTGTAGAAACACTTATTGAAAGTGAACTTTTCGGACATGTGAGAGGCGCTTTTACCGGAGCTGTCTCAGACAAAAAAGGACTGTTTGAAGCCGCGGGCGCCGGCACTGTGCTCCTTGACGAGATAGGGACAATGCCGCAAAGCTTTCAATCGCACCTCTTAAGGGTCCTTCAGGACGGCGAGTTCAGACGCGTCGGAAGCGCAAAACCAATGAAGGCAAACTGCAGGGTAATCGCGGCGGCCGGCACTGACCTGCGCGAAAAAGTGGAAAAAGGGCTTTTCCGGGAGGACCTGTATTTCAGGCTTGCCGTAGTTACAATCAAACTGCCTCCTTTAAACGAGAGAAAAGAGGATATTCCCCTGTTATTCCGTTTCTTTTTGAACCGCTTAAATAAAAAGATTGGCAAAAATGTAATGGGCTTATCAAGGCCTGTACAGAACCTTCTCATGTCCTATGACTGGCCCGGCAATATCAGAGAGCTCGAGAATGTAATTGAAAGGGCCGTACTTGTTACCACCGCGAACTTCATCAGGGTTGAGGACCTGCCCCCTTATATTAAAATGCTGAAACCTCAGGCATCAACAACTCTTTCACTTGACGACATAGAGAAAAACCACATCCAGCGCGTCCTTATAACTGCGGGCAACAACAAGACCAAGGCAGCGTCAATACTGGGTTTAAGCAGAAGGGCGCTTCTTAGAAGGATCCGGAAATACGGTCTTGATAAAATATAGGGATATCCCTGCTGTTATTGACCTGCTTACCCTGTCCGACAATATCTGAAGCACTACAGGAAAAGCTTAACAGATGTATTTTTTTATAACTGCTTTATCATTTCCGCGCTTGACATAACACTTACTTTGCACTATTATTTAATTACAGATAATATTCTAATATACAAGTGACCAAGGCAATCTTTTTAATATAATATCACACTGTAATAGCAAATATAATTTATTACACTTGGTGTGCGGATACGCCCGCTTACAACCATAACCGCCCATACTAAATCAGGGGTTTTTTTACCAAAATATACCAAAACCGCCCACCTAATATTGGATGTGTTAAAAAAACATTTATAAATCAATAGGTTATATTCTGGCCTGAAAATCGCTATATATAGGGTAGCGGTTATCATGAAAAATATACTATACATAATAGTCTCCATACTGATGATAACAGCTGGAAGTGCTTTTGCCGAAAGCAGCACAGCTGTTGTGTCAGTAAGCGCAACTGTACTGCCTATTGCAGAACTTACAGTCCTGCATCAGGAAACCTGGCTCACCCTCACCACTGAGGACATACAGAACGGGTTCGTGGATGTCAGGCAGGCAGTAATCATTTCAGTTAAGACCAACTCTGAAAACGGCTATTTATTGAGCTTTTATGCTGAAAGCAGTCAGTTAAACGCCATAAGCGTGATAAGCGGGAGTAACACCTATAATATCTCAGGAACAGGCGGGGAAGTGCATATGCCATACGAGGGACCGGATCATGTCATAAAAAGGCTCGGTTTCAGGTTCGATCTGTCTGAAGATTCAGTACCGGGGACATACCAGTGGCCTGTTGACATGATGATAAGCTCAATGTAATTGTTTTTAATGGGGGTGAAGCAATATATGGCCTGACATAAAACACCGGCGAACGCGAAAAATATGGCATTGACAGGGCACAAACTGTGCGATAATTGGACAGCAGTAGTGACAAAAATTGCGCAATCGGTGCGCAAAAATGCTCACTTTTTACTAAAAAGTAAGGCATTTGTATATTCTGGAATTTTTATCTGATCACAAAAAAACTCTTTGAATTTAGAGAGTTGACCTCATAATTTGCTCATTGATGACCCTCGCGAAATTTCTGGCATTTAACTTGCATACTATAAATACCGGTGAGAACGATGACAGAAACAACATCTCAGAAACACAAAAATCCGACGCATAAAAAAAGAGAAGGAGGAAGAAAGATGAAGAGATTAGTTATAGCGGTCGTGACAGCAGTTATTTTATTGTCTGCCGGCGCAGTCATGGCATTCACAGACACCGACACACTTACTGTGCAGGCGAATTGTATTGACGTTTGCATGATCTCAAGCACCACAGATGTGGATTTTGGCACGTATGATCCAACAGACCCTCTTCCTAATACCGACGGTCAGGGCAGCGTCACCTTCCTCTGCACAAAAGGCTCAAGCTATGGGGTCTTTATAGTTAGAACCAATGTGATGAGCGGCCCGGTGGACACACTGGACTATGATCTCTACACAGACGCAACCAGATTGATCGTGTTCCCGAGCGCTACAGTAGGCACACCTGATACCTCGCCGGGCATCGCGCCTATGACAAGACAAATATACGGTAAGATCCCCGCACTGCAGGATGCCGCGGCCGGCGCATACAGTGAGTCAGTAACTGCCACAGTCGAGTACTAAAAAAACCGTATTTTGACCGGCTATCAAACGGAGCATCTGATCAGATGCTCCGTTTGTTTATATAACCGGCATTGAATTCTTCTGTGATAACAACTATTATATGTCATGGGGAAAAACACCTTTATATCTCTGCTGCCGGCCATTATTTGCCTTTTGATATTCACCTCCCTGTTACCTGAAAACGCTCTTTCAGCAAATCTCTCCATAAGCCCTACCCGCGTTTTTTTTGACGGTCAACGTAAAATAGACATCCTTACATTAAAAAATGCGTCTGAGGAAGAACTTACCCTGCAGTTAAGGGCATATAAATGGGAACAGGACAAAGAAGTTAAAAATGTCTATTCCCCCACGAAAGATATAATCTTTTTCCCGAAGATCTTCAGGATCCCGCAAGGCGAAGAGCGTCTGGTAAGGATCGGCACTAAAATACCGCCCGGCAAACACGAAAAAACATACAGGCTCTATATAGAGGAGGTTCCCGCGCCCCGCAGTGTGGAAACAACCGCGGTGAGAATACTCCTGAGGATAGGGGTCCCTATATTCATATCGCCCCTCAAGACCGAGGCAAAAGCAGTCATAGAAAAAGCGGCGTTGATAAAAGGCCGCCTGTTGTTCACCCTAAAAAACCAGGGGAACAGCCATTTTATTATAAAAACAGTGAAAGTGAAGGGGACCGATGCCGAAGGTAAAGAGACATTCAATACTGAAATAGGGGGATGGTACCTTCTTGGCGGAAACTCAAAGGTCTTTACTGTTGATTTACCTGCTGATAATTGTCCAAACACAAAAACACTCAATATCGATATTAACACCGACAAACTTTCCTTAAATGAAAAACTCGATATTTCCACGGAGATGTGCGCTCCATAGCATCTTTCTGGGCGTCTTAATCCTATCTCTCGGCTTTAACGTCAATGCGGTACTGTCACAAGAGGCCGCAATCCTGAAACTGATATTAAATGAAGAGGACAAAGGCGAGTTCTTCGTGATACTCGCGCCGGACAGTGACATATGGATAAGAAGGAACACCCTCGATAATATGAAACTTAAAGAAAAGTTGGGCCGGGATATTCAGTATGACGGCGATGCGTATGTCTCATTAAGGTCGATCCAGGGGCTTGAATTCAGGATCGATGAAAAAGCCGTGGCCCTGCGCATCACCGCGGATCCATCCTTATTCAGGAAACACTCTATTGACATCTCTTATGAGATACCTTATGACGTCACCTACACAAAAGACACCTCCGCGTTCCTCAATTACGCTCTGATCTATACTGATGAAGCTGATGAGTCTTCTTTTGATATGTCAGGCGAGCTGGGCATCAGCGCCGGCGATTATCTTGGAATGACCACGTTCGCGTATACGGACACGGATACAGGAGACGCGGACAATTTCGTGAGATTAATGACAAACCTTACCTTTAACGACAGACAGCGGCTGAGAACTCTCACACTCGGTGACTTTTCCGCCTTATCAGGCACATTAGGCTCAGGGGTCACACTCGGGGGTATAAATTTTTCAAAGAACTTTTCCATTGCCCCGTACTTCATACAATATCCCTCCCTGAACCTGAGCGGTACCCTTGAGACACCTTCAGACATTGAGGTTTATTTAAACGACCTGCTTGTGAGAAAGGAAAGGCTCTCGCCTGGAGAGTTTTTGTTTACGGATGTCCCGGCAACTGTAGGGTTGGGGACTGCAAGCATAGTCATTAAAGACGCGTACGGAAGAGAAAAGATCATATCAACACCATATTATTACACCGACAAACTCCTAAAAAAAGGTCTTCATGAATACAGCTACAGCATTGGTTTTTTAAGGGAAAAACTCGGGGAGAAAAGTTTTTCATATTCGAACGCCGCATTCCTGGGTTTCCACAGTTTCGGGTTTACCAATAATTTTAAAGCGGGATATGCCGCGGAGGCATCGGAGGATTTAATAAACATTGGGCCTACAGCTTCAATATCTGTTTTTGACGCAGGTGTTCTGGATACCGCTATTGCCCTGAGCAATTCATCGGGTGAATCCGGATACAGCGGTTTTCTGGGATATTCTTTTCAGTCAAACAATATCGGGATAAGGGTTTCTTTACGGTCTAACTCCAAAGAATATTCCAATCTCATAATTAAGCCGCCGGATGACAAGGCAAAATTGCAGTTCAGCAGTGTAGCAGGCTTTAAGACAAAAGGCTTCGGTTCCTTTACAGCAGGGTATTCGTCCTCCAACATGCATATCGGTACCAACACCTCGAGGATTACTATTTCTTATAGCAAGCCCATAACAAGGAATGCGTCCTTCTTTTTGATCGCGAGTGAAACAAAGAATACTGCCACTGAAGATGAGATATTCTTAGGCCTCCATATATATCTGGGCAGGCGTGTATCCGGCAACATAAGCTACACCGGCGGGGAAGACAAAGAACGCAGGAAGATCAGTATTCACAAGGGTCTTCCGGTTGGCAGCGGTTTTGGCTTCAGGGCTGATGTGGAAAGTTCCAAAGGCCAAAATAATATTAACGGGGGGCTGCAGTACCAGAACAGACATGGGCTTTATGATGCACAGTATCACAGAAGAGAGGATACCGATGGTTACAGGTTCTCTGTCTCCGGAGGCATAGGGTATATTGGCAAATCAATATTCTTCAGCAGGCCAATAAATGACAGCTTCGCTAAAGTAACGGTTGGAAAGCAGGAAGGGGTAAGGGTATATTATTATGGCAATGAGGCAGGCAGAACTAACCGAAACGGTAACCTGATAATTCCAAATCTGCACTCTTTTGACAATAATAAAATTAGTATAGAAAACAGGGATATCCCAATTAACTATAATGTTCCATCGTTTACCAAATACATCGTTCCCCCTTACAGGAGCGGTTCACTGGTCAGGTTCGATACTCACAAGATACAGGGCATTACAGGAACAGTTTATTTGTTAGATGGAGGGGTAAAGATGCCGATAGAGTCTACAGTTATGCTTGTTCACGTAGGGGGCCGCCCTGTTGAAGGACTGATCGGCATGGAAGGGGAATTTTATCTGGAGAACATACCAGCCGGCGAATATAGCGCGGAGATCACTTACATCGGAAAAGACTGCGAGTTTGATATAATAATACCAGAGAGTGATGAGATGTTCATTGACCTGGGAGAGCAAATCTGTGAGTAAGGCCAAATGGATTCTGGTAATACTGTTTCTTATCTTTTTATGGGCTGGTAATGCCTCGGCAACCTGCTGGGTCTGGACTTCACCTGTAAACTTCGGGAACTATGACGTCTTCTCACCCGCGCCAACTGACTCTGCAGGAACGATTAGTGTATTCTGCAGTTCAGTGACTTTCCTGACTGGAACAATTGGTCCAAGTCCCAACTCCGGCGGCTTTGACCCCAGACAGATGCAGCTTACAGCCGGGCCTGACCTCATGGACTATAACCTGTACAGAAACCCTGCCAGAACACAAATTTGGGGAGACGGCAGCGGAAGTACCTATACAATATCGGGGACAGCACCCGCCTGGACAGTGGTAAACGTGTCTGTTTACGGCAGAATACCTCCGGGGCAGGATATTTCAGCGGGGCTTTACAATGATACCCTGACAGTTACGATCATATGGTAGAATGAATAAAATTCCAAACAGCAAAAGCCAAATTGCGAATTATTGTCTCAGAGTTTTTAGTTTACAACTTGCGGAACCGGTTCATCAGAACATTGACTAACCTGACAGAAGGAAATATACATGCCGATAGATAAAGAACTTTTTGACATCCTCGCGTGTCCGAAATGCAAGGGCGATATCAGATTAGATGAATTACAGAACGGCCTTATCTGCGATAACTGCAAGCTTCTTTACCGCATTAAGAACGACATACCAGTCATGCTCATTGACGAAGCGGAAAAGATCGAGACTCAATAAAAATATAAAACGTCCGTATCGTTACTTCCGCCGCGTAATCACACATGAGCAATCATTTCCTGAAAAATACGGTTTTATCCAAACCTTTCCTGCCCTTCTTTCCACCATTTTCCAAAGGGTGCCCAAGGGCTACTACTGCCATAAGCTCAAGGTCTTCTGAACCTCCGACCAGCTCACGCACTTTGTCCTTACTCTTCAGTATCTCGCCAAGCCACACAGCGCCAAGCCCCATTGAATGGATGGTCAGCAGCATGTTCTGCATACACGCGCCAATTGCCTGGCAGTCCTTTGTCCTGTCATAACTTTCGGAATTGTCCAGAAAGACCGCTATCAACGCGTTCGCGCTTAAAATTATCTTTGAATAACGGGTCAGTCTGGAAATTTGTTCCTTAAGCCCGTCATCCTTTACAACAGCGAACTTCCACGGCTGGTTGTTCAGGCCTGACGGAGCCCATGTGCCCGCCTCTATTATTTTATTGAGCGTCTCATCGGAAACCGGCTCATCCGTGAATTTCCGTATGCTCCGGCGTGTTTTAATAAGTTCAAAAATTTCCATACTTTAAAAAGTAGAGGGTAGAGGGTACAATCTTAAATTTAAAATTTAAAATCTCAGATGTTTCACTGGTCACTGTTTTCTTTCCTTTTTCCTCATTAAATACCCTTTAATAAAATCATCTATATTGCCGTCCAGTACGGCATTCACATTGCCTGTCTCAATGCCTGTCCTGTGGTCTTTTATAAGCTGGTAAGGCTGAAGTGTGTATGACCTTATCTGGCTTCCCCACGCGATATCCTTTTTCTCGCCTATGAATTCCTCCTTTTTTTCATCCTGTTCCTTTTTCTTAAGAGTGTACAGACGCGACCTGAGTATCTTGCGCGCCGTCTCCTTGTTCTTGTGCTGGGACCTCTGGTTCTGACAGCTGACAACAATGCCTGTCGGAATATGCGTAAGCCTGACCGCGGAAGAGGTCTTGTTCACATGCTGGCCTCCCGCACCTGACGCCCTGAAGGTGTCTACCCTCAGATCATCGTCCTTTAATTCAACATCAATATCTTCGCTTATCTCAGGATAAACGAGGATTGCCGCGAATGACGTGTGACGCCTTTTATTGGCATCGAACGGCGAGATCCTGACTAATCTGTGAACGCCTGCCTCTCCCTTGAGGTAGCCGTACGCGTAATCGCCGCTAATGGTCAGTGTCGCGCTCTTTATCCCTGCCTCTTCACCGGGCAGAAGTTCGACCATCTCAACCTTGAACCCTTTGAGCTCCGCCCACTTGATATACATCCTCATCAGGATCTGGGCCCAGTCCTGACTCTCTGTGCCACCTGCCCCCGGATGGATGGTCATTATGGCATTGTTCCTGTCCTCTATCTGCGTGAAAGTGCTTTTCAGCTCAATTTCATCGAGATCAGATAGAAGTATCTCTATATCCCTGCCGGCATCCTTCAGGAAAACCTCTCCCCCCTCCTCCTTAGAAAGTTCGAGAAGAACACCGATGTCTTCGAACTTCTTTTCAATGAGAGTAAAAGGCTCAAGCGTATTCTCAATAGCGGCCTTTTCTTTAAGTAATGCCTGTGCCTTTGCCGGAGAGTCCCAGAGGTCCCGGGCTACGAGTTTTTTCTGCAGGTCTTCATGCTGTTTTGAAAGAGAAGGGACATCAAAGATACCCCCTGAGCGCGTAGATCCTTGCTTCTATTTCTTTTAATTTGTCCTTTATCACTTCATAGGTGATCATTACCATTTCCTCCTGTCATTTCCCCTGAAAAAACCTGGAAAGCCTTTTTCTTTATTCGGGTTTACATTATTGGCTATCAGCAGCACACAACTGATTATACAAAAAAACACAAAGAGGTCTCCATACCTTGTATAAAAAGTTTTTTCAGAAGAACCGACCGTTAGCTCCTCTGTCAGCACAGCTTCAACAAAAATATCGCTCCTGCTTTTTATCCTGCCCCTGGTGTCTATGAACCCTGAGACACCGGTGTTCGCGGCCCTTACAACAGGCACTCTGTTTTCAATTGCCCTGAACACAGCCATGGAAAAGTGCTGGTAAGGCGCGGATGAACGTCCGAACCACGCGTCATTCGTAACTGTAGCAAGAACGTTGGCGCCATCCAGCACAAACTGCCTGACCAGGCCCGGGAATATGATCTCATAACATATCGGAGCGCTGACCCTGGCCGGAGGGGCGTCCATAACAGTATATTCTTCACCGGGCCTGAAATCCCCGATCGCCGCGACCAGTTTTCCTATGAACGGGAATATTTTCCTGAGCGGGACATATTCACCAAAAGGCACCAGATGGATCTTATCATATACAGACAACACTTCTCCATCAGGAGACATCAGTACCGCGCTGTTTGATAGCTCGTATTTATCGTCTTTCACGCCCTTAACAATTACGCTTCCAAAAAGAAGGTAGGCGCCCAGAGTTTTCTGGAATTCTGTGATCTCGGCGGTAAGCCTCTCATCCCTGCCGAATACAAAAGGCAGGGCGCTTTCAGGCCAGACAATAATGTCCGGGGAGAATTCAGAGGCCTCTATAGTAAGCCTTTTGTATGTATCGATTATCTCTCTCTGGGCGTTAATATCCCATTTTTTTTCCTGCTCAAAGTTGCCCTGCACTACTGCGGCGCGTATCTTATGCCCCTTTTCCTCTGCTTTCAGCCTCACCACGCCGTAGATAAGGGATGAAACAATAATCAGTACAAGACAGAACAATCCTATGATAGTTGGACCGCGCTCAAAAAGAGGCATGCGGTCCAGTCTGCGCGGCCACAGCACAGCCAGGTCAAAGATCGCGCCGTTTACCGCTGCTACCAAAAATGAGACTCCATAAACCCCTGTGATATCAGCTATCTGGATGATCGGCAGTATCTTATACTGGGTATATCCCAGCACAGACCACGGGAAGCCCGTAACAACATATGTTCGCAGGAATTCAAGAGTAACCCATAGCACCGGAACAAGAAAAAGCGCGGGAAACCTTGAATGCCTTGTCAAATACCCGTAAAGTATTGAGAACACCCCGACATAAAGCCCCAGGTACAGACAAAGCGCCATTACCACAAGCAGACTAAGTACAGCAGGCACGTTACCATAAAAATACACTGAATTAAATACCCAGTAGACCGTACCGCCGAAATATACAACACCGGTCAGCATGCCGAGAATAAAACAGTTCCTTAGTCTTTTCCCACTCAGGCTTAAAAGAAGGGGGATAAGCGCGATCCATGCCATGAGATAAAGGTCAAGCGGAGCAAACCCCAGGACCAGCAGTACGCCTGACAGCAGAGCAAGCGCTATATCGGACTTTTTTATCATAGGATTTTTAACAGTAAATTCTTAATTGCTCAGATTTCCTGATGATTTTACCAATTTATTGTATTATACTGTCAAACCCTTGTCAGTGTAATTTGCTTTATCTTCCTCTTATCTGTGCAATCAGGATTTATTCGTAAATCTTGACAACAAAAAAAAATATGGGTTATAGTTCTATCTGGTTTTTAAACAGGGCAGTTAGCTCAGTCGGTAGAGCAGAGGCCTGAAAAGCCTCGTGTCCGCAGTTCGATTCTGCGACTGCCCACCATTTTTCCCCTTCCGCTAAATTAATCTTGAAGAATTATACTGATTTCCCCGCAACATTACAAATTAAAGCCGGGACAATGGCAAAGCACCTGATAACTGCTGAATCAGCCAGTGAATTTGTGCTGCTTGCCCGCTCTATGAGTCGTAGACCAGTTCATGCCTGCCTGCCAGTCTGTTCTTGTCTGCCAGTCTGTTTGGCATGATGGCATGGTGGAGGGTATATTGTCATTTCTGTTCTCTATTTTCATCATTCCATAAGTATTAAATATATTAATCCGACCTATTAAACTTATTGATTTATCAAACGCGTATTATTGTGCTATAAAAGGTATGTTGCTCTGAATTTGTTGAAGGACTCAGCAAGAGTAAAAGCAACTTTTGTAGAGAGAATACCTAACAAGCAAATGCAGCTAATAGTGTTGACTGATTGGGGCATTGTGCTATAAAAGACTAAAATAACAATGAATCTCGGAGGATAATATGACCCTTTCAACATCATTAATATGGTTTTTTGTTGGAGTTGCTTTTTTAATTGCTGAATTAACGTTGCCAGGATTTATATTAATATTCTTTACAGCTGGATGTTGGATTGTCGCAATAATTGTATGGCAGTTAGATATTGATTTAACTAATCAAATAGTAATTTTTATTGTTTCATCGTTAATCCTGCTCTTTACCCTCCGGAAATACAGTATGAGAGTTTTTAAGGGACAAACCCGGGATATCATTGATGATAAGTATGCAGATTCAAAAATAGGGAAAACGGCCACCGTGACAAAAAAAATATTCCCTACTGTGCCTGGAGAAATAAAAGTTATGGGAAGTTTCTGGAGGGCTATTGCAGATGAAGAGATAGAAGAAGGTCAGCCTGCATTAATAGAAAGCCAAGAATCTGAAGATGGCTTAACATTTAAAGTTAAACTGGTAAAGGAGGAAAAATGAACACTTCATTAGTTGTTGCAGCCGTCCTGGCTGTCATTGTTATCGTCTTATTGATTAAAACAGCTGTTATTGTACCGCAAAGATCAGAATATATTATTGAACGACTCGGCAAATACAGTCAATCGCTGGGAGCTGGTTTTCATATTCTTATCCCGTTCCTTGATAGAGTAGCCTACAAACGTTCTCTGAAAGAAGAAGTAATGGATATTGAATCTCAAGATTGCATAACAACCGATAACGTATCCGTTTCAGTTGATGGAGTTCTGTATTTACAGGTGATCGACAGCAAGTTGTCAGCATACGGCATTGATAATTATAGATTAGCTGCAAGTCAGCTCGCTCAGACTTCTCTCCGTTCGGTTATAGGGAAAATTGAGCTTGATAGAACCTTTGAAGAACGTGAGAGCTTGAATCAACAGGTCGTGGCAGCTATTGACGAAGCGTCCCAAAATTGGGGTGTTAAGGTATTACGCTATGAAATTAAAGATATTACGCCCCCAAAAACTGTCATGGAAGCTATGGAAAAGCAGATGAGGGCCGAGAGAGAGAAACGTGCTGCAGTTGCAATATCTGAGGGTGACAGACAATCAAGAATAAACAGAGCAGAAGGATTAAAGAGAGAGGCTATAGAGGTATCAGAGGGTGAGAAACAGAAGCGCATCAATGAAGCCGAGGGACAGGCAAAAGAAATTGAACTGGTAGCGTATGCAACAGCAGAAGGCATTAAGAAAATTGCCAGCTCTTTAAGCTTGACCGGTGGAGAAACAGCCGCGAATTTAAGAGTCGCTGAAAAATATATAGCAGAATTTGGAAAGCTGGCCAAAGAGAATAATACCATGATAATACCTTCAAACATGGGGGATATTTCATCTATGGTTGCAACAGCAATGTCTGTACTCGGGCATGTAAAACAAGCAAGTGAGACCAAGAGCGCATAAGGGGATTAAACAAATCTGGTGGAGTTAATGCGAACCAGCAGGAGTTTTTTTGCTCTTGCTGGTTTTAAGGTCTGCGAATCATCATTTTGCTTTCAAGTAAACTAAATGGTGCGCAACGATGATCCTGATCGTAGCCGTAAAAACTGAAGAGGATAAAAAATGAGAAAATGTCCCTACTGTGCAGAAGAAATCCAAGAAGAGGCTATTAAATGCAAACATTGCGGAGAAATGCTTGATAAACATAGTATAAAAAAACCGAGTACGAATGATAGGAAGTGTCATCAATGCGGGTATATTGGCCAAATGAAGACTTGGTTAAGAAACTATAACTTCCCTCAATTCATCATCATTCTTGGTTTGCTCTTTTATGTTCTGCCAGGGCTTATTTTTTGGGCTTGGGGCTGGAGAAAATACAAATGCCCATCATGTGGTGCATTAGCAAAAAATTCACTAGCAATAAACGGCTAACAAGTGCATCCATCAGACCCCTGCTACGACGCGCTTTTCAGGGTCGATTGATGTTTGCCGTTACGCATATAAATAAATTTAAGAGAGGTGGTCTAATGAAGACAATATCCAAAACAATCTTAATTTTCATTTTGACAGTTTCTTTCGCGCTGGTCTTTTACCAAATCGGCCTCAGTCAAAATACAGTCGAAGAAAAAATGGCTCTTATCGATGGGAATTACCCGAATAAAACCAAGGTTGCTCGCTATAGATATTTACTTAACTCTCTCGAGAAGAAAACAGATGAACCCAAAGAGCGCATCGGTGATATGACTGTCAAATCACAAGAAATCTTAAGAAAAGAATACGGCAGAGAGATATCTTTGCTCGATCTGTTGGAGGGAGTAAATAAATCTATCCCTTTAAGATCAAAACTGCCTTATGCAAATGTGATTGCAGCATATATCATGATAATTGGCCGATGAAGGTGGATAGATTAAAATCCATAACAAATCTCCGCAAGGATTGGTGGAAAACTAGTCCGCAACCCCGTGAGTTCACAGCGTTAAGTATCTTGAAATATATTAATTAGAAAGGACACGTTGTGGGAATCGACAATTGGAAAACAGCAATTGAAAGAGCAACCAATAAAATTGATAAATTGCAGGCCATGCGCTCTTCATATTCACTTGATATAGAACACTTGGCTAATAGATTTAAGGAACGCGGAGATTGTTATATCAATTTATATCTCGATGATTATGTAGTTCACAAGAAAGTTCAAGAGGAGTACGCTAACAAATCTTTCAAGGACTATAACAGTGCAATCCGTCTATTTAATGAGAAGCGTATTGATATAAAAAGTATTTACTCTACAATGGCACTTGGAAATGCGTACAAAGAAAAATTTGTGCCTGATATGCCTGTCGGCGACTTCCGTGAATTAGAAATAAAATCAAGAAAAGAATATGATAAATGTGTAGAATTCTATTCCAAAAAGATGGATAAACATACTCAAGAATATCACTTCGTAATGCTTGAGCAACTCAATCTTATGGTTCGGAAAAATATATGGGAGAAAAAACTCCGCCCAAGAAGAGTCGTAATCCTGCATTCTCTAAAATCACCTGAAAGCCATATGTATCTTGAAGGCGCTTGTTATTATGCCTACAGGCACGACTGTGAAGTTTGGGAATATCGCTTCGGTAAAGTAAAGACTTTTGATAATGAAGAGAAATTTATTAAAGACAGACTCTCTGAAGCTTGTGCGGTTGTGTTTCTTGCTTCAAATGATTACAGTCAAGAAAATCCAATAATTAAATTTGAAATTGACACAGTATTCGAAATGAAAAAAAGGAATGATCCAATACGTGTTTTTATGGTGGACTTAGGCAACCAACAACTAGTGGAATCTTTAGAGAAAGAGGAAATTGGCGAAATAATATCAAAAGACGAAATAAAAACGATTTTCACTCAGTATAAAATAAATGACATCTATGAATGCCGCCGTTTGCGATGTAATAACTAGCTGTCTAATCTATGGATCCAATGGATAAATATTCCCGGCATACCCATTCATATTGGGTCCTGCGAAAAGCAGTACCGAATGGGGTCAGATCTTTCATCGTGACAAATGTTAATGATTTATTCGCAACAGATTAAATTATAAAAAAAGGGGGCATGTTGAAAATGGCAAGACCGTTGCGGATACAGTATCCTGGCGCAGTATATCATATAACCTGCCGTGGCAATGCAAAAACAGACATATACAAAGACGACAAAGACAGGAACTCATTCCTCGAAATCCTGAGTGAATCACAAAACATACATAGCATAATAATCTACAGCTATGTATTGATGAGCAATCATTACCATTTATTAATTGAAACCCCGAAAGGCAATCTTAGTGAATACATGCGTCATTTCAACATGCGGTACACAAGTCACTATAACCGCAGACACAAAAAAGGAGGTCACTTATATCAAGGAAGATTTAAGGGTATATTGGTTGACAAAGATACATATTTGACGATGTTGTCCAGATACATACATCTAAATCCTGTCAAAATAAAGGGCATAAAGAAAATGCCTTACAAAGAAAAGATGAAGTATCTAAAAAAATACAAATGGAGCAGTCTTCCGGGATATATTGACAAAAGGGGAAAGCAGGAGTTTATTGATTATAATCTTGTGCTGGAAGAGTATGGCGGTGACAATGAGAAGGGAAGGCGGGCGTACTCTGATATTATAAGCATAGATGCTTCAGGTCAGATGGATGTGAAAGATATAATAGTAGGCCAGAGCATAATAGGCAAAGAGAATTTTATAGAGAAAGTTTTAGACAAATATCTGAAAAAGAAACCTGATATGAGAGAGCAACCATCATTAAGGAAACTTCATGGACTGCGGGTGAAAGATGAAATAATTGATGCAATTCAGGAAGAGACTGGGAAAGACCTGGATGGGATAAAGAAGTCAAAAGGTATTGAGAGGAATGTTCTAATGGATTTACTTTACAGGGCAGGAGGAATCAAGGGAGCGGAAATTGGAAGGTTGCTGGAGGTTGATTACAGCACAGTAAGTCAGGGTCGAAAAAGATTACGGGATATGCTAAAAAAAGATAAAAAACTAAAACATATTGTAGGCCGAATAGAAGGGAGATTGTCACGATGAAAGATCTGACCCCTCCGATAGGCTCAGCGATAGCAGGTGATTAAATTCATTAGTTTGCCTAACACGGAAAGGAGTTATAAATGGTCACAAGGATGATAACAATGAGTTTTATTTGTTTGTCACTAATTCTTTTGACAAGTGTTTCACATGCAAATTCAATATGGTGGCTCTCTGAATATCCATTACTTATCAAGGCAGTTGAAAATGCAAATAATTATACTTTAACAACTACATATAAAACTGGTCCTAATTTGAGTGCACAGGGAAAATATGAGATATTAAAAATGCCAAAGAAAGGCATGATTTTTAAAAGTATACTTCCCAAAGAAGCTATAGTTTCAGTTGATCCAAAAACTGGCAATACGGAACCAAGCGAAAAAAATCCTACAATTATAATTCGTGACCATAATTTAGATGGTATACCAGATGATTTTACAATGGAACCTAAAGGAATGCCTCTTTACAATGAGAAGTTAACCAAAGATGGATTCATTAAATATAGAAATAGCCCTGAACATCAAGTAATTTTTATGCAATGGGTAATTGGGATAGGATACTCAATTAACCATTTTCTTCATGGGATTGACTCGCCTATGCCACGAAAGCAACGATAAAAAGAAGATTGTATAACAAGTCGTTGGAGATTGAACGAGTACCACAGGTCGCTTTTTTAGGTTGCAATGTTTTGAGGTTTGCAAATCAGTTTCAGGCATGGTTTTATGCTGCAGTGGTACTCGTCACTCAACTCTGCGTTATCCATGAAGAAAAAAAGGCAATTAAATGTCTGAATCGATTTTAATTATCAATGGAGCCACCCGGAAAAATGGAAATACAGATATTATTATCAGCAGGATTATTGAGGGTGCTAAAAGTAATAACTTCAAGCCAGCGATTATTGAACTGAGAAATAAGAATATCTCTAATTGTATTGGCTGCTATACGTGTCTTAAGGATTCCAAGTGTTTTTTTGAGGATGATATGACTGAAATTCGTAACAACATAAATAAAACCGAATTGATTATATTTGCTTCTCCATTATATTGGTGTGTTGTCACAGGATTAATGAAGACATTTCTTGACAGGCTTTTCTTTTATTATCATCCCCATAACAAAAGTTTAATTGCGGGCAAGAAAGCTATAATTGTAACGCCCATGAATCAAAAAGACATAAATTCTGAATCTGAAGTGTTAGTAGATTTTTACAAACGGCTTTTCAACTGTCTTGGCGTAAAAATTGTAGATATGTTCTTTTTTAATGATATTATGGCGAAGGGGTCAGTTTTGGACAAGCCAGAACATCTTGAGCAAGCTTACTCTATAGGAGCGAATTTAAAGAAATTAAAGATTGGATAACAAGACGATGGAGAGGGATGCAGACCAGCGGTGACTTTTTTGCTTTTGAATGTTTTATGTTTAGCGAATTATCTTTCAAGCCATCAATGTCCTACAGGTCTGCACCCCTCATCTCATCGTTATCTGAAAAAAAAGGAGGAAGATTATGAGATTGTTTTTGCACTGTCGATTTGTCTTTGTTTTCATATTATTATCATGTGTTTTAATATTAGAAGCACACGCAAGCAATTACCTTAAGAAAGGTTATATTCAAAACGATGCAGCTAAAAAATGCTGGTATACACAAAAAACAGACGAAAATAACAAATATTTTCACGACATGAAAAATACTGTCGGAATAATAACCTTTGATGATCCTCAGTGTATGTCAGCATCAGAAGTTGGTCTTATGGTTAATAAAATGATGATTAACAACATTATAACTAGATGGTACTCCCATTCAGATGCTAACTTTCAGACACTTGAAAGGGAAATGTATCCAAGCAGTTTATTCCAGAAAAAAGGCAAATGTATTCAGTCTAAAAAATACTCTGGTATTGGGGTGACGGTAGATTACTTTATCAGAAACAATAGTATTACTGGCGTCATCCATGGTCTTGCCATTCAAGGGTGTACTAAATAATGAACGAATGAGGACATAACAAAACGCTGCTATGAAATCGAACCAGCGGTACCTTTTTTGACTGTGTTTGATTTAGTGTTTGTAAATCAGTTTTTTGCACTTTGATGTGCTTCATGGTTCGATTCACAGAGCTTCACGTTATCAAAAATGAAAGATTGAAAATGATAGGCTGAATGACGGTTCGATATTTTGTTGGTTTGCCGAAGAGATTGAAAAAAGGAAATGAACGGCGAAAAAAATAACGGATGATAAAAGACAAAAAAACAAAGAGCCAGGGAATTATGAGTTTTGATTATCATTTTTCCAGTTACAAAAATGAGGTGATAACAAAGCACTGAAGGGTATGCGTGCCTCAGGTGACTTTTTGGTTTTCAATGGTTTATGTTTGCGAATGTCTTTTTGCATGTTAATGTTTTACAGGCACGCAACCCTTAGTTTTGCGTTATCTGAAAATAAAAGAATAAAAAATGCAGAAAAATAATAGTGATAAAAATTTGATTTGTGTGCGTTGTGGTCAACCAGTAGAAAAGAATAAAGATAATTATGAAACATTTGAAAAAATGCATT
>BDTR01000045.1 GCA_002897775.1 bacterium BMS3Bbin08 | reverse complement strand
GAAGAACCCCGTGATTTTTTTCGATACACTAAATATGGATTGAAATATCTCTTTGAGAAGAATGGATTTGAAACAGTGGAATTAAGACCGTTATCAGGTTTTTGGGTTACATTTGGACAGGAATTTGTTTATTATTTATGGCGATTCCGTAGAGGTGGTAAGTTAAATCCTTTTTGGTGGGGAATCCCATTTTTGGGTATATTTATCCAACTAATTGCATACCTATTGAATAAAATTGATTATTCAGAAGAATTTACATGGATATATTTGGTGGTAGTAAGAAAGAATGGCTAAACAAGAAATCAAGTTTGCAGTTTTGGGTTTTGGAGGCGCAGGGGTGGCACATGTTCGTCGATTATCCTCAATTGGGGGTGTTCGTGTTGTCAAGGTGTATGATACAAAGTTAGAGAAGGTCAAAAAGATTGTATCCAAGTATAAGGAGATTACTTTTACAGATCGTTTTGAGGACATTTTAGATGGGTCTGTAGATGCAGTGAGTATTTGTACACCAGATCACACGCATTTCGAGTACGCAGTTCAAACAGTTAAGAATGGCCTTCACACACTTGTTGAGAAGCCAATGTTTGTATCGTATAGAGAGTGCGAGAAGATGGAGTCTGTCCTGCGAAGTTCGGATGTGGTCTTTGGCGTACATCACCAAATGAGGTATATACCTGCCTTTAGGGCAGCACACGATTTAGTGCAGAGTGGGTACCTCGGAGACATTATTGTAATTGAAGCAGATTATATACATGATATGCGAAAGCGAGCTACATTGTACGATGATTGGCGTATTGACAAGAGCTATCCTCAGAACATTGTCTTGGGAGGAATGTCTCATACCTTAGATCTCATGCGATGGCTGGTGGGAGAAGAAGTTGAAGAAATATGTGCTATTTCTGCCCATAAGGGTTGGAAAGATTATCCTGATGTAGATACAGTTGTGGCTACCTTGCGGTTTAAATCGGATACAATAGGAAAAGGGACAATAACAATATCAAGTTCTGGACCGCAGCGCAACACGATAGCCATTTATGGAACTAAGGGACAAATTCACAATAATATTTTTCGTGATGCGGATGGGCACGTAAGTTTTACAGTAAAGTCTGATTTAGGGCGTAAGATGAATGTATTGTCGAAACCTTTTACATGGTTCTTGAAACAGGAACCATCTATTCTTCGTGATTACCCCTTCTCCATTTACGAGCATGAGATTGCTTGCAAGACACTTCTGTTGGATTTCGTGTTGGCTATTAGAACAGGCAAGCCTTTTCCTGCTGGTTTTGATATAGGGCGTTCTGCTGTGCAATTGTGTTTAGCTTGCATTGAGGCTTACAAAAGTAGAGGAAAAGTAACACTCACTTCATAAGAAAAAATATCATTAGGTAAAATTAACTATGATCACAGATATTATTCGTTGGTTTGCTTTACATTGTTCTAATCCTCATCAGGCATACAGGAAAGGAATTGAAGTTATACCTGTCTCAGAACAAAAAATTCTAAGATGGTTTTGTACTAAACACGTATTTTTTATAGTAAGCACCGGACGCACTGGGACTCGGTGGCTTGCTGGTTTATTGAACCTTAGTAAAGATGCGTTAGTTGAACATGAGCCTGTCCCTATCGAAACTTGGGCACACAAGGAAGCTGCTCGCGATCTAAATACTGCCGTTCAATACGTCAAGGAGTTCAGAAGGAAAGAAATCTATCTTCGCGTGAGTGGTCGACGTTTACTTATCAAGACCTATGGTGAGGTAAACGGTATATTAAGGAGACATATAGAACCTATCTTGAAATACATTCCTGGTGTTGTTTTGCTTCATCTTGTACGAGATGGTCGGGACGTCATACGTTCTCTTATTAGCAGAGGAACTTATTCGGGAAATCACTCGGTGTATTATGATTTCCAACCACACATAGTAGACGAATACTCAGATCGCTGGAATAAGCTTTCTGAGTTTGAGAAAACATGCTGGTTATGGCAGTGGGAAAACAAATACATGCGTCAGCATATAGATCAACGTGCTCGCTTTGAGGATATTATATCTTCATATGCTCTCTTTAGGAAGCAGATTTTAGAACCACTTGGCATAGAATTAGAAAAAGCTGTTTGGCAAGCTTCCGTTCAGCGTCCCAAAAACGTGACAAAAGAATACGCTATCGGTTCCTGGGACGATTGGACAGCAGAACAACAAAAGCAATTTATCCGTATTTGCAGCAAGGAAATGCAAGAGTATGGATATGAAATCTAAGAAACAATTAATCTATGAGCCTTCAGGATAAAACAGTTAGTGGGATTTTATGGAGTGCATTGGCCCGTATCGGACAAGAAGGAATGGGTTTCCTCACCACTCTTGTGCTGGCCCGTTTACTTTCGCCTGATGCGTTCGGACTTCTTGGTATGGTCATCGTTTTTACAGGTTTTATCAGCATGTTCCAGAACCTCGGATTAGGTCCGTCTATCATACAGGACAGAGAAATTAGTCAGGAACAATTATCAGGCATCTTCTGGCTGAATATAGGATTTTCAACACTACTTGCCCTTTTGACTATTGGCAGCGCACCATTAGTTTCTATTTTTTTTAATGAACCCTCCATTACATTCATTATGATGGTGCTTGCCTTAAATTTCCCATTGAGTGCACTTGCAATGGTTCCTGACGCACTGCTCAAAAAACGTATGGCTTTCAAGAAATTAGCAGTCATCCGGAATATAGCGACAGCAGTGGGGAGTGCTGTCGGAATTACTACAGCATTCATGGGCATGGGTGTGTGGGCATTGGTTTGGCAAGGGATAAGCCATACCTTTACTAAAACTCTTTTGGAGTGGATTGTTGTGTCCTGGAATCCAACATGGACATTACCATACCGTAAATTAAAGAGACAACTTCAATTTGGTATCAATTTACAAGCAGGTTCACTTTTAAATTATGGTTCCAGAAATGTAGATGACCTGCTTATTGGTAAGGTTATTGGAGCAAGTGCATTGGGGCTTTATCAGATGGCTTATCGGTTGATGCTTTGGCCATTGCAAAAGGTGTCCGGAGTGGTTGGTGAAGTTATGTTTCCAGCCCTTTCAACCATAAAAGACGATACAGAGCGTGTCAAAAGTGTTTTTCTAAGGGCTACACGTTCCATTGGATTCACTACATTTCCAATGGTTTTGGGGTTGTGGGTTATTGCTCCTTCTGCCGTGTACGCCGTGCTCGGAGAAAAATGGGCGGGTGTTATACCGATATTTCAGGTGCTCTGTATTCTTGGACTTACGCAATCTATTGCTACTAACACGGGGTGGATATTTCTGTCACAGGGACGTACTGACATCAGGCTCAAATTACAAATTGCTTTTTCTACGCTATTTATTACCTCTTTTATTATTGGCATCCATTGGGGAGCTATGGGAGTAGCTGTTTGCTATACCGTTGCGAGTTTACTGGCAACTCCTATTCAATTCCAGGTAGCCGGAAGGTTAATAAATATGACATTTAGGGATATCGTCCACGCAGTCGCCAGCGTCTTCGGTTGTGCGGTAGTGATGTCAGTGTTGGTTTTAGGCCTTGGTTATGTGCTTCCGGCAAACTGGCCACACTGGGCATATCTGGCAGTTCAGGTTCCCTTTGGCATTGTCGTCTATGTTGCCCTTGTGCATATATTTGACCTTACGGCATACCGTGATTTGCGTGGTCTATTGGAAGAACAGTGGCAGCAACATCGAAACCGTAAGAAAAAAGCATGAATTCACAATTAAAGAATAAGGCCATAACGGTCGCGCATTTCCGCAGGGCGTGGTTTTTAAAGACAGAAACATTTTTGTATAACTACATTACTAATTTAAAAAAGACCTTTCCGATCTTAATAGGATATTCGCACGAAAATAAAGATAATTTTCCTGTTTCCTGCCCGATTATCACCTTATATGAAAAAGCAACGTTTTCAGCGTTTATGCGAAGACTTCGGATAAAATTATTAGGTGAGCTTTACGATAAACACTTTGACTGTGCAAAGACTTATCGCGAAATTAAAAAAGCAAAAGTGAACGTGCTTCACGCTCATTTTGGTTATACAGGTTACTATGTGCTTCCCATTAAGAAACACTTCCAATTGCCTTTAGTCACTACCTTTTATGGGGAGGATGTTTCGAGGCTTGCAAATGAACCGTTTTGGAAAACCCGATATAAAGAGCTTTTTAAAAATGGAGACCTTTTTCTTGTTGAAGGGCCTTTTATGAAAAATCGTCTGGTTGAGATAGGGTGTCCTGTGGAAAAAATTGCTATACAGCGCATTGCAATTAAATGTGATAAATATCCCTTCAGGCAACGCTCGCCAAAGAAAATTAATGAACCAGTTCTTATTTTATTCTGCGCCTCGTTCCGTGAAAAGAAGGGACTGAAATATGCCTTGGAAGCTGTCAGAAAAGCACATGATGAATCTCAAAATATTGTATTCCGGATCATTGGCGATGGATATCTTCGTCCCGAAATAGAAAAAATCATTACTGAACAACGAATGAGTGATTATACCAAATTACTTGGATTTCTTAGTCATGATAGAGCTATTCATGAAATGAATGACTGTGACATCTTTATTCATCCCAGTGTTACCGGTGCAGAGGGCGATAGCGAGGGCGGAGCTCCGACAACGATTCTTGAGGCACAGGCATGCGGTATGCCTGTGCTATCGACATATCATGCTGATATTCCTAATATCGTTAAGGAAGGAGAAAGCGCGTTACTCTCACCGGAAAGAGATGTTGAGTCTTTATATGTAAATCTAATGAAGTTGATCAAAGAACCGAACAGCTGGGCAGGGATGGGCATTGCCGGCAGGAAATTTATTGAGAAATATCATGATATTAGTAAGGAAGTTGATCATCTCGAGCAGCACTATTGCCGGCTCGCAAGAAATGTATAGATATTTATCGACCACAATATGGAGAAATGATTAATTTAATTCTAAAAACGATCAAAACAGCAAAAAATATAAGTTTGCGGCTTATCGGTGAGGTTAAGGCAAAAAACTATGATATATCAGAGACTGTTGTTATATCCGGAAGCCCGAGGTCAGGAACAACGTGGCTGGCTGAATTATTTGCAATGATCCCTGGAGCCAGTGTTCTCTGGGAACCCCTGCATATAAGAAATCAGCCTGAGTTAGAAGAGCTTGGCTTTACCTGGAGAACAATTATAGATCCTAATGCAGACTGGTCTGATGCTGAAAGATTATTCTCAGAAATCCTTTCGGGCAGGAGACTGAATATCCATACAGCGAAAATGTGCGGTTTTGAATCTGTTTGGAACAGAAAGTTCTGGGTTGTGAAATTTGTCAGGGCTAATGGGTTGTTGAACTGGTTAACTCAAAATTATCCGGTTAAGCCTCCAATAGCTATAATTAGGCATCCATGTGCGGTTATTTCTTCTCAGATGCATCGCCGTACAATTCATCAAACGGCGACTGATAAAGTAACCCTGTCTGAATGGCAGGGTGGACCGCCCGACATTGCACTGGAATTCCTAAAAAGATATCCTCAATTTGAGCGTGTTCTAAATAGAGTAAAAACCTGGGATGAGATATTAACAGCGGTTTGGTGTATGGATAATTATCACATTGTGAGGCATGCTGAGAATCCATTTGTAATAATATTACCTTATGAGAAACTGGTGCTGAACGGAAAAAAAACTTTGAGATCTCTGATAGCCTATTTAAATCTTCCCTGGGATGACGTTCTTCTCAGAGGGCAAAAAGTCCAGAGCAGCACTGTGGTTTCAGGTCCACACATGTCCGAAGACTACTCTCCACTTACGGATTGGAAGTCCAAGCTGATTACAGAGCAGATTGAGCGGATTCTTTCCGTTGTTAATGAATTTGGTTTGAATTTTTATTCTGAAGCGATTGAGCCAGATTATGATTTTTTAAATTCAAGATCAAAGCTGTCTTTTTAAAAAGAACTGTGTCTTGGCTAATTATGAATGCTGACAGCGAAAAAAAACAGAATCCTGGAGTTGACCGGCCGTTTGTCTCGGTCGTTGTACCTGCTTATAATTCTCCACTCCGCTCAGCAGAATGCATAGAAGCTCTATTGGAGCAGACATACCCCAAAAACAAATATGAAATCATTGTTATTGATAACGGTTCTACAGATAATACCCCCAAAGTTATTAAGCAATATCCTGTCGTGTTCCTGGCTGAAAACACCATAAAAAGTCCGTATGCAGCAAGAAATAAAGGCATTACTCATTCAAGGGGTGAAATTATTGCAATGATTGATGTCAACTGTCTGCCGGTTTCAAATTGGATCGAGGAGGGTGTGAAGACAATAGAGTCAGAAACTGCTGATCTGGTAGGTGGGCAGGTAAAGTTTAAGTTTTCAGATGCTAGGACAGCATCAGAACTTTATGATTCAGTCACCAATGTTCAGATAGAGCGTAATATTCGGGAGAGAAATGTTTCAAAGGGCGGAAATTTGTTTGTAAGAAGAGCTGTATTTGATGCTATTGGACTTTTTCCGCTATCTAGGTCAGGCGGGGATGTTAGCTGGACAAGAAGAGCTACGCGATCCGGCCTTAAGCTTGTATATTCGCCAAAGGCATTGGCCACCTATCCAGCTCGCACGCTTTTGCCGTTGATAAAAAAACAATACAGGGTAGGAAGGGGTCAGCCGTTTATCTGGCGTGATGAAGGATTAGGATATGCCGGATTGCTTTTAAGGAAGCTTGTTTTATTCTTACCGTTATTACCATCAGTTCTTCGGAAGATTATCGATGAGAGGGGTACTGAAGAAATAAAACGATTGTATAATTACCAGCAAAGTCCGGGAAGAAACAACCGGCTAATTGTGAAGTTATGGCTTGCGTCGTATTTATGTAATCTTGCAACCGGCATAGGAGCTTTTATTTCGATGCCAGGAGTTATATTCCGGAAAACTAAGTGAAATTAAGCGATTTCATTATTTTAAGTGCTGAAAAGGCGCTTAAACTTCAGGATAATAATGGGTCATTTCCGCCCGGACATAACGGACCATATCATGATCCGGAGACCCCGGTACGCAATTCAGGCCATTGGCTGATAACATTTGCGAAATGCTTTTCATTGACAGGAAAGAGCGTTTTCAGGGAGAGGGTTGTCGGGGCAGGGAAGTATTTGATGTCAAAAACCGCCCGGCCGTATGGTCATTCCTTTCATCACAGAAACAAAAACAACAAGGACAGGTGCAACGGACTGATCGGGCAGGCATGGACCATAGAGGCCATTGCGCAGGCCGCCATGACCCTTGAAGACGAGTCATATAGTGATCTGGCGGAGGATGTTTTCTTTCAACATCCGTTCAATGAAGAGCTTGGACTGTGGCATTGTTTGGAAATCGACGGCAGAATCCTTAAGATCGATGAAACCTTTAATCATCAGCTCTGGTTTGCCGCCTGCTCGTCACTGGTAAGCGGCCGAAAAAAAACAGAAGCAATGAGAAGGATATGCCGGTTCCTTGACCTTGTACCTGTGAATATGGCGTTCTTAAAAAACGGTTTAATATGTCATTCTATCGAAGGCAGGTTAAAGGAGCATATTCAGAGGGAAAGTCATTTTATCGCGAAAGTATGGAGAAAAGCTGTGGGAATAAAGGCAGCGCTGAAAACCGGAGGAGATGGTATTCAAAACATATATATCAAATCAGCCGGATATCACGCGTTTAATCTGTATGCTTTTGCTCTTTTAAAACAGCAGGCACCGGATCATGCTTTCTGGAGATCTCAGACATTCAGGAAGGCATTGAAATATTTACTGTCAGATGAGTTTAAACAAGGCATGGAAAGTAACATATACGGCTTCCCGTATAACCCGCCTGGCTTTGAGGTCCCGTTCGCACTGGGCCTGATCGAAAATATTGACAGAACTAATATCATTAAAATCAGCCAGTGGTGGTTAGCCGAGCAGATCAGAAGATGCTACAGTATGGAAACGGGGCAAATGGACAGAAACACAGAGGATCCTGCAACTCTGACAGCGAGAATATATGAGGCAACAAGACTGCCGGATCTTGATTTAGATATACAGTGACGAAGTTACATTACAAAAACTTATGGAGTAATGGTCTTTTATGTCATATAATGAATCATTAATTCCCACTTTTATATCGATGATTATCCCTGTTTACAATGACTCTGAGGGGTTAATTAGTACATTAAAATCTGTTGTTGCTCAGGAATATGTGCCTGAATGTTTCGAGATTATTGTTGTTGACAACGGATCAACCGATGCCACATATCAGACAGCCGGGGACTTTGCCGGACAATATCCGAACCTGATAAAAGTTTTAGAAGAGAATACTGTTCAATCTTCATATGCGGCAAGGAACCAAGGTGTTGGGATTGCCAGGGGTGAAATTCTATGTTTCATAGACGCGGATATGTCTGTTGAGTCTGATTATTTAAAACGGGTTGCCAGGCTGTTCAGCCAAAGCTCAGTCGATTATGCAGGATGTAAGGTCGAGGTGTTTTCCAGTGATAATTCGATGCTTGGAATTTACGGCAGAGCCACGGGATTTCCTGTTGAGAGATATTTATTCGATGACCATTTCGCACCTACGTGTTGTCTTGTTGTAAGCAGGGCACTTATTGATAAAATAGGATTGTTTGACAGCGGTCTTGAATCAGGCGGGGATTTTGAATTCGGGAACAGGGCATATCGCGCCGGGTTTAACCTGCAGTATTCACCCGATATAATAATGAAGCACCCGGCGAGGAAGTCTATCAGGCAACTTTACAATAAGGCGCTCCGTGTTGGAAGGGGATTGAGGCAGATCTCATGTTATCACACTGAACATTTTAAGAACAACAGGTCGATCAACAGAAATATACTGAACCCTGTCTACTATTTACCGGTGCCGCCATGGAATTTCCACCGGGCACTGAAGGGTAATAAAGCCTGGGATAATGCATTGGTCAGAGAGAAGATCGCAATTTATTTGATCTATTGCGTCATCGAAAGGCTGGGAAAGCAGGCTGGATATATCTATGAGAAACTTAAAAACAGACAATGCCCAAAGTCAGCGTAATAATTCCAACGTATAACAGGGCCGTTCAGGCGGCCAAGGCCATCCGGAGCGTATTGGATCAGACGTATCGCGACCTTGAAGTGATCGTTGTTGATGACTGCTCATCTGACGATACGGAAGAAGCAGTCAAAAGATTGAATGATAACAGGATCGTGTATATCCGGCATGATATAAACAAAGGAGGGGCTGCGGCAAGAAATACCGGGATACGGCTTGCAAAGGGCGAGTTTATAGCGTTTCAGGACAGCGATGACGAGTGGATGCCTGAAAAACTCGAAAAACAGATGCAGGTCTTTGAAAACTCGCCGCCTGATACCGGAGTGGTTTATACTGGTTTCTGGAGGGTGGAGAATTCCAAAAGGACATATATTCCTTACCCCTGGGTTACGAGAAAAGAAGGGGCGATTCATGAGGAACTATTAAAGGGAAACTTTATAACAACCCAGGCCGCTCTGGTGAAAAAGGAGTGCTTTGATAAGGCCGGGATGTTCGACGATTCGCTGCCGCGATTACAGGACTGGGAACTGTGGCTCAGAATCTCGAAATATTACGGGTTTAAATGCGTTGATGAACCTTTGCTTGTCGTTTACTATTCAGGCGGCAGTATTACCTCTGATAAACAGGCTCTTATAAAGGCCGCCGGGATTATTTCAGCAAAAGTTTACAATGATATCAAAGAAGACAAAAAGCTCTTGTCCAGGTTCTACTCTTATATCGGCATTACTCTGTGTTCCAATAACGCGGTCAAAAACGGAAGGCCGTATCTGTTAAAAGCGGTAAAAGCCGACCCGTTTAACGCAATGGCTTTATTTGTAACATTTGTATCTCTGTTCGGACAATCGGCTTATGACATAACAGCCAACGCTTACAAAAAAATGAGGTTTTCAGGTCAACAGTGAAAATCAAAATATTTATCAGGGGGCTTCGCCATTAACCAGACATCAACAGAAAAACCGCTTGTTACTGTCTGCATAGTCAATTACAACGGCAGGCGTCATCTTGAAAAGTGCTTTAATTCGATAAAAGAGTGCGATTACCCCTCTGACAAGATAGAGGTCATTCTGGTGGATAATGCTTCATCAGATGGAAGTGTTGAGTATGTAAGGAACAACTACGATTGGGTCAGGGTCGCGGCTGCGGATAGGAACTACGGCTTTGCAAAGGCAAATAATATCGGGGCTGAAAGTGCTGCCGGCGATTACGTAATGTTCCTGAACAACGACACTGTAGTTACCCCTGACTGGCTGGACCCGCTTGTTGACGCGCTAAGGGACAAAGATGTCGGCGCGGTCGGCAGCAAGATACTGCTTATGGATAAGCCGGACACAGTCAACTCGGCAGGCGCGAGCATTATTATTACTGGCAGCGGCTTTGACATAGGCTTTAAGGATAAGGATTCTCAAAAATATAATGTCAGAGGGTTCAGGGGTGGGTTGTGCGCGGCAGCCATGATGGTGAGGAAACAGGAATTTCTGGATATCGGCGGTTTTGATGAGGATTATTTTATGTATTCAGAGGATACGGACCTCTGCTGGAGGTACTGGCTCTTCGGCAAAAAAGTGGAATATGTGCCTGGGTCTGTGATCTACCATAAGTACGGCGGGACCTCAGGCACAGAACGTGATGTGCCGATAAGGGTGTTTTACGGCACAAGGAACGCTCTTTTTAATATAGTCAAGAACTATCAGCCCCATAACCTGTTAGTGGCCCTGCTCGTGTCATTGACTTATCATTTAGTGAGAATGCTCGGTTTTCTTTTGGAACTGAAGTTCAGATCGGCCCTGTTAATGATCAAGGCGTACGTCTCATTTTTTAAGGGCCTGCCTAAGCTGATCAAAAAAAGAAGAGAAATACAGGCGAGGAGAAAGGTCAAAGACCGTTACCTGTTCAGCAATTCGGTTATAGCCCCGTTCTCTTCAGTGATCAAAGAGTTTGTGAGGCTTTTGAAGGTTGAGAAGCCGGGAAGTTGCAGCCCGGATGAGTAGCTAGTATGATATTATATGTTTGTATTGCCGTGAACAGAGAATTGAGAATAGAGAACCGTAAAAACAAAACCACTGAGAACACTGAACACACTGAGAAAAACTATAACTACAGAGGACACAGAAGGTACTGAAATCTTAAACTACCGAGAATGGTGAAGAGTGAAAAATTATTGTCATTTGAACTTTGACATTTGGAATTTATTTGTCATTTAGATTTTGAAATTTGATATTTATTTTATTATAAACCAACTATATTACGGAGCGGAAAATGAAAAGGATTCTTATTACTGGAGGCGCCGGATTTTTGGGCAGTCACCTCTGCAAAAAACTGCTCGCAGAAGGACATGAGGTCCTGTGCGTTGATAATTTTTATACCGGCAGGCGCTCGAATATCGCGGAGTTTCTTTTTGAGCCCAGTTTTGAGGTCCTGCGGCATGATATATGCTTTCCTTTATATGTTGAGGTAGATGAGATCTACAACCTTGCCTGTCCGGCGTCTCCCGTACATTACCAGTTTGACCCTGTGCAGACAACCAAGACATCAGTTCACGGCGCTATAAATATGCTTGGGCTTGCCAAGCGGATAAAGGCAAAGATCTTTCAGGCTTCAACGTCTGAGGTTTACGGAGACCCTGCTGTTCACCCTCAAACCGAGAGCTACTGGGGTAATGTTAATCCGGTTGGCCCTCGTTCGTGCTACGATGAGGGGAAACGGTGCGCGGAGACCCTTTTCTTTGATTATTACCGCCAGCATAAGCTGAGAATAAAGGTTGCCCGTATATTCAATACATACGGCCCGAACATGCTTCCTGACGACGGCAGGGTCATCAGCAACTTTATAGTGCAGGCGTTAAAAGGCGATGATATAACGCTCTTTGGTGAAGGAAGCCAGACAAGGAGTTTCTGCTATGTTGATGACCTGATAGACGGGATGATACGGCTCATGAACACTCCTGATGATATCACAGGCCCTGTTAACCTGGGCAACCCTGTTGAGAACAGTATCCTTGAAATGGCGGGCAAGGTCATTGAAATGACCGGCTCCAGCTCGAAGATAATAAACAAACCCCTTCCTGAAGATGACCCGACCCAGCGCCAGCCCGATATCACTCTTGCCCGGGAACTGCTGAAGTGGGAGCCAAAGGTAAAACTGGAAGACGGGCTGACAAAAACGATAGAGTACTTTAGACAGCTGTTAAAAGACCGAGAATAGAGAATTGAGAATAGTGAATAGTAAAAAGTTAGCTATGACCTATGAGCTATCAACTATGAACTATTCTTCAGGTGGGTTTAGCACATGAAGATATTAGTTACCGGCGGCGCGGGCTTTATCGGCTCTCACATTGTTGACGCGCATATTGAACAGGGGGACGAGGTAGCTGTTGTGGACAACCTGTCCTCCGGCAGGACAGAAAATCTCCATCCCAAGGCCCAATTTTATAAGACGGATATCGGGTCAACAGAAATTGACGGGGTCTTTAAGAGTTTCAGGCCCGATGTTGTAATCCACCAGGCGGCCCAGAAGGATGTCGGGCGTTCGGTTGACGACCCGGCTTTTGACGCGAGGGTCAATATACTTGGAACCATAAATATCCTCCAGAACTGTGTCAAATATCGCGCCAAAAAAATAATTTTTGCCTCTACAGGCGGCGCGATCTATGGTGAGCAGGAGACATTTCCTGCTGATGAGACCCATCCCCTTAACCCTGTAAGTCCATATGGAATATCCAAGTTATCCGCTGAAAAGTACCTGATCTATTACAAATTGAATTACGGCCTTGACTATGTATCCCTCAGGTACTCAAATGTTTACGGCCCGAGACAGGACCCGTTCGGAGAGGCAGGGGTGATTGCGATTTTCATCAGCAGGCTCTTAAAAGGCGGTCAGCCGATAATCAATGGAGACGGTACTCAGACAAGGGATTTTATTTATGTCGGTGATGTTGTTAAAGCCAATATGCAGGCTTCTTCGGCAATAAAAAGCGGGGCCTATAACATAGGGACAGGGGTTGAGACCGATATTAATACCATTTTCATGATGCTGACTGAGATCACGGGTATTGGATCAAAGGAAAATCACGGCCCCTCAAAGTCCGGAGAGCAGAAAAGAAGCGTCATATCATATGCTCTGGCAAAAGACGTCCTGGGGTGGAAACCTGGCATCTCTCTGGAGCAGGGGTTGCGTCAGACGGTTGAGTACTTTAAAAAGCTCATAGCTCATAGTTCCCCGCAAGGTTCTTCTTAAAAGGGCGAACCTGAAACTGCGGGGTAAATACATAGCTCATAGGTCTTAGTACAAATATAAACAACCTTATAGCTCATACAATCAACTAACTAATGAACATCCTGATCGTAACTGAATACTTTCCTCAAACCACGGTTTCCGGTGTTACAGGCGGAGTAGAAAGCAGAAGTCTGCATCTTGGCAAAGAACTGGCAAAAGAACATAATGTCACGATTCTGACGTCATGGCAGGAGGGTCAAAAACGGGAAGATGAAATTGCCGGGATCAAAGTTATAAGATGCGGTTCTCACCATCCATATACAAACAGGGGAGCAGTCATCTCCAGGATGAAGTTCGCTCTTAGCGCGCTTAAAGCCGGCAGGCAATTAAGAGGCATTGACATAGTAGAGGGCAATACGTTCATAACTTATCTGCCCGCGGTCTACATAGCGAAACATCATGGCGTCCCATCCATTGCTTCATACAATGAAGTATGGATAGGAGAGTGGATAAGGAATAAGGGACTTGTCACCGGGATGCTGGGGAATATATGGGAGCGGATGGTTTTAAGCAGGGGCTGGACGCATTTTATTGCTGTAAGTGATTTTACGGCTGGAAAGCTTCGGGACAGGGGAATAAGCGGTAAAAAGATAACCGTTGTTCATAATGGCATTGATCTGCGGGAGATAAAAAATATCCGGGCTGACAAGGCGTCAAAACCTGCTGTGTGCTATATCGGCCGCCTGACAGAGCGGAAAAGGGTTGAAGACCTTCTTTACGCTGTAAGCTCTGCCATACAGCGTGTTCCGGAACTAAGATGTGTAATAATAGGCTCCGGCGCTGAGATGAACAGCTTAAAGAGGCTTGCAAAGAAACTGGGGATAGAGGACCATACCGATTTTACCGGATATATTGAAAACCACGATGATGTGTTAAAATCACTGAAAAGTTCTCATGTTCTCTGCCTGCCTTCTGTTGTCGAGGGGTTCGGCATTGTGGTCATTGAGGCAGCGGCATGCGGAGTGCCTTTTGTTTTATCAGATATCGACCCTCTCGTCGAGGTCTCGCGTAAGGGCAAAGGAGGGCTCATATTTAAAAGACGCGATGTTGACGACCTTGCTGAGAAGATCGTGACCCTGCTGACTGACAGGCAGTTGTATGATGCAAAGGTCAAAGAGGCTGAGGACCTGGCAGATCTTTATGATTGGGCCGGTATCGCGGGAAAAATCAAGGAGATTTATTCGAACCTGGTAGAGACCGTGCCCCGTTAGATTCTAACGAATCTGGACAACGGGGTAAAAATCGAGAATAGTGAATTGATTAAAAAACAGCGTCAACAAACACGACCCCGTCGTCTTAGTCCGTCAGGATTTATGGGGCAACCAACACTTTGAAATGTTAAATTTGCAATGATAATTTTGCAATTTATTATGTGTTAGAAAAACATGACCGAGACCTTAGTTATCATACCGGCATATAACGAAGAAAAAGTTATCGGAAGTGTTCTTGAAGGGATCAAGAAAACCGGTCCTGTCTATGACATTCTTGTGGTCGATGACGGATCTTCGGACAGAACCGCTGAGATGGCCCGTGAATCCGGAGTAAAGGTGATCAGCCACCTGTTTAATCTGGGTTACGGCGCAGCGCTGCAGACCGGGTACAAGTATGCCCTGAGAAAGGGCTATGACACTATTGTTCAGCTTGACGGTGACGGCCAGCACGACCCCGCGTATATTTCAGCACTGCTTGACGCAATAAACAGTAATGAGGCTGACGTGGTCCTGGGTTCAAGGTTCCTGGACGAGGGTGTTTATGATATCCCTTTTATAAGAAAGACGGGCATGAAAGTATTCAGTATGCTCGCCTCTGTTATCATGAGACAGCCCATCACTGATTCGACGTCCGGCTACCAGGCCCTTAACAGCGACGTACTGCATTTTTACGCGGACCCGCGCTATCCTGTAGATTTCCCGGATGCCGATACTCTTATAATGCTTAAGCGGTCCGGGTTCAGGATCCGGGAGATCCCTGTTAAGATGTACGGGTCCGACAAAAAATCCATGCACTCCGGTCTTACGCCGTTGTATTACATATTCAAAATGCTGCTTTCAATAATTTTGACAATGTTGAGAAAGGAAAAAACCATTAAAGACCGTGAATGGTGAATCGTGAACAGAGAATCGTAAAAAACAGAACCACTGAGGGCACCCTCCAAACAACCGGTGGGCAAGCTCCTAGTTCATAGCTGATAGCTATGAACTACGAACCATGAACTAATAATGGAGGTGTGAAATGCCGTTAATAGATATGACCACTCATCAAAAGATATTCGCTGTTTTAACATCTTCAGCGGTTTTTATTTTTATTCTCGAGCTTCTAAGGAGAAGGCGTCTGAAAGAAGAGTATTCATGGCTCTGGATCCTGACCGGGATCACAATGATAATCATGGTGATATGGTATACGCCGCTTGTAATTATTTCAAAGTTGATAGGCGCGGTTTCACCTGTAACTACACTATTTATCTTCGCGATCCTTTTTCTTCTTGTGCTTTCAATTCATTATTCCATAATAATCTCCAGGCTGACCCATCAGGTCAAGGACCTTACGCAGGAAATGTCGATCCTTAAAAGCGAGATCAAAGAGACGATCGATGATCGATAGTTAGCAGTTAGCTGATAGCTCCCCGTAAGGTTCTTCTTAAAAGGGCGAACCTGAAACCATCCCGTAAAGTCCGATCGGACTTGGACCACGGGACAGGCAGGGGTAAATACATGGCTCATAGTAAAAACACAAAAAGCTGATGGCATAGTCTTTTCGCAATGAACTATGAGCTGCGAGCTATGAACTACGAACCATGAACTATGAGCATAAATAAACGCACACTGAATTCAGGCGTACTTTTGGTAATAGTCTTTCTTGTCTGCGTTTTCCTTTTAGGGATCATAAAGATCGAGGATTATGACGCGTGGACCCACCTGAGCCTTGGCAGGGTGATATTTGAGAACCAGGGCTTTCCTGAAAAAGAGCCGTTCTCATATCCCAGCCTGCACAGGAATTTTGCCGACGCTGAATGGCTGTTCGACCTTGTATTCTACATGGCGTACGCGTTGTTTAATTTATACGGGGTAATTCTTCTAAAGGCAGCTTTTATCACGGCAACTTTTTATGTCCTTCTCAAGGATTCACTGCTCTTGCGCAAAGAGTATATAGCCTCTGTAATTGTCCTGATCTTCATTGTGTTTATGACAAGGCACAGGTTTGTTGAGAGGCCTGATATCGCCATGATGTTTTTTCTGTCCTTTGCCATTTACGCGTTGAACTCTTTTGTTACGGAAAACAAAAAATATATCTACCTGCTTCCGCTGACACAGATAATATGGGTTAATATGCATCCCAGCGTCACCCTGGTCATTATTCCTTTCTGCGCGTTCCTGTTCGGAGGCGTTCTGCACAGGATCGCTAATAAGCAGTTCAGGCTAAGGCTTCCTTTTACGCCTTCGAACAGGCAGTTATTGATCATTGGGCTCATTTTTCTTGTTGTGCTCGCGGCTTCACTGCTTGGTCCTTACGCGGCTGATCCATTTGCCGCGCCTGTCAAGCTTGTCGGCTCCAGCTGGTACGCGGATGAAATAACCGAGCTGCAGAAACCGGCCTGGGAAACCTATAAAATGCCTTATTTGCTGGCCGCGGCCATTGCCGTGTCGTTTCTTGTCAATATCAGGAATATTTCATTGATCCATTTGTTTTTGGTCATACCCTTTATTTATTTTGCTTTTTCAGGCATCAGGTTTATGTTCATTATGGGAATAGTCGGAGCTCCGGTGATTGTAAGGAACATAGCCCCTCAGTTCGCGATGAAGGCCAGGCCCCGACAGGCCATTGCGGTAATTGTTGCCGTGTGTGTCATCATATTTACCTCTCTGGCGTGGACAGGGGTAACGCCTTTTGCTTTGGTGAACAAACAGTCAGGTTTTGGTATTAATTACGATTTTATTCCTGAAGGCGCCCTGAACTACCTTGACAAAAGGAAGATAACCGGCAGGATATTCAACACATACCACTGGGGCGGGTACATTACCTGGAGGGACTTTCCTGTGAGGTCCTCGTTTGTGGACGGAAGGGGCGCCATCTCGCGCGACCTGCTTGAATCGCTTGATCTGGCCAGGGTCAATCCCGCGATAATGGATAAGATCCAGAAAAAGTACGGTTTTAATATAGCCATTCTTAACTATCCGGACATCGAGACCTCAGTGCTTGAGCTCGGCCTTGACAGGGACCTTTCTCTTTCATCAGAGGACTGGGCGCTGGTTTACTGGGACGACCTGTCAATGGTCTATCTTAAAAGGGGAGAAGAGTTAAACAGTATAATTGAAAGGGATGAGTACCGATACGTAAAACCTGTGAACGGCCCTTCGGCCTCAAGGGCCAGACTTCATGAAAAAGAGTTTCGCGAAGGACTTATTAATGACCTGAAGAGGAACATTCAGGAAACCCGGTCTTATGTCGGCTATGCCCTGCTCGGCTTTATATATAATGATCTGGGCCTTTACAATAAGGCAATCGATGCGTTATCCAGGGTGAAGGATTTCCCTTTTGGGAGCAACCTGTTTAACGCGTATAATGGTATGGCCTATGCTTACAGCAGGCTCGGACAGTATGACGAATCCCTTGAGTATTATGAAAAGGCGTTTGATTTAAAAAAGGACGCTTCCATCCCTCACAATATAGGGCTCATTTATATAAAGCGCGGGGACGAACTCAAGGGGGCGGAATATCTTGAAAAGGCGCTTGAAATGAACAGGAACCTTGTTTCCATATATCCGACCCTGATAGGAATTTACAGGAGGTCTGACAGGCAGGACAAGCTGGAAAACAAGGTGCGAATGTTCCGGTCCGCCGAGCGTCATAGCAAGGCAGAGGAGCATTTCCAGAAAGGCCTCAAGGCTTATATGGAGCAGGACAGCAGGCTCGCGATAGAGGAGTACAAAAAGTCCATTGCCTCGAACCCTTCAAATCCGGCCGCGTTTAATAACCTTGGCTATATTTACTTTGATCTGGGCCTGTATGACAAGGCCCTTATGTATCAAAAAAAGGCCGTTGACCTTGATTTGAACTATGCCAACGCCCATTATGGCCTTGCCCTTATCTATAAAAAATGGGGCGACAGGGAAATGGCCAAAAAGCACTGGCAGGAATATTTGAGAATAGAGCCCAGGGGTTACTATTCGCGCAGGGCAAAGAAAGAGCTTCTCGGACTGCAGTCCCCATAAAAATGATTTTTTTGATATCCGGACAGGGTGAATACCCCCTGTCCCGTGTCCAGTCTGACAATTCTCCTTATAGTTTTATAAATTCAATAGATTTTAGCCTTTAATATTATTTATAATTAATAGTTTATGGTTTAAATGTTCAAATTACGGGAACAGGGGGTAAATATGAATGTAAAGGCAGATCTGAATTTTTTTGGCATTCTTTTTTTTAGCGGGCTTATTTGCTGTTCAATTGCTCTGGCCGGCGATGAACTCGAGAAGACCTCTGTTGCCGCTGAGGTCAACGGAGCCGCAATTACCCGCGGTGAGGTTGATGCCGCGGTGAGCAGGTATCTTCCACAGGCTTATTATCATTCCGGTGTTTCAGGCGAGAAAAAACTGGAAGCTGAAAAAAAGGCGCTGGAAGGGCTTATTGAGCGGGAACTCTTCTTTCAGGAGGCGAAAAAACAGCATATCAGGGCCCGGTCAGTTGAGGTTAATCAGCGGCTCGATGAAATAAAAAAAGCATTTCCATCAAATAAAGCCTTTAAAGACGCCCTTAAACAGCGCGGGACAGACATTAAGACCCTTAAGCGGCAAATTCGAAGAGACATACTTATAAAAAAATTGAGGGAAAAAGAAATAGATGTTCATCTGACGGACAAGGATGTCGCTGAATATTACAAAAAAAACACCCCGAAATTTAAAGAGCCTGAAAGTATCAGCCTTAAGTATATTTTTATACAGTTTAGGCCCACAGAGCCTGATTTTGAAAAAAAGGCGAAGAAAAAGGCTGATGAGGTGCTGGCGAAATTACGGGACGGAGATGATTTTGCGGCTCTCGCGTGGTCATATTCTGACCACGCGAGCAAGGTCAAAGGAGGAGACCTGGGTTATTTTCATAAGGGCATGCTTGACCCTGAGATAGAAAAAGCCGCGCACTCCCTGGAAAAAGGCGGGATAAGCGGCCTTATCAGGAATGACCTCGGCTATCACATTATAAAGGTCGAAGACATAAAACCTTCAAGGCAGGTCCCGTATGACGAAATAAAGGATAAGCTGAAAAAGGAACTGACCGGGTCTTACGAAAAAAAGAACAAAGAAAACCTGACAAACAGACTCCGGGAGAGCGCGACTATCAAATATTATTAGCGTTTCGATCTGTTACGCGGCCCTGCCGGGGAGATCTCTGAAAATAATTTTTCAAACGGGGCGAACTGAAACTTTTAACAGCAGATTGTGAAGAGTGAAGAAAGAACTTATATTCTTTTTATTTATATTGGGGCTGTGTGTTGTGATCTTCCCATTGATCTCGCAAGCGCAGGATTACGGGATTTCCGGAAGGGCAGAGCTCACTTATGAAGAGATGCATCGGGAAGACGAGGAATCCTCGACCGAGCAGAAAATTTTTGGACAGCAATACAATCTCGACTATAAGAACTTTATATACCACCCCAGACTGCTGAGCTTTTCGTTAAGCGGAACGTTTGTTACGGACGACACTGAATCAAACGGGGTAACCCAGGAATTTGATGCTCAGAATTACAACCTGAACCTCAATTTCTTAAATGAGACAAGATATCCGTTTAATATATCCGCTTTCAGGAATACAAGCACGTCGCTGATCCCTCTTGCCATCGGTTCTTCAGTCCAGGAGCAGACCTTCCAGGCATACAGGCTCAGGGGCAGAATAGCGCAAAGGGGCCGATTGCCGTCGCTGGAGTACGGGGCCTCGCAGGATGAAAAGCAGGTCGAAGGCACGCGCGCTCCGACCGATGAAAGGGAAAGGGAGCTGTATTTGAGGTTCCAGAGAAAGTGGACAAACTCCTCACTCAGACTTAACTATGATTTCAGGAACAGCGCTGACATGATAGCATCTACAGAGCGCACGTCTCACGCGCTGAGCCTTTCCGGCAATACCCGGCGGAGACTGTCGCGAACCGCAACGCTTAATGCCGGCGCGTCATACAGCATGAACTCGCCGTCCGATGTCATGCGTATCAACGTCGGAGCAAAGATCGATTACAACCCGTCGGCGCGGTTTAACGGCTCCTCCGATCTCAGGTATGAACATCTGATGGAGCCGGATAGAGCCGGTGATTCGATCTCCAATGCGCTGCAGGCCAATTACAGGATCAGCAGGAAACTCAGGGCGAACGCCGGTTCTTCGGTCAATTTTAATTCAGGTTCGTTCGGAGAGAGTTCCTCTGAGTCAGTGAACGGCTCTTTATATTATACGGACCGGCTGGCAAGAAATACCAATCTGTCAGCTTCGGGCAGTGCCGGTTTTTCATCGTCGCAGGGGGGGGAAGCAAACAATGCGAGCATGAACGGCAGTCTGAGCACATCGCTTAACAGGTCATTCCCCGCGATAAGAAGTTCTGTCAGCTCCAGCGCCTTTGCCAGCTTCTCGTCTGTCTCAGCCGGTGATAACAGCCGGAGCTACAAGGTAGACGTAGTTGCTGAAAGCACCTTTATCAGGCGTCTTACCGCAAGATCCAGGGTGGAGTATTCTGTGGAGCAGACAACCGGCGGAGAGACTGAGAACCTCCTGGTTTCAGACTCTACGCTGAAGTATTTCATGTTTTTCGGATGGAGGGCCCGGCTTAATTTAAGAGCAGGCGCTGCAATTCAGCAGGGATCAACAGAAAAGCAGTTTTTTCACGTTGATGAAGATTTCAGGTTTATTTTTCACAGGAATTTGCGGTTGGAGTCGTCTTCGCGGTATGAAAACGATTTTTTAGCTTCCACTCAGAGCCTTTCAGCTAACGCGGCGCTCAGATACCATATAAGGCGGATATCGCTCAGCGCAAAGTACGCCTGGAGAAGGGACGAATCCGAGTCAGGTTCTTCCACTACGACCCATGTGTATCTGAGTCTTTCCAGAGGTTTTTAAGTAAACGGGAAAAGACATAAATATGCCCTGAGGCATTCTTTTGATTTAGTAGTATATAATAGCAATATGGCTGTCAGTCCGACCGCTGAAGCAGGTGTTCAGGAGATCATAATATGCTGAAAAACAAAAGGATCTTTGCAGCTCTTCTCATAGTTTTCTCAGTGCTTACCCTTGGCATGGGGTCGGCAAAGGACGCGGTCAAAGAGCAGGATGTAAAAATACTCTGGCCGCCCCCGCCTTTTGACCCCAGGATCGAGTATGTAAGAATAATTGAGACCCCTGATGATATCGGCGCTAAAAAGGGCTTTTTCAAAAAAGCCTGGGAGTTTTTAGCTGGAGAGGCGGTTGAGAACCGGATATTAAAACCTTTCGGCATAACTGTTGATGAAAAGGGCAGGCTGTATGTTACTGACACCGCTCTTCAGGCTGTTCATATCTTTGATCTGTCGAATGAGAAATACATGATAATCGAGGGCACCGCGCGCGGCAGATTTGCTTCTCCTGTGGGTGTGGAGAGCGACAGGCAGGGCAATATCTTTGTTTCCGACTCGATACAGAAACAGGTTTACGTTTTTTCGGCGGAAGGCAAGTACCTGAAGGCACTGCCCCCGCCCGGGGAGGAAACAGGGTTCAAGAGGCCGACAGGGCTTGCCGTGAATAAGGCCGCCGGCCTTATTTATATCGTCGATACCCTTGGCTGTAAAATACATGTTTACACAACAGGCGGAGAGTACAGGTTTTCCTTCGGAGAAAGAGGGAATGGGGACGGGCAGTTCAATTATCCCACATTTATCAAAGTTGCAGGCAATGGAGAATTGTATATATCAGATTCCATAAATTTCAGGATCCAGGTTTTTGACAAGGACGGGAAATTCCTGTTTAAGTTCGGCAGGCACGGGGACGGTACAGGAGATATGGGCAACCCCAGGGGCATTGCCATTGACAGTGATAAGAACATATATGTGGTTGACCCGTTGTTCGAGGCCTTCCAGATCTTTGACAGGAAGGGGGACCTGCTGCTTGTCTTCGGCAAACCAGGAAAACAGCCCGGCGCTTTTATGCTGCCTTCAGGTATAGCTATTGACGCGAATGACCAAATTTATGTGGCTGACACATACAACAGCAGGGTCCAGGTGTTCAGGTATCTTAAAAAAGGCAAACAGGATATAGAGGTTTCAGACAAAGAAAATTAAGTTCTTCTATCAGGCTGAATATTTACAACTATTGGCTTATTTGCCGATAGGATAGTAGTAGTAATAAAAGAGGAATAAATATGAAAAAAGCCATTCTCAGGATGATCCTCATATTTTTTATTTTATCGATCGGTCTTGTGTCTCCCCCCGTGTCGTGGGCAGGGATCGCAAAAACAGTTCATAACCTTTCAGCCTCATGGCCGTCAGGAGCAGGGGCAGACCCGAGGACCATCAGGGCTGATACCGAGGATAGGATCTGTGTTTTCTGCCATACGCCCCATAACGCTTCGCCCGCGATACCTTTGTGGAACCATGAGATGACAGGGGCTAACTACACAATGTACGACAGTGCATACCTCCAGAGGGTCGACGGCGGTTATGACGTGCCTGCTGACCTGGGGTTTTTCCCGGATATCGGATATCGCTCAAGGATGTGCCTGAGCTGTCACGACGGCACTGTTGCGCTTGGAAGCGTGTATAATATTGGCGGAAGTTCGGCGACGATCAGCATGACAATACCTGGCGGCGGTGACAAAATGCCCGCTACTTCTGCCGGTTTTATTGATACGTATCTAAAGGACGACCACCCTGTTGCCATAAAGTATGATGATAGCGCGTTCATTCAGTTCACGTACGGCCCTGAGCAAAGGCCCATTGAACTGGACACCGGCTCTGATGTGCCGCCGATCGTGGGAATAACCCCGGGCAGTCACTATAAAGTAAGACTCTACAGCTACCCGCCCGAGACCAAAGGTTATGTTGAATGCACTTCCTGTCATGACCCGCACACTGAAACAGAGCAATTTCTGGTGAAGTGCGGCGGCGGTGATGACTGCTCGACTTTTGCAAAGAGAATAAATGTCATGTGCGACAAATGCCATGAAAAGATAAACTGGACAGGGAGCGTCCACCAGACGTCCGGTGTTGCTGTTGATAATCCGGTCGGGGAAACCCTGCCCATACCCGGTCTGACCGTTGCCGAGGCAGGATGCGCTGCCTGCCACAAGACCCACGGAGGAGGCGGGGAGCCTTATCTTCTCAGGAAATTCGAAGAAGAAACATGTTTTAACAGGGTCGGGGCTGTCGCGTCCACATCGTGCCACGGACAGACACTTTCTGTAACAAAGTCCCTGAACATATATGGTGTGTTTCTAAAACTGCGCGGACACCCCGTAATCAGCACCTCGAACAAGCACACAAACCTTGACGTGCTTGATGACGGCAATGACCTTCGCTGGGACATTGGCAGCGGGAACCAGCACGCTGAATGTGTTGACTGCCATAACCCTCATCAGGCGAAGCCGGGTACGCACAACGACTCTCCTGATGCTTCAGGATGGTATCCATTGAGCGTTACCGCTAATACGAATGATGTTTCAGACTCGATCCTCGGTGTAACAGGGATAGACCACCCGAATGACGATCCGCTATGGGATGATATTGACTTGCTTTCCTACCGGACAATGAACAGCGCGGACAAGGAGTACCAGATATGCTTTAAGTGCCATTCATCTTACGCGTTAAGGAATTTCAGTACACCTGTAACAGTCTATACTCTAACTGTCTCAGGCGCGACTATAACAGACCAGGCGTGGGAATTCAGCAGGGGAAATAAATCTGCCCATCCTGTAAGGGTTACATTAAACAACATGCTCACCGGTTCTTCCGGTACATCTACTCCCGGCTCATACTCTCCAAAGGCCCTTGAACCCGCTCAAATGGGAGCGCCGTGGAACCAGAATTGCGGCTCCAAGTGCGGGAACAATACCATGTACTGCTCTGACTGTCACGGGGCAGATAATGAAGACGGAACAGACCCCAAGGGCCCTCACGGGTCAAATGAAAATTACATGCTCAAAGGCCCCGGGCAATACTGGCCGACAAAGTCTGACGGAACAACACTCTGGGACTTAGATGACAGGAGCACTTACTCTTCCGGGGGATTGTTTTGCAACAACTGTCATGTTCTGTACGATACCAGCTGGAAGAACAACGTTCACGCACAATGGTCAGGGAAGGGTAATGGCCATCGGTACATAGCCTGTGTTGGGTGTCATGTAGCAGTTCCTCACGGCTCAAAGAGGTCTAGGCTTATTGGATATAGGTCAGACCCTTCTCCATACGATTATAATAACAACTCCCTCAAAGTAACAGGCTTCAAAAAAGCTGCCGGACCCAATAATTATTCCAAGGGTAATTGTTCCGCGCTCTCAGGTTTTGGTTGTACAGGAGGGATGAGGCATTCAACTTCGATCTCAGGTGATGACCCGTAACAGATATGGGTGGAAAGGAAATTCCAGGATGAGAAATATTACTGTTAAATGGTTGAAACAGGCAGAGGCTGACCTCAAGGCTGCAAAGGACAGCCTTGAGGATGAAAATTATGAATGGAGCTGTTTTCAGTCCCAGCAGAGCGGTGAGAAGGCCTTGAAGGCATGCCTTTATGAAAAAGGATATACATCTATCATTACACATTCGTTAAAGGAGTTATTAAAAGAGTGCTCTAAGCTTGACGCATCATTTAACATGCTTTCCAGGGACGCAAGAAATCTTGATATGTTCTATATCCCCACAAGATATCCCAATGGACTTGCTGGAAACCTGGCCCCAACAGAATTTTACGAAAGAGAGGATGCTGAAAAGTGTATAAACTCCGCAGAGTCAATATTGAACAAAGTAAAGACCTCCTTAATGAGCTAAGGGTTTTTGCCATAAGGCTAAAGAAAAATCTTCCTGTAAGAGAAGTTTATCTATATGGTTCTTTTGCTAAAGGCGAAATCCACGAAGGCAGCGATATAGATCTGCTTATTGTAGGGGATTTCAATGAGAGGTTTTTTGACCGTATAGGGAAAATCCTTGACCTCACAGATCTGCCTATAGAACCGCTCGTATACACGATGGGAGAGTTTGAAGAACTTAAAAACTCCCAAAACCCATTCATTACAGAAATCCTTAAAACTGCAATAAGGCTGGAGTAAACCCCGTTAAAAAGGTGTCGCTTGTCTGTGGTTTTAGACCGCTGACCGCGACAGATCTTTTAACCTCAGATTTTATCGAAGGCTTTCTTTTAACGGGGTAAAAAATGATATTCTTGTTATCAGGTGTTTTGAAGGTTATAATAGAATGTGGTTTTCCAGAAGATAAAGCGATTTCTTATATCCCCCAGGACCGTAATATCCCTGATTATTATTACGCTTATTGCCTGCGTTATAGGTTTTCTTGTCCCCCAGATTACAGATAAAAGCCCGTCTTATTTTGAGCTCTGGAAAGAAAAAAATATATATACTTTTAGAATTGTCGACCGCCTGCAGTTAAACAGGGTATATACTTCTGTCTGGTTTTTGTCTCTCGTGGTCCTCATAACAGTGTCTCTTGGATATTCCCTCTGTCTTCAGGTTAAAAAAAACATCCGGCAGGGCAGGGAACACAAAGCGCGTAAGAAAAAACATAAACCCTTCTCCGGACCGGACAGGATCATGAAAATCTTCAAAAAAAGAAGATACCGGCTGTCAGGAGTTTATAGTGATGATCAGAAACTGATCTTTACAAAAAATTCTATTGGCAGGTGGGGAGGTGTAATATTCCATCTTGGATTACTGCTGGTTATCATATCCGCGATCGCGGTCCTCTGTTTCCAGAAAAGCGGTTTCGTTCAGCTCATGGAAGGGGATCTGTTCGATGGAAAAGAAACCGGTTTTCTTGTTAAAGACAGGGGGGTATTCGCAGGGGAGTTTAACGCAGGGTTTAAGACTCACCTGTCAAAGCTTGTCCATACCTACTGGGACGGGGGAGAGTTGAAGTTTTTAGAAAGCTCGGTAAGAATAATCAGGGAGCCGGGAATAACAGATAAAAAAATCTCAGTAAATGACCCGCTTTTTATTGATGATACAAATATATATCAGTCCAACAATTATGGCTACACACTCTCCTTTATTTTAAAAAAACCCGCGGGCGAGGAAGTGCTGACACATTTTAACATTGACAGAGCGGGAGATATTAAACAACCCGCAACCGGTAAATCGGATTTTCCATTGTCTCCTTATATATTTAAAATGAAATTCCTCCCTGACGTAACCAGTAAATCTTTTTACCTTACAAAACCAATTCTCTATTTAACAGTTTCTGAAGGGGGCAGCGTTGTTTTTAATGGACTGATAATCCCGGGTAATGCTGTCAAAATTGAAGAAGATATATTATACTTTACGGGCGTCCGCTACTGGAGCGGATTGTTATTTGTTAATAATCCGGGCATGTCTGGTGCCTATATAGGATTTATCATAGGTATTTTTGGAATTGCCGTCATGTTTTTACTCCCGTATAAAGAAATACATTTAACCCTGGACACTGACACGGGACTGTACGGCATAGCCGGTATGACTAAAAGATACGGCGCGATCTTTAAAGAAGAGATGGATGAGATCAAAACCGAGATAGTTACAGGGGGAATTTTCAGGAAAGAATTTCAAACAAATGGATAATTTATATTTATTGAAGTATGAGGTCATATCGCACTGGATTGCGGTAGGCTTTTATATCCTCTCAACTGTGTTTTTCGCGTACAGTGTATCATTCAAAAAAGCCGGCGCGCTGAAGTACGGAATGTTCCTCGCAATAATCGGTCTTATACCCCACAGCATTGCCCTCGGCATAAGGTGGCACATAGCAGGGCACGGACCCTACATGGCCAAATATGAAGTTTTGTCATCAAATACATGGGTGGTAATTTTAATGTTTCTGCTGATCGGCTGGAAAATACCGAAACTCAGGGCAGCAGGCGTTATTGTAATCCCGCTGAGTTTTTTGATGATGACTTTTGGTCTGTTCACAAATCCTGAGATAAGAAGGCTTCCTCCAGCCTTAAGCGGCGTCTGGCTTGTGATCCATATTCTGTTTAATAAACTGGCTGTCGGCGCTATATTGATCTCTCTTGGTTCCGCTGTTCTGTACCTCCTTAAGAAAAAACAGGGAGATAAGGAGTTTTACCGGAAACTCCCCTCGCTTGAAGTGCTTGACGCATACAGCTATAAATTTATCGGCTTTGGTTTTATATTCTGGAGCATAACAGTAGCAGCAGGCTCTATATGGGCAAATGAGGCGTGGGGCAGATACTGGGGATGGGACCCTATAGAAACATGGTCGCTTATAACATGGCTTTTATACGGTCTTTATCTGCATCTGAGATATTTTTTTAAATGGCAGGGAACAAAAGCAGCGTGGATGCTGCTTGCATGCTTTATTGTTTCAGTTATAACAATTTTTATTATACCTTTTGTGATCCAAACCCTGCACAGCTCATATTTTATGTAATCCCGGCCGCCAGGACATATTCTCATCTTCCTGGTGCTTTAACGGCTGAACAGTTATTATCTAACGATGAAGAAAAAAGTCTTACTTATAACACCGCCTTATCACTCAGGAGTAGTCGAGGCGGCAGGGACATGGCTTAATCTGGGCTTTGTTTATATTGCCGGAAGCCTGAGAAAAGCCGGTTATGCGCCTGAGATATATGATGCCATGTCTTATTTTCATGAATACGAAGAGATACAGAAGAAGATAGAACAGTCAAAACCCGATGTGGTTGCTGTTACAGCTATTACTGCTACTATTTACGAATCCCTTAAGGTTCTTGAGATCGCCAAAAAAATAAATCCTGAGATCGTTACTGTTATTGGAGGTATTCACCCGACATTTTGCGGGGAAGAGATCTTTAAAGGTAATTCCTCAATTGTAGATTACATAGTCCGCGGCGAAGGGGAAGTCACTCTGCCCGAGCTTCTCGACTGCCATTTCGCTAAGAGTGACATTTCAAAGGTAAAAGGTATTTCTTATCAGCGTAATGGAAGATCAGTCGTTACCGCGCAGAGAAATTTCATCGAAGACCTTGACTCTCTCCACACCGCGTGGGATCTGGTCGACTGGAAAATTTATTCCTACAGACCCCGCAAAGACTCCACCCTTGCGATTATCAGCTCTTCGAGAGGGTGCAATCAGCAGTGCAGTTTTTGCTCTCAGCAGCTTTTCTGGGAACGCAAATGGAGAGCGAGGTCACCTGAGAATTTTGTAGCTGAACTTGAACATCTCCATAAAGTGTACGGGGTTAATGTCGCGATGATACCGGATGAAAATCCCACTTATGACAGGACAAGATGGGAGAAAATTCTGAATATGCTTATAGAAAAAGACCTTGGCATTGACCTGCTTATGGAAACAAGGGTAGAGGATATACTAAGAGATAGAGACATCTTCTATAAATATAAAAAAGCGGGAATAGTGCATATTTACGTTGGTGTTGAATCTGTAAGTCAGAAGACCCTCGTGATGTTCAATAAAAGCGTAAAAGTTGAAGAATCAAAGCTTGCAATCGAGCTTATTAACCAGCACGACATAGTGTCTGAGACATCATTTGTCCTTGGAATTCCCGATGAGACAAAAGAATCAATTAACACAACTCTGGAACTTGCCAAACACTATAATCCTGACATGGCATTTTTTCTCGCGATTGCTCCATGGCCCTATGCTGATATATATAAAGAACTTAAGCCCTACATAGCTGTTAAGGACTACAGCAAATACAATCTTGTAGAGCCTGTTGTCAAGCCGGTAAACATGAGTATTGAAGAATTATCGCGGGAACTTCTTAGAGCGACCAAACTCTTTTATATGGATAAGCTCGAAAAGTTAGATAAGATGTCCCCATATAAAAAAGAATTTATGCTTTCTGTGATGAAGCTTTTGATGGAGCATTCATATCTGGCAAAGGAAATAGAGGGCGTTATTCCTCCTGAAGTGAAAAAACACATCGATAATCTGAAATCCTTATCTCCTATCCCGTAATTGTCCTGAACAATAAAAGCGTATACAGGAATTGTAAGGACTTTTCTCAACTTGTTGTTTCCACAATCTTAAGTGGAAATTCCAAAAACCAAATAACAAATTACAAACAAATATCAATGTACAATTATGACGTTATTGCAGCAGCAGTCAATAGTTGCGTTTACACCTGCTGTAAAGACAAATCCTGACTTTGACACGTAATCAACCGGGTTTGTGTGAAATAACACTTCCAATTGAGTGATTTCACCGAAAATCTGGTTGCTCCGCCTGTCCTGAGCCTCGCTGTCGTACCCAAAAACGCCGGTTTTTTTATGGTATCTGTCTCGCGCGGCCGGAAAAAAATGATAACCCTTGTTTTTTTCGCGCCTTCTGCGCTTTTATATCTGAATTTTTTGTCCGGAGAGCTTGTTTAGATTGTTTCTTGCTTTAAATGCATTGTTATATATATATTTAGTTATGGTCGAATAAGCATATTTTATTTGATAAAAAAACAATAATAATTAATATATTCCTGTAAAATGGCATAACATGTCCCGAATAAACCTTATGAGAAACAGATTTATATTAGCCTTCATTATACTTTGCCTGTTTCTCGCCTCTATCGCCTACAGCGGAAGTATTGTCAATTCAAGGCACGATATGATCCACGTCACTTACGCAGACCCAACGATGGATATTGGGGGAATCCCTGCATACATTAACGATTACAACAAGGAGATATGCGTCTATTGTCATACGCCTCATAATGCAAACACTATGGCCCCGCTTTGGAACAGGAACACGCCGGCCGGGCCTTATGGCATATATAACAGCAGTGCCACAATGGACGCGGCCACCGGCCAGCCGAATGGATTGTCTCTGGCATGCCTGAGTTGTCATGACGGCACAATCGCAGTCGATAGTATTATCAATCAGCCCAGCTCCGGTCTAATTGCTACCCCTGGTTGGCATTATCAAATGAAGCTTCTTGGTCCTGATAATTGCGGATTGTGTCACACTGGGGCTATCGGATCGGGGCATGATTCCAGAGCCTCATATCTGGGCATAGATTTATCAGATGACCATCCGATCTCCATAGACTATAATGACCTGACCACTCAGTTCGGCACCGAGTTTAATACTCCTCCTGACCTTTCGAGAGGGTGGCCCGGCAATGATATAAAGCTCTATTTCGGCTATGTGGAATGCCCGAGCTGTCATGACGTGCATGACCCTGATATACCACCGTTCCTGAGAATATCAAATGCCGACAGCGCGCTTTGTACAAAGTGCCACATGAAGTAAACCCCGTTTCATTCCGCGATTGGTGATAAGTAAAACGTCAGTCCTTTTTACAGAACCGGCTTTTTTATCTTTTTCCCCTGCTTCCCGCGTTGAATTTATCGTAAATTTATTGGCGTGAAATTTGCTTGTTTTTTCATAGGGAGGACATTTGTAATTTGACCGCGAACTTTTCAAAAGACATCCGGATCCTGATCGTTGATGACGAAGAGCTCATCAGGTGGTCTCTGCAGGCCGCCTTGTCCGGCACGAACCATACTGTGGACCTGGCCGGCAGCGGGGAAGAAGCGTTGAAGATGCTTAAAGATTCTGAATACGACATTATTATCACAGACCTGAAAATGCCCGGCCTGGACGGCCTTGAACTAATGGCAAGGATCAGGGAAAAAGGAATAAACGCGCGTGTAATACTGATATCAGCTTTTTTGTCTGACGGAGCAATGAAGCAGGCAGCAGAATATGGCGCCTTTAAGTGTGTGAACAAACCGTTCGGCATAGAAGACTTTCTTGGCGTTGTTAAGGAAGCGGTCGAGGCAGGGAGCTGATAGTTGATAATTAAGGCCGTGAATAGTTAATCGTGAATGGAGAATAGTAACAACTGACTACAGACAACTAACAACTGAACCATTGAGGGCACTGAGAACGCTGAAAAAACCACAAACTTTAAAATCAACCACTGAAAACACTGAAAACAGATTATTGATTATGAACTATCAATCGACAATTAACGTATAACGATTAACGTATAACGGTCTTTTTGAGCTAAGAGTTATCAGCTGTTTATGTTTTTACTATGAGCTATGTATTTATCCCGCAGTTTCAGGTTCGCCTTTTTAAGAAGAACCTTGCGGGGACCTATGAGCTTTTTGTTTTCAGGATAACCTTCCGGCCTTCAACAGAGATCCTGCCCTCTGAGAAAAGCCTGATGGCATATGGAAAAATAATATGCTCCTGTTTTAGTATTCTTTCTGAAAGACTGTCCTCTGTATCGTCATCGTAAACAGGTACCTCGGCCTGGATTATAACAGGCCCTGTATCAACGTCCTCGTCAACAAAATGCACGGTACATCCTGAGAGCTTAACCCCGTAGTCGACCGCCTGTTTCTGCCCGTGAAGCCCGGGGAACGAAGGCAGAAGGGCAGGGTGTATATTCATTATTCTGTTTTGAAATTCCTTTATCAGGGGCTTTCCCACAACTCTCATAAACCCGGCTAGAACCACCAGCTCAACTCCTCTTTTTTTCAGCTCTCCCGCAATACGCAGGTAATACGCGTCCCTGTCGGCAAAATCTTTCGGCTTTAAAATGATCGCTTCTATGCCGTGTTTCTTTGCCCTTTCGATCGCGTAGGCGTCAGGGTTGTCGGTTATAAGAACCGCGACTTCGGCCCGGAGGGCCCCCGAGTCAATACTGTTAATAATTGACTGAAAATTTGACCCCCTTCCTGACGCCAGAACACCGATGGTTAACATATTTTACGTCCTTTCGTGAATAGTGAATCGCGAATCGTGAATTGTCATTCGTCAATCATCAATCGTCAATTGCTATGTGTAGATGACTCCTCTCCTTCCTTTTTCTATATGGCCTATAATAAAGGCCTTCTCTTTGGCGGAGTTCAATTTTTTAACTATCCGGGATGCGTCCGCACTTCTTACAACAAGGACATAGCCGACTCCCATATTAAATGTCCTGAACATTTCCCTGTCGGATATTTTCCCCAGGGACCGTATGATCTTAAAGATCTCCGGCACGGGCCAGCCGGCTTTCATTACTACTGCCTTGAGGCCGGACCTTTCAGGGAAAATGCGGGGCAGGTTGTCTGTAATGCCGCCTCCTGTAATATGCGCCATTCCTTTAATATTGAATTGCTTTAGTATCTTCAATACGCTTTTAACGTAGATTTTTGTCGGCTTGAGCAGTTCCCCGCCGATCGAGCGATCAAGCCCCTGGATCTTTTTGTTCGGGCGGTATTTCTTAACGCCAAAAAAAAGTTTTCTCGCGAGGGAGTATCCATTACTGTGCAGTCCGCTTGACGCAAGACCTATAATAACGTCGCCGTTCCTGATGTTGGCTCCGCTGACTATCCTGTTCTTTTCAACGACCCCAACAGAAAATCCGGCAAGGTCGTATTCCCCAGCTTTGTAGAATCCGGGCATCTCTGCTGTTTCACCGCCGATCAGCGCGCAACCGGCCATTTTGCAGCCGTCCGCGATTCCCTTAATGATATCAGCGGCTCTACCTATGGAGAGTTTTCCTGTTGCCAGGTAATCCAGGAAGAACAGGGGTTCAGCGCCGCCTGTCAGTATATCGTTGACGCACATGGCAACAAGGTCAATGCCGACGGTAGAGTGTTTATTGAGCATAAATGCGATCTTCAGTTTGGTGCCGACCCCGTCGGTACTGCTCATCAGAACAGGGTTTTTAAACTTTGAGCTTTTTACCTTAAATGACGCGCTGAAAGAGCCGATATCGCTCAGCACCCCGGGCCTGAACGTAGAGCGTACGTACGGTTTTATTACGTCGATCAGCTTGCTGCCTTTCGTGATATCGACCCCGGCTTTTCTGTAAGTGAGAGACATGTTTACTCCGTTAGCAGCTCATGGTTCCCCGCAAGGTTCTTCTTAAAAGGGCGAACCTGAAACCGCGGGGTAAATACATAGCTCATAGTAAAAACATATAAAAAAGTTCATGGTTGATAGTTCATATAGGCCAGCGTGAATAGAGCCCCGTAAAGTCCAAACGGACTTAAACCACGGGGTGAAAATCGAGAATGGAAAATAATAACTGATAGAGCGTATTAAAAAAGTTGTTAGTTGTTAGTCAATTCACTTTTCACTATTCTCGATTCACGGACTTTAATTATATCTTTTTCTTTCACCGATTTTCCAGTTTCTTTAATCCGGCCCTGGCGGCCTGCTGTTCCGCTTCTTTTTTGCTTTTCCCCCGGCCGGTTCCGTAAAAATCTTTTTTAACGAAGACTTCGACCTCAAAGGTCTTCCTGTGCTCAGGGCCTTCTTCTCCCCGTACCCTGTATCCTGGAAGTACGCCCAGGCGCTCCTGCACCGCTTCCTGAAAACTGGTTTTAAAGTCAAAAACCACATTGCCTTTGATCAGGTTGTCTATTTTAGTGTCCAGGTTTCCAAGCGCGAATGCCCGCGCTTTTTCGAACCCGCCGTCCAGATAAACGGCAGCCAGCACTGATTCAAAGGCATTGGCGAGCAGGGAAGGTTTTTTTCTTCCGCCGCTCGCGTCCTCGCCCTTTCCAAGTAACAGGTGATCACCGATCCCAAGCCTTGATGAAGTTTCGGCAAGGGTCGTCTCCTTAACGGCATAGGCCTTGATCTTCGACAGCTGTGCCTCGGTGTATTCCGGATAATCACTGAAAAGATACTCGGATATTATGAGTTCAAGTACCGAATCTCCGAGAAACTCGAGACGTTCATTGAAGTCCACTGCCGCTTCTTTTTGTTCTTTGGCAAAGGATTTATGGGTGAGGGCTTCCTTTAGCAAGGATTTTTTTTTAAATGTATATTCTATCTTTGTTTCAAGCTGCCGGATATTTTCTAAAGATGATACACGCATTGGTTCCACCAAAACCGAATGAATTAGACATCACGATATTTACTTCCATTTCACGCGCCTTATGCGGGACATAGTCAAGATCGCATTCAGGGTCAGGATTTGTCAGGTTTACAGTAGGCGGTACGATGTTTTTAAAAATACTGAGCACGGATATGACGGCCTCGACCCCGCCTGAAGCGCCGAGGAGATGTCCTGTCATTGATTTTGTCGAGCTTACAGCGAGCTTATACGCGTGCTCTCCAAAGACGCGTTTAATAGCGCCTGTCTCAAGCTCGTCGTTGTACTTTGTGGAGGTTCCGTGCGCGTTGATATAACTAAGCTCATCAGGGCTGATACGGCTGTCATTAATGGCGGCCTTCATACATCTCGCGGCGCCGTCACCGTCAGGCGAAGGGGTTGTGATATGATACGCGTCTCCGGTCATTCCGTAGCCGATCATTTCAGCGTAAATTTTAGCGCCTCTTTTTAAAGCGAATTCCATTTCTTCCAGTATAAGTATGCCGGAGCCTTCTCCCATGACAAAGCCGTCCCTGTCCTTATCGAAGGGCCTGCTTGCCTTTTCCGGTTCGTCGTTTCTTGTGGACAACGCCCTCATGGCTGTGAACCCCCCGATGGCAAGGGCGTTAATGACAGCCTCTGCTCCCCCGGCGATCATGGCGTCGGCTTCCCCACGCTGGATTATCCTGAACGCGTCGCCTATGGAATGCGAGCCGCTGGCGCATGCTGTCGCAACTGACGAGTTGGGACCCTTCGCTCCGAAACGTATTGAAACCTGTCCCGCGATAAGATTTATTATCAGCATGGGGATAAAGAAAGGGGTTATCCTGCGAGGGCCTTTTTCAAGAAGGATCTTGTGATATTTCTGAATTGTGGTCAGACCTCCGATGCCGGAGCCGATAAGCACACCCACTCTCCCGGCATTGTCTTTTGTGACCTTGAGACCGGAATCCTCCATGGCGAACACAGAGGCAGCCAGGCCCAGATGGATGAACCTGTCCATTTTTTTCTGCTCCTTGATCTCAATAAAGCGGTCAATCTCGAAGTCCGGCACTTCACCGGCTATCCGGCTGGCAAAGTCAGAAGCGTCGAACTGTGTTATTTTCCTTATGCCGGAGCGTCCTTCAAGCAGCGCGTTCCATGATTTTTCGGTTCCGGTGCCGAGAGGGGTTACCATCCCTAAGCCTGTGACCACTACTCTTTTTTTCATATCCGGGGGCCCGGGGGCGGATGTTGAAATGTTAATTCCCGGCCTTGCTTTCGATATATTTTATGGCGTCCTGCACCTTAAGGATCTTTTCAGCGTCCTCGTCAGGTATCTCTATATTGAAGGTTTCCTCAAAGGCCATTACCAGTTCCACGGTATCAAGTGAGTCCGCTCCGAGATCATCCATAAATGATGACTCTTTAGTAACCTTGTCAGCTTCAATACCCAGCTGTTTTGATATTATCTCCCTTACTTTTTCTTCTGTTTCCACTAAACACCTCCTGTTTTTTAATTGTCGATTATCAATCCCGTAAAGGGACGTGCTCAAAAAGCCACGCGGGCCGCGGGCCTCTACGGGGGGGGGCCCAACGGGACTTTACGTTCTCAATTGACGATTGATTACATATACATGCCGCCGTTTATATGAAGCACCTGGCCCGTAATATAGTCGGATTCTTCAGAGCCGAGGAACACGACCGCGTTTGCTACATCCTCTGTCGTGCCGAAAGTACCGAGGGGGATCGAACTTTTCATCTGATCCCTGACCTTTTCAGATATGGCATCCGTCATAGCTGTCTGAATAAAACCAGGAGCAACAGCGTTTGCCCTTATTCCGCGGCCCGCGTATTCTTTGGCAATTGTTTTTGTGAGGCCCACGATCCCGGCTTTTGAAGCGCTATAGCTGGCCTGTCCCGGATTACCGGTAAAGGCCACGACAGATGATATGCTTATTATCTTTCCATAATGTTTTTTTGACATCAGCCTGACAGCTTCTTTGCTGCAAAGGAACGTGCCTTTGAGATTGATATTTAATACGGCGTCCCAGTCCACACTTTTCATTCTCAGGAGCAGGGCGTCCCGCGTAATGCCGGCGTTATTAACAAGAATATCCAGCCTGCCGAACTCATTCATAAATGTGCCGAACGCGGAGGCAACATCATCCGGGTTGGAGACGTCCAGCTTAATGGCAAGACCTTTTACGCCGAGCGCCTGTATTTCCTGTGCCGTGATGCCGGCCTTTTCAAGGTTCGTGTCGGCAATCGTGATGTTAGCGCCCTGTTTTGCCATTGCGAAAGCAATGGATTTCCCGATGCCCTGGGCGGCGCCGGTGATAAGGACATTTTTTTCCTTAAGCTTCATGTTCCTCCCGTATACATTTACCAAACAAGGAATGGTCAATTAAAACGTGTTTATTATATAATTTCGACCCCAATAAGGCAACCTTTTTGCGAAATATGCCGCGGACAGGCCAAATACATTTTTCCATATAAATATGGAAATACACTATGGTGATATGCTATTCTTAATTCTGGTATATTAAAAAATAGATGGTGAATATAATTAGAATAAAAAACCTGTTAATTATCGCCTCATTGAGCCTGTTGCTGTTTTCCGTGTCGGCAACGCGGAGCGCATTCGGCGAGACCGCGGCTCCCGGTGATACCGCTCCACAGCGATCCAGCCGGCAAAATAAGGATGATATTTCAACTGCCGCGCCTGGCGTGTCAGGTGGTGAGCCTGCCTTGCCGGCGGGCAGGCCCGTCGAATCCACTCCCGAACAGATAAATGCTTTTCTGTCAAAACCAAAGGAAGAGGATTATATAATCCTTAATTTTGACAATGCCGACCTGAGGGATGTAATTAGTACTGTAAGCGCGATAACTGAAAAGAGCTTTATTTTGAGCCCCGGACTGGATGCCAGGATCACCATTCATTCGGCGGGAAAGATACCGACGAGCGAGACGCTGAGTGTGTTTGAATCCGTGCTCGAGGTGAACGGCATGGGGCTTGTAAAGTCGGGCCGTTTTTACAAGATCATTTCAAGCTCGGTCGCGAAGCAGAAGCCGATTGAGGTTTATAAAGGTGAGGAAATTGATATCCTTCCGTATGAGGACAGGATCATAACCCAGATAGCGCAGGTAGAATACGTTCCTGCCGCGGAAGTGAGCACTGTTCTGCAGCCGATGATCTCGCAGTACGGCGCCATTGTCCCCAACCCAAGAAACAACCTGCTTATTATCAGTGATACCACGGCCAATATCAGGCGCATACTGGGTATTCTCAGGGAGATCGATCAGGACGCGTTCGTGAACACCAGGATGGGATTCTTTCAGCCCAAATATTCAGATGTGCGTTCAATCGCGGAAGAGCTGACAGAGATAATCAATGTACTGAACCTCGGCAGGGAAGGCACGGTCGCGCTTGTTCCGATCGAGAGGATCAACAGCCTGATAGTCTTCTGCTCAAGCGCGAGCCTTTTAAGGTCGGTCGAGGGGTGGTTCAGAAAACTGGATGAGGAGATCACGACCGGCCAGAATATCTTTGTGTATAACGTTCAGAACGTGAAGGCCGAAAGCATCGCCGGCATACTGAAAACAATATATAACGCTGAAACCTCTACTGCAAAGAGAACGACTACAACAGCGGCCAGGACAACCACTGCCCAGCGAAGAAGGACAACGACCGCAAGGACTGCTGCCGGCCGGAAGAACCAGGGCGACAGAAGGATAGAGATCGTTATATTTGAGCCTGCCAATTCGCTTGTTATTCTCGCGCCGCCCGGCGTTTACAGGGATATAGTTGAAACAATAAAAAAACTTGACGTCTATCCCAAGGAAGTCCTTATAGAGGTTATAATAGCTGAAGTATCTCTTTCTGATGACGACCAGTTCGGCATTCAGTGGTCAGCCCGTAACAGCGTGCATATAGAAAGCGACCCTGATTTTACGGGATTGGGGCAGAGCACCTCGGATCTAGCTCCTACGCTTCCTTCAACAATGCCCGCATTGGCAGGAGTGGCCTCATCCGGTATATCGTACCTGTTATTCAAGCCCGAAAGGCTTACAGCAATGATTCACGCCCTGGCGAGCAAGGGCAGGGTAAATATTCTTTCCAGCCCTCGGCTTCTTGTAAGAAACCATGAGGAGGCAAGTATTGAGGTCGGTGAGGACATTCCAACAGCTACGAGCACGACTTCGTCCGGTGAACTCGGAACCAGTACATTGACACAGAATATCGAATACAAGACAGTCGGTATAAAATTAAATATAAAACCCTCAATAAATAATGAAAAGACCGTTGTGCTGGACATTGAGCAGGAGGTGTCAGACAGACTGCAGAATATTACAGTCGGCGCGGAAGGGATCAGTTATCCTTCTTTTTCTACCAGAAAAGCAAAGACTTCTGTAGTAGTCCCGAACAAGCAGACAATCGTTATCGGCGGTATCATTAAAGAGAAAACCGACAAGAGCTACCAGGGCATTCCACTTTTAAGTTCTATACCTCTTCTGGGCAATCTGTTCCGCTATACTGTTGACAGCAAGTCTAAAACCGAACTCGTTATAATGTTGACCCCGCATGTTATATCCAATAAGGAAGAAGCAGACATACTGACGGCAGAATTCATGAAAAAGCTCACTGAGGTCAGGAAGTTTCTCGACAAAACAGAGGGCCGGTTTGATGTGCCTATTCCCGAGGAAATAAGCCCGCCCCAGAGCGATGAGCAGTAAAACAGTACAGAAACAAACAAAGGCGCGTCTTGGTGAGATCCTCCTTGAGTGGAAGCTGATAACCCCTGAAAAACTTGATGTGGCCCTTAAAGAGCAGGCCGCGCTGGGCAAGACCCACAAGCTGGGGCAGATACTCGTGAACCTTGGTTTTATCTCTGAGCACGATGTGTTCAGGGCCTTAAGTTTCCAGCTGGGTCTGCAGTATCTTAAGTTCTCCGAGTTCCCAAGGACGATCCCTGAAGGCTCCTATCCGACCGTCAAGTTCCTGAAGGAATATAAACTTGTCCCCATAGGCATTGAAAACAACAAAATGAGGGTCGCCATGTCCGATCCCCTTGATGAATACGCGCTTGAGGCATTGCGTGTTTTTTCCGGCAAGCCGTTCGAGATAGTTCTCGGCAGTGAGAAGGACATCCTGGAGGCGATCGAGCAGTATTTCGGAGCAAATGTCCAGATGACGACCATTATGGAGGGCATGAGAGAAGAGGAAATGGAAGCTGATGTCGTTGAACTGGAGGAAGATGTTCATCACCTCAGGGATATGGCGTTTGAAGCGCCGATAGTGAAACTCGTCAATATGCTGATCACGCGCGCGGTCGAAGGCAGGGCAAGTGACATACACATAGAGCCTTTTGAGAGCAATGTCAAGATACGCTACAGGATAGACGGCGCGCTGAATGAGCTTGACCCTCTTCCGAAACGCATACAGGCCGCGGTGATATCAAGAATAAAGATAATGTCCAGACTGAACATCGCGGAGAGGAGACTGCCCCAGGACGGCAGAATAAAGCTGAGGGTGTCCGGCAGGGATGTAGACCTCAGGGTCTCTTCCATGCCTACTATCTATGGAGAAAGTATTGTTATGAGGATCCTTGACAGCAGCAGCGCGCTGATAGACCTCGAACATCTGGGTTTTCCGGGTGATACACAGCCCGGCTATAGAAAGCTCATTACACTTCCTTACGGAATGCTGCTGGTCACAGGGCCTACAGGCAGCGGTAAGACCACCACACTTTATGCCTCTTTAAGCGAGATCAATTTATCCGACAAGAAGATCATCACTATTGAAGACCCGATCGAATACCAGATCGAGGGCATAAACCAGATACAGGTAAAACCCAGGATCGGGCTTACTTTCGCGAACGGTCTGAGGCACATAGTCCGCCAGGACCCGGATATTATAATGGTCGGTGAGATCAGGGACATTGAGACGGCTGAGATATCCATCCATTCAGCCCTGACCGGGCATCTGGTTTTCAGCACGCTGCATACGAATGACGCCCCGGGCGCCCTTACCAGGCTTCTTGATATGGGTATTGAGAACTTTCTTGTCTCGTCCTCTCTGGCAGGAGTGCTTGCCCAGCGTCTTGTTAGGGTCATATGCCGCTCGTGCAAAGAGCCATTTACGCCGCGGAAGGAGATCATTGAGAAGATCGGAGCTCTGGGGCCTGATATTACGACATATCACGGGACAGGGTGTGAGGAGTGCAGGAACACGGGTTACCGCGGCAGGACCGGAATTTTTGAACTTATGATAATGACCGAGGACATCAGAAAACTGGTTGTCGATAAAACAGGCTCTGACGTGATCAGGCAGAAGGCCATTTCGCAGGGCATGGCCACCCTGAGAGAATCCGGCTGGCAGAAGGTCAAAGACGGCTTAACAACTGTTGAAGAGGTGCTGAGGGTTACCCAGGAGGAGATCTGATGGAATCCTTTTCCTATGAGGCGACCACCCGGGACGGGAGCATGGTGACCGGGATGATCGAAGCGGATAACAGGCGTCTGGCGGTTGACATGCTTCAGGAAAGAGGCTACTATCCGCTCAAAGTAGATAAGGCGGCTGAACAGAAATCTTTTATCTCAGGTCTTTTTGAATCTTTACAGGCCAGAGTGGGAGAAAAGGACATAATGGGTTTTACTTATCAGCTTGGTGTGCTCCTTGACGCGGGTTTTCCTCTTGACCGGTCTCTTTCCATTCTTTCCGACCTGACAGACAAGAAGTCTGTCAAGGAGCTGATAAGTGGAGTTCTGTCCCAGGTAAGAGGCGGCAAGTCGTTTTCAGAGTCCCTGTCAAAGTATCCGGCTGTTTTTCCTGTTTTTTACGTGAACATGGTAAGGTCTGGAGAGGCAGGGGGGTTTCTTGAAGAAACGATCTCAAGGATGGCCGTTTATCTGGAGAATATCCATGCGCTCAAGGAAGACGTACGATCAGCTATGATATATCCGATCATACTGGCTGTTTTCGGAGGCGCCGCCGTCATACTGCTTCTTACTTTTGTCGTACCCAAGTTCTCAATGATCTTTACAGATATGGGTGAAACGCTTCCTCTTGCCACCTTGATGCTGCTCGCGCTGAGTAACGGATTGATAAAATACTGGTGGCTTCTGCTGTTATTGCTCGGCGCCGGTTCGTTCGGTCTTTCCCGATATCTTAAAAGTGACCCCGGACGACATTTTTGGGACAGGTTGAAGTTCAGGCTCCCATTGTTCGGAAAGCTTTACAAAGAGGCTGCTGTGGCCCGGTTTTCAAGGACCGTCGGTACACTGCTGGGCAGCGGTGTGCCGATACTGAACGCGCTCAAGATCGTGCAGGGCACTCTGGGAAGTGACCGGATGAGCGGAATAATCGCTTCTGTAAGGGAGGAAGTAAGAAAGGGAAGGAGCATTTCAGGACCTCTGAAGAACAACGACATATTTCCACCGATAGCCGTGCATATGGTGACGGTCGGTGAGGAAACAGGAAGGCTTGACGAGATGCTGCTCAAGGTTGCCGACAGGTTTGACCTGGAAGTAAGGACCACGGTAAAGAGAATGCTCTCATTGCTCGAGCCTGCCCTGATACTGCTTATGGCTGTTGTAGTCGGATTTATCGTGATAGCCATGCTTATGGCGATATTCAGCATTAATGAACTGCCGTTTTAATATCGTGAACAGTGAAAAGAGAATAGTGAATGGTAACTACCAAAAAACTGACAATTAGCTGTCAGTTATGTTTATCCATTCTCGATTCACGATTCTCCATTCACAGTGATCTATAATTAGCTATGAACTATGGGGGGGGGTATTATGAACGATAAAAAGGAAAAGCGATTTTAATTGACGATTGTTAATTGATGGAGGACTACATGAGAAATAAAAAGAAAAGGCAATATTTTGGTAACAAAAAGGGTTTTACTCTGATCGAGCTGATGGTCGTGATGATAATCATCAGCCTTCTGGCAGCGCTCGTCGTGCCGAAAATGTTCGGAAAGGTCGGCAAGGCCAAACGTCAGGCCGCGTTCGCCCAGATAGAACTGCTCGGCACAGCGCTTGACACGTACCGTCTTGATGTAGGGGATTATCCCTCCGCGTCAGAAGGCCTTCAGGCCCTGTTGTCACAGCCTTCCGGCGCCGGGAGCTGGGACGGGCCCTACCTGAAAAAGATCGAAATACCCCTTGACCCGTGGGGAAACCCGTATCACTATGAGTCTCCCGGCAGTTACGGGGACTATGATCTCTATTCATACGGAAAGGACAACGCGCAGGGAGGGGAGGGTGAGAACAAGGATATTGTAAGCTGGCGGGGGCTTGACTAACAATTAAAAATGCAAATCGCTAAATTAAGGAACTCGATTCACGATTCACGATTCCCTCCAAACGGCCGGCGGGCAGGCACGATTCACGGTCTTAACGGGTTCACCCTTATAGAGCTTGTCATTGTATTGATAATTATCAGCGTGGTGTCAGCGCTTACCGGAGTGCTTATTTATCGCGGTTCAGGCAATTCTGAGCTGAAGACCTTTACCCGGCAGGTTTCAACCACGCTGAGAACCGCGCGAAATTTTGCGATCTCAAAAAAACAGGTCTATTCCTTTATTGTGCCTGAAGACAGGACCGGGTATGGTCTGTACGCGGGGATCGGTCCGAATGAGGACATTGAAGATGTACCCCCTGTTGTTCATAAGGCAGTGCCTGAATCTCTGAAGATCTATATTGACGGCGTAGAAGACCAGTTCCGGATAGATTTCTATCCACAGGGAAATTCCAGCGGAGGCCGTCTTGTCATTTCCAATGAGAAGGGGAATTCGTTCGTCATAACAATAAACAGGATCACCGGCCGGTCAGGTGTCGGGAAACTCAAATGACAATCGTCAATCCCGTAAGGACCGAGAATGGTGAATGGAGAATTGAGAATCGTAAAAAACAGAACCACTAAAGACACTGAACTATTTGTTATGATTTTTAACCCATGAACTACGAACTATCAGCTAAGAGCTATATGCTATGAGCTATCAGCATTTTAGAAGTCAAAACGGATTTACTTTGATCGAGGTAATAGTATCGCTTGTGATACTGTCAGTAAGCCTTGTTCTTATCATGCAGTTATTTTCAGGCGGACTGCAGGCAAGCAGGACCGCGTGCGATTTTACAAGGGCCATAGTTCACGCAAAGGGCAAGATGGAAGAATTATCTCTCGATCCAGTGTCAGGCAGCGGAGAATTCGAGGATGGTTTTAAATGGGAGACAGATGTGCAGCCTTATGAAGGGCCGGGAGATAAACTTAATGTTTTTCTTGAGTCATCTGACTTTAACTTGATGAAAATAAAGGTAAAAATATTGTGGGTCAGCAAGCCAAAAAAGGACAGGTCAGTTGAGCTTACAAGTCTCAGGATAATTAGTGAGGAAAATGATTAGAACAGGCAAAAAAGGTTTTACGCTTCTTGAGCTGATCCTCGCGATCACTTTATTCAGCCTTGTCGCGCTTATAATCGGCGCCGGTTTCCGCCTTGGCATCAAGGCATGGGAGAAAGGAGACGCCGAGACATTTGAAACCCAAAAATTAAGGGCGCTGTCAGGCCTGATATCGCAAAGCATAAAATCGGCATACCCTTACAAAATGGAAATAGACGGGGAAGAGACGGTCCTGTTCGAAGGTGATGAGCATTCAATTATTTTTGCCACAGCGCTGGTCGACCCCTCGTTCGGAGGGTTTAAGTGGGTGATGCTGTCTTACAGTGAAGGGGCCCTTCGGTTTGCTGACGGCGTTCTTCCTGACAAAGAGTTCCGGGACGCTGACCCTGAAGATGAGGAGGTCATTGATCCGGATACTGAAGAGATCAGGTTCGAATATCTGGCCGGCCCTGATGACGAGTGGGAGGAATCGTGGGAGTTTGGGGATAAGCTTCCCGTTGCCGTCAGGGTCAAGATAGCATATTTCCAGCCGTTTCTCATAACACTGCCTCTGGGCCTGGCAGGGCAGGAGGAACATGGACACCTGTAGACGCGGTTATAAAATGAGCCGTCTTGCGCCCTGTTTTCTCAGGGACGGCAGCAGCGGCATAGCGCTTATACTCGTGATCTGGATTCTTGTCATTCTTATAGCGATTGTCGGGGCATTCTCTTATTCCATGAGAAGCGAGATCCAGATAACAACAAATTTTAAAGAGGAAGAAGAGGCTTATCAGCTGGCCCTTGCCGGCATTGAAAGCGCAAAACTTGAAATACTTTCGGCAAAAGAGTCATCATATGTATACGTGAATGAAGAGGGCATGCTGATCTTTGGAGAGGCAGAAGCAGAGGAGAATGAGGCGCCGCTCCGTGAAGCGGAACTGGATACCGGGAATTTTACATACACTATGACTGACGAGGACGGCAAACTGAATATCAATACCGCGTCGCTGGCTCAGATAAAATACATTGTCGAAAGCTCAGGCGTTGATATTACGGATGTCGATACAATAGCAGATTCAATTGCTGACTGGCGCGACCCGAACGACCTGCATATGCTGAACGGCGCGGAGGAAGACTATTACCGGTCGCTTCCCAGGCCTTACAGCTGTAAGGACGGACCGTTTGACGCCATAAGCGAGCTGCTGCTTGTAAAGGGCGTCACGCCTGAGATCTATTCCGGCGGACCGGATGAAAAAGACGGTGAGGAATCGTATAAGGGTCTTGTTAATTACCTGACACCGTGGAGTTCAAAGACAGTTAATATCAATACGGCGCCGGTAGAGGTGCTGGAGGCTGTTTTTGGTATCGACGCGGCACAGAACATTATCGCGCAGAGGGAATCCGGCCCCATTCTTTCGGCAGTGACCGGAGGTTCGATAATGTCCTCTTATTTTACCGTGATATCAACCGGCTCTTCCCGGGATGGTACAATCACGAGGACAATAAAAGCCGCTATCAAAAAAAGCGGCGAGAAATATGAGGTAATCTACTGGAATGACAACTTCATTGGATAGTTTTTCCAGAACACTGATCGGTCTGGAGTTCAGGGATGACTCAGTTGTCGTCACCTGCCTGAAGAACGATATGTCAGGCCTGAAGCTGTTGTCTTCTTCCGTCTTTCCGCTAAGAGAAGACGACGAAACAACAGCGGAAATGAAAGAGATGATATCGCGGTGCGTCAGGGACAAGGCGAACGTCTTTGTAAGCATTCCGGATAAGTGGGCGCTCATCAAGTTCATTGAGGTCCCTCCCGCGAAGGGAAAGGACGCGCTTTCGCAGATGATGCAGTTCGAGATCCAGAGACATATACCATATGAGACCGCGGATGTGTTTTATGACTTTCAGGTCGTTGGGAAAACAGGGTCTGTTTACAGCGTGCTGCTTGTTGCCGTTCATAAGGAAAGGATAGATTTTCTGAAAGATTTTCTCGAAAAGGTTTCCCTTCAGCCGGGTCTTATTACTCTTTCGCCGTTCGCGGTTTTAAATGCCGTTGAATTCAGCGGCAGGTCTGTTGGCGGGATAAAAGAGTTTCTTGGCGTCTCAGGAAAGACCGGAATACTCGGCCAAAAGGGCGAAAGGTGTGTCGAGCTTTTTGTTGACAGGGACAGCGCCCATTTTGCCGCTCTGAAGGACGGGATATTGGTGTACTTCAGATCCACGAAGGTCGACATGAGCAAGCCCGTTGATTCTCTGGCTGATGATATCGCTGCCGGATTATCCGGCGTCCTGGATGAGATCTCAATGGAAAAGTTTGACAGAATGATACTGAGCGGGAATGTTCCGTCACCGCGGGAACTGCCTGATAAGCTGGGCGAAAAACTTGGGTTATCCGTGAAGGTGGTCAACCCTGTTGAAAATGTCGTTAAAGGCGGGCAGGATGTGGAAGACTGGGAACTCGTGCCTTCAGTAGGCGCGTGTTATTCAGGTCTTGGAATAGGCGCTTCCAGGATCAATCTGCTGCCCCATGAAAGGGATACGGGCACGGCCGGGGCCGGATCACTAATAACAAAAATATCAGCGCTTGTTCTGCTAATCCTGATAGTCGGAGTATTCGCGGGAGAAGCCTTCCACGATAAGAGGCTTCTGACGAAGATCGACGACCAACTAAAAGAGAACGAACAGGAGATCAAGGTCATTGAGGCACTAACTTCCAGCCTTAACAGGCTTGAACACGAGAGGGAATTCCTGACGCGGGTTAAAAAGGCCCATATTGTCCTTGACGTGCTTTCAGAACTGTCGAACATAATACCATCGGACACGTGGCTTACGAACTTTGAATTCAAACAATTAACTGATGAAAAGGAAGGACCGGCAAACGGTGAACTGATAATCCGCGGTCTTGCCGCATCATCGTCCCAGCTGATATCAATACTTGAAGACTCCCCTTATTTTGCCCAGGTGGAGTTCGTAGGGCCGATCACAAAGAAAAGGGACAGGGAAGGCTTCAAAATTAAGGCCGTAACAGTAAACATCGGAACTCTTCAGGAGAAGGCGCCCGGCAATGTCAGCCGGGCGGGTGTAAAAAAGGACATAAAGGGAAGGGTGGAGCCGGAATGAACCTGCTGCAAAGGGTTAACCCAAGAGAAAAGAAATTTTTATTGATAGGCTTCATTATCGTGGTTTTAATCATAGTCTACAGGCTGACAGCCTGGTACGGTGATACCATGTCCGCTACCAGAGAGTACGCGGAAGCCAGACAGATGACCCTTCAAAAACAGCTGAAAAAAATATCCGGGAAAGAGAGCATGCGGCAAAGGAGTATGGCCCTTGCCGCAGAACTCGCAGAACTTGAATCAGGACTCCTGACCGACAGAAAACCGCCTGTCGCGGCGGCGTCTATCCAGAGGTCCCTAAAACAGATGGCTGTCGCGCTTAATATTGATATTAAGGTAGAAAAGACCCTGAGTCCTGTTGAGACAGGGTCATATCCTGGAATTCCGGTTGAAATAGGCTTTACCGCGACAACTGAAAATTTAAAGAACTTTCTGTACAGAATAAAGACCTTCAGGCAGCTGCTTACGGTCCAGGAAATGAAGACGCGAGTCACTAATTTAAACAACCCGAGAAATGCCTATACCACCCTTGTTGTAACAGGCTTTATTAAAAAGGAGCAAAGTGAGGAGCCGGATGCGCCGTAATTTTTTCTTTATAAATGTGATCCTTTTCTCGGCGATCGTGCTATTGGGTGTATGGTTCTACAAGGTCTGGGTCAGGCCTTTGGACCTGCCTGCCGCCGCAGACCGGCAGCAGGTTCGGGCTGAAGATGAGCTGTCCGATGAAAGGAAAGAGAGGCCGCTGGACAGGGCTGCTTATAACGTGATCTCTGAGAAGGACCTGTTCAGGCCGTCCCGGACCGCTTTGAAGGTCTCAGACGCCGGCGCATCAGCCGGTGTTATTTCACAGGATACGCCAAAGCTTTTCGGGACTATTATCAAGAGCGACAAAAAATTCGCGATCCTTGAAGATCCAATTACCAGGACCACCAAGCTCTATGGTATTAACGATTCTGTTGCCGGGTACGTTGTCAATGACATTCAGCAGGACAGAGTTGTGCTTTTAAGGGGCGCGGAGACTGTGGAGGTCAAGCTGAGAGACTTAAAGACCTTCAAAGCCCCGGTCCAGCGAAGCCGGCCTGTTGTAAAGAAGGCGCCGGCAAGCCGCCGGAAGCTGCCTGTTCGCAGAACAACCCGAAGGACCCCTGTGACACGAACGCGGCCACAGCAGCCGCGGATTCAACCGGGTACAGAAATGCCCGGGTTTCCTGAGGCGGAGAGTGAGCAGCATCCTTTTGAAGCGCAGTGATTATAGCTCATAGTTCATAGTTACGGGGTCTCTATTCCAAGGGCCTTGATCTTCTTGTGAAGATTACTTCTTTCGATCTCAAGCTCCTCTGCTGTCCTGGAAATGTTGCCGTTGTTCTCGCGGAGCTTTTTTGAGATAAAATCTTTTTCAAACTGTTCTCTTGCTTCCCTGAGGGTCCTGCGGCTGAAATAATCTGTTCCGGTTTTTTCCTTGAGGGCAGGGATGTACTTTATGTCAATGACCTCAGAAGGGTTCATTATAACAAGCCTCTCTATCATATTTTTGAGCTCTCTGACGTTCCCCGGCCAATCGTGGTTGATCAGGGCTCTACGCGTTGATTTTGTTAATTTTTTCGGCTTCTGACCGTACTGCAGAGCAAAGCTGTTTAGAAAATGGTCAACCAGAAGGGGTATATCGCTTTTTCTTTCCCTCAGAGGCGGAACGGTTATTGGGATAACGTTTAACCTGAAGTGCAGGTCTGCCCTGAAGGCCCCTTTTTTTATTTCCTCCTGCAGGTCCTTGTTTGTAGCAGAAATTATCCTGGTATCGACCTGGACCCTCATGTTCCCGCCGACTCTTTCGAATTCCTGAGACTCAATTACCCGCAGAACTTTAGCCTGAGTCACAAGCGCCATATCGCCGATCTCGTCAAGGAACAGGGTCCCTCTGTCGGCCATTTCGAACTTTCCCTTTTTACGTTCAAAGGCTCCTGTAAACGAGCCTTTTTCATGTCCGAAGAGCTCGCTTTCGATCAGTTCCTGGGGTATGGCGGCGCAGTTTACCTCAACAAAATTCCTGTTTCTCCTGTCGCTGGTTTCATGCAGGGCCATTGCCACGAGCTCCTTGCCTGTTCCGCTTTCGCCGAATATGAACACACGGCTTTGGGAAGCTGCTGCCTGCGCGATCTCCTGTTTAAGCGTCTTCATCTGAGGGCTTTCACCTATGAGTTCGTACCTGCCGGAAAGGGTGCTCTTTAACTCCCTGTTCTCCTTTTCAAGCGCATGCCGTTCCAAAGCCCTTTTTATTTGCAGGAGGACCCTGTCAAGTGAAAGCGGCTTTTCCAGAAAGTCGTACGCCCCAAGCTTTGTCGCCTGGATGGCTATGTCGATACTGGCGTGGCCCGAGATCATGATAACCGCTGTCTCAGGACTTGATTTCCTGATACGCTTCAGGGTTTCCAGGCCGTCAATGCCGTCGGGCATCCATACATCAAGCAGTATGACCTCAGGGGAGAGCTCCTTAAGCAGAGTTAATGCCTGCTCGCCTGAACCGGCAGTGGCCACCTCATATCCTTCATCGTCCAGGATGCCGGAAAGGGTTTCCAATATGCCCGTTTCATCATCAACAACCATGACCGTGGTCTTTGCAGCAACTGTCATATCGTGTTCATCCTTTCTAATCTACAGGATTCATGATTCATGATTCAAGAGTTGTTAGCCGCGCCAGCGGCGGGCAAGCTCTTAGCTCATAGTACATAGTTCCCCTCAAGGTCCTTCTTGAAAGGGCGAACCTAAAACTATCCCATAAAGTCCAAATCGGACCTGGACCACGGGACAGGTCCATTTACCACAAGGGTACAGGGCAAGCAGGGGTAAATACATAGTTTATAGTACAAACACATAAAAAAGCTGATAGCCGATAGTTCATAGTAAAAAAACAAAACAGTTCATAATTAATAGCATAGTCTTTTCGCTGCGAATTATCTGTTATAGTCTGTTCGATATTAGCTATGTATTTATAACGGGTAATTCGATTATAAAGCGCGAACCTTTCGGTTCGTTATCTTTGACCCTTACATAGCCCCTGTGTTTTGATATGATCGTACTGACTATGGCAAGGCCAAGTCCCATGCCGTCTTTTTTCGTTGAAAAATACGGCAGGAACAGCTTGTCCCGGTTTTGCTCTTCAATGCCTTTTCCGTCATCGATCACATCTATTCTTATCATCTCCCGGGCCGGGTCATAAGACGTGTTCAGCCATATCTTCCGGGCCTGCGCCTGGATAGCGTTGTCCAGCAGGTTTATGATAGCCCGTTTTAACTGTTCCCTGTCCGCGTCAGCCTTCGGGATCTCCCGCAGGTTGTGAACGAGATCTATATCTTTCCTGTCACTGTAGAGATTTATGGCCTCTTCCATGATTGAGTTGATATTGATCGGCTCCAGGCTGAACCTGGGCATCTTTCCGAACCTTAAAAAGGCGTCCACCAGGTTCCTGAGGCTCTCTACAGCGGTGATGATGATCTTTGTCGATCTTTCCAGAACGTCCCCGAAATCATCCGCGTTCTCGTTCCATTTCTTCATAAGTCTTTCGGCAGAGAGCTTGATCGGCGTAAGGGGATTTTTTATCTCGTGAGTGATTCTCTTCGCGACCTCCTGCCATGCCAGGGCCCTCTGCGCGGTTATGATCTCGGTCAGGTCGTCAAAAACAACAAGGATACCCATGAAGTTCCCTTTAGAGTCTTTCAGTATCGTAATGTAAACCCTTAGTGTCACCGGTCTTCCGTCTATGCGCACGTGTATTTCCTTTTTCGTCGCTTTAAAGTCTTTTTCGTCCAGTTTTTTCACCATTACGTCCAGTTCGTCGGATTTGATCTTTGAAAGCAGTTCTTTATGGCTCTTTCCGAGAATGCTGTCGCGGTCCAGGTTCAGCATGGAACAGGCAGCGTTGTTTAGCGCGGCTATCTTGCCCGAGCGTTCAAGGAACATAACCCCGGCGGTTATGTTCTCGAGTATCGCCTCCATGCTCAGTCTCCGCTGATCGGATTCCATATAGGCTTTTTCAAGAGAGACTTTTCCGTCCCGCAGATCATCGAGCATTTTGTTGAACGAGTTAATAAGCAGGCCGATCTCGTCATCCCTGTTTATGTCTATTCTGAAATCAAGGTTACCGTGGGCAACGGTGTTCGTGGCTTCGGCAAGCGACTGGATCGGAACTGTTATGCCCCTGGCGATGCGCAGTGAAAACCACTGGGCAAGGAAGACTATAAGCAGGGTAGCGATCGTAAGCATGAAGAAGTACAGAAATCTGATGGGGTTTTGCCGCATCTTGATCTGGTTATATTCGGTATTCGCCTTTTTGATCGATTCCATTTTGGCGACAGCTTCCAGCGGGATGAGGGTCTCAACGACAATGACCCGTGAGATCCGGCTTCCACCGCTGACAGGGGCTGCGGCCCTGATAATGTCTCCTTTTTCAGTAGATATTATTTCTGTGTCCCCTTTACCCTCGAACGCGTTACTGATCAGCTCGGAGCCGTCGGGCCCTGTTAAGACATATGACCTGAATGAACTGTCGGTGTCTGTTGACGCGCCGTCCGGAAGTTTTTTGCCGGAGGCAATGTAAAGCGCGTGACTTTTCACGTCCTGCCGCTGCTTTGAATAAAAGAGCATGGCTATTTCCATGGAATCACTGATCGGTCTTTGAATTTCCAGCGAGAACCACTTGTCAATGGAGCTGTTGATAAGCTGGTTCGATAGTATAAAAAGAAGGGTGGAAGGTATCAGTGTAAGACCGACAAACGCGACAACGAGCTTGGTCCTGAATTTCGCGCCTATGACCTTTTGCTTTTTTTCACTATAAAGGTTAATAAGGTTTCTTATGACGAAAAATATAAGGATCAGCAGATACAGGACTATATTTACAAGGATGAACACATAGCCTATCTTTATGAGAAGCGGTCCGTGCTCAACTCCAAGGTAACTAAGCACCACGCCGGTAATGATGATAGCAAGGATACTGAGGACAAAAAGACCAAGGACTATTTTGAGGTTTCTCATTCGCCGTCTCCCACGGTGAACGGGTACGACTCTTTTGCCAGACTCATCTCTACTTCCGGTATAAAGAACATCAGCATTCCAATTATGGGCGGAAGTTCCCTGCTCCTGGATTCAGCCACGACTCTCACGTAATAGCTTCCGGGCTCCAGTTCTCTGATATTTGCCACGTTAATATCATTAAATGTAAATGTCCACGACTTCATCGTGTCAAAATCCCTGAATTTTCTTTCAGACTGCACATTCCCATAAGTGGAGACCGTACGGTATTGCCCCCTGAGCCTGTCATGCTTAATGACGCGTTCAATGCGCTTTGAAACCACGAACTCGTCCGGCCAGAACTTCCACACCCGGAACAGCTCTATTGTAAATACGATCTCTTTTTCGATGCCTGAATTTATGGCGGATGCTATTTCTTTAATATCGATCAGCCCGGTGTTTATCAGAATGTCATTGTTAATAATTCTTATTTTAGGCCCTAAAATATCAGCCGCAAATGACGCCGCAGGGACAAAAGAAAGAGCTAAGCAAGCGAGTAAAGCTGTAGTAAGAAGAAATTTAGCCATGTAGCACTGAATAAAGCACCGGATTTATTTTGATTATAACATACAGAAACTTCAAGTAGCAGGCGAGTGAGGGTCGGGCGCGCGGAAAGATACTGCTGACCCGACCCCCGGTTCAGGCGCAATAATTATCTGACTACCGGCGAGGGATCCTGATCAAACGGGTTCATCCTCATGGCAAGAGAGAAAAGATAGGGATAATTGTCTTTCAGATGCTTCATGTAGTCGACCCATTCAAAAACAAGTCTTGAATAAGCCCTTTTTACGTCGCCTGCCAGATGTTCAATATCCTTTCCAGGCAGCTGCTTTATGTCACCGCGGCTGCCCAGTTCCTCTACCGCGTGAAAGACCGCCCTCAGCAGGTCAGTGAACGATTCATGTTCAAGCAGGGTAGGGTTCTCAAGCAGCCTCAGCAGAAACTCCCTTTTCCCCAGAAGAAGCGCGCGCAGGCTTTCAAGGTCTATCTTTCCGGAGTTTATGTCATACGCGTATGTCTTAAGTTTTTTTCTGAAGCCCGCGAATTCCCTGTCAGAACATTTAGTTGTAATGACCAGGTCCTTTTTGATGTCCTCAAGCTGCGGGTCGGCATCGGATAAACGCGCCAGCAGTGTTGTGCCGAGTTCACTGAAGAACGCCCCTATGACCATGTTCAGCTTTTCAAGCCTGTTTTTCTTCTCCCTGATGCTCAGCACTTTGTGGATTATCAGGGTGACCAGCAACACTTCAATTGGAACAAAAGCGATATCTCCGACCATGTAGATAAATATATGGTGCGCGTCCCTGAAGAGCAGGTAATGGCAATAATAGAGCAGGGCTGATAGTAAAATCAGGGCTAACCCAAGAACGATCTGCCATCTGATATGTTTCATGATCCTGCTGTTCCTGATAATGTCTGAAAATTATTGACACCCGAATCTGTTTGAGATAAGGTATGTCCAGTTAATCTGCCCCTTTAGAAGCCTCCTGTTTCCAGACGGGGTAAATAAAACATATATATTTTACACCATAATAATAACATTTCCCATGGCATAAAGGAGGGCGTATGTTTGGAGAGCTGAAATACGATGATAAAGGACTGATCCCGGCAATTATACAGGACATTACCAGTGATGAGGTCCTGATGCTTGCCTACATGAACAAGACATCGCTTGAAAGAACGATCAAGACGGGGAAGACCCATTTCTGGAGCAGGTCGCGCCAGGAGTACTGGTTAAAGGGCGAGACCTCCGGGAACTTTCAGCTTGTAAGGGAGATCCGCTATGACTGCGACAGGGACGCTCTTCTTGTGAAGGTTGAACAGCTTGGCGCCGGAGCCTGCCATACGGGCAACAGTTCATGTTTTTACAGGGTCATTGATATTGAGGAGAATGAGTGAGCCTGGGCGCAAAAGGAGAAGAACTCGCGGCAGAGTTCCTCAGGCAAAACGGGTATCGGATAATAAAACAGAATTACAGGACCCCGATCGGAGAGATCGATATAATAGCCGGTGACGGCGAGATCCTGGTTTTTATCGAGGTAAAAACAAGGCAGGCCCTTGATTATGGCCTGCCGTCCGAAGCGGTGAACAGGATAAAACGCCGCAAGATCGGCAATGTAGCTCTTCTGTATCTAAAAAAATACAAGGTATTGCCGCCCTGCAGGTTCGATGTTGTAAGCATCCATTATGAGAAAGGAATACCGCAATTGGAGCTGATAAAAGACGCTTTTGAATTAAATGATTAATTTCTAAATACTAATGTCTAAATCCTAAACAAATCCTATTTTTATAAAAAATCTGTTTAGTGCTTAGGATTTTGAATTTAGAATTTGTCTTAGAATTATGGTATCATTTCAAGGGAAACATCCTCTAAGACTCGCACCGAGTTTTGTACCTGTCTGCTTTATGAGTCGTAGACCGGCAGGCAGGTTTCGTGCTTCGAAATGTTGAAGTGAAGATCAAAGTATAAATTATTGAAGAGAACATAAATTCGGGATGTAGCGCAGACTGGTAGCGCACTGCGTTCGGGACGCAGGGGCCGGGGGTTCAAATCCCCCCATCCCGATTTCTTATGTTTTGTGTCGGGATCGCCCCGACCACCTTGCATCATAATTGGTCGGAGCAATATATAAGCAGTGCTTCATTATTAAAGCTTTTGGATATTAAGGTGTTGCATTAATTAACCGTTAACGATGAAAGAAGAAATAACAGCCCCCCATCCAGATGGTCAAAGACTGCTTTTTTTAAGACGCCACTATATCAAATTTCTCCTTATTTTTTTCCTTTTGTTCGGATTTTATCTGAGGGCGTATCACATCGACTATCCCAGTGTCGGATATCACAATATGAAGGAGAACAATTATTTAAGCATCACGACGAATTACTACAAAAAAGGTCTTTCCATTCACCGCGAGGTCTTTTTCTACGGCAGTGAAGATCCGCCGTACCATGAGGAATATCCCCAGCTTCCAATAATACCTTACGTCGGATATTTTTTGTGGAATGTATTTGGCGTCAGTTTTTGGATCATGCGGCTGCAAATAATACTTTTTTCCCTTGGGACCGTTGTTCTCGCGTTTTTTCTGACCAAAAGGCTTACGCAGGAACCCAATCTGTCATTGTTAACCGCGGGCGTTATGACCATACTGCCGATCAATGTTTTTTATGGTAGAAACATCCAGCCTGAAAGCCCCGCGCTGTTTTTTATGATGCTCTTTTTCCTGCTTTTTCTCAGGTGGAAGGAATCACCAAGCTTCAGGAAATCTTTTTTTGCCGGGCTCACACTGGCTGTCATAGGTCTGTATAAGGTCTCCTTCCTGGTCCCCTGTGTCGCGGTACTGGCAATTTTCCCGTACAGGCAATTGTTCGAAGACATAAAGACAAAGAATTTTATGCCTTATATCGGCTATTTATCCTTTCTTGTTCTACCGGTGTTCATACTGCTTGTAGCCCTGTCGAACGTACATGCCTCACTACTTAAGGGGACCGCGCACAGGATCAGGTTCCTGGAGTTTCTTGATCCTGCCTACTGGAGAACAAATTATCCGTTCTTTGAGAACTTCTGGATTGGGAACTACACATCCTTTCTTGGACTTATCTTTGTCCTGGGCGTCATGGTTCTGTTCATCAAAAAAAGCACGTTCAGAAAGTTTTTTACGGTTTATCTTTTTTCCATTGTGATCTACCTGATGGTGTTCAGCAGTTTTTTTAAGGGACACAACTATTACCAAATGCCTTATGTCTATCTGGTTGCTTTTTGTATAGCAAACGCTTTGCTCGCTTTTTTTTCCTTTTTGTCCCGGCTGTTTAAATTCGAGTATCTCAAGGCCGGGGCTTTTCTGGTGCTGGTTTTTAGCATGGGTACGGTCCAGGAAAGTATTAATTTGGCATTTGATACCCAATTCTACGGCATTGACATAGCAGGCGAAATAATAAAGAACAATACCGGTGAAACAGACCGTTTTTTAAGACTTGGGGCTTCTCAGCACGCGGGCGTCTGTTTTTTTGCCGAACGGTTCTGCGCGAATATCCCGAAAAAAACGCAGGCGATCGAAAAATACGAGAAAAGGTTCAACTCCAGGTATATTTACATTAACGCGGATTTTATGAAACAGGCGAGGTCTTTTGAGTCGTGGGATTATATAGAGAAAAACTACAGGATAGTACAGCTTGGATTTATCGCCCCCAAAAGCGGTTCTCTGGTTCCTGTCCATTATGTCCTTGAAAAAGGTAAGCAGGTGCGGCATCATGATATGAGCAGGAGAAAACCGCGCTTTATTAAAGACTATGAGTTAACATTCAGGAAGGTCCCTTTTTATGTTATCGAACCCTGAGGAAGATAATGGCGCCCCCTGCACGATTCGAACGTGCGACACCAGGTTTAGGAAAACAAAATAGGGTATTTTCGTAAGTTGGCCTCTGGCCTGAGTTTTTAGCCAATTTGCTGATTTAAAAAAGAAAACAGGGTTCTGCTTGTTCCTGCTATTTCCTGTATTTTCTGTCCATTCCGCTATATTCTGCTACAATTCTGCTACAATGACGTAAGATGGCTAAGAAATTATTGTCAGGAAAAAAACTAGAAGAGAGAGCGAATGAGTTAGGTGTATCTCTACACGAAGTCTATACCGGAAGAGGTCATCTTGTTGAGCCTGAATTACAAAGACGAGTTATGGAGGTTGAACGCTCCCAGCGCGAGGCTCGGCTGTGGCTGATCGCACTCATTTCTGCTATCGCATCTGTTTTAAGCGCGGCCGCTGCCTGGTATGCCATAGTTATAATATCTCCTTAATTTTGTGCTGTTCTATGTCAACGTACGCGCTGGTCTCGGAACTCAAAACAAAAAGACCAAAATAAGATGGAACAGAATTTGTTGTCATTTTCCTGCTATTTTTGCTTGACATGCACTATTTCAGTCGATAGACTGATAAAAAGATAGAATAAACATATAAGAGAATGGCATGCTTTCAATCTAACACAAAGGTGATTGTATCTTCACTAAGACAAAAGATATAAGGAGTAAATTATGAAGCTTATCGCGACCCGGGTAAAAGAATATAAATCAATTTGGGACTCCAATGATTTTGAAATTGGCGACATCACATGCCTTGTTGGAAAAAATGAGGCAGGCAAAACTGCTTTGCTAGAAGCACTGTATAAGTTGAATCCTATAATATCCACTGATTCAGAGTTTGATGTAACAAACGATTACCCGCGAGCTGAAGTTTCAGATTATGAAGAAGATGTTTCAGAAGAAAATCGCGAACCTGCAACTGTTGTTGAGGGAACATTTGAGCTTCAAGGCGATGATATGGAAGCTATTACAAGCTTGTTTGGTAAAAAGGCGCTGAAAAATAAAAAATTAACACTTTCTCGGAAGTATCCCGATTCACGGGGCAGCGTGACTTCAACACGCACATTTAGTTTAGAAGCTAACAAAGATGAGTCTATAAAATACCTAATTCAAAAAGCGAATATTCCAGCAGACCTTCAAAAGAAACTTACTGAAGCCATGGATGATGTCGCTGCTATGCTCGATTTGATAGCAACAGTAGAAGCAACCGAAGACACTAAACGCTTGACAAAGATTCTAAAGGTCATTCAGGAACATGATGTCAGTTGGTACATTTATAATAAATTACTTTCCTCTCGCGTACCAAAGTTTTTATATTTCGATGAATATTACCAGATGAAGGGTCACGAGAACATCGAAGCATTGAAAAGCAGGCAGGAAAGTGCTGACTTAGAGCAATCTGATTATCCTATGTTGGGCCTAATAGGTTTGGCGAGACTTGACCTTGATCAACTATTAGAATCGGCTCGCACTCAAGATCTGGTTAATAAATTAGAGGGTGCTGGAAACCGTCTAAGCAAAAAAGTCCTTCAGTACTGGTCCCAGAATAAGCACGTGCAGATGCGATTTGACGTGAGACCCGCTAGGCCGAATGACCCACCCGGGCTAACTTCCGGTACAAATATCTGGGCTAATGTTTACGATTCAAGACATATGGTCTCGACGAATTTGGGAACTCGTTCAAGAGGTTTTGTTTGGTTTTTTTCTTTTCTTGCTTGGTATTCACAAATCGAAAAAGATTACAAAGGAAGCAACGTAATCCTCCTCCTTGATGAACCTGGACTTTTTTTGCATGGGAAAGCTCAAGAGGATCTATTGAACTATTTTGAGCAAGAATTGAAAGACAAACACCAAACAATCTACACAACACATTCGCCTTTTATGGTCGATTCTCGGCATTTTGAAAGAGTTCGTATCGTGCAAGACAGTGGCATTGAGCACGAGGATAAAATGCCTAAAGAGAATGACGGAACCAAGGTGTTTACTGATGTTTTGGAAGCTCACGAAGACAGTCTCTTTCCGTTGCAAGGGGCTCTTGGCTATGAAATTTATCAAACTCTGTTTGTGGGCAAAAACTGCTTAGTTGTTGAAGGAGTGTCTGACCTTCTGTTTATCCAGACAGTATCTACATTCCTCGAAAGGAGTGGGCGTACAGGTTTAAGTACAGATTGGACGATTACTCCAGTAGGTGGCAGTGATAAGGTGCCCACTTTTGGGCAGTCAAAGGGGACTAAATGTGGCTACTTTGATTGACTATCAGAAAAAGGACGCTCAGACGATTGAGAACTTATTTAAGAAAAAGCTACTCCAAAAGAAAAATGTCTTGACGTTTGCTGATTTTACAGAAGGAAAGGAAGCGGACATAGAAGATATGTTTGGGACGGATTTTTATCTTAAGTTGGTGAACGGAGAATATGAAAGTGAACTTAAAAAGGCGATAACTGCCACATCACTCAAATCAAATCATCCTCGGGTGTTAGTAAAAATTGAAGAATACCTGCAAGAATACCCATTGCTAAAAAAGGCTAGCTTCAGCCACTATAGACCAGCAAGATATTTCGTTGAGAATTTTGACAAACTTGTTGGAGATTTACCAAAAAATGCTGTCGATAGGTTTGAGAAAGCGTTCTTGACACTTAATAAGTTGCTATGAATGGAGTGTGCATCATCAGTGACTTTTTTGTTTGTAGTAGTTTCGGATTCTGCATTTCCATTTGCTAAGTCTTTATAGTCACTGAATCACTTCAACGTACCCTTCTCTGATACATACCTCAGGATACACCTTTCAATAAGCTGACTTCTGCATTAAAAGATGGCGCCCCCTGCACGACTCGAACGTGCGACACCAGGTTTAGGAAACCTGTGCTCTATCCTGCTGAGCTAAGGGGGCATGCTTGATAATAGCAAATAGCAGATTAATAATTAAGGCAGACGTCATAAATAGTAAGTCTAAACTGTTGCTTTCTCATGAACATTTTGAATGGTGATCTTAGGGTTAGGATCTCTCGATGGAACTGGCATTTTTCTTTCTTTTAATAGAGCTACGTGCTCTTTCATTCCCCATTTTGCCTTATAGATGCAATCTTCTATGGAGTGTCCTGTTCCGGTAAACCCCTCTAATTCAGGAGAGTAAAATCCAAAAAAATTAGGGTCATCCGTGGCTTCTATTATTAAAGAATATTCTATATCGATCATGTTACCCCCTTTTCTTCTTTCTAATCCCTGCAGCCTTCAGTATAGCATAACAGGTTCCTGTTGGTACTTCCTTTGAACCATGATAGTCAACTCGCACCAGCTTGTCCCAATCAGGTTTCCCGTAGTATCTGATAGAACCTTTTTCTTTAACAATTTCAAAACCCTTTTCTTCAAGCAATCTTATTAGCTCACTAAATTTCATTTAATACATCCTTTTAAAGATAATATGTAACACAAGAAAGAGTATACTATAGCAAAATATACACTTAAAGAAAAGGGGGGATTTAGGAAACCTGTGCTCTATCCTGCTGAGCTAAGGGGGCTCTGAATTAATGTTGTTAGCTGCTGGTTATTAGTTATCCGTTTACATGCCTCAGAGAATAGCATATAACAAATAACCTGTAACTTTTAACGGGCTTAAGCCGCTTTTGGCAGTTTCTTAAATACCTTCCAAGTCTTCAAAAGGTCGATCGCGCGCTGAAGCTGTATGTCAATGTCTTCCGCTGCTCCGTCTGAAACTTTCCCGCTCTCTTCTTCTGCTTTTCCCTCTTTTATTTCTTTTTCTTCTTTAACAGACTCTTTTTCGTGCTCATTTTCAAGGTGTCCTTTAAGGTCTTTTTCCCTGATCGTCGGATGAAATTTTCCCTTTCCATTGGGACCCTGCGAAACAACTATATCAGGTTCGATTCCTGTCGCCTGAATAGACCTGTCTTTAGGTGTGTAATACCGGGCTGTAGTAAGCCTGAGGCCCGAGCCGTCGCTCAGCGGGATAACCGTCTGGACCGAGCCTTTGCCAAATGTCTGAGTTCCAAGGATCACTGCTTTGCCCCAGTCCTGAAGCGCTCCGGCCACGATCTCTGACGCGCTCGCGCTCCCCCCGTTCACGAGCACTATCATTGGATAATCGAACTCCAGAGACCTGTTCCGGGTGCGGTATTCCAGCCTTTCACCGCTTTTATCCTTGATATATACAACAAGGGTATCCGGCGGCAGGAACTGGCTGGCGACGTCAATTGAAACATTCAAAAGCCCGCCAGGGTTGTTTCTGAGGTCAAGGATAAAGCCCTCCAACTCCTGCTTCCTGAGTTCTCTCATGACCTTTTTAAGGTCTGCCGCGGTCCTTTCCTGGAACTGCGTGAGCTTCACATAGCCTATTGTTTCATCAATGACCCTGCTTTTTACACTTTTGATCTTGATTATGTCTCTTACTATCGTTATGTCCTTTGGTTTTTGGAGGTCCTTTCTTGATATTGTTATTGTGACTGATGTTCCCTTTTTACCACGCAGTTTTGTCACCGCGTCATTAAGACTCATGTCCTTGGTTGACTCGCCGTCTATCTTAATGATCTTATCACCGGCCTTGACCCCGGCCCTGTAAGCCGGTGTGTCCTCTATGGGCGCGATTATGGTCAATATGCCGTCTTTTATGGAAATCTGTATTCCAAGGCCGCCAAACTCCCCTTTGGTGCTTATCTGCATTTCCTTGAACATTTCAGGCGGCATAAAAGATGAATGAGGGTCCAGCGCGTTGAGCATGCCCTTTATGGCGCCGTATATCATTTCCTTGTTGTCGACCTCATCAACATAGTTCTTTTTGACCAGTGAAAGAACCTCCGCGAATGTTTTGACCTCTTTGTAAGGTTCGCCTTCGGCACTAACGCTCTCAACGGTGAACCTGGCTATAAAGACTCCGGCAAAGGCTATGGCAATAACCATTATCCAGAGGACAAGCTGTTTGTTTTTGGACATTATCTGTTTTCCTCCATCTGATTAGTTCTTCATGTTTCTTAACCACTTAAGCGGATCAACAGGCTTGCCTTTATGCCTGATCTCAAAATAAAGACTCGGCACGTTAAGAACCCCGGATTCTCCCGCCTTGCCGACTGCCTGCCTCCTTTTGATTATATCACCTGTCTTATGAAAAATCTCGGACAGGTTGGCGTAAAGCGTGTGATACCCGTCTCCGTGATCAACAATGACCAGCAGGCCGTAGCCCTTAAACCAGTCCGCGTAGACAACGCGTCCCCCGGCAACAGCCAGAACAGCGGTGCCAAGATCAGCCTTAATTTCAATCCCCTTTCTGAAAGTGGGAATGTTGTACTCAGGGTCATTATGCCTGCCAAAAGGGACCAGCACTTTGCCCACAACAGGCCAGGGCAGACGGCCCCGCTGTTTGCCGAAGCCTTTTCCTGCATACCGGGCGGCCTTTTTCCGTATCTCGATCTTTTTGATAAGCTCGCGCAGGTTCTTTGATGATTCTTCAAGTTCTTTGACCATTTTTTCGTACGAGCCGCGTTTGCTTTTTATAGAGGCAAGGAGCTGATCTTTTTTTTCGCGCTCTTTCTTCATCTCAACGGTCTTTATCCGGATTTTCTTCCTGCTGGATTCGAGGTCTTTTCGCAGTCCTTCAAGCCGGGCCATCTTGCCGCTGAGCTCTTCCATGCCGCTGTTGTAACTCTCTATCAGCCGGTTGTCGTGATCAGCTATAAAGCTGATATACCTGATCTTTTTGATGAGGTCATGATAATCCCTCGCGGAAATCAGCACGTCCGCAATGATCCCGTGCTGCTGTTTGTACAGACTCCGGAGCCGTGTTTTTAGAATGTCCTTTCTGTCGCCAAGCTTTTTGTCGAGCAGTAAGATTTCTTCGTTAAGCTTATCGATCTCTGAATTCGTGTTTGTCAAACGCTTATTGTAGTGTTTTAATTCTTCATGTTTTTTCCGGAGGGCCTTGTTCGTGTTTTCTATCTCCGTAAGTATTGATTTCTCCTTTTCGATCGCCTGCTCGATCTTGCGCTTTTCTGTGCGAAGTCTTTTTTCGATTTTCTTGAGCTCCCGCTTGGGGTTTTTAGAGGCAAAGGAGGGTGAGAAGTGAGCGCTGAGAAGAAACAAACAAAAAGAAAAAGCCAAAATGCCGCATAATGCTCTTTTTGTTCCACATTTACGGCTTTTCAAGTTAATACCTGATCTTCCCGATAGCGATAAAACTTCCAATAAGGCTCATTACAGCGCCTGCCAACGGAGCGGCCGGATATGCCTCAGACGGGAGGAACAGCATCACTGATTTAATTGATGGCATGAACTCGATGACCTCGGCTGATATAAAGTAGAACATTGACGACAGACCGAGGAAACCGGCGATACCGCCTGACAGTCCAATGAACAGCCCCTCCAGAAGAAAAGGGGCCCTTATAAATGTCCTCGAAGCTCCAAGGAGCTTCAGAGTCTCAATCTCTTCCTTTCTTCTGTAAAACAGGATCTTGATCGTGCTGTAGCTGACAAACGCAATGGTAATGAGGATGACCGCGCCGAAGATAAGGACCATTGTCTTTATCCCTTTTGTTAGCCTGTCGAGCGAGGCAAGCCATTTTTTTCCGTACTGCACGTCTTCCACACCGGCAAGTTTTTTAAATTTTGAGGCCTTTTGCTTTATTCTGTCGGGATCCAGCGCCTCACTTTTAAGCTTGAGTTCAAAGGATGCGGGCAGGGGGTTTTTCTCAAACCCGTCAAGTATCGAGCTCCTTTCACCGAGGGTCTGCCTGAGCTCCCTGATGGCAGTTGCCTGGGATACATATGTTATACCTGTAACATCAGGGTCTTTCTGCAGGAGGTCACGTAATGTCCCAACCTCGTTACTGCTTATACCGTCATCGAGATATACAATGAGCCCGAAACCTCTGGACCAGCGCTTAAGCGCGGAATCCATGTTTAACGATATCAGAACAAATGTGCCGAGCAGCAACAGTCCGACCGCCACGGTCATTACAGTAAGGATATTTATCCATTTTTCATACCATAGATTTTTTGCGGCGGTTTGAAGAGAATAAATGAATGTTCTCATGCCACATAGTCCTCTGCCAACTCAGCCTTTTCCAGATGTATGACCCTGCAGCCTGACCCTGAAAAAAGTTCCCTGCTGTGGGTCGCGATAAGTATGGTCGTTCCCCGGGCATTGATTTCTCTGAAGAGCTTCATGACTAACTGCGAGGTATCGGGGTCCAGGTTTCCGGTCGGCTCGTCGGCAAGCAAAACAGTGGGCTTTGATACCATGGCCCTCGCGATCACTACTCTCTGCTGCTCTCCGCCGGAAAGATGCTGGGGATATTCGTGCGCCTTGTGCTTCAGGCCCACGTCTTTGAGCACTTCGCTTACGTCTTCTTTTATCACCCTGGGGTGAACCCCGTGGATCCTCAGGGCAAGGGCGATATTCTCAAATACGGTCCTGTTGGTCAACAGCCTGAAGTCCTGGAACACAACTCCGACGTTCTTTCTTAAATAAGGGATAGTGCCCTGCCTCAGTTTGTCCACATCCCATCCGGCGACGATTATGTGCCCTTCGTCAGGCCTTTCCGCCCTGTAAATAAGCTTGAGAAGTGTGGTCTTGCCGGCGCCGCTCGGCCCTGTAATAAACACCATATCGCCTTTCTCAACTGAAAAGGTAATATCTTTGAGCGCGATCTCATTGTCATAGTATTTTGACACTTCAGAGAACTGGATCATGCTTTAAGCGCCTTTTTGACCGTTTCTATAATATTTTCAGAAGTAAGGCCGAAAAGTTTTAAAAGCTTGTCCGGACTGCCGGAACAGCCGAAGACGTCGTTGACACCGATGCGCCTGACAAGAACCGGGTGTTTTTCAGCCAGAAACTCGCATACAGCGCCGCCCAGGCCTCCGATCACAGAATGTTCCTCAGCGGTAATAATGATTTGTGACCTCTTGGCAGCCGCAAGCAGGATATCTTCGTCAAGGGGCTTTATGGTGGACATGTTGATCACTCCGGTGTCTATACCCTGTTCCCTGAGGTCTGCCGCGGCAGACCTTGCCGCGTCAACCATCAGGCCTGCGGCTATGATATTTACGTCAGAACCCATATGAAAGACAAAGGACTTTCCGATCTGAAACTTGTAATCGTCAGGCATTACATAGGGGACTTTAGCCCTGCCGAGCCTTACATAAACCGGGCCGGTATGTTCAGCGACCGCGTGAATGACCTGGGTTGTCTCCGTGGCGTCGGCAGGCACTATCACGGTCATGTTGGGCAGTACCCTCATTAAAGCGATATCTTCAAGGGCCTGGTGAGACGCGCCGTCCTCACCGACGGTTATACCGCCGTGTGTTGTGACAAGTTTTACGTTTGTGTTCGAATAGCACATAACAAGCCTGATCTGGTCCCATGCCCTGCCTGTTCCGAACACGGCGAATGTGGACGCGAACGGCACTTTACCGGCAAGGCTCAACCCGGCGGCCGTTCCAATCATGTCCTGCTCTGACACACCAAGATTGAAAAACCTGTCTGGGAACGCCCTGGCAAATTTACCAGTCTTAGTCGAGCCGGAAAGGTCCGCGTCAAGCACAACAATATCCGGACGCTTTTCTCCTAATTCCAACAGGGCCTCCCCGTAAGCCTCCCTGGTCGCCTTTGGCTTCTTATCTATGTTCTGTGTTGTGCCTGCCCCGTTGCGAAGTTTTTCGGGGTGCTCTGTGCTCTGATTTAAGTTACTCACTGTTTAATTCCTTCATTGCCTGCTCCAGCTCATCAGCAGTAGGCGCGACGCCATGATATTCAACCTTGCCCTCAAAGATCGAAACTCCCTTGCCCTTGACAGTGTGCGCGATTATTACTGTCGGCCTGCCTTTTGTGTTCCCGGCGTCATCAAGCGCGCCGAGTATTTCATCCATTTTATGGCCGTTGACCTCAATTACGTTCCAGCCGAACGCCTCCCACTTATCCGGTAAAGGCGCGACCCCCATTACTTCCTCCACAGGCCCGTCTATCTGGAGCCCGTTATTATCGACAACGCCGCATATGTTATCAAGTTTATAGTGAGCCGCTGTCATGGCCGCTTCCCATATCTGCCCCTCCTGGACCTCGCCGTCGCCCATAATGCAGAACACCCTTGACGGAATGTTGTCGAGTTTCAGGCCCATAGCTATACCGTTGGCAACTGAAAGGCCCTGTCCAAGGGAACCTGTCGAGACCTCAACTCCAGGCAGGAGTTCGCAGCATGGGTGGCCCTGAAGGGGACTGTCGATCTTTCTCAGGCTGGCAAGAACGTCAGGCGCGATATAGCCGGCCCTGGCAAGGATCGCGTAGAGCAGGGGAGCGGCATGGCCCTTTGAAAGAATAAACCTGTCTCTTTCTTTCATCCCGGGGTCATTGACGTCAAAGTTCATCCTGGAAAAATAGATGGCCACGGCGACATCCGCGGCAGAAAGCGAGCCGCCGGTATGGCCGGAGCCCGACTCATGCAGCATCTTCAGGATATCAATTCGGATCTCCCGGGATATATTTTCGAGTTCGCGGATATCATTGATTCCGCCGGTTCTGGCTACATCCATTTAAGATTTTCCTTGTCCCTGTTATACATTCAGCCTTCCGCTCATCAACGCCTTTATCATGTTCTTGTGCTGGTTTTCCATAAGCTGTTTGACTGTATCATCAGCGCTCTCGTCTTTCATGATGTCCGCGTAGGGCAGTTTCTTCGACGCGACAACAGCGCCCTTACGGTAGATCACCGTAGAGATCACGGGATTTGTCGGTCCGCCGTTCTCTGTCTGAACATGATAGGTGTCGTTCCTGTAGACAATATTATTGTTGAATCCGGCAAGCATAACATGAAATTATAGAACGGAAGGGCGTCTATAATCAACCCTTCGGCGTTGCCTGGGCTGAGCTTGTCGAATGTCCTCAGGGTCTATGCTCTGAGTGTAATCGAAGTATCAACCCTTCTGGCTGTCTGAGGCTAAATTTATGACGGCCGCCGGCTCAGCAGTATTGTTTTCCTGAACTTCGCGAAGAGTACGCGTGCCGTTATGTAGCAGAGAACAAACGTGAACATATATCCGACCGTAATCCATTTGCCCGGTAATAACAGCAGGCTGAAGCGCACCCCTGAAAAGCGGTACTGCATCCAGCCAAGCGCTATGAACAAAGGCCATAAGGAAGCGGCGGAAAGTGATATCCGCGTAAAAAACGACTTTCCAAACGCGTCATTTGCCCTGCTGTTGCATGCCTTATACGCAGCCTTGTTCCCGGCCTTCAGCGCCTTTATGGAGAGGTCATGGAAACGGGCCATTTCCTCATTGTCACCGGCTATTTTTTTTCTGTTTATCCGGAAGGCTGCGGAGATGGAATATTCCCCTATGATCACACAGGCAAGGCAGAGAATAAATGTGCCTGAAAAGTATCCGGCGACACTATGGTCCGGAAGCCTGTAAAACGGCATTAGAACCTTATCCATCTGCATATATAAAAAAGTGAAAAGGTCCATTTTTTATCTGTGCCTGGTAAATCGTTTACAAACAAAGTCATTAAGTAATTTAGTTATTAAGTCATTGAAATGACTAAGTTACTCAATAACTCAGTGACTATTATTTAAAATGGCGGTACTATGCTGAATCCAAGGAACCCTTTTGACGTATATCTGATCCCGACATATATGGCAAGTACGACAAAAAGCCTTTTCAGCCAGATATCCGGGATGTATCTGGATGTGCGGGGCCCGATCATGGAGCCGACAAATATACCAAAAAGTTCAAGCCCGATCAAAGGCCAGTAAACAACAACGCCCTTGATCACCATATAGGAAAAAATGCTTACTATCATGCCTACAAGAACTGTCAGGGCCGATGTCCCTGCGACAAGGAACATGGGCAGGCCCGCGATGCTGGTCAGAAACGGCACGAACAAAAATCCGCCGCCTATGCCCAGAAAAGAGGCCAGAGCAGCTATAAAAAAACCTCCGATGATCGGAAAAACAGGCCTGAAACTGAACTCAACCGCATAGAACGTAAACCTTACTCTCGCAAGGCTCCACTCGATTATTTTTACGCCGTGGTGTGTTGTATCGACTGCCTCGTTTTGTTTCAGCTTTATATGGGCTTCTTCAAACGCTTTTGAAGCCGCCTTTGCGTTTTTCTTTTTTGATTGTCCTTTTGATGTGGTCTCATAAAACAGAAATCCGCCGATGACAAATACGCAAAGGCCGAAATATCCGATATACTGGCTGAGTTTTATCTTGCCGGCTGTAATGACCGGCACTATGATGCTGCCTGTTACAGAGCCCAGGGCAAGGGCTATTCCAAGCGGCAGGACCAGTCTGCCCATTTTGTAATAATTTATCGATGAGATCATGGCGCTTAAACTCACCATCCACTGGTTTGATACCCTGATGCTGTCAGTAAGCATTTTGTTCAGCGCGGGATTTGTGCTTTTAAAGCCTTTCGCGTAGTCTCCAAGGCCGAATATAGTGATATGACCGACACCAGCCATAATGCCTCCAAAGGCGCCGACAGTCGAAAATATCCACCCGACCCATATGGCCCATAAAAAAGCAATAATAAGGTTAACGTCAGGAGCTCCGGGAATATTGAGAAAACCGCTTTCAGCAGAAGGATCGATCATGCCTTTTCCAGCGCCATGTGGTGTCCTGGCTATCGCGTCTGAGAGAGCGTCTGCCCATGCCGGCGTATCAGCCAGAACCACTGACAAAGCAAGTACGAACAGGGGGATCAGTGCTGAGTAGTTTTTTCTGCCGGTGTCTATCATATCTTTAATCCCTTCTAATCATCCAGAAAAACCGCGCAGCTTGAGCGACCTGCCGATTTTTTTGGCACATTAGCTTCAGCAAGTTCTTTAACCAGCTCTTCATGAGTTACCTTGCCGTTCCTTAAACCACCGGTCTCCGCAAGAAGCTTGTCATTTAGATAAACAGCAGGGGCCTTTGCGCCAGGACCAGCATCTTTTTTCGGGATCGTTTCAACTACAAAAGAATAGATCTTTGCCGCCTCTTCTGCCGCAGCCATATTGATCTTGCATCTTTTGCCGGGGTAATTCTTATTTATAAGCTTCAGTATATCAGGCATATTGACAGCCCCCTTTTAACCCGCTAAAATATTCATATATCGCTATATTTGAATATAAAGCTCAAAAAAATCCCGCTTATGGTACCCCACTGGCAAGCCCGTGGGTGAATTGGTATTGGGATAAACAATCAGCTGAATAACACGCTTTTCGCGCGACAATGATCACATTTTTTTTTGATAATCAGAACGTCATATTTATCTCAGCCTTCATCACAACGTCTTTATAGTAGGTGGCTGGATCAGCGACCTCCACACCATCAATCAGGTCGCTTTTTTTCATGCCGAATAGCGGCATATTTAAAGGACAGGCCAGGATCGTTGCCCCTTCAGCAGTTAACATAATAAAAAGGTCTTCAACCTCGGGAAGATTCATCTCTTCCATTTTATCAAGCACTGACTTACCTGCCTTATCACCCTCATCAGGCAGGCACGCGAGTTCGCCTATCTTGTCCCTGTGAACAACATTAATGCCTTTCGCGCCAAAATATATCGTTACCCTTGCGCCTGCCCTTAAAAGACTTAGCGCTGTCATAAGCGCGTTATAAACCTGAATCAGCTCATCATGAAAACACATTATTGAGACGCTTTTTTTTATTTTCCCTTCCGCCATTTTATCCTCCCTTTCTCTAATAGTAATTAAAATCCGAAATTCGAAGTACGAAATACGAAACAATATAAAATGACCAAAATTCTAATGAACCAAAACAACAAATACTGTCGACAACGTTGCATGTTTTGAATTTTGAACATTTGAGCATTCGGATTTGTTTCGTATTTCGATATTAGAATTTAAACATTACCGTCTCTTTTCCCCGGATAGGTGCCTTTTTTTGTAGTTGGACAGCATTCAGGCCCTGGAAGGTCACCAGAGTATTCTTTACTGAGGATCTCGAGAATGTCTACAACAATGGGATTTTTCAGAAAGTAGCATCTTAGCTTTCCATCTATGAAATAATCGATTATCCCCGCTCGCCTGAGAGCAGCGAGATGCTGGGATATGTTTGGCTGGCTCAGTTCAAGGAATCCTTCAAGGTCACTTACACACTTCACACCTTTAGATAGTTCTCCCAGGATCGTTATCCTTGCGGGATGGGCTACTAATTTTAAAATCTCAACCCTTGATATTAAAACATTCATATATTCAAATATTATTATATTAAAATGTCTATGTCAAGAAAAAAATTGTAAAAAGTATTAAAATTCTTCAATTAGGGTAAATATGAAATTTTATGGTGTCTTCAAAGAAAAGTTTCCTTTATGCTTAAGAAGAAATGGATTCCAGTGCAATAATAGAAAAAAAGACATACCCGCCTTTACTGGTTAAAAACGTAGTATTGCGCCAAAACGTCTATAATTACCATATCTCATGAATATTGCTTTTCAAAATTTCGCGATGTATGTGTCTGTAAATCTCTTTCTGTTTTTTTCATGGTATGTCCTTCTTTTTAGAAAAAAATACTGCTTATCATTTACAGACAGACTGATTGGCGTCTTCATACTGGGATTAAGCCAGATAATAATTACCGAAATGTTACTGGGGGTGTTATTCAGGAAGCTCTTTGCGCTCCCGCTTTTTTTAGTTAACATCTCAATGTCACTAATTGTATTAGCGCTGGCGATTACTTTATACAGGCGTGAAACCTGTCCGGGAAAGAATAAAAACAGTAGTCTCCATTATCTTAAAGATATTCTTTATGAGATCAAAGATGAAACTATAAGGATTTTCAGCGTAATCAGGAAAGACCTGGTATTATTCTCTATTTTCAGTCTCTTCTTTGTCTCAATTTGCCGGCTGATCTTTTTGAGTTATCTTTTTCCATCTTATGCATGGGATTCGCTCTGGTATCATCTCCCTTCCATGGGATACATTCTGCAAAGCGGCGCGATCCAGGATACTCCCATGTATTCCTTTATTGATCTGGTTATCAATGTCCTGCCTAAAAATGTTGATCTTTTTTTTCTCTGGAACACTATCTTCCTGAAGAGCGACATTATAGTGGACTTAAGTCAGCTGGTTTTTGTCATCATTGGAGTTTTGACAATATATAGTCTTGCCTTAAAATTTAAAATTCGGGAAAAATACGCGATCTGCGCTTCTTTACTATTCTTCTTTACTCCGGTAATAATTCAACAAGCCACAACCAACTATGTAGATATTGCTGTATCTGTAATTTTTCTTGTCGCAATAAATTTCATGATGTATGATTTCCCGGAAGAGTATACCGGCTGTTCTGCGGCAACAGAGATGAAAGATAAAAAGATTTTAATCCTTTTGTCCGGATTGTCGACTGGCATTCTGCTCGGCTCAAAGGCATCAGGGCCTTTATTTGTTGTTGTTTTATCAGGCGCAATTCTGATCCCGGAACTGATAAAGCATTTCAATTCAGCAAGGATCGCTTCATCCAAACATGAAGAGTATTTTTTGAAAGACAGATTCCTGCATTATCTGATCTATTTTTTCGTGCCGGTTCTTTTTATGGGAGGTTACTGGTATATAAAAAATTGGGTAATGTACAACAATCCTATTTATAACACAGATATCACGCTGTTTAATATCACGATATTTAAAGGGGTATTCAAGGGAATAATAGAACCGGCCCCGGATGTGATTGCTAATTTACCGCTTATGAAAAAGCTGTTTTATGTATGGCTGGAAAGGGTTGGATATTATCTTTATGACTCAAGGTTGAGCGGGTTTGGTCCTCTGTGGTTTATCCTGTATTTACCCGGCATGGTATTTTCCATTGTTTATGCCGTAAAGCGGAAGAGGTATAATTTCCTGTTCGTCGGCGCGATACTGACCGTTACATTCCTTCTCTATCCGAGGAACTGGAATACGAGATATGTTATATTTATAATTGGACTGGGCGCTCTCTCATTCGGCCTTCTTATAGACTGTTTCCATAAAAGAGAAAAGGCGCTGAAAATTATTGCTCTCATACTCGTCTTTTACACGTTCCTTACGGCAAATTCGCCGGCTATTATGCCCGGCAAGATCAGGGAGTTCATTCTGTTCTCCCCCGGTGAGCGGACAGTAGCGAGGCTTGCTCCTTTCAACATAGACCTGTATGCGCGGCAGGAGTACGGCTATTGGATATGGATAAGCGATAATATATCTGAAGGAGATACGCTTGCTTTTACCTTTGAACCGTTATTTCTTTCTCCTTTATGGAACAGTGGGTTTTCAAACAGGATAGTTTATATCAGGAGTGACGCTTATAATGAATGGACGAAAGAATTGAAGATGAACAATGTAACCCATGTATTGATCAGAACAAATTCGATGGAGGACAGATGGATCGAAAAAGAGAAGAGACTTGTTTCAGGTCTCTGGTGGATAGGCCGGTCAAAAGAGAAGTTTAAAGTGGTATATGCGGACAAAAACTATAAGATAATGAGGGTTGGCCGATGAAAAAGGAGGAACGGAGGAAAGACGTTGTTTTTATTTTGTATATTTTGACTGTGTTAATATTAGCGGTAATATACTTTTCCGTGCCCGAGAGGACTCTGTTCCTGGAAAATCAGATAAAGTGGTGGCGAGAATTCCGGGAAATGATAAAAACATTTATCCAGACTTAGTTTTTCTGAATAACTACTGTCATCATTGAACCGATCCACTTCCCTAATGGTCGCAAAACTTTCTCAATCCATAATAGCATCGGGAGCAGGAATACCGGCAGGAGGTTCGGATAGAGATATCCGCCGGATACAAAGAACAGAAAGGCTGTGTGATAGCTTTGATAAATAATTTTCAGATCAGGATATTTGTTCTCAAACTCTTTTTTCCCTTTTTTGAAGAAGATTGTAGGTATGGCGATATTCGCGTCCAGAAGATGATGTTTGTCCGAACCGCATGTCTTTGTTCTCAGATCCAGACCTTCATGGTGAGCAAGTTTGTAGACCGGGTATGATAAAATACTGACATAAGGTTCAACCATTAGTATTTTCCCGCCTTTTTTCAGAACTCTCCCTGCCTCGTTAAAAAATTTATCAGGGGTTTTCATATGGTGCAAAACCCCGAGCACCATTATGGTATCCAGGGTGCCGTCCTTATACGGCAAGGCCTGTGCGTCATTGCATACGGCAATATGCGGTGTGAGCACCCTGTCAGTCTGGATCAAATTTTTAAAATACATACTGGTATATCCATGTCCTGTGCCGATCTCAACATTTAAACCATCATTTGGGAAAAATCTCTCTATTTCTGAATAAAAATTTTTATACATGGATTGAAGGACAGGTTTGGAGTCAATTATTTTTCGTTGTAAAACGAGCATTTCTGCTTCATTACCCCAGAGTTTCCTGTATTTTTTGTGTAATTTTTCCATTCTAGTGACTTGCTCCCCGGATTGGCGCGCTTTCCTTTGGCATTGCGGGATGTGTTATGTAAAGGTAATTACCACCGACTTTGTCGGCGGCTTTCTCTAACGGGGTAAAAAACAGTTACCGGTTGTTCGTGCCCGGTCTTAATATTCTCCGACAGCCGCGCACTGAGTAGCTGACATCTGTGAGGTTAATAAACTGCAATACCCCATGGTGAGCCTGTATAAGTAGTGTCGGCAGAAGGAGTCAGTTTCACTGTCCCTATAATTTTATTGCTTGCGGTATCAATTATTGAGACAGAGATGTCCGCGTGGTTAACAACATACAGCCTCCTGTTATCAGGGTCAACTGCTATGCCGATCGGTTCTTTGCCCACCTTTACAGTATCTACCACCTTATTGCTTTCGGTATCAATAACCGAAACACTGTCACCATATCTGTTGGTTACATACAGCCTCTTATTATCAGGGTCAACCGTCAGGTCCCAGGGTTTATTACCGACTTTTACAGTTGCTATTACTTTATTGTTTGCGGCATCAATAACTGTGACGACATTGTCGCCGTGGTTGGTCAAATACACTCTTTGATTGGCGGGGTTGACAGTTATAGCAAGCGGTATAGCAGCAACCTTTATGGTATCTATAATCCTGTTTTCCGCAAGGTCAACAACCGAGACTGTATTTTCACCCGCGTTACTTACATAAAGTTTCTTGCCGGCTATACCCAGACCAAATGGTCCGGCACCGACTCGTATTGAGCCCTTCACGGTATTTTCCGTAAGGTCGATTATAGAGACAATTTGCTTTACATCTTCAGTATTAGTTACATATGCCAGTTTGGCAGAAGGATCAAGCGCTATATTCATGGGGCCGATGCCAACCTTTATTGTCGCAACCGTAGAATTACTCTTAAGGTCAATAACTGAGACAGTGTTATCTCCCTGGCTGGAATTAGCAATATACGCCCTGCCGGCAGCCCTGTCAATTGCTATTCCGGCAGGCCATACACCGACTCTCACGGTCATCACTATTTCATTTGTTGATGTGTCGATGACTGAAACCATATTGTTGCCGGCATTTGTTACATAGACCCGCCTGGATGAGGCATATAATTCATTGCCTCCGCATAAAGCTGATATCAAAACTGTAAAGGTAATAACAGACAGCACATAAGAAAACACACTCTTCATCTTCATGTTTTATTCCCCTTTCTTTTTTTAGGTTCACACTCTTTCGGTCCCGGTAAAGACGCGAACCATTTGCCCCGCTCAATTACGGTTCCGGGTTTTTCGCCGGCATGAAAATTTCTCTACAATCAGTTATTATTGCGCAAACCCTATGCGAATTATTTATAAACGTTTAAATCCAAAAAGTCAAGTATAGTCATTTCGTATAGTTTTATACGTAATGCAACAGAAGAGTTTTTTTGAGATTCCGCCTGTGACACATCGATCATTAAATGCTCTATAATAAGTGAACTCCATGGATATTGCTTTCTTAAATATCGCAATGTATATATCTGTTAATCTTCTTTTGTTCTCCTCGTGGTATATCCTTCTTTATAAAAAGAAAAATTATCTCTCATTCGCGGACAGGTTGATCGGCGCCTTTGTCCTTGGACTAACTCAGATAATCGCGACAGAAATGCTTCTTGGTGTTGTATTTAAGAAACTCTTTGCAGTACCTCTTTTCTTATCCAACATTTTCATTTCATCAAGTATTCTGATTTTCGTTCTTCTACAAGAAAAAATGGGAACGAAAATTTATCCTGCCGGAAAAAACATCTCAAACCGGGTCAGCCATGAGATTAAAGATGAAACTGTCCGGATATTTGGAATAATTAAAAGAGACAGGATATTATTCTGTATCTTTTGCCTTTTTATAACTGTTTTTTTCTGGCTTATATTTCTTGCTTATCTCTTTCCATCATATGGATGGGACGCGCTCTGGTATCATCTTCCAATAGTGGGCAATATTCTGCAAAGAGGCGCTATTGAAGAAGAAGCCGTATCTTTTTCTATTAACTTATTCATTAATATCTTTCCCAAGAATATTGAACTCTTTTTCCTCTGGAATACCATCTTTCTTAACAGTGACATTATAATGGACATGAGTCAGCTTTTTTTTACGATAACCGGTGTTCTTACAATATACAGCATTGCGGTTAAACTGAAAATAAAAGAAGAGTACGCGATTTATTCTTCACTACTCTTCTTCTTTACGCCTGTCATAATCCTGCAATCAACAATGAACTATGTAGATATTGCTGTTTCCGTGCTTTTTCTCATTGCCATAAACTTCCTGATGCGCGATGACCGTGAGAAAAGGACAACCCCCGTTCTCCTGTCCGGACTGGCAACCGGGATATTACTTGGTTCAAAGGGATCGGGGCCCATTTTTCTTATCGTGTTATCGGCTGCAATCCTGATTCATGAGTTAACAGGATACTTTAACCTGGTTAAACCACGTAGCAATTTATCGTCCAATATCCCGGATAAAAAATGCAGGAACGGATTTGTTAAAGATAGTCTCATAACTTACATGGTCAATTTTATGCCCGCGGTCTTACTGTTAGGTGGTTACTGGTATATAAAGAACTGGATGTTATATGGCAATCCGGTATATCCAATGGAAGTCTCTTTTTTCAATATCACCTTATTTAAAGGGTTGTATGGCGGGATAATAGACTCGGCTCCCGGGATTTTGGATAAATTGCCGTGGTTACAAGGTCTATTTTATGTATGGCTGGAAAGGGTTGAATATTACCTTTATGATTCGGGGTTGAGCGGGTTTGGCCCTATGTGGTTTATCCTGTATTTACCCAGCCTGGTATTTTCCATTGTTTATGCAATAAAGTGGAAGAGGTATAATTTCCTGTTTATAGGCGCGATACTGATCGTTACATTTCTTCTCTATCCGAGGAACTGGAATACGAGGTATGTTATCTTTATAGTTGGACTGGGCGCATTGTCTTTCGGGCTTGTACTTGAGAATTTTAACAGAAGGGCAGGGATACTGAAGGTTATTGCATTATTGATCGCAGGATACGTATTTTTTTCCGCAAATTCGCCGTCCATTATGCCCGGTAAAATCAGGGAGTTTATTCTTCTGTCCCCGGGTGAGCGTACAGTAGCAAGGCTTGCTCCTTTTAACATAGATCTGCACGCGCGGCAGGAGTACGGCTATTGGATATGGATAAGCGATAATATATCTGAAAGAGATACCCTTGCTTTTACCTTTGAACCGTTATTTCTTGCTCCTTTATGGAACAGGGAATTTTCAAACAGGATAGTTTATATCAGGAGTGACGCTTATAATGTATGGACGAACGAATTGAAGATGAACAATGTAACCCATGTATTGATCAGAACAAATTCGATGGAGGATGGATGGATTAAAAAAGAAAAGAGACTTCTTTCAGGTCTCTGGTGGGTAACCGCGATAAAGGAGAAGTTTAAAGTTGTATATGCGGATGAAAACTATAAGATAATGAGGTTTGGCCAGTGAAGAGGCAAGAATACAACAGAGGGTGATAACAGCGCCTGCATAAAAAGTACATACAATTTCCGCGCAAGCTTTAACAGATCAGCGTATTCAAGCCGCTCAAAATCCAAATGTCAGATTAACCATTCCTGCCATAATCTCTGTTTTGCTTCCCGGATAGACAGCCTGGATTGAACCCTTTTGCATTATATCGCTCTGTTCAAGTTTAAGGAGACTGTAGCTGCCGCCAAAATAAAAATTTACATTTTCTGCAACCTCTCTTGACAGGCCCAGTCCCGTGTCCAGGACAGCGCCGTTTGTATTAAAAGTAAATTGAGGCAGTGAGCTGTTATTTACTTTAACAACAGGATAGCAGGCATAAGCAAACCTTCCGTCCAGAGCCCATTTGCCCGCTTTATATCCTACACCAGTCCCCATGCCGGTTCGCCATAAATAAATATCTTCAGTGATACTGCCTGTTACCGGGGTCCCCCGCCAGAGAAATTTATCTCTTTTGAAATGCATACCATCCAATCCTCCGGACACATAAAAACTGTAGTAAAGATTGTCCCGGGCATTTTTATAACCAAACCTGAAGTCATAGAACTGGAAGAAAACACTAATGTCAGTTGTTTGAATCTGTATATTATTCTCTTTCCATATCTCAACGCCTTCTAATCCGAATACCCAGTCAGTTGTAATATTGGCATAAAAATTTTGGGTTCCGGGAAAAGAATACTCACCTGATACTCCGAAAATAACCATGTCTTGAGTAGATGCCGACTCGAATTTATTTCCAAATGCCGAACTTTGCTCCTCATATTTAATAACACCGTAGCCGCTGTGTACCCCGATGCCGAAATTGCCTGCGTCAACAATGCCGGCAAAGAAAATAATTAAAGAAATAATGAGTAGAAAAACAGTCTTTTTCAAAGACCTATACTCCTGACTTTTTTAGTCACCGATTCTCTGATCTCATCCTGGCCCGTTATCTCTCAACTGGTCGGCAGTAATCTCGAAAATGCCGCGAAAACTGTTATTCGCATAATAAACCCTGTCATCATCCCTCAGTTTCACAAAGGTGTGCGATCGGGAAGGTCCTGTATTGCCTACTTCAAACTCTCTCAGGATAGAATCCCCGTTATATGCTGTGACAGTGATCTTGTTCCTGTTATCAAGGCCGAAGATTACGTCATTTTTTAGTTCAGAAATCAACATGACAATATGCAGGTTTTTAATAGTATCAATTATACCAGCCATTTTCTCCTGATCAGCGGGATAGCCATTGGGCGATATCTGCCACAGGCTGCTGTTTTTTTCTAAAGAAAGGTTTGAATCCGCCTTTGTAATCACGATCCCGGTAATCTCCTCAATTTTAATACCGGGAATATCGGGCAGATCATAATGTGCCGGTTTCTTATTATTTGTCAGATACAATCCGATGGTAAAAATCATGACTGCCAAAAGGAAATAATTTTTTTTCATTTTATGCCCTTAAGAGTTAGTATCGTATGTCCAATGCAAGAGAAAGATCCATTACTCTTATTATTCACAAATTATCAGGATGTTACAACAGGAGATGACCGTTACGAGGGAATTTCCTCTAATTTATGTCAGCTTGTTTCTTATTTTTTACTATAAAGCTATCCCGGTACCAGGAGGACCGCGGCCATGACTGTGGGTGAATTGCTCCTCTGGTACGGGATGTGGGTGTAATGATGGTACCATGGGTGAGCTTGTGGTGCTTCATAAACTCCAAAAATAGATCGAGAACAGCCCTATTGATAAAAGAGGCATGACATTGATAAGATATCTATGCCAGGAAACGATTTAAAAGCAGTTTCTTCTATCCCGGTACCGCGAGGACCACGGTCTTGGTCGTGGATGAATTGATTCTCTGGTATGGGATGGGGGCGTAATGATACCACGGGCTTGCCCGGATGAATTAAAGATACTAAAATATATTGGGAAGTTTAACCATGAAAATTCTTTTTGTCTCCAAATTCGAATATTATGAACCGCTCGGTACAATGTATTTGTCGAGTTTTTTAAAGCAACAGGGTGTTGATTGTTATTATCTGGATATTAAATTTGAGAAAGATCTCACAGGGGCGATAAGGCGGATATCTCCTGATATTATCGCGTATTCAATAACTACAGGCCAGCGCAAATTTTATCAGAAACTAAACCTTGATTTGAAAAAACAGTTTAAATTCTTTTCTGTTTTCGGCGGCCCGCATTGTACTTTTTTCCCTGAATACGTTTATGAAGAGGGTGTTGACGCTATTTGCAGAGGTGAGGGCGAATATGCTTTATTGGACCTTATAACCAATCTTGAACAAAAGAAGGATATAACGAAGATAGATAATCTATGGGTAAAAGCCGGGGGCAAGGTCTATAAAAATGAAGTAAGAAACCTGATTGAAGATCTTGATGCGCTGCCGTTTCCCGACAGGGAAATGCTCGATAAGTACCGGATTTTCAGGAAGATGCCGCGAAAGACCGTGATGACCGGAAGGGGATGCCCGTTCAAGTGCACTTACTGCTTTAATCATTCGTATAACAAGCTTTATCATAAAAAGGGCAAGATCGTCAGAAAAAGGAGCATAGATAATGTTATTGAGGAGCTGAAGTATTTACTCAGGTCATATAACCTCAGGAGATTTCAGTTCTGGGATGATACTTTTAATATTGATTACAAGTGGACATTAGATTTTTGCGAGGAATATAAAAAAGAGATCGACATTCCTTTCAGCATTACCCCACGAGTCAATCTGGTGGATGAACCCATGGTTAAAGCGCTAAAAAATGCCGGGTGCGTTACAATCGGGACCTCTGTAGAAAGCGGTAATGAGTATTTACGAAACAAGCTGCTTAAAAGGAATATTTCAGAGAAGCAGACAATAGATGTCTGTAATTTATTCAACAAGTATGGAATTCATATTTTAATGGGTAATATGCTTGGATTGCCTGATGAAACTCTGGACATGGCGTTTGAGACCCTGGATTTTAACATTAAATGTAAACCGACATACGCGTGGGTGTCAATTTTCCAGCCTTTTCCGAGAACCGAGTTGAGCGACTATTCTGTAGAAAAAGGGTATTTTAACGGCGATCTTGATTCACTTGACGGATCATTCTATAAAAAAAGCGCTTTAAAGTTGAAAGACATAGCACAGATTGAAAGATTGCACCATCTGTTTTCTTTGGGAGTCGCATTTCCAAAGCTCATTCCGCTTATTAAAATCATGATAAAATTACCGCTAAACAGATTTTATCGATTAATGTTCGTTCTTCATAAATCCTGGTGTTATTTTACCAAGCTTAAATATATAGAGTTCTCCGAAATATTTACCAGAAGATAATTTGCCGGGACTTGATCTTTTTGCCTTCCGATTTCCATTCCGATGAAACAATCTCAAGCGGTTGGATATTTGCCGCGGGACAGGGAACCTCAAAAAAGACAGGGCCTTATTCCGAAATTTAAGAATAAGGCCCTGTCTTCATGCTATAAGCCTGATATCTTTAGAACTCGATCTTTTTAGTTACGCTGGTCCATATGGCTTCCTTATCTTTCTCATATAGAAACCTGAAACTTGCTTTAATATCAACGGATTTTGTGCCCTCAGGCAGGGGAATTATAAATGTCTGAGAGTCGGTTTCAAATGGTTCAACTCCAAAGTTTGAGCGGTACATGGAGGTTATATCCCAGTCATTGAGCCCGAGATAGCCTTCTTTGTTTTGAGCAAAATGCAGGTCATAGAGCGCGTACTCTTTTTCTTTGGAAAAAACAATCTTGCCGTTCTGGTCTTTCACGGTCACATCCAGTGCCGCTTTAGGTATGTATACTCAACCATGCGGCCATTCATGCCCCGCAATGTTAGTCAGGTCGACTTTTATAGCCACAGCAGGGACGACCCTGTTCTCCAGGTGGTAGATATATCGTGTTGGATTGGCGATAATTTTAAGGTCAACTCCTGTTTTCGCAAAATCCACGTCAAAGATACCGGGGAATTTATGGCTCTTTGTATCCTCACCCTGCGGCATGTGGCAGTCCTGGCATGTCTTTTCCCCGCCGTGCGCCACATATTGCTCATTGTAGCTTGTAACCACTGAAGAGCATATGGATGAAGGCAGTCCCTGGCAGCCGTTATGACACCGCGCACAGAAATCAGCAGTTTTTATAATGTCGGACTTTACTGTCTTAATCCCCAGTTCCTCCATGTGCGGGGAATCTTCATCATCCAGCCCGTTAGGCCCGTAAAGTTCTCCCGGCTTGGGATTGCCGTCAGGCGCTCCTTTCAGCTTGTGGCAGACAAGACAGTTAATATTCAGTTTTGAGAGTTCCTTTTCCGCGGCTTCTCTTTTTGCCTTATTTTTGTCATCAACAGATGTTACCACCAAGCCGGCAATCTGGACAACAAGATCGTCTGAAGCATCCTTAATTTGAGGAATATGGCAATTAAGACACATTCTGAGATCACTTCTCTTGGCTTTATCCGATTTGTCAAGCCCTCTCAGGATAAAGGTTCTCCACGTTCTTAAAACGCGCGGATCCGTAATGCTTTTACTGTGCCACGACTCTTTCCATTCGTTATGAATGTCTTCATGACAGTCTGCGCATGATTCCACGTTGTACATCGCTGCTAACTCGTCAATTGTTGTGACCTGGTCAGCGGCTGCAAGTTGAGGAACAATGAGCATTGAGGCGAGAAAAACTAATGCGATGAATAACCTCATATAACCTCCTTTTTTTATGACTTTTGTTTAAGGTGTTGAACCTAATGAAAATTAAACAAACCGGGAGTTTTTTCAGTAGTTATTAAAAACTACAAACATTATAAACCAATTAATGCTCTCCCTGTCAAGGTAATATTGATAATATTATAATTAAAAAACTTTATTGTTCAATCTATTATCAGAAAATAAGCTTATAATTTTTTCAATTCGTTACTAGATAAGAAGGGGATGTCAGGCAATGTTCACCCGGAGATTTACTGGATAGAGAACTCCTGAAATATTGTAAATTCTGTATTTATTTGAAATATGCTATAATTTTTGTAATTTAAGGACGTCGAAACTAAACCCCGTTAAAAAAGTGTCGCGTGTCGGTGGCTTTAGACCACCGACTTCAGCAGATTTTTTAACCTCCGGTTTCATTGAAGGCTTTCTTTTAACGGGGTAAATCGCATATGAACGAATGGGTTGAGCTCCTTGTAACGTACGATGATACAGAAGTTGAAATAATCAGGAATATTCTGGAAGCAGAAGGTATTGATCTTGTAGTTAATTCATTAAAGGTCAGGCCGTACCCCGTAAGTATAGGCAGGATGGGGGAGGTAAAGATTCTTGTCAAAAAAAAGGATCTTAACAGGGCAAAGGAACTGTTAAACATCATGAAAGGAACAGATGAGCAAAAAGGATCCTGAAGTAATCGCGACCCTGAAGAAAAGCCGTGTTTTCTCCTGTCTGACACAGGCGGAAGTGGAAAAAGTAAGTGCTTTCTTTGAAAAGCTCGAATTTAAGAACAATGACCATATATTTATGGAGGGTGACCCTTCTGACTGGTTCTACATTGTTGCTAAAGGACAGGTCAAGGTGCTGAAACATACTGTAATGGGCAAGGATATAATCCTTGAGCTTATGTCCCCTGGAGATATATTCGGTGGTGTGGCCGTGCTTGATAACAGGCCTTTTCCGGCGACCGCACAGGCTATGGAAAAGGTGACAGCCATCAGGATAAGCAGAAAGGACCTTTTGTCGATCATGGAAGAATACCCCATTCTCAAACTTGAGACGGTTAAATATTTCAGCGACAAACTCAGGGATGCCCATGAGATGTTAAAGAATATGGCGACCGAGCGTGTTGAGAGAAGGGTCGCGTCACTGCTTCTTAAGCTCTCTGAAAAGGTAGGCTCCAGGGAAGGGGATTACTCAAAGATCAACTTCCCGCTTACCAGGCAGGAAATATCAGAAATGGTGGGAACGACCGTGGAAACGTGTATAAGGACGATGAGCAAGTTCCAGAAGCAGGGCATGGTAAGATCATCTAAAAACAGGATATTGATAAACGTCGACGGTCTGAAAAAATTCCTCCGGAACTAACCGCTAACTACTGAATAAATTACCGTGAATAGTGAATAGTGAATAGTGAATAGAGAATCGTAACCACTGAATACGCTGAAAAAAATATCTACTGACAACGGTCTACAGACTACTGACATTAAACCACTGAGTACACTGAAAACACTGAATTTTTGAACTAACCATCAAAGTAAGCGAAAAGTAGAAAGAAAACAACATCTGTATAATCCAAATGTTATCTGTGCAATCAGAGATTTCAGGTTGTATTTAAAATATCCTAGAGTTTACGCAGGGCGCGGAGCTTCTTCGTCTGTTTTTTTGATCTCTTCCTTGGATTGCCTTTCCGCCTCGCAGGCAGATCCGGGGCACCGTTATCATAAACATCAGGCTCCCCGGCTGTATCCTCGTCTGTTATCGCACGCAGGCCCGCATAAAGTCTGCTCTCAAACTCATCCGCAGTGACCGGACTGTAGTCTTTTCTGTCGGCAAAGTCTGATATCTCCCTGTCCGAACTTACAACGATCCACGGACTTTCTCCATCAGACAGGATTCTTTTAATAACTGAATCCGCTTTTTCTCCGAGCTTTGAATATATAACAGTGGTTCTGCCGATCCTGTGACTGTTCTCGACCGGCAGGCCGTTCTTCCAGCCGTCAAACACCACTGTAATGTCATGTCCCCTGAGCCCGGAATACCTGCAGAGTTTTTCTACGAGGTCATTGCGCGCGGCTTCAAGGTCATGGTGGGCTGTGCCGATGAGGTTATAGCCGTCAATGAGAAGATAAGCCATTCTGATCAGCTCATAGCTCGTAGCTCATGGCTCATAGTACATATTAAATTCTCAGACCGCGGTCTTTTCTGTTTCTTTAAGCCACAGCAGTCTTGAATTGTTGGTGACGGATGCGTTGATCGCGTCCACAAATCCTGACGGGTCAATATCAAGCCCTTTCTTTTTCTCGAACGGGCTGAACCCTGGCTTCGCGCTCACCTCAAACGCGCTTTTTATGGTGGAGGCAGACTCCTTCAGGGCCTTGCCGATCATTTTGGAAAGCTCAATAAATATGTCCTTGTGCTGTTTGGACACACCGGGCAAATCAGTCACTCTGGAAACGTCCTTTACCTTGCCGAGGTAGTTTGTTATGGTCCCCCTGGACTCAAGATAAGTCGCGGCGGGCAGCACAACATCAGCCTGTTTCGCGAGCTCGGTCATATACGGCGTCTGGGCGACCAGGAACTTCACCTTTGGCGGCCTCTTGGACACAGGCACTTCTCCAACCGCGTAGAGAACGTCAACCGTTCCCCCGGTCATTTCAGCATAAGTCTTGCCCCCGGTATTAAGACCCATCGCGACAACGCCGCGCGCGTTCGCCTCAAGAGGAACCGCAACAACCTTCAGGTCCTTTATCAGCAATGATATGTTCTTTGCGGCCCTAAAAAGGGAAGGGGCTGTAAATATAATTGGAGAGCCCGCCCCGGCGATCATGTCAGCGGCCTTGTCAGCCTCTTCTGACGCCTTTACCTTTGAAACGGCTGAAGCCAGGTCCTTACCCGGTTTGCTTCCTTTATTGATCAGGGCCTTTGCTATCTGGCTCAGCGCTGATGCCTCGTCAGCCCGCATATTTACGCCGGCGATTGATGAGACCGCTGTCTCGCCGGAATTTATCACGATAAGCCTGGCTCCCCTTGCAGCTCTTTTCCTTAATACCGCGTCAAGCGCGGGGTGGACCTTTTTCCACTGCGAGGGATCGAGCCCCGCAATCACGATCACATCCGCACCGTCCATATCCACTGAATCCGAATGTTTCATGGAATCCGCGTCCGCGTAAAGACTGACAGTTGTGTCGACATTCTTTGTTTTAATAACATCTGAGGTCAGCTTCGACAGTATGAACGCGTCCTGATTAAGTATGCCGCCGGTGCTTATGAAACCGGTGTTCTTCCCGGATTTTTTCAGCGTGTCGGCGACTATCTTCAAAGCGTCCTTCCATGTGGTTTCCTGAAGCTCATTGCCGACCTTTTTCATTGGAACTGTGACCCGTGCGTCCGACGTAATTGAATCAAAACCAAACCTTCCCCTGGAACAGATATATTTTTCAACAGAGCCTTCATCAGCTTCCGCATTTATTTTGACTATACCGCCGTCATTTGTGCTTACTGTAATGTCGCATCCATTGCCGCATAAAAGGCACGCGGACCTTGTTTTCGTATACTCCCACTCACGGCCTTTTCTCCACCTGTCGGCCTCAAGAAGCGCGTTAACAGGGCAGGCGTCAACACAGCTTCCGCAAAATGTACACTCCGATTCCTGAAGAGGCTTGTCCTGCGCTGTAACGATCTTCGCGCCAACGCCCCTGCCCATGAAATCAAGGACATTTGTTCCCTGTTCCTTACAGAGTCTTACGCATCTGCCGCAGAGTATGCAATAATCAGGATCTCTCTTTATGAACGGGTTGGCCTCATCAGTGGGGTAACCGAACTTCTTTCTTGTGAAATTGGATTCCTGCAGTTCAAAATCATACGCGTACTGCTGAAGGTTGCATACGCCCGCCTTTGTGCAGGTCATACAGTCAAGGGGGTGCATAGAAAGGATAAGGTCTATCACGAATTTTCTGACTTCTTCAACCTTTTCAGTTTTGGTATTAACAACCATCCCATCTTTTGCTCTTGTCGTACAGGCTATCATGGGCGCCTTCAGCCCCTCAATCTCCACGAGGCAGAGTCTGCACGCGCCAATACCTCTCATGCCCTTCAGGTAGCACAAATTAGGGATATGAATGCCGACTGACCCGGCGGCTTCAATAAGATTTGCCTCCCCGGGAACATTTACCTCTTTACCATCTATTTTTAGAGTAACTTTTTTAGACATTTAAAAACCCCCCGGTAAATTTCAGATTTATGATTTATGATTTATAACTTCACGATCTAAAATTTGCGATCTGCAATCTAAAATTGTTATTAAGCTCCTATTTTTACTTTTTCAGCCGTTTCTTTGACTGACAGCAGTTTTATTGTCCCTGTAGGGCAGACTTTCATACATTCACCGCACTTAACACACTTTTGCTGCCTGATCTCAAAAGGCTGAAATCTGTTTATAAAAGGCTTTACCTTTTCTCCATAAATCGCTTTGTAATCACATATATCCTTGCAGATCCCACACGCAGTGCAATTTTCATTTATGATCCTGTACTCAATAAAAGCAGCGCATGTTCTCGAAGGGCATACACCTTTTATATGTTTATCAAACACATCGGTCCCCATCCATTCCAGAATATATCGGGCAGTGTCTTTACCTTTCTTGCATCTTGAGCTGATAAGCATCTCTTTAGCGATTTCGTTAAGGTTAATCATATCCGCTTCAGAGCCCTTGTTTTCTATAATATTGTATAAAATGATCCTTGCCTCATAACTACCCAGAGCGCACGGAAAACACTTGCCGCACATAGGGCCCGCCAAAAACTCTTCAACATAATACACCGCCCGCTCAACAGGGCAGTCCCTTTTATCTGCTTCATTCTTTATGTCGTCTACTTTAATTATTTTCTTTTCACTCATTTTCAACCTCAGTAAACTTCCTCTGCCATGTATATTATTTCAGGAAGTACATGTGAGATTAAATCCCTGTATGTAATGATTCCCAACAGTTTGTCTTTCTCAACTATAGGCAGATGGCGAATTTTTTCTTTGGCAACGATCTGCAGTGCCGCGCCGATCCCCAAAGAAGGATCAAAAGTAATTACATTTTTGGTCATTACATCCTTGATTTGGACTTTATCAATGGAAACTTTATTATGAATGCATCGAACGATATCTCTTTCAGTAACGATCCCTGTCAATTTTCCGCCTTCGTCGATAACCAGAACGTTACTGATCTTTTTCTCGGTCATCAGTTTTACGGCTGCGTCAGCCTGCTGGTCCTGAGTAACGGTGAATATTTCAGACGGTTTTTTGCTTACAATATCCCTTAAAATCATTTTGGCCCTCCTATCTATAATTTCAATATCTGCCGTCGGTACTTTCAATATAGCTTCAAGAGCTACATGCCTTGGTTTCTTGATCAGTACGGCATTGACCGGACACGCGGTATAACACGCTTTGCACTGGGTGCAGGCTGTGCGATCTATCTTATATCTTTCCCTTGTTTCGGTTACAGCGCCAAAGGCACAGGCCTCTTCGCACAAACCGCAGCGTATACACGCGTTCTGATCTATTACAAAAGCCCCCATTCCTTTGCAAACATTAGCTTTGCAGTACTTTTCATAAATATGCTCTTCGTATTCTTCCCGGAAGTATTTTATAGTGCTTAGCACAGGATTCGGCGCGCTGTTTCCAAGTCCGCAGAGAGAACCTCGTTGAATATATGTCCCCAGGTCAACAAGTCTCCTTACATCACCCTTCCTGCCCTGTCCCGAGGTAATCCTTTCGAGTATCTGAAGCATCTGGTACGTCCCGATCCTGCACGGCGGGCATTTACCGCACGATTCCGACTGTGTAAATGAGAGGAAGAATTTGGCTACGTCAACCATACACGTATCTTCATCCATAACGACCATACCGCCTGAACCCATCATTGATCCAACAGACCAGAGTGAATCAAAATCAACAGGCAGGTCCAGGTGTTCGGCAGGAATACAGCCTCCGGAAGGCCCGCCTGTCTGTACGGCCTTAAATTCTTTGTCTCCCAGTATTCCTCCGCCTATATCAAAAATAATCTCTCTAAGGGTGATTCCCATTGGGACTTCAACCAGACCGGTATTTTTTACTTTGCCTGTAAGAGCAAAGACCTTTGTTCCTGATGAATTCTTTGTCCCGATCGAGAGGAAATAGTCCGAACCCTTCTCAATAATGACAGGGACATTGGCAAACGTTTCTATATTGTTAAGGCTGCTCGGGTATCCCCAGGGGCCTCCGCCCGGTTCTGAAAGTCTGGGAGGCCTTGGCCTTGGAAAACCTCTTTCACCTTCAATAGACGCGACAAGCGCTGTGGACTCACCGCATACAAAGGCTCCGGCGCCTTCTCTGATATTTATGGTAAGACTAAAATCCGTGCCAAGTATGTTTTTTCCAAGCAACCCCAGTTCCTCAGCCTGGTCTATGGCTGTCTGCAGGTTCTTGACAGCCAGAGGATATTCATGTCTTACATAAACGATCCCGTACCGCGCTCCTATCGCGTAGGCATTAATGAGCATGCCTTCTAAAAGACTGTGAGGGTCACCCTCCATAATAGATCTGTCCATAAAGGCTCCGGGGTCTCCTTCGTCACCATTGGCAATCACAAGCTTTATATCACCCGGCGCCTTTTGGGTATGCGCCCATTTCTTTCCGGCAGGAAAACCGGCGCCTCCTCTTCCTCTGAGATTAGCCTTGTCGACTTCCTCAAGGACCTGATCTGGAGTCATTGAGAATAGGGCCTTTTCAAGGCCCGCGTAACCGCCTACCGCAATGAAGTGATTTATATTGCGCGGATCAATAATTCCATTGTTCCTGAGGGCTATCCGCTTCTGCTTCTTATAAAATGGAATTTCTGTAATCTCCGTGACAGGTTCGCTTAAGAAATTGTCCCGGTACAGCCCCTGCCTGTATGGCATGTTGCCCAGCATTGAATAACTCATGATCCAGGGAACGTGTTTGGGTTTTGTCCTCTGGTAGAAAATGTCCATGGGCTCTACTTTCAGAACTGGGCCCTTCTGGCATATCCCCTGACATCCAGTTGATACTATCTCAAGATCAACGCCACTGCCGGATGCTTCCTTTTTGAACCTGTCAATGAGCTTATGGGCCCCGGTCGCGGTACAGGCGGTTCCACAGCAGACCCGCGCCCTCAGGGTGTCCGGCTTAAAGGTCTCTGCCTTGAGTTTTTCCCTGAGCTCTCTTAATTCGTTTACATTTTTAAGTTTCGCCATTCCATCACCTGTTTAATATAGTTCCCCGTAAGGTTCTTCTTGAAAGGGCGAACCTAAAACCATCCCGTAAAGTCCGATCGGACTTGGACCACGGGACAGGCAGGGGTAAATACATAGCTCATAGCTCATAGTTGATAGCTGATAGTCTGCAGTTACTGTTTTTAATCGATTCTCAATTCTCTCTATTTACTATGAGCTATCAGCTATTCTCTGCCTTTATCTGTCAATCCTCGTCCGCCGTAGAGGTAATGTCTTCACCCTTTTTTATGCTGTCAACGACACTGTCAAGCTTTTTCATGTCGATCTCACCGATTATATCTTCGTTTATGGTTGCCACAGGCGCCAGGCCGCAGCAGCCGATACATCCAACGGTCTCAAGGGTCATCGCAAGATCGGGCGTGGTCTCGCCTTCGTCTATTCCAAATTCATCCTTCATCCTGTCAAGCACCTTGTCAGCCCCCCGGACATGACACGCGGTGCCTGTACACACCCTGACTATTTTCTCGCCGCGAGGGGTAAAATAGAACTGCTTGTAGAATGTGGCCGTGCTGTAGACGTCAGACATCGATATGCCAAGATCTTTTGATAGTTTTGCCAGCTCTTCCTCAGGGAGATAATTGTGTTCTTCCTGTATCTGCTGGAAGGAATGGATCAGTATGCCGCGATTTTTTTCGGCTTCAGTGAGTACTTCACCAATAGGGCCCAGTATTTCATCTGATTTTATTTCCATAAAAAACTCCCTGATTTTAGTTATTCGTTATACGTTATCCGTTATTAGTTGTGAGGCTTTTTATCATATAACTTATAACTATTAACTGATAACGGCCTTTTTCAGCTTTCAGACTCATCGATACCTCCGACTCCGGCATGAGCCGCCGCTTTAATTTCTCTTCTGGCGGCCATATCCATAAGGACCCGCTCCGTGCCGAATTTGCCGGGTTCGTATTTTCTGAGCTTGAGATATTTTCTCGCATTGTCGATGTAGTCCAGCGCCATGTCGAGTATCTTTTCAGGGTCCTGCTCAAAATGGAGCGCTCCCATGTAACGTTCCATCCAGACCTCTGTCATGATCTTTGTTACTTCCCTGCTTGCTCCAACAGGGGATTCACCACCCATGATGACCGGTACGCCTGAGGCCGCAAAGTAACAGCCGATAGCAATTGCCTTCTCAGACATCCATTCAGGCGCTATTCCTACAGCAGGCATGCCCGCGATCTCATCAGACAGGCCGCCTTCAGCCGCCATGTTGGTTGCAATTGTCAGTATCCTTGAGTTGTCAACGCATGAACCAAGATGGAGGATAGGGGGTATGCCTATGGCCTCACACACTTCTCTTAATCCGGGGCCGGCGTTTTCCAGTGCCATTTCGGGCGTGAGATAACCTTCAGTTGCGCATGCCGCGGAACTGCAGCCTGTTGAGAGAACAAGGACATCGTTCCTGATGAGTTCTCTTACAAGGTATTTATGTATGCCTGTCGCGGTGACCCTCGGGTTGTCACAACCGACTATGCCGACAACACCGCGCACTCTCCCGGCCATAATGGCGTCATTTAAAGGTCTGTATGAACCGCGCCATTTTCCGCCCTGCATATATTCAATATATTCATCGGAAAAACCGCCGATCAGCGGGGACTTCTTTGTTATGTGGCTTCCCTTTGTTGTCCTGTTCGGGAAATTATCACATGCCAGCTTCAGGATCTCTTCCGCGGTTTTATTCGGATGGTGTTCGTCATGTTCAATGTGTGTCGCGCCATACAGCTTGGCTTTAGGACTGGTGGTAATGATCTTTGTATGGAATTTTTTCGCTACTTCAGTGATGGCAGGCATGATGCACTGCACATCTACTGAAAGCGCGTCGATCAGTCCAGTCATAATGCCTAATTCCTGATTGGTAAAGCCGCCGGCTGTAGGAATACCGTGTCTCATAAGTACTTCATTTGCAGTACAGCACATACCGCCGATGTTGATGCCTTTGGCCCCTTTTGATTTTGCATATTCGATCATTTCAGGTTTGGAGGCAACGTCAACTATAGCTTCCGCGAGGGTCGGCTCATGGCCATGCACTACCATGTTGACCTCATCTTCCCTGAAGATACCAAAGCTGGCTTCGGCCTTGATGGGCTTAGGAGTTCCAAAAAGGATATCAGAGATATCAGTAGAGATCATGCATCCGCCCCAGCCGTCCGCGAGCGCCGTTCTCAGTCCGTGTGTGAGGAGATGGTCGGCTTCATGGTCGACACCTATTGCTGTACGGTGCATTGTCTCAACGACTTCTCTGTCTATACCGCGAGGAGTGATGCCGTACTTCTTCCACCTCTCCTGAGTCTTCCTGGGAGCCCTTTTGCAGTAATTCAGCTCACCGTTCTGGCGGCCGAAGTCCTGGAGAAAACTCTCGGCAACGTCTTTCGCAACATCATTAACAGGTCTGCCTTCGAACTCAATACCGAGAATACCGGCGACCTTATAGAGTTTCTCTACATCCTTGATCCGGAAGTCTTTTGTTTCGCCGGTTGCGACCTCCAGGAGGGTATTCGCCATGTCTCTGGCGTGGTCAGAGTGAGCGGATGTTCCGGCGGCGATCATGCGCAAGAAGTTTCTTGCCGCTACAGTAGCCACTCCGGCGCCGCAGACGCCCTTTGCTTCTTCTTCAGCGTTTTTACCGATAAGTCTGCAAGGTCCCATGTGGCAAACTCGACAGCACGCGCCGGTCTCACCGATAGGGCAGGGCTTAAGCTTTTCCGCGCGGTCAAAGCAGGTCTCAATGTTATGAGATTTACCCCAGCTGATTATTTCTTCAGCTGAAGTCCCGGCGCTTTTAACTGGTTTGTTATTACTCATATATCCTCCCGTTATTAGCTCATAGTTCTTAGTAATTACTATCAACTATGTAGTTACCCCGTGGTTTAAGTCTGATTAGACTTTACGGGGAGCTATCAGCTGATCGCCAGATCAGAACATAGGGTCCATTTCAAGCGCCGGATGCCCGACGTTTGCGAGGTACTCCATTAATTTTTCAGAATCCTCCGCGATTGTTTCATCTGCTATCTTGTCAATCAGATCGGGTACGCCTTCTTCCTCACATCTCTGTTTGAACTCCTCACCAAGTCTTTCTTTCAGGCTTTTTGTCATCCAGACTATCCTCTTGATACCTCCATCGGCAAAGAGGAATTTTTTGCTTGTAATAAAGATAACACCGATCCCCATAAAACCGGGGTTCTGTGTTCCGCCTCCGACAGTGCCAGCCAGAGTGGAAAACTTCATACCGACAGGCGTCATTCCCGTATGACCTCTCTGCACAAGCATTATACCGTTTGCTTCGGGCACGATCGCGACAATGCATTCAAAACACCCGCAGGACGTCATAGGGTTGTCCATGATCGTATAAAGGTTTAATGACTCAACCGCTCCGGCAGAATTGCTTTTCAGGTATTCATCCACGCCGGCCCATCTTCCCTGTTTTGCGTCCAGCTCCTCACCTTTTTCAATCGGCTGGTTACCGCCGGTCGGGTCTATTTCAAATGCCGCCTTACAGTCAAGCCAGTTATATGCCCCGCAAAGACCCAGACGTTCGGGGCTGATAACACATACATGAGACGGTGCAAAAGACTGGCACAAGAGGCAGGAGTAGTATGTATCTACTGATTCATCAGTCAGGCCTCCAAGCCTGTGGTCCCTCTCTTTATATACAGCCCGTGCCTGATCCTGAAGTTCAAGTATGTCTTTTTCGTCAAAATACAGTGTCACCTGGACCTTGTCGACTATGGCATTGAACCTCTTTTTTGACATGGTAGCCTGTATGGTCCCGATGTGCTCAAGTGTAACACCGTCTTTATATGCCTGATTGCTTATACGCATCCAGACGATGTCCCGCTGACCCATATGCCACAGGCCCTGGGCCTCGTTTATATTGTGATGGAATTTTCTCTCGATTATGGATTCAAAATCCTTCTGCATTTTTCTGCCGGCTACATCAACAACAACAGCAAGAGGCATCTGCCCGCCCGCCTTGAACCTTTCCTCAACATCGGTTCCGACAATAGTCACCTTGCCGTCTTCGATTTCATCAAGTTCTTTTGTTCTAACCCATTCAAACGCGGGCGTGCGGTTTCCGCCGAACTCGATGAACATGTCTTCTTTTCTGATCCTCTCACCTTCGAAAGCCGGGCCGTATGAAACCGGGATAGGGGGCTTCTCAACAGTGACCTTAAGGCCCCTGACCTCAAAGGCCCTCTGAACGATCTTGTCATGATCAAGCTCCTTCTCGACCTCTTCGTAAGTACATACGCCGGTAGGATGTATGACCGGGACATCAGTATCAGCTATGGCAGGGTATCCCATATTGATGGCCCCCGCGCCTGTTGACCATTTAACGTCATCAAGCTCGCCCAGGACCATTGCGAACGCGAAGACCCTGTCCCTGGTATATTTAAGATGCGCCTTATAGTCGCCGGGCTTATTTCCGCCGAATATCATAGACGCCCTTATGGACCAGTCAAGGGCATAAAGTGTGTGTTCAGTATCAGGCCCGAGAGGGACTATGTAGGTGTCCCACCCCAGCTCAACATTTTTCCTAAGCAGCTGCTGCGTAACATTGGTTACTTTGCCGCTCTTGTCTTTCGCGGTGCCTGAAAGGAAAGTGAGGATATTTTTTTCCTGCAGTTCCCTGACGATCTTTACCGCGGTGTCATCATCAGGCGCGGCGCCGATTATGGCCGCGAACCCGGGCATCCTGCCGTCAACAAGCTGAATGCCGAGGTTCCTTTGAATGGTATCAGTTATAAAGCCGTTATAAACATAACCTGTTTCAGGATCAGTGACCGGCTCCTGACCGTTCAGATACCTTAACGCCAGTATGATCTCTTCGCAGAACAGGGTGGCCATTCCGGAATCGAGGGCCTCTCCAAGATAGGGTTTCCATAACTTTTCTTCAGGCTCGTCGTGCAGCATTTCCCTTGCCATTTCCAGAGCGACCTTCATGTCAGCCAGTGTTTTCACTGGGAATGCCGTCAGCGCGTATATCTGCGGAAGATAAAACGCGGTGTCCGGAAATTCGAAGATATGATCTTTCCCTTTCTCTGCAATGGCCTTTTCGAGCATTTCCTCTGCCTGTTTAAACAGACTGTGCGATGCCCTTATCGCGGCAGAGGCAATTAATTTTGACATTTCAACCTCCTGTATTTAATAAGATTAAGATGAAGAAGATGAGAAATTGAGAAGATGAGGGGATGAGATAAAAAAATCCCATTCGCTTAATTTTTTAACTCCCCAACATCTTAATTTCTTCTTTGTTGTAGTATGTATCATTGTTTTTTCCTGCAGTTTGAACAAAATCCGAAAAACTCCACATGATTTCCTGTCAGTTCAAAACCCTCGGTCATACTTGACGGAAGGGTAAACTTAAATTCTTTATTGATATCAACTATATGCCGGCATTTATTACACATCAGATGATTATGCGGAGTATTTACCGGACCGTAACGCTTTTTCCTCGGGTCTATAGTAAGTTCCTGTACGTCTCCCTTTTCCTTTAACACGTCAAGCGTATTATAGACCGTAGAAACGGACATCGTCGGAAACTCCTTTCTGACAGACCTGTAAATGTCTTCGGCTGACGGGTGCGACCTGTTGCCGTCAAGATAGCTTAATATTGCCAGTCTCTGAGGCGTCAGTTTGATTCCCAGATACCTGTATTTATCTGAAATCCGCATCGCTTAATAAAGTTTATCAACCAGGAATAATTCTTGTCAATCAGCTTCTTCAATTTTGTGACACGACGCCGGCACAAAATTAAAGCTATAACAAAAAAAATCAGTTGACTCTCGACTTCAGAAAAGTAGGGATCGCGTTGGCTTCCCTCGGCCCAACAGTTATCTTCCATCCATCGAGCTTATCTTCCAGAGCACCGCTCAGTATGGCGACCTGTCCGGGGATAATAAGCTCCCTGCTCGAGACACTGTCTTCAATTCCGCTTTCTTTAATGAACTGGGAAATCTTGGCCGCGGTAAATTTTCCGGCCGCCCACGCGGTCAGCACTGAAAGCCCCTCACAATCCATAACAGCCAGCCAACTCGGTACTTTGCTGTTCTCCACCTCTCCTGAGACGATAAAGTACGTAAGGGAAAAATTTGTTGTGATCATTAAAGGCGACCCGGTCACGGGTTCCCCTATCTTATATACTTTTTGCTCGACCTGCATAGGAACCTGCGGATCAGTGTATATGTTCTGTCTGAGAGTAAAGAGAGCCAGATTTTTCCACTTTTCAATGGTGCTTACCACAACTATTGATGCGTACCTGGCTATCGCGACGGAAGCAATGGAAGCCTCAAACACGGGGTCATCCCTTAATACATAATTAATAATTGGGTAACCAAGCGGTTTGAAGCTCTTCTTAAGGGCTGCTCTCCTGATTTGCGTATTATTCTCGATGATATCTTTCGCGTTTTTAGCGCCCGAATCAAGCACAATATCTTCCACCCCAAGGCCCTTGATCTTTTCTGTCAGCGCGCTTAGGGCCTCAGGTCCCTCCGCGCATACGGCAAGGGGGACGCCGCCGGCCTTCGCGATACCCGCCATTGCCTCGGCATTTTCACCGGTCGCGCAATACAGAAGAGGTTTTCTGCCGGCAACCGCCTTTACCGCGGCTTCGGCCGCAGCAGCGTCTTTACAATTTAATATAAGAGCGGCCTCAGGCGCTTTTTCAGCCACAAGCTTCACTGCTTCCCCGTATTTGGCGCTGTCATTGGAAGCGCACTCGATTGAAACTGCGTCAACTCTCAGTTTTTGGCCAACGCGGTCGATCTCCGAGCCAGCGACTTTCTCGGCGGTTGCAGCAATGTTGTCATCATTGTCCTTGATGTTCACCGCAATAGCGCATGGATTAATGAATTTCTTTTCATGCCTGAAAAGAACAGTTTCTCCGCCTATTTTTACCGCCTTCTCGCCTGTGCCAAGCGCGAAAGACCTTATGGGCGGGGCAGACGCCGCACCCAGTGTATTCTTCGCCTCTTCAGAAACATCAGGGCACGCCGAAAGCTCAACACCACCCTGAGCAAGCTTCATGGCAAATGCCAGACATGTAGGGAAACCGCACTTTTTGCAGTTTGTCTTTGGAAGCAGTTTGAATATCTGAACTCCGGTTAACGCCATTCTAAAACCTCCAAGTCATTTAGTCATTTAGTCACTAAGTTATTAAACAGATATTGGATCCTTTTTCTCAATGACTTAATTACTTAATTTCTTAATAACTTAATATTTAAGTTAAACAAGTTCATCAATGGTTTTATTAACGGTCTGAATAGCCCTGGGGTGCCTCATTATCAACAGGTTCGCTCCGGCCAGGATCAATGATGTTGCTGTCACCGCCTCCCAGGTTATACCTCTTTCCTCAAGCGCGCCCCATTCCGGCATATCTGTATCAGAAGCAACTGTTTCCTTTATCTTCCATACATACATGCCGACATCACCCAGGATCGGGGGCTGCATGGTCGCGTCGTTCTGGGCAAGACCCGCGAGCCTGATCCTTTCCATAACCGAATATGTGTATTCCAGGCCGTAGCCAAGCGCCGAACACATGGGATCAGTGATAAGCTTCTCCTTATCAAAGCCCATCTGAGTAATTAATATGTTCAATTGCTTTGCCAGATTTATATCCAGCTCTGACATCGCGATCAATTTATGATTATGAGCAAGCGCGGCAGCTACTATGGTTTTGTAATTGCCCTCCTGCGCCTTCCCGATAACACAGTTGTATCCGCCGCCGGCCTCGGCAGCGGCAACGAGAACCAGGGCGTCCTTTTCTATATGGTTGGACCCCAGTATGATCAAAGGCACATTAATGGCGGCCAGTACATCCCTGATCGTCCCGGCCGCGTCCTCCGCGGAGCGGTCATCTCTATCAGGGTGCGTGCTCACCAGCCTGAGCGCTATTGCCCCGGCTTTTAATTCGTCCTGGCAGTATTTTGCCCAGGCCACCGGATCACCGCTTACGTCTTTATATATATTCCTAACGGTGTCAGGCCAGTCATCAGGCGCGCAGTCCTGGACCTCATATGCTATTACCGGTCTGTTAGGTATCGAACCTTCAAAAGACAAAAAGGGAAGGCAGTTCTCTCCTCCGACAGCAAGGGCCTTCTCATCCTTCCCAAAATCAACGGCCAAGACCTTTCCATTGAAAGATTCCTTTGGAACAACAAATGACATATCAACCTCCATAATTTAGCTCATAGCTCTTAGTAATTACTATCAGCTATCAGCCATGTAGTTACCCCGTGGTTTAAGTCTGTTTAGACTTTACGGGGAGCTATCAGCTAATTTCACATTTCCAGATATGAATGCGCGTAAAGTGTGTTTCCGAGAAATACATCTGTTGTCTTGACCGCATCCATAAGTTCTTTATCAAGGGGGTTCGCGATCGCGGCGGTCAATCCCTCATACATTAATAACGTCAGATAGACCCTGTCTATAAGGCTTCTCATCTGTTTCGGAACGCCGTTGGATATGTTGCTGAGCCCGACAACGGTTTTCATCGGCGGGTCATTCAGCTCCTGGAACATTTTGACCGCCTTTATGGAATGCATGGCCTGATCCTGAGTGGTACAGACCTGCAGAATAAGCGGATCAAGATAAATGTCCTCAAGAGGAACGCCGTATTCCGCGGCCCTGGCCATGATCTCCGCCGCGATGGCGCACCTCTCTTCCGCGTCCGCCGGCAATCCGCCTTTGCCAATGGTCAACGCGATGATCTCCGCGTTATGCTTTGCCGCCAGTTCCAGCATTCCAAATCTTTCAGGATCGTTTGACGTTGAGTTAATAAGCGCTCTTCCCCACTCGCTGTTATACACCTGCAGGCCTGCCTCAAGAGCGGACGCGTTCGTTGTATCAAGACAAAGCGGCGCCTTGACCACTTTCTGAATGCTTTCGACCATCCATTTCATCAGGTCTTCGCCTTTTTCTTCAGCCGGACCTATGTTGACATCTATGAAGTGAGCTCCGGCTTTCCACTGAGCTTCAGCAAGTTCCTGTATGGGCTTAGGATCACGCGCATTCATCGCCTCCCTGACCTTTTTGGCAATGACGCTGATTTTTTCACCTATGATTAGCATCCGAGTGTCTCTCCTTTCGCGGATCTTATTCTTACATATTTCTTAAACCAACAAAAATACCGCTCAAAAGATAAGTCTTTAAATATAGCATATGTATAGGATTGCGGTAAAGAGTTCTTTACACATTTATTCAGTAATAAGAATTTCAAATATGTTTTGCCGGACAAGGGAAAACTTAAGGGATATTCAGGGAATCCAGCAGGTCAAAGAAAGACTTCACAAGGCTCGAATCATGAGGGAGCTGTACAACGGGCTTTCCCTCCAGGTCAAACTGAAAAACATTTTTGTCCTCAGGCAGGAAGGCAAGAGAGTCAAATTTCATGTCACCGACAGCTTCCTTCAGCTTTATGAATTCGGATTCGGACGCCTTGTTAATGATCAGTACACGTCTGTCAATTTCAAGAGAGAGCTCGTCAATAAGGTCGTTTATCCTCTTTGCTGTGCTGACACCTTTGCGTGACGGGTCACTTACCGCGAGAATAAGATCCACCTTGTGTGTGGTCCGCCTGCTCAGGTGTTCCATGCCGGCTTCGTTGTCAATGACAACGTAAGCATATTTTTCGGAAAGTATATCACTGTACTTTCTGATTATGTTATTTGCGGCGCAGTAACAGCCGGGACCTTCAGGCCTGCCCATGACCAGCAGGTCAAACCCCTTTGCCTCAACGACCGCCTGCTGGACCTGGTAGTCAAAAAGCTGTTCCATGCTCATGCCGCCGGGACGTTCGGCGCCGCTGCGTACCAGGGCAAGAGAATCCTCCCTTAAATGTCCGATCGTTGCGTGTACAGCAGCGCCAAGGGCTTCATTGAGACAGGAATTGCTGTCCGCGTCCACAGCAAGAACGGCTTTCTTCTTTTTCTCTATCAGATATCTGATAGTAAGCGCCGCAATGGTGGTCTTGCCCGTGCCGCCTTTGCCCGCGAGAGCTATAACATAGGCCATAATTTTTAGGATAACTTTTTGAACATTGAGGAATCAAGGGAAGTTCTAATTCAATGCAAAATGATCAATGTAAAATTATCATTTAGCAATGAGGAGAGGGGAGGCATTTTGCAATGTTAATTGTTAATTTTGAATTATAAATTATTACTTTGATTTAATCCCGTATTTATTCCTGACGTCTTTTATCTTGCCGCAGGAATAATCACCTTCAGGGCAGGGGGCATAAAGGCATCCGGGTCCTGCTTTAGAGAAGATCGTGGGCGCTGTGTCCTTGACAAGTTTGAGCATCTCTTCAGACATATGCCTTATTTCCCATTGCGCGCGATTACAACATCTCTGCCTGAAGAAATGAAGAAGCTCCCTCGCGTTCATTGTAACCATGATCTTGGTCTCGGCCGCGTTCGGCAGCAGGAAGCGGGCGTCCTGATTGGCTGATTCCCCTTTTATCCCTTTTTCATTCAGTTTTCCCACCATAGCGTTATATGCCTTTTGCGCTTTATCCATAAATGACACGAACAGGTCTGACAGCGCCTTGTCTTCCTTAATGCTTGGAGGGATCAGGTAATCAAAGCCGGCCTCCTCACTTACATATCGCTGTGACTGCTGGCTGTAGGACGCGAGCCTGTGCCTTACAAGCTGGTGGGAACATGCCCGGGATATCCCTTCTATCGCAAAAGTGAAGGCCGGGTGCTCAATAGGGGTCATATGCCCCATTTTTACAAGCTTTTCAACAAATGCCTTCTGGTCCTTTTTTTCTATCTTGTTCTTCAGGGACTCGATGTCAGACGGGCTATAGCACAGCTTTGCCGCCATTGCCACGGTTTCCTCGGGGTTTGGCGTATGTCGCAGAAGAATTACTTTTAATCCGGTTTCCGGCATGTGGTCTCCTTAACAAGATACAGGATACTAAACACCCGGCACAAGATGCAAGAGTTTAATGCCCGGAACGATATTTTTTGACAGATCGGGCATTTTATTTTTTGCCGCGGTTATCGCAATACATAGAGCGTGATCACATTGAAAATATACACTGCCACTATGCCGGCGGCATCCCAGGAGATAAAAAGCGCTTTCTTCCTGGCCCTGTAAGTAAGGCCGATAATTGCCACGGTCGTCATGATCACGGCGGCAAGGGCGGATACAATGTGTGTTGTGTCAATATAAGAGAGAAGCGGGCCTTTTATGAAAAACAGGTCGTCAACGGCAAGGATACCGATATTAAAGATATTGCTTCCAAACAAATTGCCTATTGCCATATCACTCGCCCCGATCTTAAGAGCTGTAATAGACACTACGATCTCCGGAAGCGACGTAGATACCGCGATCAGTATACTGCCGACAAATGTCTGGCCAAGGCCTGTTATTTCAGCTATGGAAGCGCCCACTTCAGGTAAAAGAATTGCCGCGAGTACGACTACCGCGGCATTAACCGCGAAATTGATATAAACATGTTTTTTCGCAATGTCACCGTATTTAAGCTCCTCTATTTTTTCTTTCACAAACGCGTTCATGGCCCTTTTTTCATGGACAAAGATAAGGCGTACTGTGACAAGATATAATAAAAGTATAAACGGCGTATACAGCCCTATCCATCCAAAAACAGTGACCCCTGTCAGAAAGCGGGGAGTGGAGCTTCCCTCTAACGGGCCCGGTACAACCGCCTGTGAATTGCTCAAAAAAATACTCACAGCGGCAACGGTCAGGAAGAGTATGCCGAAACCGGCTGAAAGCGTATGTCTCTGATGTACCCTCGAAGATATTGGAGACGCCCGGTCAAAAATATCCAGTATCGCGAGGATCAGCATATTAAAAACACAGCTTCCAAAGATATCACCTGCAGCGATATCAGGGACCTGAAATATGACAACCGAACTTATTCCTGTAACCAGTTCAGGCAGTGAGGTGATAAATGCCAGCAGGATGACGCCTATCCATACTCCTCCAAGACCGGTTTTCTCCGCTATGATATCTCCGTATCTGGAGAGTTTGGCGCCGGAATAAAAAATTGCCAGAGTACACACAAAAAACGCGAGCCACAACAGTATGAGGTTCATTTTGTCTTGTCTTTTGACATCAGGCTTTCCAGCTTCCGGAAGATATTAAGTATTAGGCCTATGATACTCCGGGGCCTGGGTTTGATCTGCAGTGAGTCCATTTGTTCCATTTCAACGCCTTTTTCCACAAAGATCGACGGTGATTTGGTAACAGCAAGCACCTGGCTCGGATATACGCTCCGGTGTCCGGTCATAAGATAGCTGATGACACAGGCAACTGCGGCGTACGGCGCGACAGCAGGTCCGAAAAGCTCTACAGCCATAATGCTTGCTGATATAGGCGTATTCGCTGCTCCGGCGAGCACGGCGACCATACCTATGGCTGAGAACATTGCCACATCCAGGCCGAATATATTCGCAAAGGCATTCCCTGACGTAGCGCCGATAAAGAATATCGGAGTCACTATTCCGCCGCTGCCTCCAAAGCTCAGGGTAATTGAGGTAAACAGCATTTTCCCCAGGAAAATCAATGGGTTCAAGTCACGACCCTCAAGTGCCGAGCTAATAGTGTCCAGGCCCAGCCCCAGAAAGCGCTCGGAAAATAAAAAAACCAGCATTACCAGCGCCGCGCCGCCTATCAACCCTTTATAAGGCTCCCACATCTTCAGTTTCTTCTTTAACTGCTCCATCTTTTTCATTAGCTGTATAAATACAAACGCGCAGAGGCCAAAGAAGATCCCGCTCAGACATACTTTTACGAACAGCAAACTGCTGAACATGGGAACAAATTGCAGCGGTTGATGAAAATAAGTAATACCGAGCATAGTCGCGGCCTGATACCCCACAATTCCGGCAACGAATGATGGAAAAAGTACGTCATAAAGCAGACCGCCTACAAACAACACCTCCACACCGAAAATAGCTCCTGCTATCGGTGTTCCAAAAACAGTCGCAAACCCGGCGCTTATGCCGCAGATGACCAGCTTCTTTCTGTCCTGATTGTTAAATTTGAGAAGTCCGGAAATAACAGATGAAATACCCGCGCCTATCTGCGCGCACGGACCTTCTTTACCCGCTGAACCGCCAAAGGAGATGGTTATTATCGTGGCCACCAGTTTTATCGGAACAACCATGGGATTTATTTTGCCTGAGCGTTTATGTACTGCTTCGATCACTTTTTCCGTGCCGTGTCCTTCAGCCTCGGGAGCAAGATATTTTATTGTGAGACTGCTTAAGAAAAAGGCTGCCGGCAGCATGATAAAATAGTATGTATACTGTCCTGTCAGCAGTGTGCCTATCTCAAGCGCCTTAAGGAATATCGCTGTAGAAGATCCGACAAAGATCCCTACAACAGTGGCAAGAAAAAACCACTTGAAAATGCTGATAAACAGGACTGATTCTTCTAATAGCGTTCTTTTCATAAATTCTAAACCTCGCCTGCCGGTTTACCCGCCTTGTAGTGTGGCGGGCAGGGCAAGGCTCGAATCTCTAAAGGTGCTGTATATCGTCTTTATCTTCCTCTCCCTTGAGCCTTTTATCTATATAGTCCCTTGCTGCGTCCTGCCCGCCGAGGCCGAACGCGATAGCAAGCGCGAGCACGACGCCGCCGAATATCACCGCGAAAGCTATCAGAACTGTTTCCTTCCCGATGCCCAGCTGCTCCAGGGCCATTGTTACTGAAAGGAAAAAAACAGTCAGCTTAACGAATTTTCCTATACTGCCGGATATTTTAAGTCCGGCGTTCACAGAGGCTATCAATGCCGTGCGGCCAAGAAAATCGCTTAAAAAATACCCGGCAAAAAGTATTAATACCGCCACAAATACATTGGGGAGATAAAGAAAGAGGTCACCGAGAAATCCTTCTATTGTGGGCACATTGAGAGTCCTTAAGGAAATTATCAGGAAGGCGAACATTATAAGCCCGCCGATTATTTTGGATAAAAGCCCTGACACAGAATCTTTCAGCCCCCATTTCTTCAGTATGCCGGAAATACCGTATTTCTCTGACAGCTTGTCAAGGTTAATGATCCTGAACAACCTGGCTGACGCTTTTTTAAAGACAGCGGCCATCAGGACCCCGAGCGCAAGAATTAAAATTGAGGTCAGGAGGTCCGGCAAAAAATCAAGTACATTTTTATAAAACTCCTGAAGAGGCTCTATGATCGTTTCCTTAAATGAATTCCTCATTCTTCCCCCTTTCCATGATCTATATTATTCACATTTTTTCATTTATCTGTCGCTGTAATCTACGTCCTTTTATCCATAAAATCAACCCTTCGACTTAACTCAGGGTCTATACTGAGCACTGCCGAAGTATCAACCCGTCCGGACAAATGAAACAAGTTCGGACTTCGGCTGAGCTCGGTCGAATGCCCGCCCTATTTATCCCATTCATCGATCAACGCGTTTTTTTTCTTTTCAAAACTCAGGCACAGGTTCTCGATCTTTTCTTCGACTTCATCCGCGTTGCTGTGCCATGTGTCAATAACAAAGGACGCTACACGGCCGATATAGAGCGGGGTCAGGGATTTCAATAGATGCTGTCTGTTTATTTTTTTGGTATGATAAGCGAGCGCAAAGGCATTAATAATATCAACCCATATATCGTCCTGAAGATTAAATTTTTCATTAGGGACAACGCTTAGATCATTACATATGAAACCTCGAAGGTCAACCGGCATGAAGGTCCCCCATATGCCTGAAAGTTCCTTTGTGCCGAGCCTGAACCTGTCGATCATTTTGTCAATGTGCACTTCGATCGGTTCAAGCCCTACGGCGTATCTGAAACCAAAGGTGTTCACCGGCTCAGACGCCTTTATGTCCTTCCATACGTCATAGTATGTTTCCATGAGATCAAAGGTAGACCCCACGACCTGGTACAGCATGGCGCTCAGGTCAGCGCCCGGGTCCTTTGGGTCATGGATCTTGGCGCCGAGGAATGACTGGCATACCCTGAAATTGTTCGCGATGGCAGTCGTTGTCATCCAGATATCGATCCCGTATCTCGCGACGTCCGTTTCCCATACGTCCTTTGAAAGATAAAAGGACGCGAGCTGTCCTGAGAAGGCAAAATCTCCGCCGATGGGCTGTCTGATCCTTTTGCCGTAAAGGGCCCTTGTCATCGGATAAATAACACTGTTGGTTATGGTCCCGTCATATTTATGCCTCAGGTAGTAAGGCGCCACATAGTCATATCCCATGTCGATCACCGGCCTTAACAGCAGATCTATCCACTCGGGGGTTATACTTCTTAAGTCCGAGTCCACAACAGCGCAGGCCTTTACATTAAGGTTCTTCGCGATCTCGAAGACAGCCCTGAACGCGCTGCCTTTGCCCGGTACGCCGTGATAAGGCGTTGTTATCTTCATGAGGTTTATCTGATGGGATACAAAAATGGAGTGAAAGTCCTCTATCGCGGTCTTCTGAACAACTTCCATTGTTCCGTCCGTGGAACCGCCGTCAGAATTGATCAGGACCGCTTTTTTATCAGGGAAATACCTTGCCAGGCCCGCCTGGACGGCCCTGACGACATGGCCTATGGTCTTCGCGTTATTGAAGCTTGGTATGCCGACAAGTATATCAGCTTCGCTTATACCGGATAACAGTCCCTGGATATCTTCGCTGACCGTCTGGGGACTCACGACTTAAAGTTCCCAATTACCTTAATGAGCTGTTTGACCTCGTCCTGGGTTTTTAAATAATAGTCTGATTCAGGGTTCCAGCCGACACATATCCCGATACCTTTGCCCTTGATCGCCCTGAACGCGTCCTCGTCTGTTGTGTCATCGCCAACATAGACCGGAATCCTTTTCCTGCCGAAATTTTTGCATATCCATTTGACGGCATCACCTTTGTTCCATATCCCGCGCGGCCTGATCTCAAGGACCTTTTTACCCGTTGTCACCATAAATGAATCCTTGTATTTATCCGCGATCGACCAGAAGATATCCAATACCCTGCCTGTATTCCGCTCACTGACCATTCTGAAGTGTATACTGGCTGTAATGCCTTTATCCTCAATAACCACACCTGAGATGGCTGACAGAGAGGTCCTTAGTTCATGGATTATCTGCTTCATGGCCTTCTGACTGGAGGACGCCCGCTTCCCTTTTACAAGCCGGGTCCCGTCCCATATTTCCGCGCCATGATTACCGGCGTATATCATATTCTCGATATTTACCATCTGCTTCAGGTCATTAAGCGCTCTTCCGCTAATGATCGCGACCGGAACAGTCTGCTGGAGCTTTATTATAAGGGACCGCATCTCTTCGGACATGACAGCCTTATCAGGTGTCTTGACGATAGGCGTTACAGTGCCGTCATAATCCAGGAAAAGGAATATCCTGTTCCTTGGTATTGTCCCGATATTTTCAAAAAGGTAACTGCACCGGCGCACTTTCTTCCCGGAGATCAGCAGCATCTGACCCAAAACATCGTATATCCATGTGTACACATCCTTTTCTTTTACCTGTCTCTGAAGGGTCTTCATCCGGCTCTTTTTTTCTCTCACAGACATTTCCAGCGCTTTTTTTATTGAGTCGGAGAACTCCTCTATGTCATAGGGGTTTACCAGTATGGCCCCTTCAAGTTCTTCCGCGGCGCCGGCGAACTCACTGAGCAGCAGCACCCCTTTGCCATCGACCTGCGCGGAGACAAACTCCTTGGCCACCAGGTTCATTCCGTCGTAAACCGAACTTATGACCGCTATATCAGCCATCCTGTAATAAACTGCGAGGTCCTCGTGTTCAGCCTTGACGTCCCTGTACACGATGGGGTTCCAGTTCTCAGAGGAGTATTTTTTATTTATTTTCCTTACAAGTCCCTCAACCATCGCCTTATAGCTGATGTAAGGCTCTTTCATCCTTGTTGGCACAGCTATCTGGAAGAAAGTGAATCTATCCTTAAACCTCGGGTACCTGTCAAAGAACAGGTCAATGGCCTGGAGTCTTTTAATCAGGCCCTTTGTATATTCAAGCCTGTCAACTCCCAGGCCGATAAATTTTTGCGTGAGATCGTATCTGTCCTTCAATTGGTTCATGGCGGTAAATGTTTTTGTATTAAGAGCAAGGTCGCGAAATTTGTTATAGTCAACGCTTATGGGAAACGCCTCCAGCTTTGTCTTGTGCCCCTTATAACTGATCGTGGAACTCCGGTAATCAATAGCTGCGTCATCCAGACTTTCGTTAACGCAATCCATGAAATTCTTCACAAACAGAGGCAATTGAAAACCGAGCAGGTCGTTGCTTAGAAGGGCCTCAAGGATCTCCCTGGATTGGGGGCATATTCTAAAAACACTGTGGTCAGGCCACGGTATATGCCAGAACTGGGCGATAGTAAGCCCGGGCCTTGCTTCTTTCAGCTTTTTCGGGACCAGACAGAGGTGATAATCGTGTATCCATATCAGCGATCTTTCATCGGCCTCCTCAAGCACGGAACGCGCGAAAGCGGCATTGGCCTTTTTATAATCATCCCAGTATTTTTTTCTGAAATAAAGCTTGTCCAGCGCTATGTGGCACAGGGGCCAGAGCACGCGGTTCGAATAGCCGTGATAATAGTTCTCAACCTCGCTGTCGCTTAGCCAGACCCTTTTCAGTGTGTATGACGGCCCGGCCGGCGGCACACGGACGCGGCTGTTTTTGTCTACTACATTCCTGTCTCCTGAGGCGCTTCCCCAGGCGACCCAGGTACCTCCGACAGCGCGCAGGACCTCGTCAAGCACTGACGTCAGGCCCCCGGCCGGTTTATCGACTTTTATATTAAGGCCTGCTTTTTTGTGGGAATAGGGCTCCCTGTTGGAGACTATTATGAGCTTTTTATCTGTGAGGTTTTCAGCTATGAACGCTTTTAGTTTTTCATAGCTCATAGCTCGATCACACCCTTGCCCCTGTTTTCCATGGCATACCAGACAGCAAGATAATCCCTGATCTGACGGGTGATAAGAAAATTGTTTTTTACGTATTCCTTTGCCTTCTGCCCCATGCGTACCGCCATGTCCGGGTTATTGAGGAACTGCCTTATTCTGAACGCGGCGCCGTCAATCGAATAAACGAGGAATCCCGTGACCCCGTTAACTATCTGCAGCGGAATCCCTCCCACAGCGCCTCCGATCACTGGTTTTTCCTTCCACATGGCCTCTGAAACAGTAAGGCCAAAACCTTCTTTTAAGGACTTTTGCAGAACAACCGTTGCCGCTCTCTGAAGGGCATTGATCTTCTTGTCGCTGAAGACGGGTAAAAGCAGAATGTGTATGTCCGGGTCATTGCCCGCGGCTTCTTTAACCTCATTTAACACCAGCTCGCCTTCAGGATCGTCCGTCGCAGGGCTTCCCGCGAGTATGAGCCTGCAGTCAGAGTATTTTTTCACCATCCTGTACGCTGTTATGACCCCTACCGGGTCCTTGAACCTGTCAAATCTTGAAACCTGCAGAATTATCGGCTTGTCCACAGGTATGCTAAATCCGTTCATTACATCTTGTATCTCATGCTCTGTAAGTTCTCTGTTCTTCTCACTGAGAGGGTCAATTGACGGTGGTATGAAAACTTCGTCTATGGGCAGTGTACGGGAGAACTTCGCGACTGAAAATACGGAATTATCATAATTTTTCACATATTTTTTAATACCGTCCCATATCCCGGGGGTGGGGTTAGAAACATCTATGTGGCATCTCCACATCCAGATGCCGTTCTTCCTGAACTCGACCAGAGGGGCTGGTTGGGGGTCGTGTATCAGCACCGCGTCCGCGTTAAAATCAAGGCGTTTAGCGTTCGCAACGTTGATCTCGTAATGGTACTTCCACATATCTTCCGTAATGTCCTCAGGATTGCCCTGCAGCCCGTTATGGATCTTTTTCGTTATATCGAAGAATTTTCTGTCGCCTGTAATTACCTCCCACCTGGCGTCAATACCCAGCCCCTTCAGCAGGGGGATCATGCGCTGAAGTATTTCAGAGACGCCGCCTCCCTCGCGGGTAGAGTTAATATGCAGAAAGGACTTGCCGTTCAGTTTTTCACATAGCCTGTGGGTAAGAAGCAGGTCTCTGGCCGGGGCTATTCCCGTATACAGGTTGATCATTGCCTCAGCCCCTCCATTTCAGCCTTCAGGTCATCTTCTATCATCTCCTTTATGTGCTCTCTTATACCGTCAATGTTGTGCATAAAAGGGTCGATCGTCCCTATGTTCTTTGCAAGGGCTTTTCTGTTAAGGGCCTCCCTGAACCACCTTGAAAAATCGTCTACGCCTTTGCCAAGGCGCACTCTTGCCTCGTAAAAATGAAAGTGAATGGACCCCGCGTCGATATGCTGCAGCGCTATAAAAAACTCAACAAGGTTTTTGACCTTTACGCCCACGGGGAATACAAGAGTAATGGTCTCGTTGAAATAGAACTCGTCGCCCGAAAGCGCGCATCTGGGCGCGGGAAAATCACGGGTATATTCGCCTATTACTCTCAGCAGTTCCTTTCTTGTGCCTGAAATTGACTTGAACGAATAGGGGTCTATGTTTGAAAGGCGTTCCGCGAGGGCCCTTTCTTCAAGACTCTCCCCGGCCCACTGAGCAAAATCATTTGTATAGCCAAGGGAATGCTCTTTCAGGAAATACTGACAGGTGTGATGGAAAATGGATTCATCACTTACTCTTGATATCATGTGTCTGAGCGTTCCGAGGCAGTTGGCTTTTTCCCGTGAGGACTTAAGTATATTGACTGCCTGTTTGAACTCGAACGGCTCTACTTTTCTCCCCAATCTTTCTCCTCTCTTAAGTACACGGTCCTGTGAGGGAACGGTATCGTGATCCCGGCCTCATGGAATTTATTATATATCGCCCTGTTGACCTCATGAATCGTTTTTCCTCTTAATGCCGGTTCTTTTGCCCAGCAGTGCAATTCGAAATTCAGGGAAGAATCACCGAACTGCCTGAACCTGACGCGTGGTTCGGGGTCGCTTATGATATTTTCATTTTCAGAGGCGATCTCTATTAATATCTCTTCTACTTTGTTAATATCGCTCCCGTATGCCACTGAAGCAGGGATCCGCACCCTGAAATTGGGGTGGGGCGCGCTCTCATTTATTATTTTCGTATTGGCAATTATAGAGTTCGGAATACTGATAAGTATATCATCCCTTGTCTTTATCCTTGTGCTCCGTATCCCTATCTCTACAACCGCGCCCCTTTCACCCTGGTCAAGGACAATGTAATCTCCGATCTTGTACGGCCTGTCCATGAAAATGCTTATTCCTCCAAAGAAATTGGCCAGTGTGTCCTTTGCGGCAAGCGCCACCGCAACGCCCACGATACCGGCCGAGGCAAGCAGCGGGGTGATATTGATCTTCCAGATCGACAGGATTATCATGAGAGCCGCCACAAAGACAATGACCTTCCACACGTTCTCGGCCAGCGGAGTTATTTCCCGGCCCAGACCTGTTAGATCGGCTATTCTGTGTACGTGGTTCTTTATGATAAGGTTGCTGATCCTGACCACGCATATCCCCCATATGAGGACCAGCAGGGAGTTCAGGATACCGACGGAATAAAAGACCATGCTTTCTGAAGGGTTCAGGAGCTTAACGGCATGTATACTCCCGACTATTAATACCGTGAAGAACACGGGCCGGTGGGTCACGTCTATTATCTTGTCGTCAAGCTCAGTTCTGCTGAATTTTGCAAGGCGCCTGACCACCTTATCAATAAAAATATCAGCAAGCTTTGCCAGAATAATGTAAAGAACAAATACTAAAAGGGCGGTCAGGACAGGGGAATCAGCGCTGTTTAAATAGCCGGGAATAAACCGCTTCATCAGCTCGATGTCTTCTTCTTTCCTGTAGAGGCAACGAGCGGCCGGGTTAATGATGTAAGCCTTGTTTCCATATCACTGATCACTTTTTTAAACTCAGCCATCAGGGATTTAGGCACTGCTTTCCCGCGAGGCAGCCGTATCTTCAGCGGATTAACGAATTTTCCGTTTTGCCTGATCCTGTAATCGAGGTGCGGCCCTGTGGCAAGACCGGTTGACCCGACATACCCGATTATATCGCCCTGAGAGATTTTTCTTCCTTTCCTGACCCTTTTCGGGATCCGTGACAGGTGCCCATAATATGTCTCAAAACCTCCACTGTGCCTTATCTTTACCATTTTGCCGTTCTGACCTTTGTAACCCGCGAATAACACTGTGCCGCCGCCCGCGGCGGACACAGGAGTGCCGGCAGGCGCGGCATAGTCTACTCCAAGGTGAGGGCGGTAAATCCTTAAAATAGGATGGAAACGTTTTCTGCTGAAATGCGAACTGATGTGCGTGAACTTCAAAGGCGACTTCAACAGGGTCTTTCGCAAAGACCTTCCGTTATCATCATAATAGTCGGCATAACCGTCATGTTCGAACCTGAACGCGTAATGCATCTGCCCGTTATTTAAAAATTCAGCGGCGAGAATATTGCCGAATCCCCTGAAGACCTCTCCTGACCAGAGTTCTTCAACCATAATTTTTACGGTGTCACCGTTGCGAATGTCAGTTAAAAAGTCTATGTCCCAGGCGTAAATATCCGAAAGCTCAAGGGCAAGCCTGAGATATTCGTTGTGCGTGCCAGGCATGGAAAGTATAAGATTGTCCCTAAGCTTTATATAAAGCGATCCGACCCTTTTCTCGTACTCGACATTGACCCTTTCAGCGCTGAACCCTTCAGACGTCCTTGCGACCTTGAGGAAAGAGTCCTCGTCAATACCGTACTGCATGTTCTGTATTCTGTTCCGGTCGTCCACCTCAAAAAAATAAACGCTTCCAACAGACAGCCTGGACAGGTTGTATGATTTTTTCGCGTCGCGGAAGATAGCGGTAAGTTCAGCATTGTCAAGGCCGTATTTTTTGAAAATAGCGTCCATTGTCTCAGACGGCTGTACAACGCCGGCTATTGTGGACATTCTGTTATTCTCAGCTTCCACAGCCGGTGTTTCCACCTCCGGTTCACCTGTTCCGATATTCATGAGAAATATTATCAGAACAGGCACTGAAACTATGCCGAAAATAATGCGCTTCATTTGGTCCCTCATGCTATCAGGCCCTCAATGACCCGCGTTTCGCTTTTTTTGCCTTTTTCCTGAACGGTTTTGCCTTTCGCTTTTTGGGTTTTTGCTCAAGTATTTTTATCCTGTCTTCAAGCTTTTTTATGCGCGAGACAATAGCGGCAACATTCCTGTTGGTCATTGGGTTTCTGGTTTTGCCGCTAAGGCCGTATATTTTCCCCCCCAGCCTGGAAAATTCATCCCGGACCCTCATATTAAGAGTGAAGACCTGGTATCTCTTTTTTCCTTCTTCCGTAAGCTTCTCTATCCTCTGGGAAACGATCGCGCTTCCTTCCTTGACAATAGAGAGACCCTCCTTAATGTTCGTCTTTATGTCCTTTTGGATTTTCTCCCACAGGTCCATTTAGTGATCTCCTTTCATTTATTGTCTTCTTCAACCGCGTTCTTTACCATATCCAGGATATCGGGCAGCGCGGATGTGACCCTGTCCCAGCTCGGGATCAGCGGAACGCCAAGCGGATCTTTAGTAATTGTTTCTGATGCCTTTTTTATGCCGTTTGTAAATGTTTCCACCGCAAGGCTTTCTTCATGCCTGTCGAAAACAAGGCCGTTGACCGCCGAGTCATCTTCATAGTACTTGAGCATGTCCTGGGCTGTCCGCACGTAAGTCGCGATCAGAGTCTTAAAGAACCCGTCCGAGAACACAACGCCCTCTGACGCAAGGGTCCTGAAGAGTGACTTGCTTATATCGATACACATCTTTAAAAGTCCTTTTGACGTATCATCCGGTGAAAGCACCTGATGCTTGTGCTCATAATTCTCAGCGATCTCGACCTGGCATACCCTTCTTACGGCACAGTTCCTGTAAACCTCGGCCATTACACCGACCTCAAGCCCCCAGTCACCCGGGATCCTGTTGACCCGGGCAATGTCCACATCCATGGAAAACTCACCCGCGAGCGGATACCTGAAGCTGTCCATAAATTCAAGAAGGGGCAGGTGACCAAGGATCTTTTTCAGGGACCTTATGAGCGGGGTTACGAGAAGCCTTGTTACCCTGCCGTGCATCCTGTCTGTTACACGGCTGTAATACCCCTTGCAAAACTCGTAGTCCAGGTTAGGGTTGGTAACAGGGTAACAGAGCCTTGCCAGCAGTTCACGGTTGTAGGTGAGAATATCGCAGTCATGCAGGGCGATCACGTCAATGTTCTTTTGAGCGATGATATAACCATAAGCCATCCAGGCTGACTTGCCTTTACCCTCGTCACCCACATGAAGCCCTTCAGCCTCCATGGTCTTGAACGTGTCCCGTATCCTGCTGCCGTCGATCCAGAGGATCCTGGTCGTCTGGGGCAGGACAGAGAAGAACTCCCTGGCATGTTCAAATTCCTTTTTTGTACTGTTGCCGAGCGCGACAACAACCTCTTTAATATAATTGACATTTTTCAGTTCCCTGATAATGCCCTTTAATGCTTCACCTTTCAATTCAGAGTACAGGGACGGCAGAACAAGGGCAATAGGACGCTCCTGTGAATACCACGCAAGCTCTGCTTCGATCTTCTCCAGATTGGGCTCGCCCAGTTTGTGGAATGTAGCGACTACGCCTGTTTGATGTAGATCAGCCATCTTTTTCCCTCGCGCTCATAAATAAGTTCTCAATTTTTAAACAAATTTTTTCAAAATCGACTCTATAGAGTATAATTGTTAAAACATAATAGGTCAAGGAAATGGATCACAAATGAACCCTGAATTAACGGTTAAGAAAATATTCACCGCATCTCTGGCAGCTGTCGATCCTGTTTCAGCGCTCAAAAAGTATGCGGGAACGATTGTCGCGGATCTTTTAAAGCAGGACTTTCAGCGCGTGTTCATCGCGGGATTCGGCAAGGCAGCCGGTCAAATGGCAATGGCCGTCAGTGAATCAATAGGCGCCGATGTAATAACAGACGGCGTCGTCATAACAAAATATGGGCACGCGGTTAGTGACGATTCACGATTCACGATTCACGATTCACGTAAAATCAGGGTATATGAGGCTGGTCATCCCATTCCTGATGAGAACGGCCTTAAGGCAACAGGAGAAGTGATAAGTCTTTTGCAAAAAGCAGATAAACACACGCTTGTTCTGTGCTTAATATCAGGCGGGGGATCAGCCCTGCTTACTTTGCCTTATGACGGTATCACGCTTGATGAAAAACAACAGATCACCCAACTGCTTTTAAAGGCAGGGGCTGACATCTTTGAGCTAAACTCCATCAGAAAGCATATATCCGGGGTAAAAGGGGGCAGGCTTGCTGAAATAGCCGCTCCCGCAACAGTTGTTTCTCTTATCCTGTCTGACGTCATTGGAGACAGACTTGACGTCATAGCCTCAGGCACTACCGCGCCCGATACCTCAACATTCAAGGATGCTTTAAATGTAATTCACAAATACGGACTTGAGAAAAAAATTCCCGCAAGCATCCTTGATGTACTGAACAGGGGAGGGGAAGGCCTTATACCTGAAACTCCTAAACAGGACAACCCGGTGTTTAATAATGTAACCAACATGATAATAGGCAGTAACCCTGTCGCGCTTAACGCGGCAAAACATAGCGCGCAAGCCCTTGGGCTTGATGCTGAGATAACGTCCGCGGACATATCCGGCGAAGCCAAAGAGGCTGGAAAACGCCTGGCAGAAAAAGCAATTAATATCCGTAACTTGTTACGGGCCTGCATACCTACGGCACGTAGACCTGACGGTAGGCAGGTGACCAGTGACAAAAAGAAAATCTGTTTAATATCTGGTGGAGAAACAACTGTTACAGTAAAAGGCAACGGAAAGGGCGGGAGAAATACAGAGCTCGCGCTCAGTTTCGCAGTGGAGATCCAGGGCGTCAGGGGCATTACTCTACTTTCTGCCGGCACTGACGGCACTGACGGACCCACTGACGCGGCAGGAGCGATCGTTGACGGAGAAACGATCGACAAAGCAAAAAGCCTTGGGCTGGACCCGGCCGAATATTTAACCAACAACGATTCTTACACTTTTTTCAAGCAGACAGGTTCCCTGCTTATCACAGGCCCCACAGGCACAAATGTCATGGACCTGCAGATCATTCTAATTGAATGATTCCTGAAAGCCCGTTAAAAAAGTTATCAACGGTCTTGATTACACAGACTTTTAGAGATGATTACACAGAGATTGTTATGGTTTTTCAACAATCTCCTGAACTCTGTATCTACCTGATGACCCTCTCATAAAACCGGCAAACCCCGTCAAAAATGTGTCGCGTGTTGATAGCTTTAGACCACCGACTGCGACAGATTTTTTAACCTCCGATTTCATCGAAGGCTTTCTTTTAACGGGGTAAATATTTCCTGATAAGATTCAGCCGCCCCATTGCAATATTGTTCCTGAACATCTAAAAAAAAATATCCGATCATACGAAATTTATGCGTGATCTGGTCTGTTTGACGTTGCTTCTATTTTCCTTGTTGCAGGTTATTATATAATTTATAATGACACATGTACATGTAATATTATACAGTAATATACATCCTGAGAGGGGATAAGCTACTTTACTATGTTTGTGGAACGAAGATATTTCGAGCGATACACAAAGGAAACTGTTTTTTACCTGAAGATCGATAACAAATCCTTTGAGGCGAAGATGATTGATTATTCTCTGGGAGGGATCGGGATTATAGTAAAAGGTATGCCTCGGGTGGGGAAAGGCGATGTTATAGACATTGCCATTAAATCACCTGATATTTCGATCTCGGGACAGGTCGCATGGATAAGCAGTCATAACTCAGGGTTGAGAATCGGTATTGAAAATATTGGGCAAATCGGAGGTTATATTAAAGATTTCAGGTTTTCCGATACATTAATTGGACTGCAAAGAAGTCAGAAAACCGGCCTGCTAAGGGTAGAGCTCGATAAGATAATCAAGACAATCCATATCAGAAAAGGCGATATGGTATTTTCTGCCTCTAATCAGGATGAAGACCGGCTTGGAAATATGCTGGTGAGAAAGGGGAAAATTACCCCGCAACAATACGCATATTCAGTTGCCCGGATGAAAAAGAAAAATCAGAGGCTGGGCAAGGTGCTTGTCAGTCTGGGTTATTTAATGCCTCAGGAACTTTGGAAAGTGGTCATACAACAGGTGGAGGAGATAATCCTCAGCCTCTTTACATTGAAAGACGGCTGGTTTGTATTTAAAGAGATGCCGTTGCCAACAGCAGAAGTAATAACATTAAAACTTTCTACCGGCAATCTTATCTACTACGGAATAAAAAAGATAAACAACATTGAACACATTATAAATGAGCTGCCTTCTCTGGACAATATACTCTATTTTTCCTCAGACCCCCTTCATCTTTTCCAGGATATTAAACTGGATGCTTCAGGGAAAAAGATAATCTCATGTACTGATAACAAGTCATCCATTCAGGAGGTTGTCTCCGCTTCTCAATTGGACAACTCGGAAGCCCTTAAGACTATCCATGCGCTGCTGAGTGTGAAGATCGCGGTTACAAAAAGCAAAGACTCTTTTAGTGAAATACCTAAGGATACCAGAGAGGAAATATTAAAGGGGAAAGTGGACCCGGAAATAAAATATATGGTGGAAGATCTGTATCAAAGATATAAAAAGCTCAGTTATTACGAGCTACTGGGGATTCAGGATTCCGCGTCCAATCCGGATATTAAAAATGCTTACTATAAAGCTGCTAAAAAGTTTCATCCTGACATACACTTTAGCCTTGAAGATATTTCTATTAAAAAGAAATTAAATCAAATCTTCTCATATATACACGAGGCATATACAACGCTGTCAAGACCATATAAGAGAGAAAAATATGACAATTCGTTAGGTATCAAACCTGTACTGACGCCCTCAAGACTGGATGAGGCAAGGGCAAGATTTGAAGAGGGGAGAATTCAGCTGAGACAATACAACTACCGCGGGGCGGAACTGCTTTTTAGACAGGCAATATATTTTAGCGAATCAATAGCGGAATATAACTATTATTATGGTTTGTCACTGGTTAAACAGAAAAAATTCAGGGCGGCAAGCCATGCGATTGCAAAGGCGCTTAAACATAATCCTTTTAATGCTGACTATATGGCTGAACTTGGGATTATCTACCTGGAATTAGGCCTGCAAAAAAGGGCAAAAGGTTTATTTGGAAAGGCACTGGAGATAGACCCGGAGCATATTTTAGCGTCAAAAGGAGTCGCAAAAATCTTAAAGAATTAATTTTCAGTGTTATCTGTAAGATAAAAAAGAGGCGTGGAGTCCAGCTCCCTTACCCCTTTTTTCTTTTTATCCCGCCCTGTGATAAAATTATTACTTCAAAATGAAGAAACAATTAATCATCTTCACAGACCTTGACGGGACCCTGCTTGACTCAAAGTATTCATTTGATAAAGCGTGTCCCGCGCTTGCGTTGATCAAAAAGAACAGGATCCCCCTTGTCCTTTGCACAAGTAAAACACAGGCTGAGATAGAACTGCTCAGAAAGAAGCTGAGGAACACGCATCCTTTTATATCCGAAAACGGGGGAGGGGTATTCATCCCAAAGGATTATTTCAAAATTAAAATTGCAAATTGCAAACCTTGCCTGCCGGCAGGCAGGTTGCAAATCGCAGAAAGCAGAAAATACTACATTATTAAACTGGGGACTGAATACTCTGTGCTGAGAAAGGCCTTAAAAGAACTGCGTACCAGGGGTTTTGATGTCAAGGGATTCGGAGACATGACTGTCAGAGAGGTTGCCCGGCTTACAGGGCTTAAAACTGCTGACGCAAAACTTGCAAAGCAGAGGGATTTTGATGAGCCGTTTGTATTTAAAGGCAGCGCGGCCTCGCTTAAAAAGTTAAAGCAATTTATTAAATCTATTGGGTTAACTTTTACAATTGGTGAGTTTTTTCACCTTATGGGCAATGGTGACAAGGGAAGGGCGGTAAAGATCTTAACAAAACTATACAGGAAACAATATGGCAAGATTACTACTATAGCGCTTGGCGACAGCCCGAATGACACTGAGATGTTTGAAATCGTGGACTACCCGATAATGATCCGGAAGCCCGGCGGGTCATATGACAAACGGATAAAAGTTAAGAAAAAACTTATCAGGGCTGACGGAGCAGGCCCTGAAGGATGGAACATCGCAGTAAAGAATTTATTAAATAAATTCTTTTGATTTCACAGATAACAAAAGACGATGTCTCAGATAAAAACTTATAGTCTTGATCGGTGTAATCTGGAATTTAATCTGTGCTATCAAGTTTTTCAAAGAAAAACTATTTAAAACTCTGCTCCTGTGAGGGAAACTTGCCTTTTTCCACTTCCTGTTTATACGCTTTAACAGCCTTTAGCGCGTCGTCTTTCAGGTTCGCGTACTTCTTTACAAACTTTGGAACGAACCTTTCAAACAGTCCGATTACATCATGAAGCACAAGCACCTGGCCGTCACAATAAGGGCCGGCTCCTATGCCTATCGTCGGGATCGCAAGCTCTTTGGTTATTTTCTTTGCAAGGTCCTGCGGTATTGCCTCCAGAAGAAGGGAGAACGCTCCAGCGTCCTCAACAACATGAGCCTCTTTTATCAGTTTCTTTGCCGCCTCCTCGGTCTTCCCCTGGACCTTATATCCGCCCATCCTGTGGATAGACTGAGGGGTCAGCCCTATATGAGCCATTACCGGGATCTCCGACCTTGTCATGGCCCTTATGTGCTCAGCTATTTCCGAGCCTCCCTCCATCTTCACTGCCGCGGCGCCAGCCTCTTTTAAAAACCTTCCGGCATTTCTCACGGCATCCTCAACACTCGCCTGATAGGACATGAAAGGCATATCACCGATCACCATCGCGCTTTTAACAGCCCTCGTGACCATCTTGGTGTGATATATCATTTCATCCATTGTCACAGGCAGGGTGTTTTCCAGCCCCTGCACAACCATACCCAGGGAATCGCCGACAAGGATCGCGTCTACTCCGGCCTCATCAACTATCCGCGCGAAAGGATAATCATACGCCGTAAGCATAGTGATCTTTTTACGGTCTTTTTTCTTTTTTAAAAAATCATGGATAGTGAACATTTTAAATTGATCATTGACAATTGAAAATTGTTAATTGCACCATAAATCTAAAATCATCAATTATAATTGTTTGTTGATTATCTCCACAAGTTCCAGGTTAAATGTCAGTTCTTTTCCGGCGAGAGGGTGGTTCGCGTCCATTTGAAATCCTTTTTCTGTAACTCCGGTCACTGTCACTGGAAACTTGCTGCCGTCAGGAGCGTGCATCTGAATGACCTGGCCGACCCGCATGTCTAAATCCGTGGGAATCCTTTCTTTGCCGTATTCAAAGATCTTCTTTTCCTCATGAGGGCCGTAAGCCTCGCCGGAAGGAACGGTAATCGTCTTTGTATCTCCGGCCTTCATTCCGATAACCCCTTTTTCAAACCCTGGGACCACATTACCGGCGCCGATAGTAAACTCCATCGGCAGGGCGCCCTTTGAGGATTCCACCACCTCTCCGTCACCAAGTTTTAAGGTGTAATGGACCTTAACCTTGTCATCTTTTTTTGCCCGCATTAAAGACCTCCTTTTACCTCTGCCTGAACCTTATATGATTTTTCCGAAGAGGCGACTTGATTTCATGACTGAACAGAATTTACCTTAGCCGTATTATATCATATCAATAAGAACATCGTGTCAGTCACCAGGTTCCTTTATTATCAGTTTTTTAAGATACATGTATTTTTGTTTGAAGGTTTTTGAGAAACTGAACAGAGAAACAGCAAATATTATCACTGCGACGATCACAGACAGGAGCTCGATATTTTCAAGCTTAAAAAATTCCCGGTTCAGTATATGGAGACCGCTCAGTGAGAACATTATGACCACAACCACAAGAAGTATGTATGCCGCCGCAAATAAAAAAACAGCGCCAAAAAGCGCGATGCGTCTTATCATTTTCCCTGCCTGCCCCGCTGTCCAGATTCTTTTTTTAACACCCGCGTTCAGTTTAGTTAACCTGAAAACCGTGGGTGCAGAATCTAGCGGGGACTGCCCCTCTGTCCAGATTCGTTAGAATCTAGAGGGGTCAATCATAAAAGTCCGGCCCTTTCCATTATTGCCGGCACTTTGTCCTCTGCTCCTATCGCCATTATGTGAACGCCATCACAGACGTTTTCCGCTTTAAGCTGTTTTATGTGACTTGCCATGATATCAATACCCGTATCAAGCGCTTTTTCTTTTCCGGCCGCCTTCAGCTCGTCTATCAGTTCCTGCGGAACTATGATGCCCGGGACAAATTTGTTCATGAAGTTGGCCATTCCCGCGCTCTTCAAAAGTACAAGGCCCGCGAGTATCTTTACCCCGTTATAACCGGCGTCTTTTCTAACGGGGTGAACGGGGTATTTTCTCGCATGTCCCATAAAACTCTTAAAATTATCTATATTGTATACAGCCTGGGTCTGAAAAAATTTAGCTCCGACATTCACCTTTTTTTTAAACTTCATAAGCTGAGGCTCCAGCGGATTCGCCTCGGGTGTGACAACCGCGCCCTGTAAATAGTCCGTAGAGCCCTGCAAGTCGTTGCCCATCATGTCTTTGCCGTTATTCAACGCGTCAATAACACCGAGCAGTTGAACAGACTCAATGTCATAAACCGGTTTTGCTTCTTTATGGTCACCGGCGTTTGGATGGTCGCCGGTCATGCAAAGGACGTTCCTGATCCCGAGAATACTTGCGCCCAGCAGGTCTGACTGAAGTCCGATACGGTTGCGGTCACGGCATGTCATCTGGAGAATGGGTTCGATCCCCATATCAATAAGAATTTTGCAAAAAGACGTTGAGCTGATTCGCATGACTGCTGACTGGTTATCCGTTACATTAACAGCGTCCACCTTGCCTTTGAGCGCTTCCACTTCATGGACGATCTTGCTAATATCAGTTCCCTTGGGCGGACCTGCCTCTGCCGTAACAACGAACCTGCCTGAATTAAGAGCATCTTTAAAACTCACTTTTTACCCTCCTGCTTTAATTTTATTAAACAGGCTTATCCTTCCCCGATGAAGCCTTCTCCCGCGTGTTTAGATTCATTGGTTTTCTGTGAGATGCCCAGTTCTTTGGTTCTACTATCTGTTCCATATCTTTCAGCCTGTTGATTTTGCTTAGTCTGTTGTATATCCTTACCCACGCGCAATCTATTTCAGAACTGACTTCGCATTTGCCTTCGTTGGTGCCGCCGCACGGCCCGTTCAGTAACCCTTTTGGACACGCTGTTATCGGGCATATCCCGCCTGTCCCGTCGAGTATGCATTCACCGCACAGAGAGCATCTTTCATCAAACATCTGCATCCGCGTCATATTGCCCAGGAACAGAGAGTCATTGGTCGGATAAACAGGCTTATCTTCAAATAACTCCACCGAGGTCTGGGTGCCTGCGCCGCATGACATCACCAGGATACAGTCAGCCTTGTCCAGTGCTTCTTTGGATGATTTTTTAAGCTCTACCTTTGTGCCCAGCACCTGGCAGCCGGTCTTGGCAACAAAACTTCCGGTAACTTCCTTGCCCTGTTTTTCAAGTTCCTCTTTCAGGGCTTTGATCTCGGGCTCCCCGCCTGTAGCGCACAGGGTAGCACATTCTGAACAGCCAAGGAGAAAAAAGCTCTTGTAGTCTTTTATGTTCTCCTGAAGTTCTTTAACATCCCGTCTTTTTGTAATGATCATTTGATCTCTCCTTTAAATCGACAATGGTCAATCGAAAATCGTCATTTAGTTTCCCGCGCGCATCTTTGCGGACGCGACAGTGTTTTTCATCAGCATGGTAATGGTCATTGGGCCGACGCCGCCGGGCACAGGCGTGATAGCGCCGGCAATTTCCCTGGCAGCATCAAAATCAACATCTCCCTTCAGGATCGGTATCATCCTGCCTGTCTTTTCGCTTTTCTTTTCACCAACACGGTTAACGCCGACATCTATGACGCAGGCTCCCGGCTTGATCCACTCGGGTTTAACAAGGCCGGGGACACCCGCGGCAACGATAAGGATATCGGCGCGTTTGCAATGGGCCTCAAGATTCTTTGTTCCCGTATGGACAACGGTGACTGTGGAATTGGCGCCTTTACCTTTCTGGAGCATAATGTTGGCAATGGGTTTACCCACAATGTTAGAACGTCCTACAACTACAACCTCGGCTCCGGAAGTTTCAACGCCGGCCCGAATAATAAGTTCCTGTATACCCGCGGGAGTGCAGGGAGGGAACTTTACTTCATCACCGCCTATCATCAGGCGGCCGACATTTACCGGGTGGAACCCGTCCACGTCCTTATCAGGATCAATGGCATTAAGAACCTTTTTTTCATCAATGTGCCTGGGCAGGGGGAGCTGGACAAGAATGCCGTGTATCTTTTCATCATTATTGTACCTGTCAATAAGTTTTAGCAGGTCTGCCTCGGATATGTCTTCAGGCTGATCGTCCTGGATAGAGTGGAAGCCAAGCTCGTGAGCGATCTTCTGCTTGCCGGTAACATAACTGACAGACGCGGGGTTGTGACCTGCCAGGATGGTAACAAGTCCAGGCACAACACCCTTCCTGTCTTTCAGCTCGGCAACTTCCTTTTTAAGCTCTTCTCGTATTTGAGCGGCGATCTCTTTGCCGCTGATGATCCTTGCACTCATTTTTTCCTCCTGGTTTAATGTTAATTAAACCTGATTACACTAACACCTGCCTGCCGCAGGCAGGCTCGCTATTGCATTTAATCTGTGACATCAGGATTCTTTCATCTGTGAAATCAAGCATCTTATGCTTAGTCCCTTTTCTTTATGAGTTCAAGCAGTTCCACTCTTGTGGATTCTTTAGTGCGGAATATACCCCTGACAGCTGAGGTCACTGTCCTTGCTCCCGGTTTTTTCGTACCTCTCATTGAAAGGCACAAATGCTCGGCATCAACTATCACCATTGCCCCCCGTGGTTTTAATCTTTCCATGATCAGGTCAGCAAGCTGTGTGGTAAGGCGCTCCTGTACCTGGGGCCTTTTAGCGAAAATCTCCACTGCCTTTGCGAGCGAGCTCAGGCCGACGATCTTGCCGCCTGACGGAATATACGCGACATGCGCCCTGCCCAGGAACGGAAGCAGGTGGTGCTCGCATACTGAATAGAACGGAATGTCTTTCAGTAGAACCATTTCGTCATGGCTCTCTCCTTCTATGGGTTTCAGGATTTCCTCGGTCGGTGTTTGAAGGCCGGAGAATATCTCCTCGTACATGCCGGCTATCCGGCCTGGTGTATCTTTGAGTCCCGGCCTTTCAGGGTCCTCACCAATACCCTCAAGGATCAGTTTTACACCTTTCATTATCTTTTTCCTGTCCATATCAAACTCCGTTTCCCCGTTTCCCGGTGCAATTAATAATTCTCTTTTCAGTAACGATCCTGTCTATACCTATATCGTGTGCTTCGGTCGGTATGTCCGGGACGACCTGTTCTTCGAACGCGAGTGCGATTGTACGTATATGTCTGTCAGCTCCTGACAGAAGTTTATCGTAATATCCATGGCCATATCCAAGCCGGCTGCCTCTATCGTCAAACCCCGCGCCCGGAATTATTACCAGGTCAATATCCTTTAGTTTTGTTTCACGGCCTTTTCGTATGTCCGGTTCAAGAATCCCGATGAACCCGGATTCAAGATCTGACAGAGCCTGTATTTCGTAAAGATCCAATTTATCTTTTCTGCCGTTAACGCGCGGCAAAACCACCCTCTTGTTAATATCAAACGCGTGCTTCAGGCATAACATCGTATCCACCTCGCTTTTGAATGATACGTAAAAGAGTACTCTCTTTGCCTTCTTAAAATCCGACTGCCTGTACAAGCGCCTGCGAATTTCTTTTTCTTTTTCTCTTTTTTCGACAGGATTTATGCTGTCTCTTTTTTTTAAAAGGACCTCTCTGACACTTCTTTTCAAACGAGTCTCTCCAGCGATCGTTTGATCTGTATTGCCTCGTCAACTACCACCTGAGACGCCTTATAAGAGGGCAGGCCTTTGATGTCTGATTCCATTATGTCATTATTAAAGCTCATTGAGCCCAGGAACTCGATCCCGCTCAGATTGTTTTTTATGAAGCTGATATCCTGCTCACCCCGTACCTTATTGGCCACCACAAACGCCCTCTTGACACCTAACTCTCCAGCCAGCTGTTTAACGGCAACAGCTGTTTGAAGACTTCTCTGCCCCGGCTCTACAACAACTATGAACGCATCCACACCTTCTGCCGTGCCGCGGGTAAGGTGCTCTATCCCTGCTTCCATGTCAACGATCACGACTTCGTCCCTCTCAACGATCAGATGCTTTAAAAGTCTTCTTAAAAGCGCGTGTTCAGGGCAGTAACAGCCGGATGCGGCTAACTTTGATCTGCCCATCACCAGAAGGGTAATCCCGTCCACTGAATAACCAAAACCCTCAGGTATATCATCCACCTTTGGATTGATCCTGAATATGCCTCCGCTGGTTCCAGGCTTTGCTCCGGTTCTTTCTTCAACAAGGTCAGACATCTCGGCAATAGGTCTTATCTCTTTCAACTCCGCCTTTGAGATGCCGAGGGCCTGCGCCAGGTTGGCGTCAGGATCTGCATCGACTGCGATCACTCTTTTTCCTTCTAACGCGTAAATATGGCTTAACAGTGCCGCGATGGTCGTCTTGCCAACCCCTCCTTTACCCGTGATTGCTATTTTCATTTAGAATCTGTTACAGAATGAGAATTTTACCATCTGGAGAGAATTTTTGTCAAAAGATCTATTCAGATAATTATGGTGTTAAATTGAGTGTATTCAGGGAAGGGGGGTCAGGTCTTTAATTTTGACATTCATCGTTGTCCCTTCATCAACCTGCTGATAGTAGAATAATGCATTTTAAGATGATGAGCAACTTCCTTCTGACTGTATCCATAACTCTCAACCGCCGCCTTAATTTTCCTGTTTCTCTTTTGTTTTTCTTTGAATGACCCATCACTAAATATTTCTTTTAATCCGGGCCGGTTCAGAAGTCTCTGACTTCTTGGTATCTCCTGTACTTCTTCATATCCCTTAACATAATTTATAAGACTTTCTATGAAATCCTCTTCACCCAGTATGCTTTGTCCCTTTATGTTCTTCCATATGCCTTTCTCCCCAATACCTGCTTTAACAAATTCCCTATATTCCTTCTCAGCCTGTTTTCTTCTTCTGCCAAATTGCCCTAAAACCCAGTCTGTCTGCAAACAGGGGTGTGGCTTTCCTGTCCCTGCTGTTGCTCTATAACTGCTCCATTTCCATTGTTCTGGTTGCTCAACCAGTTTTGCTCTTACGGGGTTTAATACTACATATCTGCAAACTTCAAGAAGATGGCTTTCTTTCTGTATAAGAACAGCTTTATATCTGCCCTGATAGATATGACCCACTCTCTTGTGTCTTTTATTGAATAACTGTGTATATATGCCATTTAAAGACCTCATACCTTTTGAAAGGTTGCCATCAGGGGTTTCTATGATCAGATGGTAGTGATTGTTCATCAGACAGTAGGCATGGCAAAGCCAGTTGTAACGTTTATTGACCTTCTGAAGGATATCAAGGAAATTAAGAAAGTCTGTTTCGTCTTTAAAGATGGGCTTTCTTGCGTTGCCGCGGGAGGTTATATGGTATACTGCTCCGTCGTATTCTATTCTTAATGGACGTGCCATATAACTTTTATATCATATATATGGCTCTATGTCAAAATTAAAGACCTGACCCCCAGTCCTTTCCTACGCGCTGGGGCAGGAACTGATCCGGCAGGATAAACGAATCTATTTCAGTACATGTGCATTACTGCTGCAGGAACTTCTTCTGGCCAAAAAGGACCTGCGTCTGCCGAAACTCTTGAAGAAACTCAGTCGTTTTGATGCGGTAATCATTGATGATATAGGCTATGTACAGCAGGAAAAGGAAGAAATGGAGGTCCTCTTTACCCTGCTGGCTGAACGATATGAACAGGGCAGTGTTATGATTACATCAAATCTGCCCTTTTCAAAGTGGGAAAAGATCTTTAAGGATCGCCCGGGAATTATGCTTGACGTTTTACACTCTAACGTCCGGTTGCCATTATCATCATAAGTATAGCTTTCTACAATTACGCCATCTTTCTTTGCTTCTATCAATCTTCCAAGATCATCATAAGCATAATCCCATGTAACAGTTGTTAAATCAATATTCTCTACAACTGGAGACAGATGTAAGCAGTGAAATGTCAATAGTCATGTCTGACCCCGTTCCTTCTCGCATCTGCATATTCAAATCTCATAATCAGATTATCACTGCCGTCAAATACAGCCAACAGTTTTATTGTACCGGTCCAGAGGTATTTTTCAACTATCACTCCATCAACTTTCTTTGTAATTCTCCTACCCATTGGATCATGGTCATAGGTGATAACTGTTCCGTTAGTTAAAGTTGAACTTAGAAGTTCGCCGCGTGAAGAATAATTAAAAGTCGTAGTTCCATCCGCCGTTGTCCTCTCTGTCAAAAATCCATCCGCATCAAACTGATATGTATCCGTGCCTGCTGTGATCAGATGGTCTTCATCTGAGTAGGTGAGGGATCTGTCAGCAATGCCGCGCAAGGTATTGGTCTCTAACGTCCTGTTGCCATTATCATCATAAGTATAGCTTTCTACAATTATGCTATTTTTCTTTGCTTCGATTAATTGCCCAGGATCATCATAAGCATAATCCCATGTAACAGTTGATCCGTCAATTACTTCTATTCTCTGTGTAATTCTGCCTGATAAGTCTCTTGTTACATCGAGCGTGTAAACATCACTGGAATTAATAGTATTACTATAGCCATCAATCTCACCGTATCCACTGAATGTACGCGTATGTGTTAGTGCTCCATCACTTACTGATCCAGGAAGGCCGTTCTGGGCATTTCTTGTGATTGTATAACCACCTGCCGTGGTGAGCAGACCGTCATTGTCATAGCCAAAGTTTTCAACAGCGCCTGCATAGGTCATTGATGAAATCCTGAAGTCATTATTATATGTATAGTTAATAGCCTGATTCAGTACTCCTGAACTGGCAACTGATGTAAGCAAAGAGCCATCATAGGCATAGAACAGGCTCTCAGAACCTTTTGCTGCCAGTGAGAGCATATTTGCACATCCATATTCAAAATTTGTCGTTCCTTCAGGAGTTTGTGTGCTCGTAAGCCGTCCATTGGTATAGGTGTTGCTTATCACCTTGCCGGAAGGGAATGTTACTGTCCTGAGTTTTCTTTCTTTGTCATACGCATAAAGATAACTTCCTGAAAGAGGGGCGGTATAGGTCTTTCTCTGATCGTTTGCAGTATAACCAAAAGAATGGGGAATATTTTTTGGATTAGTTAACGCTGTAACATTTCCGTTATTGTCATAATCATACTGAACAGATGTCCCGTCAGGCAGATACTCATATTTCAGACGGCCCATGATGTCATAGGTGTAGTCAAAAGTCTTGTTGTCTGGTGTGGTTATATAGTCAAGATTGCCGTTTTCATCATAGGCAACAGAGATGGTTCGTGCACCAATGGAAGCGCTTTTGAATCTTCCCCTTGAATCATGAGTGAATGAGACAGGAGACAAACCGGGTATGAGAAGTTGATTTAATAAAAGATCTGAGCTGTCATAGTCGATTGTTACTGTTCTTCCAGATGGCGACGCGCCTGTAATTACACCATCAAGTGTATTGTCAGTAAATATCCAATCATTTTCGTTGATTGTAATCATATCGGTAATCAGGTCTGGAATATCGTCTGCATCAGTATCCTCATATGTTCTGGACTTTGCAGCGGTTTGTGTAAGTCCGGCTGGAGATGTCCGGGTAAATTCTTTGAGATATTTATATTTGTACTCTGAGTCAATATCATACGTCATTGTTAAATTTGTTCCACAGGAAAGCTCCCTGGTTTCACTCAGGCCGTCTCCTGAACGGGAAATTGTCGACACTCCGCCTGTTGGATCTGTTTTCACAGAAGTGTAAGCGCCTGTGGAGTCTGTATGATCCTGGTAGGTTGTAAGATTGTTTTCACCTGTCAGTACATTTACTGAAACATTAGATGCACTGTCAACCTCACGAGAATAACTCCAGGAACCGCCTTCAGGGTCAAGGGCATGTGTAAGTCTTCCATTTTCATCATATTGATGCTCAAAAAGATTGTTATTTGGATCATATTCATCAGTCATCAGGTTGTCCGCTGTATAGTTGAAGGAATAAAAAGAGCTGTCAGGATAGGTTACTTTAGTCAGGTTGTTATTGGTGTCAATAGTCAGACCGGTGACTATGCCGTCAGGCGAGGTAATGGATATAGGTACTCCGGATGCATCTCTCTGAATTGAGGTCTGGTCTCCAAAACGGTCTGTTATAGAGATAATCTGGTTATTTTGATCATAGCCGAATGTGAGCAGGGTTTTACCAGTAGTCAGGTCAATGGTGTATTTGTGATGGCCGGCGCTGTCTAAATGATAAAACAGGCCGTTTTTATCGGCAAAAAATATATCCCCAGCTATGGAATCTGTCATCAAAGGTAAAGGTGATGATAATGATGATGAGATCATTCTAATACGATTATTCCTGACATCCGCAATATAAATATTTCCAACACTATCCACATCTAACCCAGTTGGGTAATCAAGTTGTGCCTCTGTAGGAGGGCCTCCATCACCGCTATATCCATACACTCCATTGCCAGCTACTGTCGTAATGATACCGTCTGTGTCCACCTTTCTAACACGACTATTTTGTGCATCTGCTATAAAGATATTTCCTTTACTATCTACTGCTATATCCTGAGGATATTTAATGCCTGCTTCTGTGGCAGGGCCGCCGTCACCACTAAAAGCCTTTTGTCCATTCCCAGCCACTGTAGTGATTATTCCACTTATGTCTACCTTTCTAACACGATGATTAAAAGTATCTGCTATAAAGATATTTCCCGCGCTGTCCACTGTTACTCCACGTGGATATTTAATGCCTGCCTCTGTAGCAGGGCCTCCATCGCCGCTATATCCATACACTCCATTGCCGGCAACTGTTGAAATAATTCCGTTTGTGTCTACTTTTCTGATTCGACTATTATATTTATCAGCAATATAAATATTTCCAACACTATCCACTGCTACTCCGGATGGATATCTAATGCTTGCCGAAGTGGCGGGGCCGCCGTCACCATTGAAGGTCGGCACTCCATTGCCGGCAACTGTAGTGATTATTCCGCTTGTGTCTACTTTTCTGATTCGATAATTTGATGTATCTGCTATAAAGATATTTCCCTCTCTATCCACCGCTACTCCGGATGGTGATTGAAGGCGTGCCTGTGTAGCAGGGCCGCCGTCACCTCTGTAGCCCCACACTCCATTGCCGGCAACTGTGTTAATAATGTTTAAATCATTGTTATTTATCGTGCCGTCTCCTTTGAACAGGGTAGAAGCAGAAGCAGGATCAAGATAGTGATGTTCGGATAATGTCCAGCCATTTGCAAGAGTGCTAATTTCAGCAAGGCGATGAATAATCACTTCACTCTGCTTCCACGATATAAGCTCCTGTCTTGTACTAATACTAACCGCTTGAATACCTGCCTGTGCAAATGCCCAGAAAGAAGCCCCAGCAGAGTAGAATACAGCATCATACACAAATCCTATGCTTATTAAGCCGGTTCGTGAACCCGCAACCGGATTGCCAAGATAATCCAGTCCATCCCAGACAAATTCAACTTTCTGATTGGGAAGTGGGGCAAGGTTTGTCTCAAATACTCTGCCTGCTATCTGCATCTTAACAATGATCCTCTTTAGACTTGCCGGAACATTCCCACCGCTTGCCGGAATGGTTATGACTGACTTATACCCTTTTACACGGCTGCTCGCATAATGAAGCGTCATATCTGTCCCAGGGATAGGGACATCTTCATGAAAGATCCGGCCCCGGCGCTCTACATATGAGTTGCCGCAGTCTTTATCATCATCGTCCTGTTGTTCGTCTGGAATCGGCTCGCCATCAGGGTTTGGTTCTATGGCATCTTCAGGCGGGCCAAAGGGCCAGTTACAGTCCCAGGGTGTGAAGTGATCTATTTCCACACGCCAGTAAGAACTGTCTGGCTGATATTTGGCAGAGTCATCAAGCCCTGTTACCTCATCACTGAAAGAACCGTTTCCATTCAGATCATCGGGCAGTCCGTCTCCTGTACTGTCCAGGGCATCAACAACACCGTCACTGTTCGTATCCAGAAGCATTACTACAACACCGTTGTCTGACGGCACCCAGACAGCGCGCTCACGGTCATAATATCCAACAGGGACTATCTCCCCTATATCAAAACCAAGGAAGTTATCTACATATGTGACTATTGGTTTTTCAAATCTCACACTCTTTGCCCCATCTACTGAAAGCTCGGCAGCGTATGTATAGGCTGAATTCGGCGGCAATACGGCAGGCATGCTCTCAGGAGTATCAAACTCTGTTGCACGCGTTGTAATGGTTGTAAGCTCAACCTCATTGTTGTTTTCATCTACAGCAAAGGCACGGTTATCACCGGTAAAGACCATAGTTAGAGAACGACTCCCTCTATCATCTGTTACAATCGAGCTCTGATGAGTAATAATTGAAGATGGGTCGCCATTAAAGCTGACTGTGGTAGACACAGTATCCTCAGGTATCATGGTTATTGTCTCTGCAATTGATATTTCATTCCAGGGAACATCTACTTTGCGATGAGCAGTGATCAGGCCTGATTTTTCATAAACAACTGTAATTGTACCTCCGCCTTCAACAGGGATGGAAAATTTTCCGTTACTATCTGTCTGTGCAGTACCGTATTCAGGATGACTGTGGATGGAGACTGTTACTCCTGACAAAGGGTCCTGATCTCTGTCTTCCACTTTACCGGTAATAATGGAGAATCTGTTTGAATCATAAGATTCAATTGAGGCATCAGAAGGAATGAGGTCTTCATACTGCTCTCCGAAAGAGCCTTCCGGAAGGGGCTCTACAGATGTTGCCTGCGTGACTGTAAATATAACATCCTCTGATACTCCTCCTCCCGGCGCCGGGTTTATTACTGTAACAGGATAATCACCCGCAGTTTCTATTGCCTCTGAAGGAATAGTTGCCTCTATCTGTGTTTTGCTTATGTATGTTATTGGAAATTGTTGGCCGTTGAAACTTACCACTGATGTCTTTACAAAGTTATCTCCTGTTAGTGTCAGATCAAATCCAGGGCTTCCTGCTATTATTGTTGCCGGGTCTATTGATGAAAGGGTAGGGATGGGATTAAGCACTGTAAATACTGCCGGTTCTGACAACCCGCCTCCGGGCGGAGGATTTGACGCGGTTATCTCAAGATACGCGCCTGCTTCAAGGTCTTCTGCTGTAAGTTCAACTTGAAGATTTGTCTGGCTTATAAGGCTGAAGGACCTTGCCTCTGCGTTTACATATACGGTTGTGTCATCAAAGAATCCTGTGCCATGAACATTCACTGTAAGAGAGGTTGTACCTGCCATTGTCTCTGCCGGGTCAAGCGCTGTTATTGCTGGTATCGGGTTAGTTATCTGTAGATTGACTGAATTGGATATTCCTCCATCCGGCGCAGGGTTTACTACTTTTATTGAGAATATCCCTGCATTTAAAAACATACTGCCCGGGATTACTGCCTCAATGTAATGGTTGTCTATATTTGTCTCCAGTTCAACTTCATCATTAATATGACATTGATCCAGAATGACCTTCGGTATCCTTATCCCTCTGGAATTCCCTATTCTTACAACCTTTGTTTTGACAGTGGACATAATTCATCTCCTTATAAATGATTACAATGTAATTACATTTATATTATATGTTACAAGATGAAAAATGTCACGTTTATCTACCGGAATGCGGCGCTGAGCGAAGCAGGAGCGGACTCAAGAGGGTTATCTCATGTACTTTTTAGTTCACAGGGGTAAGGCGATAAACTTTTGCAACTCTACCTGCAGATTCAACATCTTCGCGGCGAAGCGCTTCTCTTACATCATCCAGCCTTCCCGCATCATCAAGAGAAAGATAAGGAGACCAACCTTCACCTGTTTCAATAAGTTCAATGTTAACTTCAGCCACATAATTCCCCTCGTGAACGAGTTTGACATGGCGCCTTTTTTTCATTTTCTTCTCTCCATAAAATCGTCCGACCAGTGTGTCACTCACAGTTAATTATAAATTCATATTCCTATTATAACAAGCAAAATTACTTAATTTCAGGGAGATAACACTGGTTATGTAATGATATCAGGAAAATGGAATATCTACGAATGATCGTAGAGTATTTGCGGAAACAGAGGATTTATTTACCCCGTTAAAAGAAAGCCTTCGATGAAATAATCTGTCGCAGTCCGTGGTCTAAAGCCACCGACACGCGACACTTTTTTAACGGGGTTTATTCATCCCGGACAGAAGAGCCTGCCGCATCTTAAGCAAAATTCTCTAATTCGAAGTGGTACAATTTTTAGGAGGCAGGCAGTTAAGCAGATATTTCCATATAGGTTGAGTAGGTATGAGGAGGGGGGATATTATAACCTTCTTCCCGAAGTCCATCGAGATGAAACTCTATTGCTTCTTTAATCGTTTTTTCTACTTGTTTTCTTGTTGAACCTGTAGCAACACAGCCTTCTAAATCAGGCGAATAGGCTGAGTATCCTGTGTCTGTTTCTTCAATGACAATTAAATATCTCATTTTAAACCCGCCTGTTTAAGTATACTATTTAAAGTGCCTTTTGCCAAGTCATCGCTTGACTTTCCAGCAATGGTCACAAGTCCCTTTTTCCTTGAATGTTTATATTGACGATGACTGCCGCGTGTTCGAACTATAAACCACTTATCATCCTCAAGCATTTTGATAACATCCCTGACTTTCATCCATCATTATAATATAAAAATTAGACGCTAAATTCAATGGCGCCTGCCCCGTAGCTTAAGCTTTACGGGAGGCTGACCCTTTTTACATTTATTTTGCAGTGAGATAGAATTATTGCATTTGTGATGCCTATGCAGTAGCTCTTTTAAGTTCCTTGAATGAATGAATCGAGTCAATCTCCTTCCTGTGCTGTTTCATTGCATCTTCTACATCATAAAGAGATTGCAGATTCATCCAGAATTCGGCAGATATACCGAAAAATTTGCCGAGTTTTACAGCAGTTTCGGCAGTTACACTTCTTTTTCCTTTGATAATCTGTCCCAACCTTGTCTGAGAAAGTCCGGTTTCCCTGGATAGCCGATAGACGGATATACCCATTGGATCCAGAAATTCTTTCTTGAGGACTTCTCCCGGGTGAATGTTTTTTAAGTATCTCATGCTCTTTTCTCTCCTTTATTTTCTCATTTCATGTTTAATGATAATCGGTTATTTCCACGTCATAAGCGTTGCTGTTTCGCCACTTAAAACATATACGCCATTGATCGTTTATCCTTATACTCCGCTGACCTTTCCTTTTACCTTTTAACTGTTCCAGTCTGTTATTTGGTGGGACTTTTAATGCTTCCAGGTCTGTCGCAGCAGCTATCATTCTCAATTTCCGTCTTGCAAGATTATGGAGTTGAGTGGGCAGCCTTAATTTCTTTGAAAATCTTCCTGCCCATATATAATCTGCCTCTACACCACGAAATGATACTATCATTAATCAATACTACCATAAGCTGATAGTATTGTCAACGCTTAACTCTGATCACAGGAAAAGGAGATACTCGAAGATAGAAAGAACCGTCAGATGATGCAATTAAGAAATGTTAAAATACAAGACCTGACCCCGGTTATTTCTCACTATTTTCTAGTTCTTTTATATGCTGTTGCATCTTTGCAATTACTCCGTAGAGCTGTTTATATACACGAGAAACGAAAAAATTGGCACACCCAAATCCACCGAATATAACTGCAATAAAAAAACCAGTTTGGTTCTTGTCTTTAATAAAATAAATAAGACCTCCTAAAGCAACACATAAGAATAGAGCTGCTACTAAATATCTTGCTGATATATTCTCACAATCCTTTTCTAACCTTGATAATAATTTTTTTTCTTTCTTGGATAAGTTTAATTTGTTTTCATTTGTTTGTTTATTTGACTTTATTGACATGGTTCACACCCATTCCCTGAAGATCACCGATTTAATTCATCTCGCAAATCATCAATCGATTCTTGTACTGGTTTCAATTCCTCCTCCGCAGATTTAAGGTTTTCTTCTACTAAAGATTTCGTATCTTGGATAATTAAGTCTAGTCCACCAAGAGCAAGACATGCACCACCAACTTGACCGCCAGGCAATAGCGCAATAACACCTCCAGTCACTACAAACACATATCCTAGATAACCTTTATAAGTATAAGGAGATTGCCATAACCCATCCGGATCCCTCCAATTAACCGGATTATTCCCTACATTTTAAACCCGGGGGACTTATTTGCTCATCCCGGACAGAAGAGCCTGCCGCATCACATCAACAGGAGGTCCAACTCCTGTCCAAAGCCTGAAGGCCTCAACGCCCTGCCATAGAAGCATGCCTGAGCCATCAAGTGTTTTCGCGCCTTTTTTCTTTGCCTCCCGCAGGAATTTGGTATTCTTATAAACAAGATCGTAGACTACCGTCTCAGAATTAAGATGCCCGGGATCAAGGGGCAGGGGGTCCTCATTATTAAGTCCAAGAGGGGTTGCATTAATAATAATATCCGGTTTGCCGATATTTTCTATATCATCTAAAAGGGACACTTTATTATCACTGGAGATGTTAAGATCATCAGCCAGTTTTTTTACTTTTGATCTATCAATATCATATAACAGCAGATCTGTTGCTTTCCCCCTGCTTAAGTAATAGCTGATCGCCCTTGACGCGCCGCCGGCGCCAATTATCAATATTGTTTTTCCGTCAGAAGATATTTCCGCTTCTGCAAGCGAGCTCATAAACCCCAGGCCGTCCGTATTATATCCGGTAAGTTTGCCTTCTGAATTAACGACTGTATTTACCGCTCCCATGAATTTCGCTTCAGCATTCACATCGTCAAGAAGCGGGATGACGTTCTCTTTATGAGGGACCGTTATATTTACTCCGAGCAGGTTCAGGCTTTTAACAGCCTTTACCGCATCAGGCAGGTCCTTTGGCAGAACGTCAAACGCGATATAGCACATGTTAAGCCCGAGGCTCCGGAACGCCGCGTTGTGCATTGCAGGCGAAAGCGTATGCCCGACAGGGTGACCAAAAATCCCGGTTATCTTAGTCTTCCCATTTACATTCATGAGTTATACCCTTTAAAAGCCCTTCAGGGGTCGGCTCTATGGCTCTGACCTTCATGCCCAGGCTCTCCTCCATGTCTTTCAGTGTAACATTATCAAGAAAAATATCTTCACCGTTCTTAAGCGCGACATCGGGCACAAGCAGACAATCCGCCTTGCTCCTGCCGACCATAGCCTTTAAAATATCTTTTCCGGTAAGAAGGCCGGCCACTGTTACCGACGGACCGAAAAACCTGTTATCAACTTTTATTATATCCAGTGTCAGTCCTTCTATTGTTCTCAGTCTTTCCGCGAGTTCCTTAAGATAAGGCATGAAGGCCGCGCCTGTAAAAACAACTACATGTCTCGCGTCCATTTTTTTTGGAAGCCTCAGTTTCTTTGCTGAATTAAGAAAAAGCGGTACCATCCCAACCCCGTTCTCAAGCTGTGGAAGGTCTCCGTATCCCTTAAGAGAAGGGAAAGGGAGATCTGCCTTTATATAGAATTCATCAGCCAGATACACTATCGGATCTCCGTGGCGTTTCCTGAAACGCCTTCTGATCTGCTTCACTGTCTCGATAACTTTGACCGCATCTGATTTCCCGACAGGTTTTACATTGCCCTTTCCATACCTCGTCAGCCCTACGGGAACAACAGCGATCGACGCTACATAGGGATAGAGTTTATGCAGGTCTTTGATAGTGTTTAAGAGCTCATCTCCGTCATTTAATCCCTGGCATAAGACTATCTGCGTATGAACTTTTATCCTGTGAGATATGAGTCCCTTCATCTCTTCAAGTATGTCCGGCGCCCCGGGGTTGCCGAGCATTTTCCTCCGCAGGTCATTGTTCGTCGTATGAACGGATACATAAAGGGGGCGAAGCCTCTGCTCTATAATGCGCTTCCTTTCCGCCGGCAGAAGCTTTGAAAGAGTTATATAGCTGCCATAAAGAAAAGACATGCGGTAATCATCATCTTTCAGGTAAAGCGTCTTTCTCATCCCCTTTGGAAGCTGATCAACAAAACAAAATACGCATTTATTCCCGCAGGTCTTTATCTTAAAAGGTTTGAACTCTATGCCGGGGCCGGTCCTTTCCTTTTTCTTTATCCTGAACGCAAGTGACCTGCCGCCGCGCCGGACCTTAAGGTTAAGACCGCTGTCCCTGCAATGGAACATATAGTCAATGACATCCCTGACCGGATTGCCGTTGATCTCAACAAGGACATCGCCTTTTTCAAGGCCTGCCTGATGCGCGGGACTGCCTTCATTGACAAGACTGATCGTTGCGTTCATTTTATCTGAGTCCCATGTTCTCGCTCTATATTTGCAGTGGTTACTCCCCTGTAAACGTACTGCACGCCTGATACGGCGGTCACTATCGCAACAGTTAAAAGAAACCATATCTGTCCGAATGTCTGTCCTGATAAATTGACGGAAAGAAGCACAAGACCTATCAAAACAGATTCCAGCGCGATCGCGGTCTTGCCGAGGATAGTCGGTTCTATCTTCAGATCATGTGTAACAAAATATATGATTAGACAGCCCGTTACCACTATAAGGTCCCTGCTGATAACAATTATGGTCAGCCACTTCGGGATCATGCCGTACATGCTCATGATAATAAAAGATGTCAGGATCAGAAACTTGTCAGCTACAGGATCCAGGATACCGCCAAGTTTAGTGGCCAGATTATGTTTCCTCGCAATATATCCATCAAGCCCGTCAGTAACAGACGCGGCAATGAACAATATAAGCGCATACGAGTAAATTCCATAGATCAGGCTTGCGGCGAAAAAAGGCAAGAACAATATCCTCGTTATGGTCAAGATATTGGGAAGGTTCCTGATCAAGAGAACGGCTCCTTAAATTAATACTTAGAACTACGTTTAATAAGTAAGTTAAGCAACTATATAGGATAAAATACTTTAAAGATTAACAGCCCCCGCTCATACTCGAAGAGCAGGGGCTGCAATGCTCAACTGATTAAAACACTCCCTGGACCTTGCCAGTTTCCGTATCCACATCCACTCGTCTAAAAGCAGGATTAGAGCCTGTTCCCGGCATAAGGCTTATAGCGCCTGCCACAGGGACGATAAATCTGGCTCCACCGTATGTAAGAACCTCCCTGATCTTGAGCTTCCATCCGGTAGGCACACCCTTAATAGAAGGGTTGTCTGACAGGGACAGATGAGTTTTGACCATGCATAGACCTAATTTTGAAAGCTCGGGGTCCTTCTGGATCCTGGCGAGTGACGCGTTTGCTTCGGGTGAGTATTCAACCCCGTCAGCGCCGTATACCTCTTTCGCGATGAGTTCGATACGGTCTTTAACAGGCTGATCAAGTTCATAAAGGAACTTAAACTCCGTCTTTTCCTCACATGCCGCGGCAACAGTCTCGGCAAACTCGATAGCGCCATCTCCGCCTTTTTCCCAGTGTCTTGACAGGGCAACCCTTGCGCCGGCCGCTTCCGCGAGTACACGGACCATATTGATTTCAGCGTCTGTATCAGTATGGAACGCATTAATACATACGACCGGGCTGATCCCCGCTTTCCTGACATTCTCGATATGATGAAGAAGGTTGGCACAGCCCCTTTCAACCCATCCGACATTCTCAGAACCGTACTCTTCCGGCATAGGCTTTCCAGGCACAGGAACCGGTGCGCCGCCGTGGCATTTAAGCGCCCTGATTGTGGCAACAATAACCGCGCAGTCAGGAACGAGTCCGCTGAAACGGCATTTCAGGTTCCAGAATTTTTCAAAACCGATATCCGCGCCAAACCCTGATTCTGTCACATGATAATCAGCCAGTTTAAGACCGATCTGGTCAGCAATGATAGAACTCTGGCCGATAGCGATATTCGCGAAAGGACCGGCATGGACAATAACAGGCTGTCCTTCCAGTGTCTGCATCAGGCTCGGATTCAGGGCCTGAACCATCCATGCTGTCATCGCGCCCGCAACCTGGAGGTCCTCGGTTGTAACGGGCTTGCCCTTTTTGTTATACGCGACAACTATTTTACCCATACGCTCACGCATGTCCTTAAGACCGGTCGCGACAGAAAGGATTGCCATGACTTCTGAAGAGACAGCGATCGCGAATTTTGATTTCATCATAAATCCGTCTTTATTACCGCCTACTCCGTCAATACCGATTACGATATTTCTTAATGATTGAGCGCAGAAATCCATTATCCATCCCATCTCAACCCTGGTAGGATCGATATCGAGCCTTTCCATATTACTAAGGCGCATAAGCTGCTCGTCATTATAGTTCCGCTCATGCTGCATCCTCGAGGTAAGGGCGACCATCGCGAGGTTATGCGCGTTCATAATGGCATTAATGTCACCGGTAAAGCCCAAAGAAAACGGAGTTAACGGGATACACTGCGCAAGTCCGCCTCCCGCGGCAGAACCTTTGATGTTCATAGTAGGTCCTCCTGAAGGCTGTCTTATTGCCGCGCTTACATTTTTACCGATCTTGCCAAAGCCCTGCACAAGGCCCATTGTTGAAGTGGATTTCCCTTCACCCAGAGGTGTCGGGGTAATGGCGGTAACATCTATGTACTTGCCGTCTGGTTTATCCTTCAGGCGGTCAAGAACGGCCCTGTAATCAATTTTCGCGATGTAATGGCCCTGGGGCAAAAGTTCATCTTTTGTCAGTCCCAGGCGTTCTCCGATCTCATGGATCGTCGCCATTGATTTTTCTGCTTCTTCTGCAATCTCCCAGTCAGCATGTTTGGTTGGATCAAGCGGCATCTTTAAAAACCCTCCTTTTGCTTAGTTTCGTTATTTGTTGTTCGTTATTTTTAAATTAGCTTTTTCGATTCACGATTCACGATTCACTGTTAACGGTTTTAATAACTGATCAGGGCATTAATAAATTTTTCATTCATGCGCCTGAGGTTCATGCTCAGTATCAGGACAAGCTGTTTCATTATCTTTGAGGTCAGGGCCGTGTCGCTTTTTTCCATCTTCTCAAAATCATTTTTCGTGATCAGAAAAACCCCTGTTTTCTCCAGCGCGGTCGCATTTGCCTGGTGGCGTCTTTTTTCAATGATCGAGAGTTCTCCCAGGAAATGACTGCCGCTCAGGACGGTGAGCCTCTGTTTCCAGCCGTCAGGCGTTGTTTTTGATATCTCGACCTTGCCAGAACTTATCATATAAAGGCCTTTTGTTTCCTCCTTTTCCCTGAAAAGATCCTCCCCCTTTCCAAATGACAGCCGTTTGATGTTCTTTGCTATTTTCTTTAATTCGGCGTCGCTTAATCCTTTAAGCAGAACCTGTTTCTTTAATGCCTTAATCATAATACACCTCCGTTACGCACATCAGCGATTATCCTTTTTTAGTGTTCTCTGAAGCTACACTGCATCAAACCCTGAACGTTTAGTGAACGTTAGTGAACGCATATTAATAATAGATTCCTTCCCTACGTTGTGTTTCCAAGGGTAACACTAATGTAAGGAAAAACTGACTATTATCACATTCGCTCATTACCACTCGCTATTCATTTGATCCGCGGCCGTCCGCGTTTCGTGATTTTTTCTATCTTAACCGCGCATACCTTTAACTCAGGGATCTTGCTGACCGGGTCAAGCGCGGTATTGGTTAAAATATTAGCGGCAGCCTCCCTGTAATGAAAAGGAATAAATACTCTTCCCTTTTCAACTCTTTCGGAAAGTTTTGCCTTTATTTTGATTGAGCCCCTTCTGGAGGATATCTTCACTTTCTGGCCGCCTGTGACGCCCAGCTTGCCGGCATCGTAGGAGTTCAGTTCAAAATAGGCCTCAGCCGCGACGCTGTTTAAGGCGTCACCTGCTCTTATCATTGTGCCTGTGTGGTAATGGAACAGGTGTCTGCCGGTTGAAAGCATGAACGGGTATTGCCTGTCAGGCAACTCCCTGGATGGTTTGTATTCTACCATGCTGAAAGCAGCCTTGTGCCTCGGGAATCCGCCTTTAAAAAGATACGGGGTGCCGGGATGTTCAAGGGTGGGGCATGGCCACTGGAGTCCCTGTTTTTCTATCCTGCCGTATGTAATCCCGGCGACTGCCTGCCAGAGCCCGGCGACTTCCTGAAAGACCTCTTCCATGGAGTTATATCTCATGGGGTAACCCAGCCTTTCGCTGAGCTCCATTATTATCCGCGAATCCTCTTTTGCCTCACCCGGGGGATCAAGCGCTTTCCTGACCCGCTGAACCCTTCTTTCGGTGTTTGTAAATGTGCCGTCCTTTTCGGCAAAGGCCGCGGCCGGCAGTACCACATCCGCCAGCTCAGCGGTATCAGTAAGGAATATATCCTGGACAACCAGGAAATCCAGTTTCTTTAAAGCCTTTACAGTATGATTGATATCAGGGTCGCTCAGGGCCGGGTTCTCTCCCATTATGTACATCGCCTTTATCTTGCCGTCAAGGCAGCGGTCCGTCATTTCCGTGGCGGTAATTCCGTCCTTGTCCGACAGCGTTACTTCCCACGCCTTTTCAAACTTCTCTCTGATGGCAGGCAGATCCACCCTCTGATACCCCGGATATTGATCTGGTATGCAGCCCATGTCCGTCGCCCCCTGCACGTTGTTCTGTCCACGAAGGGGATTAACGCCTGTGCTCTCCATGCCAAGGTTGCCTGTCATAAGCGCGAGGTTCGCTATGGAATACACATTGTCCGTTCCGTGAGAGTGCTGGGTAATTCCCATGGTGTAATATATCCCGGGCCTCTTGGCCCTGGCGTATAACATCGCGGCCCTGATTATATCCCGCGCGGGAACACCCGTGATCTTTTCCGCGTACTCCGGCGTGTATTTCCTGAGGCCTTCCCTGAACGTTTCAAACCCCTCTGTCCTGCTTAATATGAACACCCTGTCGATCAGGTTCTGTTCAAGAATCACATGCATGATAGCGTGTAGCAATACCACATCAGTGCCGGGTTTTTGCCGGAGCCATAAATGCGAGTGCCTGACCAGATCGATCTTCCTCGGGTCCGCGACGATCAGTTTTGCTTCTTTTCTGACCGCCTTTTTCATCCTGAGACCGATAATAGGATGCGTTTCAGTGGTATTGGAGCCTATAACAAAAAGTACGTCATTGTTCTCTATCTCAGGGATAGAGTTGGTCATTGCTCCTGAACCGAATACTGCGGCCAGACCGGCCACGGTCGCGCTGTGTCAAAGACGCGCGCAGTGATCGACATTATTGGTCTTGATCACCGCTCTCATGAACTTCTGGAAGAGATAGTTTTCTTCAGAAGTACACCTGGCGGAAGCAAGGCCGGCAATGGAATCAGGCCCGTGTTTTTCTTTTGTCTTCAAAAGCTTTTTTGCCACAAGGCCCAGGGCCTCTTCCCATGTCGATTCCCTGAACTTGCCTTTGTATTTTATAAGCGGTTTTGTCAGCCTCGCGGGATCATTCAGGAACTTATACCCGAAGGTGCCTTTTGAGCAGAGCCAGCCTTCGTTAATTGTGTCCTCTTTAGACGTCACTCTTACTATCTCGTTTTTCCTTATATCAAGAGTAATGTTGCATCCACACCCGCAGTACGGACATATTGTGTCCACTTCCCTGATATCCTTCTGTCTGCCTTTCAGGGACCACATCCTGCCTGTCAGGGCGCCTGTGGGGCATACCCGTATGCACTGGCCGCAGAACTCGCAGTCAAGGTCCCTTTCATAGGGCGGGCAAACCTTTGATCTAAATCCCCTGTAAGCGATGTCAATGGCGGAAACCCCCTGCACCTCGTCACATACCCTTACGCATTTATTGCAGAGAATGCACTTCTCCATATCCCTTTCAATAAGCGGGTTCCCGTCCCTTTTTTCATAAACCCTTCTCTCTCCTGCGAACCTGTTCTCTTTTATACCGTAAAAATAGGCCAGTTCCTGCAAGGTACAGTCCCCGGCTTTCTCGCACACCATGCAGTCGTTCGGATGGTCCGATAATATCAGCTCAAGGGTCGTCCTTCTCAATTTCTCAAGAACAGGGCTTGAGGTGGTCACCTCCATGCCTTCGCTGACAGGCGTAGTACACGCGGTTACCGGCCTGTTTATGCCTTTGATCTCAACAATGCACAGCCTGCATCCGCCATAAGGCGTAAGTTTTGGATGGTGGCATAACGTAGGTATGGTGATATCGCACTGCTTTGCGGCGTCAAGTACCGACGTGTCTCTATGGACCGAGGTTTTAATGCCGTCTATGGTAACGTTTATCATGTTTAACGCTCCTTACTCCTTTTTAACAGCACCGAACTTGCAAACATCAAAGCAGGAACCGCATTTGACGCATAATTCCGATGACAGGGTGTGCGGTTTCTTTTTCTCTCCTTTAATAGCGTTCGCGGGACACGCCCTGACGCACGCGCCGCATCCTTTGCAGAGTTCTTCCAGAATCGTAAACTCTATAAGTTCTTTGCAGACAGCGGCCGGACATTTCATGTCCCTGATGTGCGCTTCGTATTCAGGCCTGAAATATTTAATCGTGCTCAGTACCGGATTGGGCGCCGTCTGTCCAAGACCGCAAAGCGAAGAAGCCTTAATATCCTTTCCAAGTTCTTCAAGGAGTTCGATATCGCCTTCTTTTCCCTTGCCCGCCGTTATTCTGTCAAGGATCTCAAGGAGCCTCTTTGTTCCAATCCTGCAGGGTACACACTTGCCGCAGGACTCCACCTGCGTGAATTCCAGAAAGAACCTGGCAATACTGACCATGCAGTCCGTGTCATCCAGAACGACCATGCCGCCCGAACCCACGATCGATCCGACCTTGGCAAGTGACTCGTAATCAACATTAATATCAAGAAGGTCAGCGGTTATGCAGCCGCCGGATGGTCCTCCGGTCTGAACAGCCTTGAAATCCCTTCCCTTGTCCATCCCCCCGCCGATGTCATAGATTATCTCTTTCAGTGAAATACCCATCGGGACTTCTATAAGCCCTGTATTTTTTACCTTGCCGGTAAGGGCAAAAACCTTTGTGCCCCTGCTTTTTTCGGTCCCGAACGAGGCAAACCAGTCCGGACCTTTCCTGATGATATGCGGAATATTGGCAAGAGTCTCAACATTGTTTATTACGGTCGGCTTTCCCCATAATCCGCTGTGAACGGGAAAAGGAGGCTTTGCCCTTGGCATGCCGCGCTGTCCTTCGATCGACACGATTAACGCGGTCTCCTCTCCGCAGACAAAGGCGCCAGCGCCGAGCTTCACTTTTATGTCAAAGCTGAACCCGGTCTTAAGGATCTTTTTGCCAAGCAGGTTCTTTTTTCCCGCGTCCTCCAGGGCCTTCCTGAGCCTTTCCACCGCCAGCGGGTACTCGGCACGTATGTAGACATATCCCTTGCCGGCGCCAATGGCATAGGCGCCGATGATCATCCCTTCAATAACAGAATGGGGATTGCCTTCGATAATGGCCCTGTCCATAAACGCGCCCGGGTCGCCTTCATCAGCATTGCAGATAATATATTTCTGCGCGTTTTTCACGCCGCCGCATATTTCCCACTTAACGCCTGTTGGAAATCCCGCGCCGCCGCGTCCCCTTAGACCGGATCTTTTTATCTCTTCTATGACATCTTGCCGGCTCATCAAGGTCAGGACCTTTTTAGCGGCCTCGTAGCCGTTCACGGCAAAATAGGCGTCGATGCTCTCAGGGTTGATATTGCCGCAGTCCGAAAGAACGACCTTTACCTGCTTTTCATGGAAATTGTGATAGTCTTCAGTTGCCAGCCAGTCCGCCACCGGCTGATTCCCGACTATGTGCTCATCAACTATGCGCTGCACCATATCAGGCTTTATGTACTGATAAGTGGATTTCTTTTCCTTGATTATTATATCCACCAGGACGTCCCTGGCACACAGGCCGCGGCAGCCCACCTTGTGGACAGAGCATCCCTTTTTCAGTTTGGCGGGTATTTTCAGCTTTTTAATGGCCGATTCAAAAGCCGACAGGACCTCTGTCCCGCCGGCGGCTATGCCTCCCGTACCCATGCAGACCATTATCTCCAATTTATTTGTCTTCATTATTTTTTAAGCGCCTTTATTTCCCTCGTCAGTCTGCCTGAGGTCTGCCTGCCATAGACCTTTTTATTGATTATGACCACCGGAGCTATGCTGCAGGCGCCGACGCACGCTACCTGTTCAAGGGTAAAGTCCATGTCATCTGTTGTGTTTTCGCCTTCGGCAAGTCCAAGTTCGATCCGGGCCGCGTTTATAACTCGGTCCGCTCCTTTTACATGGCACGCTGTTCCGCAGCAGGCTGTGATAATGTTTTTACCCCGTTCTTTCTGATAGAATCGCGCGTAAAATGTAGCTATCCCATAGAAACGGCTTTCAGGTATATCGAGCCTCCCGGAGAACCAGCCGACAGTGCTTTCAGGAATATAGCCGAACTCGTCCTGAATAAGCTGAAGCAGGGAAATTATGTTCCCTTCCTCCGCGGAGAAGTCTTTGAGAATCCTGTTTAAAGTTTTTTCAACGTTTGAAGTTATCTCCATGATCAGCGCTCTTCTTTCTTAAGGAGTCGGATCCCAAAGTGCGGGGACCCTGCCCTGAAACATTAAACACGGCATAGCCATTGAGCAATAATTATGACAGAGGGATGTTAGAGTACAGCCCGAAGGTCAGAAATTTCATCCTCCCTATACGCGCTTAAAAAAATATAGTATATTATTATAGTTCCGGTTGTATGTTTCTAAGTGAATTTTCTATGTTTTTACGGTTAATTATCAATATGTTCCGGGAGAATTTTCGAATTAAAACTTTAGCATAGAGTCGACTTTAGTGTCAAACAATTCTAAACACGTATTAGGATATTTTATATAGCTCCCCGGCGTCATGAACTGGTACCAGCTCGGCATAAAAGAAATATTTGATAAGTTCCGGACCTCTTCTTTTTTATTCGATGACAGCCGCATTTTTCGCTCAGCTTGCCGTATTATATGTACCTGCCATGCAGTGGGTATTCAGGACAGTGCCGCTTACAATGGCTGAATGGGCGGAGATCGCTATAGTATCAGTTACTGTTATGATCTTTGTTGAAATAGATAAGTGGTTAAGACGCCGGGCCTGATCCCCGGATCCGCGTTTTTCGCTCAGACGGTAAGGAACATTACTAATGAAATATTATCTCAACGACATCGATACGGTTATTGATCACCTGAATTCCTCCGGCAAGGGACTTTCTGAAGACGAGGCAAAAAAACGCCTTGCCGCGCACGGTCCCAACGAACTAAAAGAAGCCAAAAAGAGAAGTCTCCTGATGATGTTACTTGACCAGTTCAGGGACTTCATGATAATGGTACTGATCGCCGCCGCGATCGTGTCGGGACTGATGGGCGAAATGGTGGATACGCTTGCCATAGTCGTGATCGTTATTCTGAACGCGGTCATCGGATTTGTTCAGGAATACCGGGCGGAAAAGGCCATGATGGCCCTTAAGCAAATGGCCGCGCCAGCGGCCGTTGTCCTGAGAGAAGGAAAACCCGCGACCATCCCCGCCTCTGAGCTGGTTCCGGGAGATATTGTACTGCTTGAGGCGGGCAGGATCGTCCCCGCGGATCTCAGGCTGATCGAAACCGCTCAGTTAAAGGTCGATGAGGCGGCTCTCACCGGAGAGTCAGTACCTGCTGAAAAAAACAGCGGCACCCTTGACAAAGAGCCGGTCCCCCTTGGGGACAGAAAAAATTCCGCTTACAAGGGCACCACTGTAACATACGGAAGAAGTACCGGGATCGTAGTTGAAACCGGTATGAACACAGAACTCGGCAAAATAGCAACGCTTCTTCTGGAAGAAGAAGAAGTTAAAACTCCTCTTCAGAAGAGACTCGCGAAGTTCGGTCAGCGGCTTGCCGTAGCTGTTTTAGCGATCTGCGCGATCGTATTGATAACAGGTCTGTTAAGAGGTGAGGGCCTCCTCCTGATGTTCCTGACCGCCATAAGCCTTGCAGTTGCCGCTATTCCGGAGGCACTGCCCGCGGTCGTCACTATATCTCTGGCGATCGGCGCGAAAAAAATGGTCCGGCAGAACGCCCTGATAAGAAAACTCCCTGCTGTTGAGACCCTGGGCTCTGTCACATATATATGCTCTGACAAGACCGGCACGCTTACGCTGAATAAAATGACCGTCGAAGAGATATACGTTGACGGACAATTACTTAAGACAGAAGATGAGAAGATAAGAAGTTTAGAAGATAAGAGCCTCTCAACCTCTCAACCTCTTCCTTTACTAATGATGGCCATGGCGCTCAGTAATGACGCTGTTTTGAATAAGGACAGAGTTGTTATAGGTGATCCTACTGAAACAGCGCTTTATGAAATTGCCGATGCCCGTGGTTTTAATAAACCCGCGCTGGAAAAAGAATTCCCCCGGATCGCCGAGATCCCGTTCGATTCCCACAGGAAATGCATGACCACTTTTCACAGGACCCCTGAAGGCGGAATAATCTCTTATACCAAAGGCGCCTTTGAATCCATAGTTGACAGGTCTTCAGGTATGATGCCGGATTCAGGCAAGTTCATTGAACTTAATGGACCAGGCGGCAAAGACCTTAATACGGCAAACGAGAAGATGGCTGACGACGGCCTGAGGACCCTGGCGTTCACAATGAGGAGGTGGGACAGACTTCCTGATGACCTGACGCCCCGATCAGTTGAAAAAGACCTGACCATAATAGGCCTCGCGGGCATGATGGACCCTCCGAGAGAAGAGGCAAAACAGGCTGTTGCCATGTGTAAAACCGCCGGCATAAAGCCCGTAATGATCACCGGAGACCACCCGTTGACCGCCAGGAATATTGCCGTCAGGCTGGGAATAGCGGATAACAGAGGAATGATCACCGGCCCGGAGCTGGACAAACTTTCTCTCGAAGAGTTTGAAGCACAGGTAGAGACAATAAGTGTTTACGCCAGGGTCGTTCCCGAGCAAAAGATCAAAATAGTCAAGGCCCTGCAGGACAAGGGAGAGTTCGTAGCCATGACAGGTGACGGCGTCAATGACGCGCCTGCCCTGAAAAGGGCGGACATAGGCATAGCCATGGGAATTACAGGTACAGACGTATCAAAAGAGGCGTCGCATATGATACTCCTTGATGACAACTTCGCTACCATTGTAAAGGCCGTGAAGGAAGGAAGACGAATATTTGACAATATCCGCAAGTTCATAAAATACACTATGACAAGCAACTCAGGTGAGATATGGACTATCTTTCTTGCTCCATTTTTAGGACTTCCCATCCCGCTTCTACCTATCCATATCTTGTGGATCAATCTTGTTACAGACGGGCTTCCAGGTCTGGCATTAACCGTAGAGCCTGAAGAGAAAGGGATAATGAAGAGACCACCACGGCACCCGCAGGAGAGTATCTTCGCGCATGGTATGGCTGTTCACATTATGTGGGTTGGTCTTCTTATGGGCGGCATATCAATATTCACTCAGGCATGGTCTATTAATAATGGATATGATCAGGCACACTGGCAGACTATGGTCTTCACTGTGCTATGTCTTAGTCAGATGGGACATGTGCTTGCCGTAAGGACAGACAGGGAGTCTCTGTTTAAGATAGGGTTATTTTCCAATAAGACCCTTCTCGGCGCAGTCATACTAACCTTTGCTCTCCAAATGGCAACAATATATGTTCCTGTCCTGAATCCAATCTTTAAAACTGCCCCCCTTAGCTTAGATGAACTTTTTATTACTCTAACACTCGCATCTGTCGTGTTCTTTGCAGTCGAGACAGAGAAATGGTGCTTCAGAAAAAAAACTGTTATTGGTTATTAAAAATAAAGAGAAATTATGCTGGTTAATGTCCTGTTCCCCATAAACGCCGGGTCATTCACTTATCTTGTACCGGAAGAGTTCATATCTGCTATCGCGCCCGGCTCGCGCGTACTCGCCCCTTTCAGGAAAAAGGAGAGGGTAGGGATAGTGACGGGTTCTAACGCTGTCAGGCCGGCTGACAAAAAGATCACTTTAAGACCGATAAAGGCCCTTCTGGACCCGGAACCCCTGGTCCCTGAAAATCTGCTTAAGCTGATCAAATGGACAGGCCAGTATTACATGTCAACTTCAGGGCTAGCTCTGAAAAACGCCGTTCCATCAGGTGTGCTGGAAGGGAAAAAAAGCGGGAAGAGCAGGATCACATATGACAGCGGCATCAGGTCCGCAAAAGCGTTCGATCTCATGCGTGAGCAGAAAGAAGCATTATCTGAAATAAACAGGACCGCGTCAGGCGTTTTTCTGCTTCATGGAGTAACCGGCAGCGGAAAGACCGAGGTATACCTGAGGGCCGTTGAAGCTCTTCCTGAAGACCGTGAGGCGATCGTGCTGGTGCCCGAAATAGCCCTTACCGCCCAGATGATCGACAGGTTTCAAAGCCGTTTTCCCGGGAAGACAGCTTTTCTGCACAGCGGGCTCTCAGCCGGGGAAAGGATCGCTCAGTGGAAAAAGATCAGGAACGGTGAAATTAAAGTTGCCCTGGGTGTAAGAAGCGCTGTGTTCGCGCCGTTCATAAAACTGGGGCTCATAGTTGTTGACGAAGAGCAGGAAGCATCGTACAAACAGTTTGAAGGACTGAGGTACAATGCGCGGGATGTAGCTCTGGCAAGGGCAAAACTTGAGAACGCGAAAGTGATCCTCGGCTCGGCCACTCCCTCGATCGAGACCTTTTACAATGCCGGGAAAGGCAGGTTCTCATATCTGAGGCTGGAGCACAGGATAGACAAAAAACCGCTCCCCCGCGTTGAGATCATAGACATGACAGAGGCAGACAAAAAAACGTGGTCATTTTCAAACAGGTTCCTCGATGCCCTGAAAGAGAACCTTTCGAACGGCCACCAGTCGCTTATTCTGCTTAACAGGAGGGGTTACTCGCCTTTTCTCATGTGTGTGGACTGCGGCCATACATACAAGTGCCCTGCCTGCAGTATCACGCTCACTTTCCATAAGGACACAAAGACCCTGAACTGCCATTATTGCGGCTCATACCTGAAGCCCGGGGACCTGTGCCCGAAATGCGGCGGAAGCAAAAGAAAGTATCTGGGTACCGGCACCCAGCGGGTCGAAGAAGAGCTGTGCGCGTTGATCCCGGAACTTACCCTGCAAAGGATGGACAGGGACACAACCAGAAAAAAACTTTCTCATTACCGGATAGTGAAAGATATGGAAAATAAAAAGATCGACGCGCTCCTGGGCACCCAGATGGTTGCCAAGGGTCATCATTTCCCTGATGTTACCCTGTCGGCGATCGTGTCCGCGGACATCGCGCTGAACCTTCCGGACTTCAGGTCCGCTGAAAGGGCGTTCCAGCTCTTTACCCAGCTTGCCGGAAGGGCGGGGCGGGGCGACTTCCCGGGCAGGGCGTACATCCAGAGCTATGAACCCGGTCACTATGTTTTCGACTATGTAAAAGGACACGACTATGCCGGCTTTTATAAAAAGGAAATGGAACTCAGGAGAGAACTTGCCTATCCGCCGTTCAGCAGATTGATAAGAATTATCCTCAGCTTCAGGACCAGGGACGCCGCGAAAAAGGTCATAAAGGAGATCACCGGAAAAATAAAACGCTCGGCAGCCCAGGGCGTGGAAATTCTCGGGCCGGCGCCGGCGCCGATCGAAAAGATCAGGAACTTATGGAGATGGCATCTCATCCTGAAAGGCAAACGCTCGAAAACTCTCAGGCAGGCGGCAGGCAGTATCCTCGAACAGATCAGAGATGTCAAAAATGTGCGGATAGATGTTGACGTAGACCCGATCAACTTACTTTAACCAGCCAAAAAAGTGATTGAGAAATTAAGTCATTAAGTAATTTAAAGACCTAATGATCCAATGACCAATAACTGAATGACTTATTCAGGTTTTTGCCTTAAGGATCTCTCTAATATTATTTATATCCTTTTCCAGCTGTGCCTTCAGGTCCTCGACGCTGGAAAACCTTATCTCGTCGCGTATCCTTTCGATAAAACTGACGCGGATGTTCTTTCCAAGCAGATAGCCATCAAAATCCAGCAGATGCACCTCAAAACTGAAGCTTTTATCTTTAAAGGTGGGGTTATGTCCTATGTTCGCCGCGCCTCCATAGACCTTTTTCCCGGCTGTGACCCTTACGGCGTAAACACCGTCCTTTGGAAGAAGATCGTTAAAAACAGCGATATTCGCCGTAGGTATGTTCAAAAGGCTCTTCCCTCTTTTTGCCCCTTCAACTACTATGCCGACGACCGAATAGTTCCTGCCCAGAAACGATGAGGCCTCCTCGACCCGGCCCTTTGCTATCAGTGTCCTTATTCTGGAACTGCTTATCACCACCCCGTTCAGTTCTATTTCGTCCATTACACTCACCCTGAACCCATACTTCTTTCCAAGTTTCGCCAAAAGTTCAGGAGAGCCTTTTCTTCCTTTTCCAAAACGGTAGTTCGAACCGATAAACACTTCTTTCGCGCCGATATTCTTATGCAGCATTTCTCTAACAAAATCTTCGGCTGTGACACGGGCGAATTCACGCGTAAAATTAGCGCAAATGATCACGTCGACCCCGGTCTTTTTTATCAGGTTCACTTTGTCCTTGAAAGGCGTAAGGAGCTGGGGCGCCCTTTCAGGCGCGATTATTCGTAAAGGATGGGGCTCGAACGTAAAGACTACGGAAGTGCCGTTCCTTTTTTCCGCCCTTTCAACAAGCTTTCTGAAGATCGCCTGATGTCCCAGGTGAACGCCGTCGAAATTTCCTATCGCGACAACGGGACAGGGAAGCTTTTCGGTCAGATTTTCAATTCCGTCGATCAGTTTTTTCATGGATATAAATGCGTATGCCCGCGTTCGGGCCGGTCGCTGCACGCCGTGCTTCATGATAATATTATTGATAAACCACAGCCTTTGTCAAATTGCACTTTGCTGACAGATCCGCGTCTTGACTTACATATTTTTGGCTGATAATATAACTCTGCGCAGCAACAGAGTCACTCTTTTCAAGTCAGGGGAATAACTTAAATGCGCGCCTATTTCAATATCAGGCGTAGTGAGTTTTCTAAATCGCGAGGGGTATACGCGTAGACTGGATAAGATCAGGGCTATAGAGGAAAAGGTGAGAGGCCGGTAATGCAAGTTTTAAAAAAATCAGATCCTGAAGTATACGAAGCAGTAACCAAAGAGATCGAGCGCGAGAGGAACAATATAGTCCTGATCGCGTCCGAGAACTATGCCAGCAGGTCTGTTCTTGAAACACAGGGCTCTATTTTTAGCAATAAGTATGCCGAGGGGTATCCTGACAAGCGGTACTACGGCGGTTGTGACTATGCTGACTCGGTGGAATCACTGGCAATAAACCGGGCCAAAGAGCTTTTCGGTGTTGAACACGTGAACGTACAGCCTCATTCAGGCACACAGGCCAATATGGCGGTGTATTTTGCGTTACTGAAACCGGGCGACAAAATACTGGGTATGGGCCTGAGTAACGGCGGACACCTGTCACATGGAGCGCCGTTCAACTTTTCAGGCATCTTTTACAAGCCCTATGTTTACGGCGTCAGCAAAAAAACCGGCCTGATCGACTATGACAACGTAAGAAAGATCGCGAAAAAACGCAAACCCAAAATAATAGTCGCGGGAGCAAGCTCGTATTCAAGGACAATTGACTTTAAGGCGTTCTCTGAAATTGCCAAAGAGGTCAAGGCCTTTTTCCTGGCTGACATCGCCCATATAGCCGGCCTTATCGTAGCCGGCCTGCATCCTTCACCTGTTCCTTACGCGGACTTCATTACATCAACAACACATAAAACCCTGAGGGGTCCAAGAGGCGGTATGATAATGTGCGGGGCCAAATACGCGCGCATGATCGATAAGATGATCTTTCCCGGAATACAGGGCGGCCCTCTTATTCACGTCATAGCCGCAAAGGCGGTTGCTTTCAAAGAGGCCCTTTCCGAAAAGTTCAACAGCTACCAGATAAGGGTCGTAAAGAACGCGAAGGAAATGGCGGACGCCCTTACGCAAAAAGGGTTCAGGGTGGTGTCAGGCGGAACCGACACTCATCTTATGCTGATCGACCTCACTGATAAATCCATTACCGGCAGGGATGCCCAGGCGGTCCTGGACCGCGCCGGCATTACGGTAAACAAAAACTCGATCCCTTATGACGACAAACCGGCCACAGTCACAAGCGGTATCAGGCTCGGCACTCCAATAGTTACCACCCGAAACATGAGAGAACCGGAAATGGTACTTATCGCGGACCTGATCTCACAGGTATTGAACAACCCCAATGACAGTGTTGTTATCGGGCGCGTCAGGGAAAAGGTCAGGTCTTTATGCGATAAATTTCCCGTTTATGAAGATATTGAAACTTAGCAATCGATAATCGACAATTGTCAATTTATTATGAACTGCCCATTCTGCGGACACATAGAAGACAAGGTCATTGATTCCCGTCTTGGCAGGGACGGGGATGTTATCAGGAGAAGGCGCGAGTGCCTCAAGTGTGAAGGGCGTTTTACGAGCTACGAGAGAATAGAGGAGATCCTGCCCGCGGTCATTAAAAAGGACGGCCGCAGAGAACCTTTTGACCGTCAAAAGATCCTCCACGGTATTGAAAAAGCGTGCGAGAAAAGACCTATCGGTGTTGATACAATAGAGGCATTCGTAAAAAAGATCGAAAAGAAACTGCAGGGTACAGGTGAGAAGGAGATCCCGAGTTCATGGATTGGTGAAGAAATAATGTCAGGGCTCAAAAGTCTGGACGAAGTAGCTTATGTAAGGTTCGCGTCTGTCTACAGACAGTTTAAGGACATAAAAGAATTCATGGAAGAGATCAAGGGTTTTCTCACCAAGTAACGGCAAGACGCGGGAAAAGGACGGGTTTTCCCTTTCAACAGTCCGGCCTTCCTCAATTAGTTTCTTCAAAATATAATAAAGCCCTCACAGCGCCAAACGTCAGGAATTCCAAAGCAAATAATCAAATCGTTTAAATCTCTGTTTTCATCACTGCCATAGAATGTTTTCAGCCGTTCCATTGCTTGACATTAGACATTGGATAACGATATATTAAATTTAAGAGGGAAAAATGTTCGAAAAATTTACCGATAGAGGTCGCAAGGTAATCATTAACGCCAAGGAAGAAGCTGAAAAACGTCAGAATGATTATCTCGGCACAGAACATCTTTTTCTTGCCATATTAAGAGAAGAAGAAAGCCTGCCCGTAACGATCCTGAAAAAAATGGGTCTCTCTCCCAAGGAACTCTGGATCGAGGTTGAGAGAAACCTTCCCCTCGGCTCAAGCGCCCCTACGTTTGGAGACATACCGTTCACACCCAGAGCCAAGAAGGTGCTTGAACTGGCGGTTGAGGAAGCCAGGCTTCTCGGTCACAGTTATATCGGAAGCGAACACCTCCTTATAGGCCTGATCAGGGAAGAGGAGGGCATAGCAGGGAAAATCCTCCGCAGTCTGGGCGCTAATATTTTAAGCGCCCGCCAGCTTACAATCAATCTTGCTCTAAGAGGACAGTCCCAGGCTTTCAGGGACAAAAAAGGCCACACCCCGGCGCTTGATGAATTCGGAAGGGACCTGACGGCCCTGGCCAGGAGCGACAGCCTTGATCCGGTGATCGGCAGAAAGAGCGAAATAGAAAGGGTCCTGCAGATATTGGGCAGGAGGATCAAAAACAACCCGGTAATTATAGGTGAGTCCGGTGTTGGAAAAACAGCTATTGTCGAAGGGCTCGCGCAGAAGATCGTCTCGGAGGACATACCGGAGAGCCTTCTTAATAAGCGTATCGTCAGCCTGGATCTTGGTTCTCTTATCGCGGGGACCAAGTACAGGGGCCAGTTTGAAGAAAGACTTAAGCTGGTGATGAAAGAGATCATCCAGGCCAATAATATAATCCTCTTCATAGACGAGCTTCATACGCTGGTCGGCGCCGGAGCGGCAGAGGGTTCGATCGACGCCTCGAACATGCTCAAGCCCGCTCTTTCAAGGGGCGAGATCCAGTGCATTGGAGCTACTACGCCCGGTGAATACAGAAAATACATAGAAAAAGACGGCGCGCTTGAGAGACGGTTCCAGCCGATATTCCTTAAGCCGCCAAACGCAAAGGAAACAGTAAAAATTCTCGATGGACTGAAAAACAAATATGAGGTCCATCACAGGGTAAAGATCAGCAGGAAGGCCATTGAATCCTGCGTATCCCTGTCCGACAGGTATATTGCCGACAGGTTCCTTCCTGACAAGGCGATCGATGTTATGGACGAGACAGGCGCCAGGATCAGGCTGATGAAGTTCACCGTTCCGCCGGAGCTTAAAGAAATAGAGATAGATATGAAAAGGCTTACCAGGGAAAAAAATCTTTACGTCAAACTGCATGATTTTGAAAGAAGCGCTTCGATAAAATGTGAGGAAGACAGGGTAAAGAACCTGTACGATGAGTTATACAAAAAATGGCAGGATAACCAGCGGAAGGATATACCGGTCATCAGTGAGGACGATATTGCTTACACGGTTTCCAGGATAACCGGTATCCCGCTTTCCAGGCTTGAGGAAAAGGAATCCGAAAAACTTCTTCGTATGGAAGATTCTCTCCATAAAAGGATCATCGCCCAGGATGAGGCGGTATTGGCGATCGCGCGGGCGATAAGAAGGTCGCGCGCCGGCCTGAAAACGCGGAAAAGACCCATTGGTTCTTTTTTCTTCCTCGGACCTACCGGGGTAGGAAAAACAGAGCTGGCAAAGGCGCTGGCAGAATTCCTGTTCAACGATGAGAGCGCGCTTGTCAAGATCGACATGTCCGAGTATATGGAAAGGTTCAATGTTTCACGCCTTACAGGCGCGCCTCCTGGATACGTAGGGTACGAGGAAGGCGGCCAGCTGACCGAGACCGTGCGCAGGAGGCCTTATTCTGTAGTGCTTTTTGACGAGATCGAAAAGGCGCATCCTGATGTGTTCAACGCGCTTCTCCAGGTCCTTGATGAGGGAGTGCTCACAGATAATTTCGGAAGAAAAGTTGATTTTAAAAATACAGTATTGATAATGACCTCGAACCTTGGAACGAGACTCACTGAAAAAACAACACCCCTGGGTTTTCAGAAAAACACCTGGGAAGACACTTACAGGACCATCAGGGAGAACGTACTGGGCGAGTTGAAGAAAACCTTCAACCCGGAATTTCTGAACCGCGTTGATGAAACTGTTGTGTTCCATCCGCTTAAAAAAGAGCATCTGTCAAAGATCGTTGTCCTCCTGGTCAATGAACTGAACAGGCAGCTGCTTGACCAGGACCTTGCCGTCGATCTCAACGACGAGGTCATAGACTGGCTGATCTCAAACAATTATCAGCCGGCCTACGGCGCCAGGCCGATGAGAAGGGCGATCCAGAGATATATTGAAGATCCGCTGTCAGAAGAGATCCTTAAAGGCAGGTTTAAAAACACAAAAAAGATCAGAGTAGTCCTCGAAAAAGACAGTCCTGTGTTCATTGAGGAAGAGGTCGAGGAACTGGTCTCAACCTCCTGACTCCCGGCCCTGAATTCATAACTCTTTACTTTTGCCTTTCAACGCGTGTTCTCAATTGACTTATTTCATTGAGTATTTTATAGTTTTATTCTATGTGCATTCAGTCAATGACAGGCTATGGCCGCGGGGTCGCCGGCAACTTCAGGGTAGAAACACGTTCCACAAACCATAGAAACCTTTACCTGCAGATCAACGTCCCTTCCTATCTCTATTTCTACGAGCCTGAGATCCGGAACATCATAAAGCGGGCTTTCAGCCGGGGACGGATCGAAATATTCGTAACAAAGGCTGAGGCGGACGACATCAAGCTTACGCTTAACAGGTCTTTTGCCAGAGAGTATTACCGCGCGCTTGTTTCCCTGAAAGAGGAACTATCGATCCCCGGAGATATTGGAATAGGCATTCTGGCCCGGCAAAAAGACACTTTTCAGCAGGAAGAACCCGATGTGGAAGTACCTGCCTTTCGCGAGGCCCTTGAAACAGCCCTTGAGGAACTGAAAAAATCGCGGTCAAAGGAAGGCAAAAACCTTGTGAAGGACATGGCTGAGCGCCTCGGCTTTTTGAAGGAACACCTCGCGCAGCTGGAGGGGAAGAGGGAAGATTTCATCGCCGGGTCCAGAACCGCGCTGGAAGAGAAATTAAAAATTCTGCTCAACAACGTTCCGATCGATGAATCCCGTATTATCCAGGAGACCGCTATCCTGATAGAGAGGTCGGATATCACCGAGGAGATCGTGCGGATAAAAAGCCACCTGAAGCACATGAGCGAGCTGCTGGACAGCGGTGACGCTGCCGGAAAGAAACTTGACTTTCTGGCCCAGGAACTGCACAGGGAAATAAACACTATCGGCTCAAAGTCGGCCGATGCCGGGATCTCAGGTATTGTTGTCGATATGAAACATGAGCTTGAAAAGATCAGGGAGCAGACGCAGAACTTACAATAAAGACGATGTACACCTGGGAGATATTATGAGAAAATCCGGCAGAGGCCTGGGGCTGATAAATATCGGATTCGGGAACGTTGTATCCGCGTCAAGGGTAATCGCGATAGTCACGCCGGGTTCATCCCCGATCAAGAGAATGCGTGAGGAAGCAAGGGAAAGAGGCAAGCTGGTCGACGCCACGCAGGGGCGCAAAACGCGGGCCATAATCATTACGGACAGTGACCACATAATCATGTCAGGTCTTCAGGCCGCGACCATTACCCAGAGATTTTCCCGGGAAGGAAGATGTGACGATGAAGAGAGCTGAGCCCCGCGGAAAACCTGCTGTCAAAGGAGAGCTGTTCATCGTCTCAGCTCCGTCAGGAGCCGGCAAGACAACCCTTTGCCGGGAAGTGAGCAGGATCGTACCGCGCCTGAAACATTCCGTGTCATACACCACAAGAACGCCCCGTAAAGGGGAGAAGAACAATGTGCACTACAGTTTTGTCAATCAGGACAGGTTCAGGGCAATGCTTAAAAAGGGAGAGTTCGCCGAATGGGCGGTTGTTCACGGAAATCTGTACGGAACGTCCGCAAAAAGGCTGAAGGAATTAAGCAATAAGGGGTATGACATAATCCTTGATATTGATACACAGGGCGCCTTGCAGTTCAGGCGTAAATTCGCGGACGCGGTATATGTCTTTATCCTGCCTCCGAACATGAAGATACTTGAACAGCGGCTAAAGGGCCGAAAGTCGGACATGAACCGGGAAATAAAGAGACGTCTTCTTAACGCCCGAAAAGAGATCGCCAGCTATAGAGAATATGATTATATCATTGTTAACGATAATATTAAAAAGGCTCTCAGAGAGCTTGAGAGCATAATAACAGCCAGAAGGCTGAGGACCTCCAGGGTTGACGCGGGGTTTATAAAAGCCTTAAAATAAAAGATTGATACGTTATTGATCTTCCCTGTGGCAAGTCGATGCGACCCGGAGTTTAGTCGACTCGACCTGAGACTCGCTTCGAGACCACGGGGAACCTGCCTGCCGGTTTACCCGCCGGGTAGTATGGCGGGCAGGCAGGTACGCTCGCTGTTCATTTAAAATATGTGAATTTTTAAAGGAGTAAAAAATGGATATTATATCATTGCCCGCCGAGTCAGACAGGGACAAGATCGACGGCCGTTACAGGCTCGTTATCGCGGTTTCAAAAAGAGCACGGGATATGTACCAGGGCGGCAAACCGTCAATTGAGACAAAATCAAAAAAAGTGACCACCATAGCTCTTGAAGAAGTGATATTCTCCAATCTGAACGTGCTTACCGGTGAAGAAGCGGTAAAGGCGAAAGCTGAAGCCGGAAAGCTCACTTATGAAGAAATGATGGATGAGGCAAGACAGAAGAAAACCCTTCAGGAGGACCTCTCAGCGCTTGAAAAAGACCTCAAGGTATATCTGCATGAAAAAGGTGAAAAAGAAGAAACCAGGTCAATAGAGGAAATCTTCCCGGAAAAAGGCTGACAATTGTGCTTAAGGGGAAAAATATCCTTCTTGGGATCACAGGCAGTATAGCGGCGTACAAGTCCGTTGATCTCGCGAAAAAACTTGCTGAAGAAGGCGCTGATGTTACGGTAATTATGACAGAAGCGGCCTGCCGCTTTGTCCCGCCGATGACATTTGAAACAGTCCTTGGAAAACCTGTATATATCAAACCGTTTGAGGGACATGTAAAGCATATAAGTCTCGCGCGGAACGCGGACGTATTGATCATCGCCCCCGCGACCGCGAACACGATAAATAAACTTGCCTGCGGAATCGCTGATAATCTTCTTTGCACGCTCTGGCTGGCTTACAAAGGGCCTGCCTTTATAGCGCCTGCCATGAACTCAAGGATGTACGGTCATCCTGTCGTGCAGAAAAGTCTCAGGAACCTTTCTAAAACAGGGGTCAGTTTCATAGGACCGGCTTCAGGAATCCTTGCGTGCGGTGAAGAGGGAACAGGCAGAATGAGTGAGACCGCTGACATTGTGGAGCATGTGAGGTCAGCCCTGACGCCCAAAGACCTGAAGGGGCATAATATTCTTGTCACCGCGGGTCCGACGCGCGAACCCCTGGACCCTGTAAGATTTATTTCAAACCGTTCTTCAGGAAAAATGGGATATGCCGTTGCCGCGGCTGCCTTAAGAAGGGGCGCTGATGTAACTCTTGTAAGCGGGCCTGTCTGTCTTAGACCCCCAAAGGGAGCCGGCTTTATACCTGTTGAAAGGGCTGTTGAGATGCAGGCCGCGGTACTTAAAAACCTCTCCAAAGCGACTTCTGTTATCATGACCGCCGCTGTGTCTGATTTCGCGCCGTCCGTCGCGCGAAGATCGAAACTGCCGAAATCAAAGATAACGGCAATTGATCTGGAAAAGACGCCTGATATTCTGAGCAAAATAGGGCGGAAAAAGAACGGCCGTTTTATTATCGGATTTTCCGCTGAGACATCCAAAAATACCGAAAAAGCCGCGGAAAAATTAAAACAGAAGAACCTTGATCTCATAGTGCTTAACAACATCAGCCAAAAAGGCGCCGGTTTTGACGCGGACACTAACATAGTTACACTGATCGACAAAAAAGGAAAACAAACAGATCATCCTTTGATGAAAAAAGGGGAAGTCGCGGACATCATACTGAACAGGCTTCCCGGACCCAAAAAGGTCCGGCCGGACAAGGCCTGACTTTAGCCGTTTTTTTTTAATACGACCGGCAACAGCCATGACAAATGAAGATTTTGAGAAATTAAAGAAAAAGGTTGAAAAGGACCCCGGCTCAAAGCTCGTCGTGCCGCTCGCGGATGAATACAAAAAAAGAGGGCTGCCGGATGACGCCGTTGAAGTCCTTTTAAAGACCATGGAAAGACTGCCGGATTATCCGGCGGCCCGGGTTGCCCTTGGCAAGATATACATTGACAAAGGCATGCTTGCCGAGGCCCGGGAGGAATTTGAAAAAGTTGTCAAACTGACGCCCGACAATCTCCTGGCTCACAAAAGGCTCGCGGAAATATATAAGAAGCAGGGAGAGGATGACCGGGCGGTTGAGCAATGCGTGATAGTTCTGGGCCTGAACCCTGACGACGAAGAGGCGCAAAAAGCCCTGCAGGAGCTAAGACCTGAGATGTCGGACACCGCGCCGGAAGAAGGCGAGACAGAAAAAACCCCTGTATATGAAATAAATGAAGAGGTCGACGGAGCTGACCTGGGGGTGGAAATCCCTGAAAAGCTTTTGCCTGCGGGAGAACCTGTAAGCCCTGAGCTTGAGGAATACAGAAAGACCGTAGAGAAACATATTGAAGGGTCCGCGGCTAAAGAACCTCAGGAGGAGCAGGACGCCGGCAGGGGTGAAGATGATACAATTGTAATATCAATGCCCACTGCCACAATGGCTGATATTTTTATTTCTCAGGATTTATACGATAAGGCCATGAACATTTATAAGGAGATACTTTCGTCAGACCCGGGCAACGAACAGATAATGCAAAGACATAAGGAACTTCAAATGCTCATTAAAATAAAAGAAGAACGGGACAGGGGATAATAATTATGAAAATCCTGGTCATCCACGGGCCTAATCTTAACCTCCTCGGTTCAAGGGAAACCAATATATACGGCAGTAAGACTTTAGATGAGATCAATGATTCTTTGAACACGCTTGCCGCTGAACTGGGCCTGGAGCTGGTTATCCATCAGTCCAACCATGAAGGCGAGATAGTTGATCTGATACAGAGCGCGAGGCGCTACAGCGCCATTGTGATCAATCCAGCCGCTTACACACACACGAGCATCGCCATCAGGGACGCCATAGCCGCCGTCAACATACCCGCTGTCGAGGTCCACCTGTCCAATATCCATGAGCGCGAGGAATTCAGGCGGCGGTCCCTTATAGCGCCTGCCGCGTCGGGCCAGATCTCGGGTTTTGCTTCTGAAAGCTATCTGCTGGGTCTGAGAGCCGCGGCTTTTATAGCAAATGCAAAAAAGAGCGCTTCTTAAAAAAAAGCTCCCTGAACTTGGCGTTGACGGGGTCCTGGTCACTGACATCATCAACCTCAGATATCTCACCGGGTTTACGGGCTCTTCAGGGTTTTTCTTTATCACAAAAAAACACTCTGTTTTTGTCACTGATTTCCGCTATCAGGAACAGGCAAAAAAAGAAGTAGAAGGGTGTATTGTCAGAGTTGCCGCTTCTAAAAAAACTGACACTGTAAATGACCTGGTCCACGAGTTTGGAGTAAAAAAACTTGGATTTGAAGCCCACAATGTAAGTTTTCAGACCTATAAGGACCTCAAACGCAAACATATAAAGCTCAAGCCCCTGACCGATACAGTGGAGGACCTCAGAATAATAAAATCTCAAACAGAGCTGTTTTACGTTAAAAAGGCCGTGCGGCGGGCTGAAAAGGCCTTCCGCAGGCTCTTGCCCCATATAAAAACCGGCGCGACAGAACAAAAGCTCGCCGTAAAGCTCGAGGGATTGCTCAAAGAAGAAGGTTGCAAAATGACGCCTTTTGGGGTTATAGTAGCGTCTGGTCTTATGTCAGCCCTTCCTCACGCAAAGCCAACCAGCAGGGTAATTAAAAAAGGGGACTGCATCCTTTTTGACTGGGGCGGCGAATGTGAGGGGTACTATTCAGATATGACAAGGATGGTTGCTCTGAAAGGAAGGCATCCGGTGAAACAGCTTGAAATGTACTCTGTCGCGCTTGCCGCGCAAAAAAGGGCCATGGATACAATAAAGCCGGGGGTAAAGGCCTCGGCAATTGACTCGGCGGCCAGGGGATATATCAGGCGCATGGGTTACGGGGAGCATTTCGGGCACGGAACAGGTCATGGTGTGGGGCTGGCAGTCCATGAAAAGCCTTTTATATCATGGCGGAGCAGGAAAACCGTGGAAGCAGGCATGATATTCACCATTGAGCCAGGCATTTACCTGCCGGATACCGGCGGGGTGAGAATAGAAGACATGGTACATGTAACAAATAGCGGAGCAGAGGTCCTTACGACCCTGCCCAGAAAACTTAAGATAATATAAAAGTATCTGTGTAATCGTCTTTTAAAATCAGTGTAATCAGTCCCCCTTCTTTGTTTTCACAAAGAAAACAGGGGGACAAGGAGCAGAACATTGATATCAACGAGTGAGTTCAGAAAAGGCTCAAAAATAGAATACAAGGGAGACCCTTACGAGGTCATTGATTTCCAGCACGTTAAAATGGGCAGAGGCGGCGCGATAGTCCGCACAAAGATGAAGAACTTAAGGACCGGAAGCATTATTGAGGACACTTTTAAAGGCGGTGAAAAGCTTGAGACCCCGAACCTTGAGGAAAGATCAATGCAGTTTCTGTACATACAGGACGACATGTACTTCTTCATGGATACCGGGACCTACGAACAGTTCCCCCTGAGCCCTGATCAGCTTGGCGACAGCAGGAAGTTCTTAAAAGACAATATGGTGGTTAAGGTGCTGTATTACGGCAGTTCTCCCCTGACCGTGGAACTGCCGATCTTTGTTAAACTGGAGATCGCCAAGACCGCTCCGGGTGTAAAGGGTGATACAGCCAGCGGCGGAAGCAAACCCGCTGTCATGGAGACCGGGGTCACGATCAAGGTTCCTTTTCACCTAAATGAGGGGGACATCATAAAAATAGACACCAGAACATCAGAATATGTGGAAAGGGTGAAATAATGGAGCTTGATGAGATAAAACAGCTTTTGGAACTCCTTGGCGGTACGGATATTACAGAGCTTCAGATCGAAAGGGACGGAGAAAAACTTAAGATCAAGAGAGAGCGGTTCCTTTCCTCATACGACGCGACCCCGCCGGGCAGTCAGCCCGCAGCGCCTGCTGCTGCAGAGGCAAAGCAGGAAACTGATGAAGGGAATAAACACGTTTCAATAACTTCACCGATAGTGGGAATATTCCACAGGTCCCCGGCTCCCGAGGCGCCGCCGTTCGTTGAGGTCGGCACAGCCGTCAAAAAAGGTCACGTGCTGTGTATTGTGGAGGCAATGAAGCTCATGAATGAAATAGAGAGCGAAGTTGACGGCATTGTGTCAAAGATACTTATTGAGAACGGCCAGCCGGTGGAATACGGAGAACCTCTGTTTCTCATAGAGCCCTCTCTTAATGAATGACAATTGACGATTGAAAGGAAAAATATTTAAAAAAATAAGTCATTATGCAGTCATCAATCAAAAATCGGCAATCGACAATCAGCAATTTACAATCCAAAAATGCCATTATTTAAAAGAATCCTCATAGCCAACCGGGGGGAAATCGCGGTCAGGGTCATAAGGGCATGCCGTGAGCTGGGCATAAAGACAGTGGCCGTTTATTCCGACGTTGAAAAAGACTCTCTTCATATAAAGCTTGCTGACGAGGCCATTTGCATAGGACCCGCGCCTTCCATTCAAAGCTATTTGAATATTCCGGCGATCATCAGCGCCGCTGAAATAACCGACGCCGAGGCCATTCATCCGGGATATGGCTTTCTGGCGGAAAACCCGCATTTTGAAGAGGCCTGCATAACATCAGGCATAACTTTTATCGGCCCGTCAACCGAGAACATACGGCTTGGCGGCGACAAGGCCAAAGCGCGGCGTACAATGAAGCAGAAGGGCGTGCCGGTCGTTCCGGGCAGCGACGGCACTGTTCATGATGAAAAAGAGGTCCGGAAAATAATAAAAAAGATCGGCATTCCGGTGATCATCAAGGCCTCTGCCGGAGGCGGGGGCAAGGGGATGAGGATAGTCTATGATGAGAAGGAAATAGAGAACGCCTTTCACATGGCACAGAGGGAGGCAATGGCCGCTTTCGGCAAGGGCGACCTGTATGTTGAAAAATACATTACGGAAATGAGGCATATTGAGGTCCAGATCCTTGCTGACAACAGGGGGAACGTAGTGCATCTTGGTGAACGCGACTGTTCGGTCCAGCGCAGGCACCAGAAGCTGATCGAAGAATCACCTTACAGTTTCTCCACGCCCAGGTTCAGGAAAAAGATCGGTGACCTCGCGGTAAAGGCGGCAAGGGCAATGAAATACAGGAATGCCGGCACTATTGAGTTCATAGTGGACAACAACGGCAATATTTACTTTATGGAAATTAACACCAGGGTGCAGGTCGAACACCCTGTCACCGAGATGATCACGGGCGTTGATATAGTAAAAGAGCAGATAAAGCTTGCCGCGGGCGAGGAGCTTTCCTATAAACAGCAGGATATCAAACTCACGGGACATAGCATTGAATGCAGGATAAACGCGGAGGACCCTGAGAAGTTCATTCCATGTCCGGGCAAGATCATATCATTCATACCTCCGGGAGGCCCGGGGGTCAGGGTCGACACGGTCGCGTATTCGGGATGGGTCGTTCCGTCACACTATGATTCTTTGATCGCGAAGGTCATAACCTGCGGCAAGACCCGGGACGAAGCGATCACAAGAATGCGCAGGGCCCTCGGTGAGTTCATAATCGAGGGGATAAACACCACAATACCTTTTTACCTGAAGATACTTGATAACCCTGATTTCCTTGCGGGAAACTTCAATACGCATTTTCTCGAGAAATTCAACAATAATAAAAAGTAAGCCGTGACCGGCAATCAGTATCTTGAAAAATCTCTTCCCCCGGAATAAAAGACTATACATTATCACCGACAGGGCCGTTTCAGGTCTCAGCCATGCTGAGGCTGCCATCCGGACATTAAAGGCAGGCGCCCGCGTAATCCAGCTAAGAGAAAAAAAACTCACAAAAAAAGAGATCTGCAAAGAGGCCCTTAAGATCCGGAAGCTCGCGCGAAGGTACCGGGCGCTTTTCATTATAAATGACCATGTCGATATCGCGCTCGCGGTCTGGGCGGATGGAGTGCATCTTGGGCAGGATGACATGCCGATACACGAAGCCAGAAAAATACTTGGAAGGCGCGGTATTATAGGCATCTCAACGCACAGCCTGAAACAGGCAGTTGAGGCTCAGAGGCTGGGGGCTGATTACATTGGTTTTGGCCCTGTATTCCTTACGGCTACAAAAAACGCGGGCGCTTCCAAAGGCGTCAGGGCCCTTCAGACTGTCACAGAGCGCGTCAGCATACCCGTAGTAGCAATAGGCGGTATAGCCATTGAGAACGTCCCTGACATATTGAGGGCAGGCGCGGACGCCGCCGCAGTGAGTTCCGCGATATTATCCGGGGATATATCGCCTGAAACAAAAAATTTCCTGAAGGCTATTAACAGGCGGCCTTAAAAAACCGTTATTTTTTGTCCCTCATGTCTCTGAGGAACTTTTCACAGGCGTCGAACTCCTCCGGATACTCTTCGCGGAGACTTTCCTTCTCTTCCCCAAAAGAAGTAGAGTACTTTTTATAGACCTCGCAGATCACGCAGAGTTTTTCCTTCTGGGCGAAAGTCCCCTGGATCTGGCCTTTGCAGAATGTGCCGGCAATTATCCAGCATGAATGCCCGTGGGCAGGGTAAGCCGGGCACTGACCCAGTTCCACCACCTTTTCACCGCCTTCTTCACGTCCGCACTTTTTTATTTCCCAGCAGTTTTTCAGCATTAAATGACCTCCTCGGTTTATCCGGATCTCTTTACTTATATAATAATTAATCCCAACGTATAGTTCAACGCGGAAACGTCTTTTTTGCCCGGCAGAGGGAGAATGTTAATTTTAAAACGCGGAACAGGCCTTTTTATGCTGAAAAGCCGGGGCCTTCGTCGGTATGGCGGCATTTACCGGCTCTAGAAATTTCTTTCGTTATCGCAGTCTATCGCGAACGTATCGCCGTCAACCCTTGTATCGCTATTGCCAAAAGCCCGTGCCCTGAAACACGGCACAAGGGCGGCTCCGTTAAAGTCTATATTATTCTCAATGCAATAGCTGAAGTTACCGCCGGCTCCAGGTCTGAAGTTGGGAAGGGCCTCAGCTGAGTCAGCAGTACTGCCGCCCTGCCGGATGTAGCCAACATTCTGAGGCCTGTCTTTCGCGCATGTAATCCCGCTCGGGTTCGGGTAACGGCCGGCGTCCGCGAAGAACTGGTCCTCAAGCAGTTTCAGGGCCTCAAGGTTTGTGTAGGCTTCCGAACGGTCCGCCCGCTTGGACACGCCGACGTACGCGCTCAGTGAGATGGCGGCCAGAATCGCCACGATCGACATCGCGACAAGAAGTTCAATCAATGTAAACCCGTTTCTTTTCATATATATTTATTATACCAGCAAAAAGGTCAATTGAACAATATTTTTTTCAAAAGGACCGCCCGCCATGACCTGGGCCTGTTTATTCCGTCCATGATCAAAGAGCAGTACAGCATGTCAGTTTTCCTCCGCGATCGTCAGGATAAGCTCCCGGCTTGACTCTCCGCCATGACCGTCTGTCACGGAAACCGTCACTGGCACGTCGCCGAGGAAACCTTCGGGAACGTTCCATGTGATCAGGCCGGTCGCGGGACCGATCTTTACCCCCTCCCGCGCTGAATCAAGCTGATAAGAAAGGGTATCGCCGTCCGGGTCAACGGCCCTGACCTGAGAGGTGAATACCTTGCCGTCAAAATCATATGTCAGGTCCTGTTCGATCTTCGGCGACATGTTCTGTATCACCCTGTTCAGCACTGCCGGCCGTCCATAGTCCTCTCCGTCAAAAGGCGTTATTGTGATAACGAGCCTGTCGCCTCTTTTAAAGGTCCCTTCGATCCTCCGGCCGCTGCCGACGGGCTCGCCGTTTCTGGTCCATTCGTAAGTGATCTCAACATCGTCACCGTCAATGTCTTTCCACTCAGCGTCAACCTCAAGCGGGTCCCCGGTGACATATCCCCCGGAATCCTCGCGAAAACCCGTTATCCGCGGCGGACTGTTTCTGATGGTTACGGCATTGGAAAACATCTCTTTATTATCCACCTGCGCCGCGGCCTCTATGGTATCGCCTTTCACAACCTTCAGGGGTGAGAACTGTATCCCGGACTCCCCCTCGACAGTCTTTCCGTTCCTGAGCCACCGGATCCCGTCTTCCGGAAGTTTGACCCTGTTGGAAGTCACGCGCAAAACGGAATTCCGATAGGCGATCCTCGGGATAAGCGTCAGGGAATACGCGGCGTCATCTGCTTCGGTCCGCCCTGTTTTCCCGGCCGGGGCAGGCGTCTCTTTTTCAGAAACAGGCCGGGCCTGCATGACTTCCTGCTCTTCACGCGAACAGGAAGTCAGAAAGAAAATGGACAGGATCAAATAAATATAAAAAATTCTCACGCTCACTCCGTTAACAGGGGCTGTTAATATTCAAACAGGATCGAGGTCCTGGCGCGCTCGTTTGGGTTATTCAGGTCCTGGGCCAGCACTTCTATGCTGTACAGGTATCCAAGATGAGGGCTGGCCACATCCTCGCTCTTTTCAACACTCTGTTTTATCAAATCCCTGTCCTCGGCCGCGTTACCTTCCGCGGTATCGACGATCTTGGCATAGGCCCGGTAAACCGGGTTTGCGCCGAGATCTATGCTGAAATCATAGGTAGTGTTGTCTAACGCGTCAATTGTTATGGACCTGTTACACGCCGCCGACCACTGCGCGGTCCCGTCATTGTTATTGGTCGGCGTTCTTATTTTTGTTTCTATTCCTGTATAAGATGTTGTAAAGACGTCCGAACCTGTGCAATTGTTATCTTCATAAAGAGTGGCGTAGAAGTTAGGGTTGGCAGTGTTCAAATCGATTATGAACGCATCCATATCGACTTTCTGCCTCAGAATCACCATATGCTCAAAAATCTCGGCGGCGCCCAGGTTTGCCTCAAGCGCTGATTTATATCTTTTCTGAAAGCCGGAGAACCTTGTCTCCTGCGACGCCATAAACAGCAGAGCCGCGGTGATCGAAAGGGCGATCAGGGACAACACCAGTACCAGTACCAGCGCGATGCCTTTTTCATCCAGTAGGTTATAGTTCAGAGCCCGGGTTCTTTTCTTCCCAACTTCTGCCTTTGCCTTCTGCCTCCCCATTCTCTGTGCTCTGTGCTCTGTGTTCTGTGTTCTGTCTTTAATCATATTTACCTCATCCCTCAATCTTTACCACCAGAGAATATACTTTCCACCTGTAATTCGCCCAGTCAGTAATGGCCGTCAGGTCAAAGTCCCTGCCTAATCCGGCAACAGTAGAGTCTTCTACTTTAATACAATTGCCGGCACACGTAAAATTATTAAATGTAAAACCCGGGTCCCGCTGTCCCTCCTGCGCGAGAATATAAACCCTGACCTGTCTTATGTTCCTTACATCCTCTGCCGATGTCAGGTTCAGGGAAAAATCATCAGTATAGTAATCAGTAGAGCCGAAATAGACCGCAGGGTTTTCGAAGTCACCGTCATCGTCATTGTCCACCCCGTAAACAACCTGCATATCCGCGACGCAGTCGATTATGGGGAGTTCATTCAATCCTCCGCCATTTGATGCGCCGGTGCGCTGGATAAGTACTCCCTTGTAAAGTATGCCCGTGCCCTGGGCGCACCGCTCCGGCATTCCTGACGCCGGCGTCCTTACATAATAGTCCGCTCTGTTAAACGGCATCCGTAAGGCTGTGTTTACCGGGTTTGCCGGTTCGGCGACGCCGTATACAATGTACTGTCTCTCGGCGTCAGGCGCCTTAAAAGCATCGTCAGCCAGCGCGTCATCGCCGGGATCGTTATCAACATAGCTGGTGGTAAACGAACCGCCAAACTTCACGTGCAGTTTCCTTGTTTCTCCCGGTATCAGAACAATTACCCTGTTGTCTGTTTCAAGCTTGTCTGTATCGGGAATCCACTCATTAACTATGTTATTCTGATTGACATGCGCCCATTTCCGGGAGACGTCATTTCCCGCGATAATTACGGATTTAATGACAAGCACGTCACTTGCGGCTGGTAGTCCCTGTAATCCCTGTACTCCGTCACCGTCATCGTTCCCGCTGACTAAGGCCCTGGGTACGTTACCTGGAGAATCATTATACCACTCTTCATCCTGTAGAGTTACATTTTGAGTATTGTCTGCCTCCAGATAAACGGCCCCGTTGAGGTCCCACGGAAGGCCTATGCCAGCCTGCTTGATATCGCGCCGCAGAATATCAAGCCCTACAATGCCCTCTATGTCTGTTTCTATCTTGCTGGCCTGCTGTTTGCTCGACATGAGCAGCGGCGCGAAAACACCGGTGGCCGCGATAATGACAACAAGAAACAATGTCATTGCTATCAAAAGTTCTATCATGCTGAAGCCGGACTGTTTCTTTAGCATCATAACCTCTTTAAAGTGGAGATCCGATGAGTGAGATTAACTCCCGGCGATTTGGGGACCTGCCACGTGACCACGATACCTATCTGCTTTGCCGTAATGTCCGGGGCCGTGCCGATATTTACAACTGTGATATCCACGGTATAGGGTACGGGGTTCGCGAAATTCCTGAAATTAACGGAAACCGCTTCCTGCGGCCATGGGGTGACGGCCGTCGGCGTCAGATTGCCCCCTGACAAATCCCTGAGTTCCCTGATCCTCCGTTCGGCTATGCTTACCGCTTCTTCCCTTAGCTGGTTATTGGTGTTCACATCCATTGAGAGCATGGCTGTCTGCATCAGCCCCAGAAAGACCACGAGCGTGATCACCAGCGCCACCAGGATTTCAACCAGCGTCAAACCTCTGTTATTTCGCGATACAATTTGCATTGTTACAATTTCCCGGAATCTGTGCAATCTGAGAGTTTAATTGCCCGATATTGGTTCTTGTCTGTGATATTACGATACAGTCAAAATCCGGATTGCTGTCTGACTCCCCGTCTCCGTCTGAATCCGTGAACACACATATTGTCCGGTCCTGCGAGGTGGTGGCCAGCCCCCTGGCGTTGAACCCGATCACATCCTGGGGTTTCCTGCCCGAAGGCGCGGCGCCGTCCAGAT